>NZ_ADKM02000090.1 GCF_000178155.2 Hominimerdicola alba 8
GGCGGATGCGACCGATAGAAAAAGTATATTAGAATTAAAAAGAAATCGAGCCTTTACGAAAGCAGTTTCTAATATGGCAATTATGGATATTACGGATATTGAACCACTTCTTATGGCTGTTTATGAACTGTTGCAGGAAAGCGGAATTTTTGTCTTTGCAACGCAACACCCTTGTTTTGTCACGTTGACTGAAAAATATATGACACCGCACAGTTACTATGATATAGCGATTGAAGGGCAACCGAAAGAGCAGATTTATTATCATCGTTCCATACAAGATATTTTTAACCTTTGTTTTAGAGCTGGATTTGTCATTGATGGATTTTATGAAGAATGTTTTAAAACCAACAAAGAAATTCCTATGGTAATGATAGTAAGGCTTAAGAAGGTAAAACGTGATAGCTTAAAATAAATTCAAGTTTGTCGGGTAAATAGCAAACCCAGCCGAGCCAGTCAACGGTCAAGATGAACGGCGCATATGCGCAGCCGTTGACAGCCCCGCCCGCCTTTGCTGGTAGGCAATCAAGGGGCGACAGCAAGAAGTGCCACCGCCCCGCACTATTATTCAGAAAGGGGAATTTCCATGACCGACCAGATAGCCTATCAAGAATATATCCAGCGCAGGTACAACGCCTTTTGCAAGGGCGATATTTTCAGAAAGCCCGATACTGCTCCTTGATGAAGCGACCTCTGCTCTCGATGCAGATACGGAAAAACGGTTGCTTCAAAATCTGCGGAGTATGACGGATAAAACGGTTGTTATTGTTACACATCGTCCTGCGGCTTTGGAGATATGCGACAGAGTGATTGATTTCACAAATACAGACGGCTCGGAGAGCAAATAGCAAGCTCCCTGAGCCGTTTTTCTTTTTCAGCGGATAGTTTTCCCCATAACCGTCACAGACGGCTCTGAGACGCTTTACCGTTCGCCAGAGAGCCTATCATCATTCAAGGTCATTCCGTTTACGCTTTTGCTGTTGTCCTCGGCTCTGTTCATGGCGGAGATATTCCTCTATTGTCCTCGTAGCTTCGGACAGCTCACGGGACTTCTTATCCGCCTGATTGTATTCCGAATTTTTCTTCGACAGCTTTTTCTGCAAAGATGCGATATGCTTTTCAAGATTTTCGACTTTCGGAATATTGCCTGACGGGTAAAGCTCCAAAACCTGTTTGCAGGTTTCGTGATATTCGGCAATATCGCCGCCGTGTTCCTTGCGGTACTTCTTTTCCTCCCGACCGCTGAGTGCTTTCAGTTCCTCTCCGATATGCTTGACCTTGCGATATTTTTTCAGCACTTTGAGTTTTTCTTGCAGATCTTTGATCTGTGCGTTCAGGTCATTCAGCTCACCGACAAGATAAAGAAGTTTTCAGGCAAACATTGTAAGACAGGTACAGCAAGCTAAAATATTACCGAAAGGGTGCTTACAATGATTGATATGATTTATAACCTCCGTGTGGGAGATATACACGCTGCTGAGTTCTCTGACGAGTTCAGTATAGAGTTTACATTCTACTTCAGAACAGGATGTAAAATTTAAAAAATGTCAATACTAACAATTCGTTTTCATGATATTTGTACAAAAGTGCAAATTTTAAGAATAATATATGTAATATATTGACAAACAAAAACAAATATGTTATACTATATTTACAAAGATACAGTTCTTTAAATTTCCTAAATAATATAGTGATAAATGTTTTGCTTTATTGGGTTTGTATAATTGATTATAAGCAAAAGAAATTTGACTGCTTTGCTGTATAACTTGTACACATACTTTTATTATGTAAAATTTATCAGGTTTTAGGTTTTTTAAGAGCTTGGGTTTATGGTTTAGTGTATAGATTAGGAGGTATTATAATGACGTTTATCAAAAAAGCATCAGCAATGCTCTCGGCAATAGTTGCGATTGCATGTGTTTCTTCGGTTTCTGTAAGTGCTGCTAGTTTTTCTTTCTATATTTCTAACAGTGGCAGTTACACATCTACGAGTGTTACAGCAGGGTATGCTGCACATGATGGATATGTCAACGTAAGTTACAATGTTCAATCTCTTGCAAATGGCTGTGGCGTTAGTCAAAGTACATATGTTGGAGGTACTTATGTTGGAGGTAATTCGTATTCTTCTACAGGCACTTATGCAGAGGGCTATTCGCATTCTTATATTGATAAGGGAGAGAGAATACTGTCAAGTCTGTCGTTAAATCCTGCACCTTATGGTCTTGGAAGCAGTGCTTCTGGTTATGTAACTGGAAGCTAATCAAAAAAGTGTAGTTTAGGTTTTAATTAAAGGGTACTGCTACTACCTATTTTTATGCAGTACCCTTTATCATTTGAAAGAAGAGAACCAGAATGAAAAAACTAGTTATTCCTTTTATGAGTGTTGCGTTAATCCTATTATCTTCTTGTGCTAATTCTCCTGACAGTATAAAAAGCAACAAACATGAATCTGATAAAACTCAAGTTACTTTTGTACCTTCTGATAAGATATACGATGACTTTGAAAGTGCTTATAGTGCAGGGTATTCAAAATTTATTCTACCTGACAGCTCTACAATCAAACAAACGATTCCCGACGGAGTATATAACTTGGAATTGGCATATAGTAACGCTAATAACAGCATTGAGTGGAAAAAAGACAAAGTTTTAGAGCTATATTCCGCTTTCAACTTTTCATTTGATCCAATAGTAGATGCTGATGAAAATATTGCGCTCTTGCAGGTTAACAGCGAAAAGATAAAAATTGAGCCATACTCACGCCCGTATATTTCTTGGAAAGAATCTGATAACGGAGTCAATAGCGTAAGCGAGAACATAACCTCAAAGAATTCTTATTACATTGATCATATAAATACAAATGCCATCCCTGATGAGCTTAATAATGCGAGTTCAAAGGCTCTATCTGTATGTGAACAGGTCAATGATATTTTAGGCGATGAATTAGAATTTCAAGTATCAGATGGATATATCATTCACACATCGAATGACGTTGGTTATGAGATAGAACTGAGAAAAAGCTACAAAGGAATAGGTATTCAGAATTTAATTTCTGAATATTCCAGCGACTCTCTTTTTGTAAAAGGAAATACTCTTATGTCATTTGCAATGCAGACTTACATAGATCTTGACAGCAATTTTTCACCCGAATATTTTGTTGGGTGTGATGCATTTACCGTAGCTAAAGCAGAACCCTTGAACGAAATCATTTCTTTTAAAGGAGCATGTGATATTTTAGAAACAGAATTGGCAGACAATATGAGTGTTAAGTTTGATAATGTAATATTGATGTATGAACCTAGGGGTACATTAGTTGAAGCAGAATTATCAACTGATTCTCAAAACATTATTTGTACACCGAAATGGTATTTTATTCAGGACGATGTAGCGCAGACAGGGCTTCATTCCATCAATTATATAACAGTAGACTGTGTTTCAGGAGCTGTTGAAGTTATTATGCCGTAGGGAGATGTTATTCTTGAAGTCATTGAAATGTGATTTGAGTAAGAGCATTCTTAATATTGGATTCTTAGGCTGTGTAATACTTACAGCGTTCTTATGCTTTACATCAAAGGTATATGTTGATCCATCTACTGCAAAATCATACTCGGTCATTGAGGCAATTTTTATAATTGACAAACAGTTAAAACTTGAAAACTATAGTTTCAGTTCCTACTCAGTCTTTTGCAAAGGTTTCAATGGCTATCTCTCGCTATTTATGCCTGTCATATCCGCTATACCATTTATCATTCCGTTCACCTCAGAGGGTGCATCTGGAATGAAAAGATTTGTTATAACGAGAACAGGAGTAACAAAGTATTATCTATCCAAGGTGGTCAGCGTACTCTTTTGTGGTGGATTGATTGCGTGTTTGGGATATGCTTTTTATGGTCTTGCGGTCAGATTTCTTTTCCCATCGCTGTCATCTTATGATTTAGACTACAAAACGATGGAACTTATATTTGTTACAAATAAAAATGAATTGACATCTGTTATTACATTATTAGTATCTGCATTTTTGTATGGTGCAGAAAGCGTTGCGTTATCACTTATTATTTTTTCTTTCAGCTATGATCCATATCTTATTACTTGTATCCCATTTATACTGATTTATACATGGCAAACTTCACTACAAAAAATAACAAAGAATTTAATAGACAAAGAAAGATTTGATATAGCTAACGTTGTATATGATATGTACCCAAGCAGCGTAATGTCCTTGAATGTCACAGCAACGAGTAAAGATATAAAGATAATTATTATATTTACAATGGCACTTATAGTGTTTTGTTCATTTTTTTATATTACAGTTATGCATTGCAGAACCGATAAAGGGGAGTAATTTTATTGAAAAAAATCAATGTTAAGCAGATATGTTCTGTAGCAAGAGCAGAATTTATCTCAACTGTAATTAATACGAAGATAATTATGATCCCTGCTCTTATCATTTTTATAAAAAGTTTTGCAATAGACCCATTACTATACAATGCAGAGCTTATGGGGGAAAACTTGAATTATTTGGAACCCTTTATAGCAGTAGTCAATTCGGAAACTCTTAATCTTGTCATACCTTTGGTTTTCCTTGCTCTCATATCAAACTATCCTAAAATCGACTCAAATACCCTCCTATATGTTATAAGAACAGGACGAATAAATTGGTATTACAGCATGATACTATATCTGATACTAATTACTATGTTTTATCTTGCAGTTGTACTGATTGGAACGATCGTACCGATCAGTTTGTCATGTACTTTTGATAATAACTGGAGCATGGTAGTAACAGATTTTACAAAAAGATTTCCGGAACAAAGATACAATTTCGGTTCAGAATTATTACCGAACAATCTGCATAACCAGCTTTCACTTATTGATTCAGCTGTGCATAGTACTATATACATGAGTGCATATCTGTTGATTATTGGTTTGAATCAATTTGTTTTTGCACTGTTTCAAATGAAGCCTTTTGGCTTTGTAGTAAATGGTACTTTAATATCAGCCGGAGCAGCCTTGTGTGCTGTTCGCACAAATTTAATGTGGACTATGCCTATGGCAAACAGCATGACATGGATGCATTTCACGCAATATTTTAGCGAACCTGTGATTCCCATATGGTATTCAGGAGTATATTTTTCATTGTTTATAGCTGTGCTGTTGATAATAAGCTGTATAGGAATACAAAAATTCAAATTCAGCAGCATATAAAAGGAATATATTATGAGCATTATAAATGTGAAGGGTGTCTATTTAACAATTTCAAAAAACGAGATACTCAAAGATATTGATTTAGCACTTGATGCCAATCAAATACATGGTCTTATAGGCAGAAATGGCAGTGGGAAAACAATGCTGATGAAATGCATATGTGGTTTCATCAAGCCTACATCAGGGGAAATAGTCGTTGATGGAAAACGCATTGGAAAAGATGTTGATTTTCCCAAAAATATGGGTATTATAATCGAAACACCCGGTTTTATTCCGTATTATTCAGGGTACAGAAATCTTAAACTTCTTGCAGGTCTAAAAGGCAAGATAAGCAAACAGAAAATAGTGAAAAGTATGGAACAGGTGGGACTTGATCCGAAGCTGAAAAGACACGTCCGCAAGTATTCTCTTGGTATGCGTCAACGCTTGGGTCTTGCGCAGGCGATCATGGAAGATCCGGATATTCTTATTCTTGATGAACCGTTCAATGGTCTTGATAAGGATGGTGTCAAGGAAATGCGAGAATATTTGTTATCCTACAAAGAACAAGGCAAAACAATACTAATATGCTCCCATTCAGCAGAGGATATTGAAGTGCTGTGTGACACAGTGTATGAAATGGATAAAGGACGGATTTCAAAGTTAAAGTAAACCATTTGTCCATAGCCTACTGGCACACTCAAAAACCGTTCCACACAAGTCATAATCGGAATTGTGGAGCATACCACAATCAGCACGAACCCTATTGGAACTGAATTACTAACCGCAAGCTCTCGGAAACGCCCTGCAAGCGTTTCTGAGGGCTTTTTCTTTCCAGCGATTAGTTTCCGCTCCGCAAGGGTGGAGGGCGCTGTGGGGCTTCTCCGTTCCGCTGACAGCGTTTGTCAAGCAGAGGTCTGCTCGGTGATGCCGTTGCGGATTTCATACTCACGCACACGGCGATAGAAAGTGTTAGCTGACATATCCATTCTACGCATAAAGTCACGCCCCGTGATGTTCTTCGACTTCCATTCCCCATAGAGCTGCCCGAACCTCGTCCAGTCGGTGGGGATAGGTTTCCGTCCGGTGTACTTGCCCTGTGCCTTAGCAATTTCAATGCCCTCACGCTGTCGCTGTCTGATCTGCTCCCTTTCAAGCTGAGAGAGGGCTGCGAACACGGTGAGCATAAATTTCCCCGTAGGTGTGTTGGTGTCAATGCTCTCCTTGTGGCTGACGAGGGTAACGCCCTTGTCGGTGAGAGTGTCGATAGCCTTTATCTGCCGATTTGTTTCGGCAAAGTCGGCACGGTCAACGCCTATATCAACCCTTGCCCTCACACAATCTCTGACGTATGTTGACTTGCTCTTGTACCCGAACTGTTCGCACTTACTTTCGATGTCCTGATACTCGCTTTCGGTGAAACGGATATTGAGCGTTCGTGCCTTGCCCTCACGCTGACCTTTGAGGTACTTGCGTTCATCATCGGAAAGCTCGTCCGCAGGCTTGTGTGCGAGAGTATCATCAAGCTCGGATTTGACCTCTTGGTCAAGGGCATTGTTGATAGCTCCCTCGTAGGTCATACCCTCGAACTCCATAACCTTTTGCTTGGGCGGTCTGCCCCTTTTCTTCTTCTCTGTTTCCATTGTGGTACTCCTTTCGTTTATTCAATCGGCATCAGCCGATTTCTCTTTGTCTGCTCCGCAGACTTCGGGGCTTGGGGTGTCCCCAACAAGCAATTGTATTTCAAGTCCCTTGTGGCGCGAAATACATTGCTTGCTATTTTTCCCGCGCTGTCGCGCGTATTTCTGCCTGCGTGATTTTGCCTATCCGCAGGCTTTCGCTGTTCCAACAGCGAATTTGGAGCTGTGCGACTGTTTTTCCGCCGCTGTATCGGCGGTGTCATTCTTCGCTCACGCTCCGCCGTGATGCCCTCAATATCATCACTCTTGAAATTGTAAACTGGCTCGGCGCAGTTACAGCGCAACTTGGGCGGCAATATCGTGAAAATATCTCTCAATAGTTATTACCAAAATCCATACGGTATCGTTAAGCATAGCCTGCGAAAAATATCACTGAATTTGTAACAGTCCGTTTGTGCATAACGGAGAATATCTCGGTGACACTTAACGATTGGCTGAAAAAGTTGGTATTGATATATGAGCGCTCAAAAATGCTCCGTTACACTTGCGATAGAAGTGCGACCGCATACATTGGAGAATTTTCATTTTCCCCATAACAACCTGTCGAACTGGATAATCTCAATGGAACGGAAAGTTTGAGCGCAATATCAATAGACAGAAACGGCGTATCTGCGCTATAATATTATCATAGGGCATTGGCTCTAAATCCAAATCGAAACAAGGTGATGTGAATGGGTAAGAAAGCTAAGACTGAAGCTGATGAGAAGTCCGCTGCTGTCATCACGGACACTGTGTTGGCTAAGAACAATAAGAAGCTCACTGACCTTGAAAAAGCTATCAAGGAAGCTCTTGAACGCAAACACAAGATTATCGTTGAAAGCAAACTCTACACCTACGGTCAGCTCTCGGAGCTTTACGGCGGTATCGAGGGGCAGGCACTTCTTGACGCTGTGACTACGGAACATAACCTTATCGGCAAGCTGACCGCAAGCGGTATGACCTATGAGCAGATCGGTGAACTGGCTGACGATGATAACAGCGTTGCTGATAATACCGGCAACGGCTCGGACGGTTATGCTGATGACAATGAACTTGAAGGACAGACTTCATTCTTTGAAAAGAAGTACAATCCTTACTCGGATTAACATATATCCGACAACAAAACGATAGCTGTGAGAGGAATGGCAGCAATGCCGTTCCGCACGGCTATAATCAACAACACTATGAGGGCAGAGAGATAAAGCGAAACCCTCAAACCTAAAAGCATAGACAGAGATACGCTAAAGGAGAAAATTCGCTATGAATAACACAACAACTACCGCCGTAAATGCGGTATCGGAAAGTGTGTCCGAGTACCATATAGGGCATACGATTTACAGAGTAAGAACCGTCTTTAACCCCTCTTTTCGTGAGAGCCTGAGCGATATACTCGCAAGGCTGATAACAGAGGATTGTGAGAAACTCCTCGGTGAAACCGGACAAGAACCCATACAGCAGGCTGTCTAAATTTTCGTGCAGGGCATATTGACATTTGCCCGAAGATGCGCTAAACTTATATCATAGCTTGCTGTATCCTGTCGGAAAGTGAGGTTAAAATGACAGACAAGATTACAGCTTTATACTGCCGCCTGAGCCAAGATGATATGCTCGACGGCGAGAGCAACAGTATCACCAACCAGAAGGCTATTCTTTCAAAATTCGCTGAGGACAACGGCTTTCACAACACGGCTTACTATGTCGATGACGGAGTAAGCGGTACGACTTGGGAGCGTGATGGCTTCAAAGCGATGATGGCTGACATTGAAAATGGCAAGGTGGGTACGGTCATTACCAAAGACCTTTCAAGGCTCGGTCGAGATTACCTGAAAACAGGTGAACTGATCGAAATGGTGTTCCCCGATTACGATGTGCGATATATCGCCGTAAACGATAATGTCGATACAGCGAAATCCGAGAATGAACTGCTTGCTTTCAAGAACATTTTTAATGACTGGTACGCCCGTGATTGCAGTAAGAAAATTCGTGCGGTGTTCAGGGCTAAAGGTCAATCGGGCAAGCACCTGTGTCCGCCAGTGTACGGCTACAAGAAGTCGGATACCGACAAGAATTTGTGGGTAATTGACGAGCCTGCCGCCGAGGTGGTACGCAAGATTTTCAAGCTCTGCATTGACGGCTACGGTCCGGTGCAGATCGCAAGAATTTTGACGGAGCAAGGCATACCAACACCGACTGCCTACGCATTGTCGCAAGGTCGTGACAACGGACGGCATAATGCAAAGACTTATCGCTGGGGAGCGCAGACAATTGCCCATATCCTTGAACGCTACGAATACTGCGGTCACACGGTCAATTTCAGAACGAAAATGAAGTCCTACAAGGTGCATAAGATCGTCTACAACCCGCAGGAAGAATGGCAAATCTTTGAGAATACGCAAGAGCCTATCATCACGCAGCAGACCTTTGATTTGGTACAGCAACTTCGCAAGCACAAGCGCAGACCGCAACGCTCTGAGGCAGTCAACCCGTTTGCAGGAATGGTGTACTGTGCTGACTGCGGAGAGAAGATGTACCTGAGTCGCCGCAAGAATGAGCGCCCTGAACAGGAGCATATGCGTTGTTCTACATACGCAAAGGAACAGGACAAATGCACTGTCCACTATATCCGCACCTGTGTCCTCAACGAAATTGTCCTCGGTGAGCTGAACAAGCTCTTGACAATGGTGCGTGAGAATGAGGACGGGTTTATTCAGACGGCTATGAGCAATTCCGTTCAGCGTAAATCCTCGGAGCTTACAAAAGCAAAGAAAACGCTGAAACAGGCTGAAAAGCGTGTCTCCGAACTGGACAAGCTGTTCACAAGACTGTATGAGGACAATGTTCTCGGCAGGCTGTCCGATGAGCGTTTCACGATGATGTCCGCAGGATATGAGGAGGAACAGGCAAAGCTGAAAGCTACCGTTGCGGAGCTTACCGCCTTTGTGGAAACGGCTGAACAGAAGTCCTCCGATGTAACTGCGTTCCTCAAAGTCGTACACAAGTATGAGCATATCGAAAAGCTGACACCAGAGATCATGCACGAATTGGTTGACAAGATCGTAGTACACGAACCCGACAAGTCCAGCGGTAAGCGTGTGCAGGATATTGAGATTCACTTTCGCTTTGATGTGGCGGTGACTGCCATATCCGTGGAAACAGGTAAATTGCAAATACTTCGTAATTGCTGAAAAAAGGTCGCATAACGCCTATTTTATGCGACCTGAATTAAGGGAGAAAAAACTTCTATATCACTACTGTGGTTTCGCACCGGGGTTATCGTTGCCGTAGCCCTCAAGCAGATTGACCACGCCCCAAAGCGAAACACCGCCGCCGATCAGGCAGATAACGGACTTGAGGACGGTGCAGGCGGTAGTGATAAAGGACGAGGTATCGACCTCGCCTGTGCCTGCTGCGAAAGCCTGAGTTGCACAGGTAGATGCCATGATGCCTGCAACAGTGCAGAACATCGTTGTCTTCTTTGCACCACGGGTGAGCTTAGAGAGCCACTTGTGCTTAGGTGCAGAGGTAGTGGTTGCTGTCTCCATTGCGGCACCATCGACCGCAGAAATATTCAGTTCGTTCATAGGTAAAAAGTCTCCCTCAAAAAATAAAGTAAAGAATGTCCGCAGCTTCAACCGATTATCTCTTTGTTCGGTTTCTTCACTGTCCGAGTTAAAATCCGACATATATCTCTTTTTCGTCGGTTTCCTCAGAATTTTGTGTATCAGCGGTTTCTGTTTCTGTTGCTGATACTGTTGTAACTTCCTGTCCGGCGTCCGTCATATCAACACCAAACTCCGTGAACTTCTCCTGTCGAGACAGTCTCAAACGCATCGCCTTTTGGTCACTCACATATTTTTCGATGTTGAACCCCATCTCAGGATTATCGTCCAAAAGCATTGGATATTGCTTATGACGGGTAATGTCAAACTTGTCCGAGAAGAACGGACGCACTCCTCGCACCTGCAAGATACATTTACCGCCGTCCATGACCGCCAGTTCGTCCTGACTTTTCAGTTCTTTGCCGAGCTTCTGATAGTTCATACCGTAGCTTTCACTCTGACCTCTGTTCGTAGAGGTATTAAAGGAGTCGATTGTCTCTTTGCCGAGACTTTCGCTGATCTCCTTTAATGTTGACTTCTCCTTACCGCCCAAAAACAGCATCGTATCACAGTTGCCTTCGATCGTATCTGCATTGTCTTTATAGATAGCCTTTAGCTGGCTCTTAGCTTGCAAGATGATACTTGCCGATATTTCACGGCTTCGGATAGTCGCAATGAGCTTCTCAAACTGCGGTATTTCGCCAATATTGGCGAACTCGTCTAACAAACAGCGTACATGATAGTCCAGCTTTCCGCCCGGTGAATTATCTGCTTTGGTGCAGAGTAGGTTGAAAAGCTGGGAATACATGATCGCCACAAGGAAGTTGAATGTAGCGTCTGTATCGGAGATGATTATGAAAAGCGCACTCAGCTCGTCACCGAGCTTGTCAAGGTGCAGCTCATCGTAGGAGGTGATCTCCAAGACCTCATCTATTGC
>NZ_ADKM02000089.1 GCF_000178155.2 Hominimerdicola alba 8
ATATATTGTCATTATCTTTTTTTAGTCTGACCGTCAGCCGTTTACCTCCCACAGGTGCCGCTGACTTTTATCTTTGATATGCAACCTAAATATATCATAATTTTGCCCGCCTGTCAATAGTAAATCTATTACAAAATAGGCGGGTCAAAATTACAAATTTAGGTCATTTTCGGGCATTCACGAAAGAGTGGTGAGAGCATTATGTGTGCTTTGTGAAAGCGTGGTGAACTACTGGCTGTTCACCTCTACCCCGTAACTTCCGCACAGGGTCTTGAGTGCTTCCTTGTAGCCCAGTCCGACTGTCCTCAGTTTCCAGCCGTTCTTGTTGTACATCTCAATAGCCACTACCGACTTTTCATCTTTCAGTCCCTCGACTTCGTAACTGCATATCTCCTGACCATTACAGCTTATGCGTACCACAGGCTTGCTGACACAGCTGAATATCTGCTCTGCATTGTCGCCGTATATCGCAAAAGCAACAGCCAGTTTGCTTACATCAGCGTCCAGCTTACTCAGTTCGACCGTAAAGCATCTTGTCTTTGACGGGTGATTGTTAACCGCCCTGTCAACGGAAGCCTTCTGCCCGAAGAACACCAAGTCGGCATCACTGCGTACTTTTCCGTTCGCCGCCAGCAGGAAGATATATCCGTCAATATCTATCCCCTGTTCAGCCTGATAATCCATGTCTATGACCAGCATCTTGTCATTGTAGCCGCTCAGGTCGAATCTTGCGCCGCGCACCAGCTTTATGCTCTGCACCTCAGCCACAGGATCGGTGACCTCGACTTCGGTAACTGCCTCAGCCACAGGCTCGGTGACCTTGACTTCGGGAACTGCCTCAGCAACAGGCTCGTTGACCTCAACTTCGGGAACTACCTCAACAACAGGCTCGGTGACCTCGACTTCGGGAACTACCTCAACAACAGGCTCGGTGACCTCAACTTCGGGAACTGCCTCAGCCACAGGCTCGTTGACCTCAGTTTCGGGAACTACCTCAACAACAGGTTCGGTGACCTCAGCTTCGGGAACTCCACCAGCCACAGGCTCGGTGACCTCTTCGGCGCTCTCACCCATGTCATAATCGGGCTTTTTCAGAGTTTCAGCCGCAGGTATTCCACCGAAGACTATGCTGTCACCCACCTCGCAATAACGCCTGTACAGTGCCTTTTCGGATTTTTCACCTGCGCCCATCTGCTCGGTGTGAATTATTATCACAGCGCTGTCATGTTCTATTTCAAGGCTGACACTATATGCGCCGTTCGATGCTCTTCGCGCTGAAACCTTTATGTAGCCGTTGCGGTCGTTACGTACAGTTTCGCTGTCCAGCAGTTCACCAAAACCTTCCAGCTGTGCCGCTACCCCCGACTGCCTAGCCGCTTCCTCGCTGAAAAGCAGTATCTCACAGTCAAAGTCGTCAGCCCTGCCATCGGGCATGTAGAATACATCGCTCAGTTCGGCACGTTCGCCGTTCTGCTTCCTGTAAACGGAAGTTTCTGCCGCCGCCAGCCATACACCGTCAGCTATCTCAAAGGCAAAAGGCGCAGGTTCAGTGACATTCATCAACTCAAAGCCAAGACCGTTCTCAGCCGCATATTTTTCAGCACTGCCGCCCGCAACGCCTGCCAACACCACGCCGCCGTTCACAAAACCGTTACCAAGCAGTACGTTCGGTTTGCCAACGCAGACTTTCTGCAATCTTCCGCAGCCCGCAAATGCACCACCCGCTATGGTCAATACTGAATTCGGCACAGCAAACGTTCCGATATCCGCACAGCTTATCTCTTTTATAGCAGTCAGACCCTTCGGCGAATCAACCTTATCGGCGTACTTTACAGCCGAAACAAGCGTACTTTCGTCCCAACAGAAAGCATCTCCCCTGTCGCGCACAGTCAGCGCACCGTCTTTAAGCAGCAGAACAGCTTTTTCCTCACTGCTCTCACCGACAATATTCAGCTGCCACCCGCTCAGCCTGCCGCCGACATAGCATTTCTTCTCCAGTCCGAACACGCCGAAGCCCGTTGTCATACCGCACTTTGAAGCCCTTATCTCGGTGATATCCAGCCGCGCACCTATATCAGTCTTGCCGAAAAGTCCCGACAGGAACGCCATCTTATCCGCCGAACTGCCCGTAAACGCACATCTGTACTGACGGCAGTCCGTCCTGTCTTCCGCCGACGGCCCACATACAAGCCTGTCAAGGGCGTCAGCAGCTTCGGGTGAAAGTTCGCACACATCACCGCCCCAAGCCGTAAATATCAGCTTTGGCAGACCGCATTCGCCGTCACGCGAGAAGATTATGCCGTCATCAGTTTTAGTCACCCTGACGCCGTACCCGCTCTCAAAATTCGCGCCCATAATGCCGTTAGCCGCAAATATCTCAGCTAAAATGTCCTCACTTATCTTATATGATACGAACTCGCATCTGTATTGGTTATTCATGACCTCCATCGGTTTTGTCCTCCTTTTTTGAACATGTTTATCCAACCACATTATAACACATTTTTTACAACAAATCAATAGAAAAACAGCCAATTAAAACATTTTTTCGGCAGAAACGACGGCTTCGCCCTCACATTTATGCAGATATGTCACAATAGGCATATAAAACAAAAAACCCCGACTGATGTCGAGGCTTTCTGCGAAGTATAGAAGTATATATGAAGAAAAAATATGAGGATTTCGTTTGTTATCCTGCCCTGCTTTCCTCCGTCCCGCCAAAGCAGAAGCAATGGCAGAACGAAAGAAGAGGTGGAGAAATTGGAGAAAAAAATATATGAAAAAAAGTTATTGTCTTGTAATTTTTTCGGTCTTTTCTTGTTCCTTTGACCTTGGTTATATGATACTCTCCTTTTATGATAATTATGTGAAAGCCAAACAAAATATATGCGAAAATATTGAAAAGATTTACCTTCAAAAAAGCATAGATCTCCCTTTACAAATCACTGAAAATTTGTTATAATGTATAGCAGATGCGCTTATAATACGCGAGATCTGCGAAAACCTTCACGAAAATCAAGGAGTTTTTTATATGGACGACCGTACCCGTTCAAATGCTGTAAAACATTTTAAGACCATTACACGCCATCGGCATGAGGTCATGAAAAACTGCTTCCGCGCAGGCATACCTCTGCAGGGTCTTCTTCATGACCTGTCAAAATATTCCTATGAAGAATTTTCACTGGGCGTAAAATATTATCAGGGCACACGTTCCCCCCACGAGGGCGAGCGCGACAGCTACGGCTACTCGCTTGCATGGATGCACCATAAGGGCAGGAACAAGCATCATTTTGAATACTGGACTGATTACGACCCCGTCACAAGGGTCATGAGCCCTGTGAAAATGCCGCTCAGATATGTCAAGGAGATGTTCTGTGACAGGGTCGCGGCAAGCAAGATATACATGAAAGACGATTATAATGACGGTTCGGCTCTGGCTTACTTCATGCGCGGCAAAAATACCCGAATGATACACCCCGAAACTTCCGAACTGATAGAAAAATTGCTGACCATGCTCAAAGATAAGGGCGAACGCAAAACTTTTGCTTATGTCAGAAGACTCAGAAAATATTAGAATAATTTCACAAGGCTCCCGACTGTAAAGATCGGAAAAACTGATAATCTGGTTTATATCAGCAGGAAAATGCACCGCCATTCCGATACCTTAACAGGCGGCAGCAGCGGGGTGAATATGTACTTTTTTATGTACTTATATTTACAGATGTAAGGAGTGGATGCCTGTAATGGCAAAAACTAACGACAGAAACTCACAGGTGCTCTCTTCGATGTTCAACCTGAGAAGCGACATGGCAAGCTGCGATGAGATAGAAAACACTATCGTCAGCGGCGCAAAGTTACAGGGCACCAACGCATGGATACTTATGATGGCGATATTGGTGGCATCGGTGGGACTGAATACAAACTCCACCGCTGTGATAATCGGTGCGATGCTGATATCACCGCTGATGGGCAGTATCATCGCGATAGCCTACGGCATCGCCACAAATAATCTGACACTGGCGAGGTTCTCGGCAGTCAGGCTGACTATACAGATGCTCATAAGCATCGCAACATCATTCGTATACTTTTCGATATCACCGATAAATGCGCCGTCAAGCGAACTTCTGGCACGCACAAGCCCCACCATCTACGATGTGCTGATAGCCGTCAGCGGCGGTTTCGCGGGTATAATCGGTCAGACACGCAAAGAGAAGAGCAATGTAATACCCGGTGTCGCCATAGCCACTGCGCTGATGCCGCCCCTGTGTACGGCAGGATACGGTCTGGCGCACAAAAACTTAGCTTTTTTCAGCGGTGCGCTGTATTTGTTTTTCATCAACGGATTTTTCATCTGCGTGACGGCTGTAATAGTGCTTAAATACCTGCGTGTACCTCAGTTCAAAGAACTTGACAAGAAACAGCTTGCCAAGATACACCGATCTATCGCAGTCGTAGCCGTCATCACGATGATACCGAGCATATATTTCGCTTACCACCAGATCAAGGACACCATAGAAAATTCAAGTGCGGAAGCATTCATCAAGAACGAGTTTGTTTTTGATGGCACACAGGTGGTGCAGAAGACGGTGGATATAAACGATAAAGTCATCGAGATATCACTGATAGGCAAAGAGATAACTCCCGCCCGTCAGGAAGAACTCGAAGAAAAGCTGACCGACTACAAGCTGGAAAGCTACAGCCTGAAGATAAACCAGACTGCCGTCAAGGACGGCATCACTGCTGACGAAGTCAAGGCACTGCTGGCAGAATATGACAGCGACGAGGAAGAACCAAACGTTGACGAGATACTGACGATAAAGGAGAACGAAGAACTGTCTGCCGAGAACGAACAGCTTAAGACCGAGATCGAAGAACTGCATAAACAGCTTGATAAGTCTGCGGCAAGCAAGATAGATGTTGCGCAGATAAGTGCGGAACTGACTGCCATATCTCCGAAAATATCGGGTGCTGCGGCAGCTGAGTCGGAGATATACATATCTCCCGATGAAAATGGCAGCAGAACGATAGTTACACTGTTTGTGACCAAAGAACTGGACAATAATGAGTTTTCTGCCATATCAGCATGGCTGCGCACAAGGCTCGGCAAAAACGAGATCACCGTATTGCAGCAGGATCTTTCGGCTTTTCGCGGTGAGGAAAGCAGTGCAGCGGCAAGATCCCCTAAAGAGGGCAGCAGTAAACCTTTCCCCGCCGACAGCGCTGCTGACAGCAAAGCTGAGTGATAAAACATTTCTGAGCGTATCCGTTAGGGGTACGCTCTTTTTTGTACAATAAAACCCCCTCGCTGTTCAGAACATTTGTTTTACTGTACAAAAAATATACCCAAAAGCGAGATTTCAGCAAAAAAGAAGTGCTGTCCAAAAAAAGTTACCACAAATCAAAAAATATGTGCTATAATACATTCACAACACAGCGCAAAGCGCAGAAGGGAGAATGTGAGATGAGCATAATATTTGCGGCGATAGTTCTGGTCATCAACGAGTATTCGACAAGAGAGGGGTGGTTCGCAAGCGTGACAGGCGGTCTGTTACTGGCGGGCGGGCTGATATGGGCGGCTACAGTGTCACCCGCAAGGACTTTCATACTGTGCGTGATGGGACTTTGCGCCCTGCTCGCGCTCGAACTGGAACGCATATCCGACATTCGAAAGGAAGCGGGCAAAAAGCTGAACGAACTTGACGACCGTGATGCCGAAAGAAACGCACGCAACGCAAGGCGCGGTCTGCGGGTAAGCAGTCAGAAGTCGGTCAAGAGAAAAGCTGCGTGATATCAGTTCAGCAGATTTCGTGGCACCCCAAACTGCCTGATCTCACATCTTTTGCCGAGTATGAGCATCGGCGGACACTGTTTTCAGGCATGAGATAAGTCTGCAATATAAAACTATAGCAATCCAACTTTTTAAATTCACAAAATCCAGTCGCAAAAGCTGGGATTTATGGGTTTTGTGACTGGATTTTGTCTGAATTTTAAGGCGGATTGCTATAGGTCACACTTGACAATTTTTAGTCTGCGTGCTATGATATTACAGCACAAAGAGGTGACCGAAATGAAAAAGAAAAGCCTAAGAAGGCTTATCATCGGGCTTTCGCTGACTTTGGTCATCGGCGGGGGCTTCGCCGGGGCGGTACTTTCAAAGACCGTCAGGCTGAACCACCCGAAAGGTGTGGTCGGTGCAGATATATCTTCTTATCAGGGAGATGCAGACTGGGACAAACTATCCCGAAATATGGACTTTGTATTCGTTAAAGCCACAGAGGGCAGCAGCTTTATTGACGAGAAGTTCATCTATAATTTCACAGGCGCAAGGAACGCGGGGCTGTATGCGGGCGCTTACCATTTTTTCAGTTTTGACAGTTCGGGCAGTTCGCAGGCAGAAAACTTCATAGCCGCACTGGAAGAAACGTGGCTGACCGACGGAATGCTTCCGCCTGTTATAGATGTTGAACCTTACGGCGAATATTTGAAACACCCAAAGTCAGCAGATGAAGTCATTCCCGAACTGAAAGACATGATAGACAGTCTGGAAGAAAAGTATGGTGTGAAGCCTGTCATCTACTGCACAGGTAGTTCCTACAGGCTCTATAAAACCGGGTTTGAGGGCTGTCTTTTATGGGAGAGGAATGTGTATTTCAGACCATTTCACAACGACTGGACTTTCTGGCAGTACACCGACACAGAGGAATTAGATGGATATAACGGTGACGAAAAGTATATCGATATGAATTTTTTCAACGGAAGCATAAAGGAATTGGACAAACTCTGCATAAGCATGAAGTGAGCCGCTCTTCAAAAAACGAGTTTTTTCAGTTCTGCAAAGTTGTCCGCTGCGAATATTGTGTAAGTGTATTGATTTAAAAATTAGAATTAATTTCCTGCAAATAGGCGAGTTGTTACAAAAAGTCGATTAAAATTAAACAAATTGCCGAAAATTATAGCTAACATCGCCGCGTCCCTTGATTTTTATGACAGGTTGTGGTATACTAACAATAATCTGAAATCCAAATGATTTAGAGATATTATATTAGATTAGAAACGGAGTGTTCAAAATGGGAAATGTATTAAAGGCTTTACTCGCTATAACAGCTGTTGCAGGCGGTGCTGCTGCCGTTATGGCTTATAAGAAGCGTAAGGAACTCGAGGATTATGACTACGAGGATCTGGACGACGATTTTGATGACTGCATCGATGATGATACCACCCCTGAGGAGGATCTGGATAAGGTAGAAGATGCTGTTGAAGATGTTGACCTGTCTGACAAGGTAGGCGAGGCTGCTGAGAACGCAGCTGAAAAGGCTGAGAAGATCGCTTCCGATGTTGCTGATGCAGCTTCTGACGCTGTTGACGAACTGAAGGATCTGGCTGAAGACAAGTTCGATTCTCTGAGCGACTGATATTTCGATAAATCAAGCCCGTGTCTGCTGATGCGGGCTTTTTCTTTTATTGCCTGCCTTACAGCGTGTCGTCTGGATAACCACATATTAAGATATTTCGGGCGAAAAGTTCATAAAGATGTTATATAATAGTCAAGACATTTTTTTGAATGGGGGAATTTTTTTGGACGCAGGAATGGTGATATTAAGGCAGATAGTCATAATGTTCATAATACTGCTGATCGGTTTCGGGTGCAGCATGAAAGGGCTTATCACGAAAGAGGGCAACAAGCAGCTTTCGGCGGTGGCACTTCACATCGTCAACCCGCTGCTGATATTCATGTCATATCAGAGCGATTACAGCAGCAAACTGCTGAGGGGACTGCTGTGGTCATTTCTGCTGTCGGGGCTTTCATTTGCGGTGACCATAGGACTTTCTACACTACTGATAAAGAAGAAGCGTCCCGAACATGACCTTGAGAGGTTCTCAGCGGTGTATTCTAACTGCGGATTCATCGGCATACCACTTATCAGGGGCATTTACGGTGCCGAGGGCGTACTTTATCTGACGGCTTACATCACACTGTTCAACATACTTATATGGACACACGGGCTGATGACGATGAAGGGCAGCAAGGACATGAAGTCTTTCCTCAATTCGCTGAAAGCACCGAGCGTGGTGGCGGTGTTCATCGGGCTGATATTCTACCTGTTACAGATCCGTCTGCCTGATTTTCTGCACACATCGCTGCAATATGTTTCCGATATGAACACTCCGCTGGCTATGCTGATAGCAGGTTCGGCGGCGGCGCAGACAAACGTGGTGAAAGCGCTCAAAAACAGCGGTCTTTACATTGTTGCCACGCTGAAACTGGCGGTGCTTCCTCTGGCTGCGATGGCACTGCTGCACTTTATCCCCGCGCCGCACATGGTACAGATGGTCGTGCTGATAGCATCTGCCTGCCCTGTAGCTACAACAGGTACGATGTTTGCGATACAATATGACAAGAACCCTGAGCGCTGCTCTGAGTTTTTCGCGGTGACGACATTGCTGAGCGGTCTGACACTGCCTGTGGTGACTATGTTGGGCGAGATGTGGAAATAGTTTTATGGTTATCCCGCTGACACACCGCATCAAACAGCCTTTCAGCATGGGCGGCACAGCACATCTTCGGCTATATGCCTGCATTTGAACATACAAGATAACCGTTGTAGAATGACAGTCAGGAGGTGCGATAATGGCAGGATTTTCCGAACTTATAAAGAATTTTGAGAAGACCCGCGATTATGTGCGGGATTTCTTTATTTACGGCTACAAAGTCAGGAACGATTTCGACAAGAAAAGCGCCCGCACTTATGATGACGAAAAGCGCAGAGTCGAAAGCTGGCTGGGCGATTATCTGGTATATGATGACTCGGTCAGGGGCAAGCAGGTCGCTATCTCGGTGGACTCGGATAAGATAGCGGAAAATCCGCTGTATCAGGCATTCTACACACGCAGTTTCACCGACAATGACATAAGGCTCCACTTTCTTCTGCTTGACATAATGTGCGACGGCGAACAGTACACAGCCCGTCAGCTGACTGACATGTTATATGAAGGCTTTCAGTTCTCGCTTGACGAACAGACGGTTCGCAACAAGCTGAAAGAGTATGAAGAAGAGGGCATAATGCTCAGCGAAAAGCGGGGCAGGTCGGTATTTTTCAGGTTGAGCGGTGATTTTGCAGAGGACTGGCTGGACAGTGAGGGTCTTATAGATGCGGTCAGTTTCTTCTCTGAAACGCAGGAATTCGGACTGGTCGGCAACAGCATACTAAAAATGCTGGGGCTGAAAAATCAGCTGTTCTTTATGAAACACTACTACATAGTTCACGCGCTGGAGGACGAAGTCATGCTGACAGTGCTTGACGCTATGGAAAAACACCGCACCATAACGATAAAAAGTTTTTCGCGCATCAGGGAAGAAAAGGGCGAAATTGCAGCTGTGCCGCTTCAGGTACTTTCTTCGGTGCAGACGGGCAGACGCTTTTTAGCGGCGTGGCTACCCGAAAGCGGCAGGTTCTTCTCTTTCAGACTGGACTACATGCCCATGCCGAAAGTCGGCGGGGTCTTTGAAGAGTTTGACGATGTGATGGCGCGGTACAGGAAGATAATAAAGCGCAGTTTCGGTGTGTCGCTGTACGAGGTCGAGGGCGCCGAGCCACTCAGACTGGTCATATCAGCCGATGAAGAGAAAGAACAGTTCATCGTTGAACGGCTCAGGCGTGAAAAACGGTGCGGAACTCTGGAAAAGACGGGCGAGAACGAGTTCACTGTCACGCTTGATGTCTGTGACCCCAACGAAGCCATGAAATGGGTGAAAACTTTCATCGGGCGCATCAAACGCATCGAGGGCGGCACAGAGGGTATACGCAGGCGTTTCTACAGCGACATTGAAAGAATGTACCAGCTTTACGGAGGTGACAGCGATGAGGATATTCAGTGAACTTTACGGGGCGTATTTCCGCATCGTTTCACAGGTGTTGACCGCGCACGCGCTGACCGACAAGGAAGTACGTGATATCGTTGCAAAAGAAGGGTTCCGCGACTCAGGGCTGTTTTTAACAGGCAGGCTGCTGCCGCAGAATGATAGATCCGACTGGGGGCTTTTGTCGCGCGACAAGGCAGGCGTGCTCCACCCCGTAACAGTCAGCGAGCCGCCACATGTGCTGACTGCTCTGCAAAAGCGCTGGCTTCGCTCAAAGCTGGCCGACCCGCGTATCTACCTGTTTCTCGATGACCGCGAACTGGCGGCACTGTGCGAGCGGACGGCTGATGTCGAGCCGCTGTATCAGCCCGATGCGGTCAGATATGTAGACAGGTACAGCGACGGCGACCCTTTCACCGACCCCGAATACCGCAAAAACTTCCGCGCGATACTGGCGGCGCTCAAAGCAAAGCGTGCGGTCGAAGTGGAATTTGTCAGCAGACAAGGCAGGCGTATAATTACGAAGTGTCTGCCGTACAAGCTGGAATACTCTCAGCGGGACGACAAGTTCAGGGTGTTCTGTCAGTCATCGGGCGGCAGGACGGCTGTGATAAATCTGGCAAGGGTGGAGCGTGTTAGAGAACAGGGTATCGGCGGCATAGATACTCTCCCGCGCGATACCGATGCGGGGCGCTGTGATGAACCGCTGGTCATAAAAGTCAGCACCGAACGGCGGGCAGACGAGCGCTTTCTTATGGAATTTGCCGCATACGAAAAACGCACCGAACGCGAAGAATGCTCGGACACGGTGACAGTTCGGCTATGGTACGACAAGAAAGACGAAACAGACCTGCTGATAAGGCTCCTCAGCTACGGTCCTGTGCTGGAGATAGCCGATCCCCCTGATATTCGCGCTAAGGCGGCAGACAGGGTAAGGCGGCAGTACAGAATGCTTCACCAAAAACAATAAAGGCGGTACCGCGCGGGTATCGCCTTTATTGTTTAGTATATCGGAACATCGAAATTCTTTATCTTCTCAAATAAGATATCGTCCTCTGACGGTATATCTGCCGCCTGCTCTATCTCACTGCGTATGCTCAGCATCTCGCGGTCGGTGGAAGATATGACCTCAGCACAGGCGCGGAGCCTGTCAACAATTTCCTGCTCGTTATCCACTGCCTGCTTATATTTAAGCTGATGTTCAAGACTCGCCCAGAAGTCCATCGCGATGGTGCGTATCTGCACTTCAACGCGCATATCGCGCTTTTCTTCCGCAAAGAAAACAGGCACGCTGACTATAAGGTGAAGACTGCGGTAACCGTTGGGCTTTGGGTTAGCTATGTAATCCTTGCGGGCGATGAGTGTGATGTCGTCCTGCTTTATCAGCGCATCTGCTATGGCATAGATGTCATCTATGTAGGCGCATATAACGCGGACACCTGCCACATCGCTGAGGTTATCCTCAATGTTCTTCGGAGTCATGGCAAGACTCTTCCTTTGCAGTTTTTCAGCGATGCTTGAAGTGCGCTTAAGACGGGTGCTGATAAATTCGATCGGGTTGCGGCGGTAGCGCACGTTGAACTCGGTATTCAGCACATCGAACTTCGTCTTGACCTCTTTGATAGCGCAGGTATACATCATCATCAGTTCTTTGTATTCCACCATCGTGCCGATGATCTGCTTGGTCTGGCTGTAGACCAGCTGTACCTCATCATAGCTGAGTGCAGGCAGTTCAAGGTCACTGTTATTTATCACATCGTTGAAAAGTTCACCGAAGTTTTGCTCTTTATCAGACATTTCAGATCCTCCTTAGGGATATTTTAGTTATTATCACACAGCGTTTTGTGAGGTGTGCGTTAGTTTTCTGACTGCTCTGTGAAAAATCGGAAAACTTCCTTATTGAAAGCCTTTTCCTCATAGGCACTGTGGCAGTATCCGTCAAACATCACCAATTCACAGCCCATCTTTTCAGCTATTTCCACCGATGCTTCGCCCGTGACTATATTATCCTGCCTGTCACCGATGACAAGGGTGGGGCATTTTATCTCATTCAGACTGTCGTAGGTATCGCAGGTGAGGCAGGCTTTTGCCATGCGCATGAACTCGGTGGGGTCTTTTGGCTTGCCTGCTTTGACTATTGCGGGCATTATCAGCCTGAATTTATTGAACTTCTCAGGCGGATAACCGCGCCGCATGGAATTTAAGACCAGCCCTTCAAGGTCACCATTTTCTGTCAGTGCCGTCCATTCAGCCACAGCTTCGCGCATTGTGGGATTAGGTCGCGAAAGTGTCACACCCAGCACCAGTTTTTCCACCATTTCGGGGTGCTCCATCGCGAGATACTGTACTGCCATGCCTCCCTGTGAAACGCCCAACACGCAGGCTTTTTCTAGCGACAGCGCTTTCATGGCAGAGTATATCTCATCAGCGATATCCTCAACAGAATAGCCATCGGGTATATCTTTTCTGCGGTCAAATACATAAACGCGGAAATCATCGGTAAAGTCCCTGTACATGTGCGCCAGCGTGATGCCTGTGCCCCGCAGACGCTTAAATGTCAGACCGGGTATGATGACCATCGGCTTACTGCCCCTGCCGAATACCACATAGTCGATGGACATGCCGCCGACCTCTATCGTGCTTTCTTTGGTGTCGAATATCATTTGTTATCTCCTTAAAAAAATAGCTGCCGTGGATCGGCAGCTGATGTGTTATCTCTCTACGGAATAGTATTTGTTCAGCTTCGTCTTGAATATCTCGGTCACAAGATTAGCGGTCACTACAGCGGCAACCACCGAAGTGAAAACGATGATGAAAACTTTAAGACCCTTGCTCATTTAACTCAGCCTTCCTTTCTTGTTTCTTATTACTGTAAACGAACTATTTCTGATAAGGATAGTATACAACATTTTTCACATAATTTCAAGTACCCTGCGGCATTTTATGAAAAAATTAAGGGGACAGCTTAAGAATGATACTCATATAGAAGTTTTGCCCCTGAGCCTTTCAAAGTGCTCAGGGGCATTGTACTTATTGTTACTAAGCTAAATCAGAATTTGCATACTAAAAATGCGCATAGAAAGGATAAAATAAAGAAGAAAAAACATATTTTTTTTTTCTTTTTTAGAAGATACAATGCAAATGAACCAAAAGATACTGCAAAGCATAAAGCCGAATATTTCGACGAAATATTTGATTTTCCAAATGTTCCCATCAACAATAATATACAACCAACTATTGAAATAATGGCAAAGAATATGCTGAATATCAATTCACCAATATTATGATTTTTCACTTGATTTCACCTATATATTTAAATTCCGATTTTTGTCAGTAACAATTATAGCACATCATCTCTGTACTGTCAATAGAAACGCCATAGTACTTCTGACTGTAAATCAGAAATACTATGGCATAAAACTACTATATTAGCATAGCACGTATGTGCCCCCTCTATGTTTTAATCTGTCAGACCATATATCGACATCGCCATAAGTATGCTTCCGACTATCGCACGCAGGTCTGCAACGACTGCGGGCGTGCCGTCTATGACTGCCCTGCCGTCACCTGCTTTTGCGGCTTCTTCAAGTACCCTCGCCTGCTCGGAGATATCCATAGCGCCCACCGTTTTTGAAGAACTTTTCAGCGAGTGGATATGGGTGCGGTACTGCTCGATATTGCCGCATGCCACGCATTCTTCAAGATGTCTTATCCTGTCATCCGAACCACGAGTGAATTCAGTCAGCATCTCGGCGTAGAACTCGGTATCGTTCATGCAGTATTTCATACCGACAGCTGTATCCAGCCCGCCTGCTTCCAGCATCGACAGGAAGCCGAACACAAAATCGTTGTCATCATTGCGGTTTGTCTGCTCAACAGCAAAGCCGTCATCACCGACCATGTAGGCATCGGGGTCTTCGCGCATGCTGTACTCGGTATCTTCATCTATCATTTCGAGCATTATATCTGCATAAACGGGGTCGAACTGAGTGCCCTTGCCGTTTATCAGCTCGCTCTTGATATACTCCTGCGCGAAGACATCGTGGTAGCTTCGCCTTGATGACATTGCATCGTAGGCATCTGCCACGCTTATTATGCGCACTTCTTTTGGTATCTCCTCACCTTTAAGACCATCGGGGTAGCCTGTGCCGTCATATCTTTCGTGGTGCCATTTAGCGGCAACAGCAAGATCGGGCATCTCGGTGATATTCTTAAGTATATCGCATCCCACTGCGGGGTGTGATTTTATAAGTTCATACTCTTCGGAAGTCAGTTTTGTGGGCTTGTTCATCACGCTGTCAGGCATGCCTATCTTGCCCACATCATGCAGAAGCCCCATCATGTAGATCTTATCCTGATCCTTTTCAGAAAACCCCGCGCTTCTTGCTATCTCGCGTGAATATTCCGCCACACGGGTAGAATGACCGTTGGTGTAGTTATCCTTAGCATCTACCGCGCCCGCAAGAGCCTTTACCACCTGCATCGACAGCCTTTCATTGCGGCGGTGTTCTTCAAGGAAATCAGCGCTGAGTTTTTTCGCCTCTTTTTTGAGGTCGGTCTGTAATTTGTTCAGTTCTATGGTGTTCTTTACCCTCAGCAGCAGCACAGATGCCACAAAAGGTTTGCCCACAAAGTCTGCCGCCCCTGCCGAAAGTGCTTTTGTTTCCGTTTCGGCATCATCATCGGCAGTCAGGAATATCACGGGGATATTTCTTGCGCTGTGGTCAGCTTTCAGCTTGTGTATGGTATCAAAACCGTCAATGCCTGTCATATGCACATCGAGCAGTATAAGGTCAGGCTTAATGCCTTTGACATATTCAAGCAGTTCCTCGCCCGAAGAAAGGCAGTCTACCCTGTACCCGTAAATGCTCAGTATACGCTTTGCAACTTTCAGGTTGCCCTTATCGTCATCGGCTACAGCTATCAGATAGTCTTTCATGGTCAAAACTCCCCTTTCTGTCAGATACCCGCTTTTTTCAGCACATCTTCGAGTGCCTGCGCCTGAACCGGCTTTTCCAGACAGCCCAGCGCACCAAGTTCAGCGGCGGCTGAAAGCACCTTGTCATCAACAGTGCCTGTCATAAGGCACACCTTAGCATCTGCCGTGAGGGCATCTGCACGTATCGCTTTAAGAACGTCCAAACCGTTTTCATCGGGCATCTCAATATCAAGCAGAGTGAGCGCGGGCTTTTCAGATAAGAGTTTCGCCCTGCCGTCACTGCCGTTTTCCGCACCGACTGCGGTATGACCTTTTTTCTTCAGTATAAAGCCTGCCATTCTGACAGCCATCGCATCATCATCTATAATTAGGACCTTACTCAAAAGTAACTCCCTCCAACTATCATCTTGAATGTGTCTGCACCAATAACACACCGCTGCAAACGCTTGTAAGTACACCATATGCGGTGCGGCATGGGAATAGTCATGACATCAAATATATTATAACACATCTTTAACGGATATTCAAGCCCTTATTAAAAAATATTTTTTTAGTTAAAAATATTTACGTCAGTTAATTATAGTAAACGACATATTTGTTTCTGCATTCAGTTCTCGCAGACACTATGTTTTTTGTGGCTGTGAGCGCTGAATGTCTTGAAATTTTTGTCATTTATATATTTAACGATCGCCTTCACATGTTGCCTGTCAGGTTCATTATGATCGCTATGGCGGCAAGCGGAGCTGTTTCACAGCGAAGTATCCTGCTTCCCATACCGATGACTTTCGCTCCGTTTGCGCGGCATTTTTCGACCTCTTCTTCATCAAATCCGCCCTCACTGCCGATGAAAACACCGATATCGCCTGTATCAGCGGGTACTGTCTCCGAAAGTGGTGAGCCGCCCTTTTCGTAGCAGATAAGCCCCGTTTCGTGTCTGCCAAGACGCTTTGCGCATTCATCAAGTGATATCATCTCACCGACTTCGGGCACTATGCTCCTGCCGCACTGTTTGGCAGCTTCCAAAGCTATCCGCGACAGCCTTTCGCGCTTTTTGCGGAAACTCTTCTCATCAGGGCGCGAAACGCACCTTGCTGTCAGCACAGGTACTATCTCTGCCGCACCAAGTTCAACGCTCTTCTGCACTATGGTGTCCAGTTTATCACCCTTCGGCACAGCCTGATACAGGGTCAGGCGGGTCTTCGGCTCGCCCTGTCCCTCGCCCGATGACAGCACTGTAAGTGTACACTGCTCGTCTGAGATGGTATCTATCCTGCATATATAGTCCCTGCCCTCACAGCAGACTGTAAGTTCGTCACCCAGCCGCATTCGCAGACTTCTGCCTATATGTACAGCGTCAGCCCCGCGAATAAGGGCGGTGTGGTCGTTTATATCTTCTCGTTCAACGAAAAATCTGGGCATGATAACACTCTCCTGTCAAAAAAGTGGCAATATTTTGTAAAATTTCATAATCAAATCAATAGGTTTTCACACAACTAACACATTAAGCAAGTATATTATACTTGTCGGAGAAAAACCGGCGATCATAATTCGGTATGTTGGCTTTTACCCCAAGCCTGCATATATAGTTGGCAGATTTATCTGTCAGCTTCTCCCCTATATCTTTTTTTGTTTGCACCCGCGTACCCCATGCGGGTGTTTTCTTTTGTTTTATCTTATAGCTATCAGTTCTGTTTCCCAAGCGGGGTAGTAGCTTTGCTGGCGCATATAAAATTTATACCCGCCGCAGAGTTCTTCGATATACAGCGGTATATCGATATAGTCGTAGCAGCGGTGATACAGTGCACAGCACAGCTTCGGCTGACAGCGCTTTATGGTCTTGGCAGAGCCTTTAAGTGCAGGGATATCCGCGCCCTCAACATCATACTTGATATAGGTGCAGTCTGCGCCGCTGAGTACGCTGTCAAGGCTTCTGGCGGCGGTGAGGACTTTTCCCTTTTCGCCCAGCCTTGCCTGTCTGCCGCTCCCGCCCTCAAAAGTCATCGTGCAGTCATGTGACCATGCGGCGGCATTGATGAACACAGTGTTGTCGATATCGATACAATTTTTTACACACTTCTGGAAATTGCGCTTCTCAGGTTCGAGGGCGTAAATTTTTTTGCACCCGCCTGCTGACGAAACGGTCTGCAATACGGTATCACCGTTATACGCACCGAGATCGCAGTAAACTTCGTCTTTGCCCAGCCCCAGCAGAGGTGACGGCTTTTCATCATCGGTGAAGATATCCCGCAGATAAGAAAGTCTGCCTGTTATCTTGTAGGCTGTCAGCCCGATGAACACCCGCTTTGACTGTTCATCGGCAAGGCTTTCATACACACACAGGGCACGCCCGCGAATGGCGAGAAAGTCCGCTTTCGAGAAAGCGATATCGCCCGCAACAGGCACATCGGGTGCGAAGAGGGAGTGCTTGTTTTCTATGGCATCTATATGCGCCATAACATCGGGCAGTTCGGTACCGAAAGCGAGAAGTACAGTGATATCGCCCGACTGTTCTTCCGCCTGCGCCAGTGAGAGCACTTTATACCCGCAGAAACTCTGCCCGCGCACAAAATCATCGCTGGCAAAAACACCGCTGACGGCTACTCCCCTGTCAGCGCACCATCTCAGCACCTTTTCGCCGCCGTTGCCCATGCCGTAAATATAGACAGACTTGCCGATGCGCTTTATCTCGTCCTCACAGGCGGGCAGTGCAGTCAGGTCATCAAATGTCATCGCCGCCCTCCTTTTCAAGCAGTAAAAGCATTAATCCGTTCAGCTTATCCATATAGCTTTTGCGGGCAGATGCGTAGTCTGCACGCTCATTTTCTGCGGCATCCGGTGAAGTCATGCGGTCGTTGCCGCTGTAATTATCTATTATCTCCCTAAGTGCCGAAGCATAGTCCTCAGCCAGCGCTTTTGCCCTGCCTGCGGTGCGGGCATTATTTTGCAGAAAATACTCTATCCTGCATTCATTCACACTCAGGTCATTGGCACCGCCTGCATAGTTATGGTCTTTGCACTGCAAGCTGTCATTTTCCCACCTGCACACAGGGCAGATGTCGTAATCGCCTGCTTCTTCAAAAACTGTTTTGCCGCACACGGGACATTTCAGCATATCTCACACCTCACATATATCTGCAAAAAACAAGGGCTGCCGCGCCGACAGCCCCAAATGTCATCAAATTATCCTTCGATCCCGTCATCATCGAGATCGCCCTGCGGTTCAAAACCGTTGTAAAAATCACGACCTCTGGTGCGGTATCTGTCGCGGTTCATATCTATATACTTATCCAGCAGCTTCATTACCTCTCTGGGATTTTTCACCGACTTTATCTCTTTTACAGGCGTATCGACATCACGCACGTTCATGACTATCGAGCCACAGCCGACTATACGGGCGCCCACAGTGAGCACCAGCTTTTTATCAAGCACCCTGTAAAGCTCCAGTTCGTCCTCCTGCACACTGAGAAAGCCTGAGCGGGTAATAAATTTTGACTCGGTCAGGTAATATCTTGTAAAGGACAGCGGAAGTCCGAGAAATGTTCTTTTTTTATCAGTCCATACATAATCGAAAACGTCTTTTTTCATCAGGACGCACCTCGTTTCTTAACATTATATTTACAATATACCACAATTGCAGGTTTTTGTCAACAGTTTTATACAGAGTTATCAGAAAGTAATTTACCCGCGCGACTCACGGTCATCGTAAACTACCCATTTGACCTTATCGGGTGCGACATCTGACAAGTACTCGCCAGGCACCGAGCATAGCAGCTGCCATTTTGAAACCGAGCCCGAACTGTTGTGATCCTGCTGTTTTAGATAGAAAGTCAATGTACCGTTCTCTTTCACCGCCCGCAGGAATGTATAACTCTGGTCACTTGCCGACATGTCGCCGTAAAGGAAGACGATATGGGTATTGAATCCGCCATCGTCATTATACCCCGACATTGACTGCCTGACTTCATCAAGCCCCAGACTGTCATGATAGAGGTCATAATAACTCTCAAAATCACCGAATGAAGAAAAATGCTTCTGATAGGGGAAAGTAACAGCGGCATCTGAAGAAACGCGGAAACACTGAAAATCAGCGGGGACATCTGTGAGATCGTCATTACCTGCGGCGGGCATGCTGTTTATAAGCACATCACTAAGGTAATAATCGAGAGTATCACTCTCCTCATTCCTGACACAGCAGACCTCAACAGGGCTTATTATGCGCCCGTATGAAATCACCCGCCCGCTGTACTTCTTCTTCACCTGCACGACAGCAGTGCCGCCCGATGCGCTCTCGGTTATCTGCATCACAGATTCATCGGTGCATATCGTTATCTCGCCTGTCGCATCAGCGGCTAGGTCGATAAGAAAATCACACCACTCGGCTGCACCTGTGCCGTTGTCGCCCATCATGATACAGCCTTTTTCTGCTGCAAGTTCGGGCGTGATCTTTTCGCCTGCCCACTCATAGTAAAAACCTTCCGAAGGCGTATTTACCTCCTGCGAGATAGGCACCTGTTCCTGCTCCACAAGGTCTGACTGTTCTTCACCGCAGCCGAAAAGAAGAAGTGCGGCTGCCAACACAGTGCCCAGCAGCTTTTTTTTATTTTTCATACGCACCACTCCCCCAAGAATAGACAATATGAACTATTCTAATTATACCACCATTCCGTCAATTTGTTAATATGTGATTTTTCTCAAATATCATGTCGCCGTTTTGGGCATATTGACTGATAGTCAGTAATTTTTAGCGTCATTTCGGCAAAAAACAACTCTCTTCCGCAAAAGTTGTACGGAGAGAGTTGTTTAATATTTTCATATTATTCACATTCTATTTACACATATTTTGCATCATATTAACGTGATGTCCCATACGCTGTTCACTTTTTGCAGTTGGGACAGCTGCCTGTGCAGCAGCCGCAGTTACAGCTGCCTTTTTTCTTGACACAATGCACCACAGCACCGATGACTGCGGCAGTTATCAGAACTATCAATATGATATCGGCTGCATTCATTCAGACACCTCCCATAAGCAACCCCACAAGGCGGACTATCAATGCTATGACCCAAGCCAGCGCGCACTGCCAGATGACCAGTGTCAGCGCCCATTTTTTGCCCAGTTCACGCTTTACGGCGGCTACAGCTGCAACGCATGGGGTATACAGCAAAGAGAAGACCAACAGGCTCGCCGCACCCAGCGTGGTCATGGCGGTGGTCACATCGCCTGTGAAAAGGACTTCCAGTGTGGACACCACGCTCTCTTTAGCCATGAAACCTGTCACCAGCGAGGTGACGATGCGCCAGTCGCCCAGACCCAGCGGCTTGAAGACAGGTGCTACCACACCCGAAAATGCGGCAAGTATGCTCTCTTCTGAGTTTTTGACCATGTGCAGGTTCATATCGAACTTCTGCAAGAACCAGACTGCAACAGTCGCGATAAGTATTACCGAGAACGCCCTCTGCAAGAAATCCTTAGCCTTGTCCCACAACAGCTGAAGAACGTTTTTTGCGGCAGGCAGACGGTAGTTTGGCAGTTCCATCACAAACGGGACGGCATCGCCCTTGAACACTGTCCCTTTATACAGGCATGCTGCAAATATCGCTGTGATGATGCCAAGCAGATACAGTGCCACGACTATCGGGGTACTTTTGTCGGGGAAGAATGCTGCTGCGAAAAATGCGTAGATAGGCAGTTTCGCGGTACAGCTCATGAACGGGGTGAGCAGTATGGTCATTTTGCGGTCGCGCTCACTGGGCAGTGTCCTCGTTGCCATGACTGCGGGGACGGTACAGCCGAAACCTATCAGCATCGGCACAATGCTCCTGCCCGAAAGACCTATCTTGCGCAGTGCCTTATCCATGAAGAACGCCACGCGGGCGATATAGCCGCTGTCTTCCAGCAGTGACAGGAAGAAGAACAGAGTCACTATTATCGGCAGGAAACTCAGCACACTGCCCACGCCAGCGAACACACCGTCCACCAGCAGGCTGTGTATCACTTCGTTGACCTCAGCCTCTTTCATTGCTTTATCCGCAAGGGCTATCAGCTTGTCGATACCTGTTTCGAGAAGACCCTGCAAGCCCGCGCCTATCACTCCGAAAGTCAGCCAGAATACCAGACCCATTATCAGCACGAACATCGGTATGGCAGTAAACTTGCCTGTCAGCAGTTTGTCTATCCTGCGGCTGCGGATATGCCCGATGCTCTCGCGGGGCTTTTTCACCGTTTCGCGGCAGACTTTCTGTATGAACGAAAAACGCATGTCCGCTATGGCGGCACTGCGGTCAAGACCGCGCTCCTTCTCCATTTGCAGGACGATATGCCCGACAGTTTCAAGTTCGTTTTCATCGAGTTCCAGCTGTTTCAGCACAAGTTCATCACCCTCGATGACCTTGTTTGCCGCAAAGCGGACAGGCAGTCCCGCACGCTTTGCATGGTCTTCGATAAGATGGGCTATACCGTGTATACAGCGGTGTACCGCGCCGCCGCAGTCGTTCTCGTCACAAAAGTCCTGACGCATGGGCTCTTCCTGATAGCGTGCGACATGTTCGGCATGGTCGATAAGTTCGTCAACGCCCGAATTTTTTGCCGCTGAGATAGGCACCACAGGCACGCCCAGCATAGCTTCCATCTCGTTTATATCCACACTTCCGCCGTTGGCAGTCACCTCGTCCATCATATTCAGCGCCACGACCATCGGCACACCCATTTCGAGAAGCTGCATGGTGAGGTACAGATTTCGCTCGATATTCGTGGCATCAACGATATTTATGATGCCGCGCGGCTTTTCATCAAGCACGAAACTTCGGCTGACCACCTCTTCACTGCTGTAAGGCGACATGGAGTATATGCCCGGCAGATCGGTGACAAGTGTGTTCGGGTGACCCTTTATCGGACCGTCCTTGCGGTCTACAGTGACACCCGGAAAATTGCCCACATGCTGATTTGAACCCGTCAGGCGGTTGAACAGCGTTGTCTTGCCGCTGTTCTGATTGCCGACCAGCGCAAAAGTCAGCTTGGTGTCATCGGGTAGCGGCTCGTTCTTTTCGGGGTGGGCTTCATGATAGCGGCCGCCCTCACCCAGACCGGGATGTTCGCGGTGCTTACGGTGCGGCTCTTCCACCTCAGCCGCAATGTCTTTATCAAGTTCCGTCACCTTTATCTGCGCGGCATCAGCCAGCCGCAGGCTCAGCGAATAGCCGTGTATCAGCAGTTCCATCGGGTCGCCCAGCGGCGCATATTTCAGCACCTTTACCTCAGCACCGGGTATCACGCCCATGTCGAGGAAGTGCTGACGCAGTGCGCCCTCGCCCCCGACCTCTGTTATGACGGCACTGCCGCCTATTTTCAGTTCCTTCAATGTCATTTCTGTTTACCTTCCTTACCTTTCTGTCACCAGTATATTCGGGACAGGCTATGGTTTATGCGGGATCTCACCGCGTTTAAGTTAGTTCACCAAAACTAACTTTATTATAGCATACAGTCAGTCGATTTGCAAGGGGCTTTACAAAAGTTTAGTCTTTATTAACATTTTTGACCTCAGCTAACATTGGTATGAAATAATTTACATATTCCATCTTCTTTTTGCATGCCGATTATATGCCATTTTCTGTTAGAAAGTCGGGCTGTAAGTTCACAAAAAGTCCAAAAATACGCATTTATCATAACATTATTCCTAACAGTCATATTCTTATTGTTGAGTATTCATATTGACGAAAAAACATCAAAGTGTTAAAATAATATAAGATAAGGTATATTTGTATATTGTAGAGTATTTTACAGGAGAGCGAACAGAAATGGAGATAAGTGTACTTCGTCTGCTTGAAAAGACAGCAGACAAATTCGGCGGCAAGACCGCTTACGCTGACAGCGAAAACAGCCTGACATTCGCAGAAGTTGAAGAAAAGGCTAAAAGGCTGGGCAGTGCACTGTCAGAAATGATACCTCCCCGCAGTCCCGTTGCCATAATGACAGGCAGAAACGTTCTGACACCTGTGGTCTTTTTAGGCGTAGTGTATGCGGGCTGTTTTTATGCCCCGATGGACTGTACTCAGCCGACTGCAAGGCTGAAAGATATCCTGTCAGTGCTTCAGCCGAAGATACTGCTGGCTGACAGCGAGGGCATGAAGACTGCGAAAGAACTGGGGTTTGAGGGCGAGATACTTCTGACAGATGACCTTTTCGCCCACGATATCGACCGCTGCGCACTTGATGCGCGCGCAAGGTCAGCGTGCGCAGATGACCCGCTTTACACGATATTCACATCAGGTTCGACAGGCAAGCCGAAGGGTGTAATAACCTCGATGATGTCGCTGATGTGCTATATAAGCGCCTATATCGAAGTAATGGGCATAGACGAGAATGACAGGCTGGGCAATCAGTCGCCGCTTGACTACATCGCGGCGGTGCGCGATATCTACATACCCATCTTCACGGGTGCGAGCATGTTCATCATACCAAAGCAGTGCTTTATGATGCCTGCGGAACTTTTCAGGGTGATGAACGAGCAGAAGATAACCGCTGTGGGCTGGAGCGTTTCGGTATTCACCATAGCGGTGAAGCTGAAAGCGTTTGCTGAGAGCAAGCCCGAATATCTGAAAAAAGTCTGCTTCTCAGGTTCGGTGATGCCTTGCAGTGCGCTTAAGGCATGGCAGGAGGCTCTGCCTGATACGAAATTCGTAAACCAGTACGGTCCTACCGAGTGTACTGCTTCATGCACCTATCACGAGGTAGAGGGCATCGTCGATGAGGGCGACACATTGCCGATAGGCAAGCCTTACCGCAATTACAGGGTGTTCCTGCTTGACGATAACGACAAGGAAGTACCCGTCGGTGAACAGGGCGAGATATGCGTGGCAGGTCCCATACTGGCGCTGGGCTACTATAACAACAAGGAACTGACTGACAAGTCGTTCATACAGAACCCGCTGAACAAGGCTTTCGGTGAACTTATCTACAAAACGGGCGACTACGGTGTACTGCGCGAGGACGGCGTGATGCTGTTCAAGGGGCGCAAAGACAGGCAGATAAAGCATCTGGGACACAGGGTCGAACTTTCGGAGATAGAGAGTGCCGCGATGCGCCTTGACAGCATCAAAGACAGCTGTGCGATGTACCAGAAGGAGAAAGAACTGATATGGCTCTTCTACACCGGTACGGCTTCCGTAAAGGAAGCGGCAGTGCATTTTCGCGGTATACTGCCGGGCTTCATGGTGCCGAGAAAGCTGATACAGCTGGAAGAACTTCCCCATCTGCCAAACGGCAAGGTGAACATGCAGGCTTTGAAAGATATGATGAAATAAACTGCGCAGTCACCTGTGATACGGCTTTCAGCGACAGTAAGTCAGGGCTGAAAAGTCTTCGGGCAGGACGCAGTAAAAAATATATAAATAGATAAAATGGTAAAATTACAGGAGGAAATCAAAATGAAAGAACAGCTTATGGAAGTACTGGAAGAGATCAGACCCGATGTGGATTTTGAGAACGAAAAACAGCTTATCACCGATGGTGTGCTGGATTCATTCGACATCGTTTCGCTGGTAACAGCGCTGAACGACCAGTTCGATATAGAGATAGAGGTAGGCAGTCTTGTGCCTGACAACTTCAACAGTATCGAGGGCATGATGGCTCTCATCGAGAAATTGCAGGACGAGGACTAAATAATGGACATTAATACAAAGAGCGGGCTGTCCCCCTTGCCAATGTCACATGGCAATGCCGCTGATAACATCAGGCACAGCAGTGCTGCCGAGAAATTCGGCACGCCCTGTTATCTGTTCGATACTGATGTTTTCGCAAAGCGTGCGGCTGATGTCAGTGCGGCTTTCGGTGAGAGGGTCGGGCTTTGCTATTCCATAAAAGCGAACCCTTTCCTGCTGGCGGCACTGCCCGAAGTGTTCAGATACATAGAGGTCTGTTCGCCGGGTGAACTGAGCATCTGCGAAAAAATCGGTGCACCGCTTGATAAGATAATTTTTTCGGGCGTGAACAAGACTGAGGAAGATGTGGCGCGGGCTTATGCTGACGGCGTGGCGATATTTACTGCTGAAAGCAGACTGCATGTGCGTCTGATAAACAACTGTGCTGTAAAAAACGGCGGCAGGGTAAAGCTGATACTCAGGCTGGCACACGGCAGTCAGTTCGGTATGGATAAGGCTGACCTCACCGATATCATCGCGCACAGAGAACAGTTTGCGGGCGTTGACATCATCGGTCTGCATTACTTCACAGGAACGCAGAAAACTAAGGTAAAGACCATCGCTAAAGAACTTGAACTGCTGGACGAGTTCTGTCAGGAACTTGAAAGCGGGTACGGTTTCAAGGCACAGCACATCGAGTACGGCACAGGTCTTGGCGTTGAGTACTATAAGGACTTCACCGAAGACAGCGACCTTGCACTGCTGGCTGAGGCGGCTGAGGTCGTAAAGGCATTTGCCGAGAAATACCCGCTGACCGTTGAGATGGGCAGGTTTTTCGCGGCGCAGTGCGGCAGTTATCTGACAAAAGTGATGGATATAAAGACCACTAATGACATAAACTATGTCATCTGTGACGGCGGCATAAACCACCTTAACTACTACGGACAGAACATGGCGATGAAAGTGCCGCCGATATCTTTGGTGAACGGCACAGACGGTGAAAATACCTCTGACTACTGCCTCTGCGGAAGTCTTTGCACAACTGCTGACATTCTGGTGCGCAAGGTCACACTGCCTGAACTCAAACGCGGTGATATACTGGCGTTTGACAAGTGCGGCGCTTACTCGGTGGCTGAGGGCATATCGGCTTTCCTGTCGCGGGCTATGCCGAAAGTCGCCCTTTACAGCAAGGCTGAGGGCTTACAGCTTGTGCGTGAACTGACCGAAACATATCCACTCAATACACCACAGCGGAGGTAACAGACTTGACATATACTTCACTGAATTACCTCTTATATGCGGCGGTATGTCTGCTGGTATACGGCGTGACACCGAAAAAGTACCGATGGTGGGTACTGCTGGCGGCAAGTATGGGCTTTTACGCCATAGTCTGCCTGAAGTACATCGGCTTTATCATACTCACTGCCGCGACCACTTACTTCGGCGGCATAAAGCTGGAAAAATACATAACCGACAGCGATGCTTACATCAAATCGCAGAAAGGCAAGTGGAGCAAGGAAGAAAAAAGCGCCTACAAGGATAAGGTAACGCGGAACAAAAAACGTATCTGCGCGGCGGTGCTGGTGTTCAATTTCGGTATACTATGCTTTCTGAAATACTACAACTTCTTTGCAGATTCACTTACTTCGGTGCTTAAGCACTTTGGCGGAAAAGTACCTAATTTAGGACTATTCCTGCCGTTGGGCATATCATTTTATACATTCCAGTCGATGGGTTACATCATCGACATTTACAGAAAAAAATACACGGCAGAGCGGAATTTCTTCAAATTCCTGCTGTTCGTGTCATTCTTCCCGCAGATAGTACAGGGACCTATCGCTTTTTACAGCGACCTCGCACATCAGCTGTACGCGGGTGAAGATGTCAGGTTCGAGAACTTCAAACAGGGCGTACTGCTGGTGACATGGGGCTTTTTCAAAAAGCTGGTCATTGCAGACAGGCTGGTAACAACTGTCACGACCATTTCGGGCGACCACAAAAGCTATTCGGGCACTGCCATACTTTCGGCGGCACTGATATATGCTTTACAGCTTTATGCTGACTTTTCGGGCGGTATCGACATCTCGCGCGGCATCGCACAGCTTTTCGGCATAAACATGGCTGAAAACTTCAAACGTCCCTATTTCTCGAAAGATATCTCGGAATACTGGCACAGATGGCATATCACACTGGGCGGCTGGCTGAGGGAATACCTCTTCTACCCTGTGGCTATGTCAAAGCCTTTCCAGAAGATGGGCAAGGCGCTGAAAGCAAAGTTCGGCATGAAGATATCAAAAGTCGTGCCTGTCAGCATCGCTTCACTGATAACATTTATAGTCGTCGGTATATGGCATGGCGCAAACTGGAAATACGTGGCTTTCGGTGTGTGGAACGGCGGAATTATAATGATCTCGACACTGCTGGAAGATAATTTCACAGGCTGGAAGAACAAACTGCACATAAAGGAAAACAGCAAGCCTTTCGCGCTGTTTCAGATGTTTCGCACTTTCCTGATAGTACTGGTGGGTTATTATTTCGATATCGCACCAAACTTCAAGTCAGCGATGAGTATGATGTACCTGTCTGTTGCCGACCTGCATATAAGCGAACTGGCAGGAAGAGAATTCTACAAGACGATATTGCTCAGCAAGAGAGAGATAGCGCTGGTGCTTGCTGCGATGCTGGTGCTGTTCATCGTTTCGCTGAAGCAGGAACGCTCGCAGACCACGCTGAGAGAGCAGATATGCAAAAAGAATTTTGTCGTGCAGTCGCTGGTATTCATCGTGCTGTTTTTCAGCGTTGTCATATTCGGCGTTTACGGTCCGGGTACCGACCCTGCGGACTTCTACTACATGCAGTTCTAGCAGACAGGGGATAAGGAGAAATAATGAAAGGAATATACAAAAAGCGTATACTGAAAATAACGGCTCTGCTTATCGTCATGGTGCTCATCGCATTTATCTGCGAATCACTGCTGATAAGGACGACCAGTGCCGCAGAAGCACACATAAAGAACTTTTACCGCGAACCCAAAAATTCGCTTGATGTTGCTGTGATAGGGTGCAGTGAGATGTATGCCGACTACTCACCGCCAATAGCTTACCGCAATTTCGGCTTTACCAGCTACAATCTGGCGGTGGAGGGCGTGCCAGGTCACTTCTTCAATTCGATGCTGGACGAGTTTCTGTCGCGGCAGGATCCTCAGCTGGTGGTGTTTGAGGTCAACGGCTTCTTCTATACCGAAAAACACATAGCCATCGAAGGAAATAACCGCAGATGGCTCGACAACATGAAAAGAAATGCCAACTGGGCAGAGCTTATTCACGATACCATCGCAAAGGAAGATCAGTTCGACTATTATGTCAGACTGAGCAAGTACCATTCAAACTGGGAACGTCCCGAAGGACAGCTGGCAAGAATGTACAGTATGTACCTCAATTACAAAGGCGAAGTATCGAAGATGAAGAGCTTCGGCACACGCACCTCATGCAATTCCAAGAAGAAGGTCAACCGCAAAAAGCCTCCTCAGCTGACTGATTACGGCAGAGAATACTTGCAGGCGACCATCGACCACTGCCGCGAACTGGGTCTTGAGAATGTGCTGTTCATACGTGAGCCGCACAAGGCAAAGATATCAGCCGAAACTGATGCCGAACTTGAAAAGATGATAACCGACGGCGGCTACAAGTACCTGAACCTTGAAGCGATGTCTGACGAGATAGGCATAGACGAAAGCACCGATTACTACAACGGCGACCATCTGAACGTTTTCGGCAACGAGAAAGCCACGCTGTATCTCGGTAAATATATCATGGAGAATTACGACATCTCCACCGAGCATACCGAAGAGATAAACAAGCTGTGGGACGACTGCGCTGACTACACCGAAGAGGCTTTCAGCATTCTCAAAGAACGTACACTCGCTAATGAAGACAAGGTCTACAGCGAGTTCAACGACCTCAGTGAGAAAGGCAGCGCTCTGCGGGAAAAGTATCATAAGATAAAGAAACAAGGTAAGGACGAGAACTTCGATGAGCATGAGCCGCCTGAGTTCGGTGACGGCGAGGACTTCCCTACCGAATGCGAAGATAAAGCACCCGACAAAAAAGAATAACTGATGAAATGAACGCGCTGTCGGCTGACGGCGCGTTTTTTTGTGCGGTGATTGACAAGTTGAATGTAAAATGGTATAATACCAGTGTATGAAAAATTTCTGCCGAAAGGCTAAAGGAGTTAATTGAAATGAACAAGAAGATAACCGTTATCAAGGGCGACGGCATCGGTCCCGAGATAGTTACTGAGGCTATAAAAGTGCTGGACGCTGTGGCTGAAAAGTTCGGACACAGCTTTGAGTACACAGATATACTGATGGGCGGCTGCTCGATAGATGCCTGCGGCGTTCCGCTGACCGATGAGGCTGTTGCCACCGCAAAAGCGGCTGATGCTGTACTGCTGGGCGCTATCGGCGGCAATACTTCAACTTCTCCCTGGTACAAGCTGGCACCGAACCTCAGACCTGAGGCAGGTCTGCTGAAGATACGCAAGGAACTGGGGCTGTTCGCAAACCTCAGACCCGCAAACCTCTATGATGAACTGAAATTCGCGTGCCCGCTGAGAAGCGATATTATCGAGGGCGGCTTCGATATGATGATAATGCGTGAACTGACAGGCGGTCTGTACTTCGGCGCGAGAAAGACTGAGGTCGTTGACGGTGTTGAAACTGCGGTCGATACCCTCTCCTACAACGAGGACGAGATAAGACGCATCGCCATAAAGGGCTTTGACATCGCCATGAAGCGCCGCAAGAAGGTGACCAGCGTTGACAAGGCTAACGTGCTGGATTCTTCAAGACTGTGGAGAAAGGTCGTAAACGAAGTCGCTAAGGACTACCCTGAGGTAGAACTGGAGCACATGCTGGTGGACAACTGCGCTATGCAGCTGGTGCGTGACCCCAAGCAGTTCGATGTTATACTGACCGAGAACATGTTCGGTGATATTCTTTCGGACGAGGCGGCTATGGTAAGCGGTTCGCTGGGTATGCTGGCTTCTGCTTCGCTGAACGACACAAAGTTCGGTCTGTATGAGCCGAGTCACGGTTCTGCCCCCGATATCGCAGGTCAGGACAAAGCTAACCCGCTGGCTACGATACTGTCGGCTTCGATGATGCTCAGATATTCTTTCGATATGGACAAGGAAGCTGATGCCATCGACAATGCAGTTAAGCAGGTATTGGCTGAGGGCTACCGCACAGGCGACATCATGTCTGAGGGCATGAAGCAGGTCGGCTGTAAGGAAATGGGCTCGCTGGTGGCTGAAAGAGTTTAATATAAAGATGTTTTGGTGGGGGCTGTCATTTATGGTGCCCCCATCTTTTTATAGGAGATTACTTATGGACTTTTCAGATATGCTTCACGAAGTGATCTTCCCTGCGCTGGTATATTTTGTGCTTGGTGCGGCGGGCATTATCGGTGCTGTCATCTCACGAAAGGCAAAAAAAGAACTGAAACAGACAGCGGTGTATGTCAGCGGCAAAGTCATAGGATATAAGAGTTATCGTAACGGGTACGGCCGTTTTGTCGAGCGAAAACGGGATATAACGGTGGTATGCGTCCCGCCTGACAGCGCTGAGAAAGTGCGGTACATCATCACGACAAGCGGACATTTCACATTCAAATACAGGTGGGTGAAGAATGTCAGGCTGACTTATCCGCAAAACGGCGCTCCCCTTCTGCCCGAAGATGTGGGTCAGCTGAGTTTTAACGGCATCGCGGGTCTTATTGCGGGCGGCGTACTTATGCTGACTGCACTGGCGTATGTGATATGCTATGTTTTCAGAGTTGAATGAAAATGAGGTGAAACTATGCGTATTATCGAAGAATTTTTCTTACCTGTTGCGGTATTCGGCTTTGTGTTGTATGTCAGCCTGTGGTATTTAAAGAATGCCCTGCCCATTTACAGGGACTTCCGCAGGAATGGCAGGTCGGTACACGCAAGGGTCACAGGTTTCAAAGCCACTAAACTCGGCATACAAAACAGCGACAAATTCTTTGTCAATGTCGCAGCTGTTCCGCCCGACGGCGATACAGAAAAAAAATATGTGCTGTCCACCTGTCATCACAAGGGCAAGCGCTACAGCAAAGTGACAGAATGCAAAGTGATCTTTGTCGAAGGCGACCCTATACCTGTACTTAAAGAAGAAGTCAGACTTTGGCGCAGAGATATTATTATCAGCTTTGTTGGCGTTTTTTTGAGCCTTTTGATGATATCACTGTACATATTTGCAGCGGCAGATATATTTTTTTCAAAAACCCCTTGACAAATAAAAAAAAAGATGCTATAATAATATAGTTGTTACAGGACATGTACTGTAACAGATGAGCCATTAGCTCAGTTGGCAGAGCATTTGACTTTTAATCAAAGGGTCTGGAGTTCGAATCTCCAATGGCTCACTTACCGCTCTCGACCTTCGGTTGAGGGCGTTGTTTTTTAGGCAGTGTTTTTTGTACAGACATCGGCGGTGATATTATGCGTGATAGATGTTTCGAGATAAGTCACATCAGCGAAGGCAGTATATCGGGCTTTCTGCGCGATGACGAAAGAGAGATCTTCTTCGATAACGGCAGCGGTGAGGATTTTATTGATGACTTCATGCTGGCGGTGCTGACTGTTGCGGGCATTCACCCTGCGGTCGAGCATAGAGAGAGTTTCTGGGCTGAACTTGAACCCATGATGGCTAAGTGGGCTTTCTTCGGTTCAAATTCACGCATACGTGTGACTGTTACGACTTATGACAATTCGCGCACCGTTCAGGAGAGGAGCGAGAGCCTTACTCTTGATAAGGAAACTCTTATGCGCGATGTGGCAGAAGTTCTGGGCGAAGTGCTTGAAAAATTCGGGCTGTGCGGATACCGTCACGAGTGGGGGCATGAGTTCCCGCTGAGCCTTTATTTACAGCTGAAAGATGCTGTCAGCCGCAGTGCGAAGACTTCGCTGACAAAACAGATATCAGCCAACGAAAACATGGGCATGCCTGCTGACGGCTCGGTGCTGTCGGAAGAGTTGTCCCTGATATAAATGCGGGTGTGGTGAAATTGGCAGACACGTTAGATTTAGGTTCTAATGCCGAACGGTGTGCAGGTTCAAGTCCTGTCACCCGCACTTGACATAAAACCGCGTACTTGCGTATTATCGCGCAGGTGCGCGGTTTTCTTATTGTTTGTTGCACAAATAAATTGCTGTATTCTGCAAACTTTTGCACTATATTTCAATTATAGTGGACACGCGGCTAAGTTCAAACTCAGAAAATGCAAGTCCGATTTTTCACTCAGTATCGGCTATCCTAATATTTGTACTGTTCGTTAATTTATATTGACTTTTCGTTCTGAAAATGTTATAATTTAGAAACTATCTGTTTTATAAAGGAGTGGTTTTTTTGTACAAAAGGATCTTGTCAGCACTGACGGGCTTTGCTATGGCGTTTACCATGCTGGGCGCAGTACCGTCGGCTGCGGAAACAGATGTTTCAGCTGATGTAAATGCTGAAAACATCAACGGTAACGAGGTGTCAATAGAGGGCACAAATGCTCTCGGTGATATGCTCGTTCAAAAAATCAACGATGCCGAAGAAAGCGACGATATGGGCTTCACCATTCAGAATGTCGCCGTTGACGGCAAAAATGTCACTGTTGAGTACAGTTTTATAAAAAGCTGTACTATGGTGGTGGGTATCTTTGATGATGAAGGCACAGTGATGCTCGGCAAGGGTGTGGCTGATATAGTCACAGGTTCTTCAAGCGAAACTGTCACCATCGACATCGATACTATGCCTGAGCATTTTCTGGTGAAAGTGTTCATGGTGGACAGCATAAGTTACAGACCTCTCGGTGAAGCCTATACCTGCGAACTGTACACCAAAAAATTTCAGGATTTTATGGCGCTTACCACAGATGACTTCGACAGCGAGAGCGTGCTGAATCTCGACGAAGACAAGACGAACAACTTCATCGTGCTGAAAGACGGCATCACCCGCCTTGATGAAACTGACGGCGAGATAGTCAGCAGTGATGCCAGCGATGAGCAGTCCCCCGTCACCCACACCATAAGCGGAGCCAGCGACCGTGTCAAAGCCCTGAAAGCGGGCGACATTTTCGCGGCAGGCGACATCGAGAACATAGTTATCGCCAAAGTCGGCAGTATAACCGTTGACGGCGATACAGCAGTCATCACCGAAGGCGACATCGAGGGCGATGAGGTTTTCAAGGTGATAAAGATAGATGTTGACTCAAGTGATGCAACTGTGACAATCGATGACAGCTATGCAGATGATGGCATCACATTTCTTGGTGCTGATGTAGAACTGCCTGATATCCCCGATGAATATAACGGCACAGGCAAACTCTATGATTTCAGTGATATTCCCGAAACTGAAACTCAGGAACTTAATGGTCTTTATAAAGATTATTCTGCAAGTCACGATTTTACATTCAAATTCATTGAGTCTGAGCCTGATATATCAAAAAATGACGGCTGGAATGTACACAGCAGATTTACAGGATATTTTAAATTCAATGTTGGTCTTGATTTTAAGATCTATAAAGATGAAATGGACTTGATAGATTATGTAAGGTTATCTGTTCCGTTAGATCTGGATTTAGCTTTTACTATGGATTTTGAGGGCTACTATCAGTATACGATAAGCCGTATAACACTTGCAACATTGTTTGGTATCACAGCTGAGATAGACCCCAAACTGTATTTTTCAGGAAAAGCATCTGTGACTGTAAAAGGGTATATTGATTTTTCACCAACAGTTGAATACCATATCTATACTAATGAGTTCACAGACCAAACCAGACTTCCCGAAGCAGGTTTTGATCTTTCTGCTGTGCTTGATGCAAGCATCGGAATGATCATATCACCAAAAGCAACCCTTTTCAGTGACAATATTGCTTATGTCCTTGCCGATCTCGGTGCAGGTCTGCATTTTGTGATAACTAAAACCTATAATACTTCGGTAAATGCTAAGCATCAATGCGGAGATTGTGTTTCGGGGAAACTCTATTTCGAAAGAACAGCTACAATTGAGATGGATATAGTTGGTTTGGATAAAATAACCGATGTTCTGTTCAAAATGGAGCGTTATCTATGGTCATTCTATTGGTCGAAGACTTATGGAGATCATGGTCTTGGCGGATGCAAACATTATGAAAGCAAATGCACTCTCACCTTTTATAATAAAGAAGTCGGACATCCTCTTGCTAATGCTATAATAGATGTAGTAGATCAGAATAGTGGTGAAACTATCTATCGTAATTACAATCTGGATGGAAAAGGACAAGCAACGCTGTGGCTGCCTAAAGGTAATTATGTGATAACCGCTAAATTGAATAATGCAGTATTCAAGCCATATTATTTTGAATTTCTGGATTATTATCACGGCACTATTCAGATGAAATATGATCGTTCCAAAACACGTAAAGATCCATCTTCCTCCAAACCCGATGACTCGTCATCTTCCAAGCCCGACAGTTCATCTTCCAAGCCTGATGATACATCATCAAAGCCTGACAGCGATTCATCTGCGCCTGAGAATCTTAAACTCACAAAAACCAAGAAAACGCTTGATTACAAAAAAGGCAACGGCATGAAACTGCTTGAAGGCGGTACGCCTGCTGGTTCTATGGGTTTTATTGATGATAATGATACGCTGTTTATATGGGGTATTCTTCCGGAAAATAAAGAATCTGATATGATTTATTATTCAGATTATAATTACTACAGCATACCTAATATAAAAAAGGCTCAGGTTCAGAATCTTGAACTCATGTTCCTTACTAATGATAATAATTTGTATATCTGGGGTAGTAATCATAGTGAAAGGTATTATTACGAAAAACCAACCTTGATCGCTACAAATGTAAAAGACTTTTGTTTGAACTATAGTTTTACTCATATTGATAATTATGCGTATATAAAAACAAACGGTGATCTTTATGTATCAGGTGAATTTGGATTTGGAGATAATTCTAAAACATACGATGATCATCTTATGATGAAAAATGTTCGTTCGGTTTCTCTCTGTCATAATTATGTCGGTGCTTGTATAACAGAAAACGACGAATTATATATGTGGGGACATAATTACGCTCATCAAATAATACCATACGGCGATGTAACTTATTTTGATATAACAAAGATAGCTGATGATGTAAAAGATGTTGAAATACAATTATACTGTACATATTATATCACCAATAACGGCGATCTCCATACACGTGGCATTTATAATGAATATTATTTTGATAATACTATTGATTTTTCAGATCAGATTCGCATGAAAGGAATAAAAGAAGTAAGTTCAGCTGGTACCTACTCATATAATTCATTAATATTAGCTGAAAACGGAGATCTTTACAAAATCGGCAAAAATGATCATTTATACAATTATTCCGATAAATACCCTGAAATGAAGTCTTCTCGAACAAATGAAAATAACGATCTCATAATTACATTAAAAAATGGCGATGAAATAACTATACCCGCAGAAGAGCGATCAGATTATTATTTTAAACCTACCAAAATAGCAAGCAACGTAAAAACAATGACTAATCTTTACAGTAATGGTATGTATATTGACAACAATAACGAAATATACATTTGGGGGCGAAATTTTGGTGATGGCTCACGTGATCCTAAATACAGCGGCATCTATGACAGAAAAGGTCTGCTTTGGGATAATATACAGCCCACCCCCGTCAAACTAGACGACATCTATGCTCAACTGCCAACCATCGAGAGCGAAACACAGTCAGAAAATGCTGACACATCAGCTGTGGCTGAGGACGATTTCACCGGGCTTATGCCTGACTGCATCTACAATGTGTACGGCTTCAATGAGGACTACATGGATCTTTCAAATGAAGGTCTTGCGTATATTGACCAGTTCGTTACCGACAGCGACGGCAACCTGCCTTTTGACAAGGCAAGCGTCAGCGGCAGTGAAGCGCTGTTCTGGAAAGCTGTCCCCATGACAAGGCTGAGTATCGCCAACGCAAAGATCGAGGTAAAAGACCTCAGCTACACAGGCGAAGAACAGTTCATCGAGCCGACAGTCACACTTGACGGCAAAACGCTCGTGCTGAATTACGATTACTTTATCGCACAGGGCGACAGCGCTACAGATGCGGGCGAGTACACAGGCATCATCTGCGGCATGGGCGAATACAAGGGCGAGGCTGAGTTCACCTATAATGTTACAGGCGGCGGAAAACTCGGCGATGTAAACGGCGACAACGCCATCAATGTCACCGATATCTCACTTGTTGCCGCTCATGTAAAGGGCAGAAAAGCACTTTCGGCAAACAAGTTCGCATTAGCTGACATCAACAAGGACGGTTCGGTAAATGTGACCGATATTTCAAGGATAGCGGCACATGTCAAGGGTGTAAAATCCATCAAATAAACTGTCACACAAATGATAAAATGACCCGAATGCTTTGTGT
>NZ_ADKM02000088.1 GCF_000178155.2 Hominimerdicola alba 8
AGTTATTTCTGTATCTCAATCTCAAACTTTCCCTCGGAGTTTACCTTGAGCCGCAAGGTCTTGACATACCGATTGCAGAAATTCTCCATTTCCTTCATGGTAGCGGTCACTCTTGTGGCTTCGTATATTTTGTGGGTAAGGTCCAGAGGGTTCTCACCGACAAGCGAGGGCAAATGCTTTTCAAGCTCCGCAAACAGGACGGCTCGCTTCATGTCCTCCGTCCCAGCGGTGCAGAAATCATCTATTGCACAGTAGTAGATACCGTGCTGTGCGAGGGCGTTCTTGATTGCCGTCCCGCATTTCTCATATTCGTACATAACGAGAAACTTTGCTTTCGGCAGGCTCTCGATAAGTCCCCAAAAGTCGGAATCACTCGACACAATGATAAAAGATGTTATTCCGTCACGGTAGAAGTCCGTGACTACGCTTGCTGTCATTCGCACATCGACCAGGGACTTTCGGTCGGTCACACGGTCGATCTCGATATGTTCGGTGGGTATCTGCGTGAATTTTGAGAGCCAGTCCCAGCCTGCTGTGGTGTGCGGATCGTCATAGAGCGTTATTTTCTCGATCTTGGCAAGTTCTTCGGGATTTAAGCCTTTCAGCACACTGTACAGCTTGTACGGGTTGGAGTTCTCACAATCGACAGCGATAGCAGTTTTCTCGGTGCTGTCGATAAAATTATAAATATTGTTTCGTGTTTCATCGTCTGCGTCCCGATATTTCGTGTAGTCGGTGAAGCTGTCATTATGCTGACCGTAGATGATTTTCAGGAACTTGCGGTCGGAATAGACAATGCTTCCCACATCGGCAGGCTGCCAGTGAATATACATCTGAAACGGGTAATGCTCGATGTTCGCCATGTATTTGGTGAACTCCTGCTTCATGACACCGTTCTTATTGTATTTCGGGACAAAGAACAAGTCTCGGATATACTCCCAATTCAGCCAGTCGTAGAACAGATGGGAGCATTTATCAATGTTTTCATTGATGAGCCTTGTAAACTCCTGCATATACTTCTCAGAGCGTGAGTTTGCCTGAATAATGGTAAATCCCCATTTTTCAAGCTGCTTGATGTTCTCATGGTCATACCACTCGATGTTATGCAGGTTTTTGAGCTGATACCGTATCAGATCATCGGTCTTTTTGAACTTCTGCATCAGTACGGTTCGCAGCTTACATAAATATCGTATCGCAGTAGCATCACGGTCGGCTTTGAGCTTGTCTATCAGCTCGGCACATTCCCCATAGCTTGCGGTGAGTGCAGACATTCGGACACCGATCAT
>NZ_ADKM02000087.1 GCF_000178155.2 Hominimerdicola alba 8
GATCCTTGGTGCCCCTGCTTCCTTTGTCCGTAAACTTTTCGTTTGCGGACTTTTTTGTTGCTATTTTTACATTGTTTGCGGAAATCACTCTGTCATCATTTATATCTGCCTATAAAAAAGCCTCCCACACATTCTGATGTCCTTACATGCTGAACATCTTTCATGTGTGGGAGTTAAATTTATCAATTCATTTTGTATCTTACCCACTCGGTCACTGAGGTGATATTTCCTCCGACTGTTACGGGGTCGTATGATACTTTTTTCACCAAACGCTCGTGAGTATATTTCCTTTCGCAGTTGTAATACTCGTAATCCTGCTCGATCACTTGTATTCGTTCTGCCACCCAGAAATTGGAGTAATCACTTTTACCATAAATTTCATAGGCGCCTTTCTCTTCATTAAAAGTTTGTTCCTGAGAGGAAGCAAATGCCTCGAATTCGGTAGCATTACCTATGCCGGATATGTATTCATTAGAGTAATGTGCCATATTTACTTTGTCATCTCCCTGTGAAGACTCTTGCGGGCAGCACCAGTGCCAGTAAATATATTTTTCTGTGTATGTATTATTTACAGTAAGTCCTTCGGTGTCATTTTCATAAGCTATAAGCGGTTCTTTACCAAAGCCCTGAAAATAAGTATTGCCATTGTAGTAACCTGCATAAAGACGATTGCTTGTATCGAAGCCATCAGGGAATACAGCGTAACTCGAAGTGCCATGTCTTGTTGTAGTCTTTATATTTTTCTCACTTGTTTTTGTGTAGCCTTCAATATATGGCTGATCTGAGTCTTCTATGATCTCTTTTATTGTATATTCCCATTTTTTATCTTTAACAGTCGCATTAGCAGGAACTTCTGACGGCAGTACCCAGTCGGACAGATCATCAGTGATCTTCCACTGTGCGTAAAGGGTGATATCGCTGTTTACTGTGGAAGAACGCAAAGGTGAATTGCTCGATGGTGATGTTGACCATCCCATGAACTTATAGCCGCTTCGCTCAGGGTCTTCGGGTTAGGATATCGTATCGCCTGCATGATACTCATAGGCGCTTACCGGAGCGCTTGAGTAGTTCTCATCGAATTCTACTATATACACCTTTGACGATGTCTGCTTTTCGGTAGCCTTTGTCGTTGACCTTGTGGTCTGTTTAGTCGTCTGTCTTTCGGTTTCTTTAGTTGTTTTCTTGGCAGTCTGCATGGTAGTATCGCGGGGGCTCTGTGTTTCGCCTGTATTGCCGCCCTGAACATTTCCTGTGTCCTGCGTTGACGTATGTTTGCCTATATTGATGGTAACAGTTTCATTTTTCTTCAGCTTTGTGCCCGATGCAGGCAGCTGTGATATTACCTTGCCCGCGTTTGCACTGCTGCTCTCGACCTCTATCACATTTACCTTCAAGCCCTTGTTTTTCAGCTGTTTTTCAGCATTGGCTCTGGTAAGACCTGTCAGGTCGGTCAGTGTTACCGTGGTTTCGTGCGTGCATATGACGATCTCGACCTTATCACCTCTGTGGACTTTTTCGCCCTTAGCGGGATCCTGACTGAGTACCGTGTCGATGGTCTTGCTGTCATCTGTCTTATAACTTGTTGTAACTACAAGACCGTTCTGCTTGAGTATCTCTTCGGCATTATCGCGCCTAAGACCTGTAACATCAGGCATATCCGATGCTTCTGTACCCTTGCTGACGACCAGGTTGACAGTGCTCTCAGGCTCTATCTCGGTCTTTTCCTTTGGATCCTGTGATATTACAAGACCTTCCTTGATCCTGTCGCTGTATTCATATCTGATATTCGCTTTCAGACCTCTGCTCTTCAGCTGTGAAACTGCCTGTGCCTCTTCCATCAGTTCGAGTTTTGGCACGCTGACTTTTGCGTATCCCAGTGAGATCACAAGTTCAACGCTCATTCTGTTCATTATCAGTTCGCCTGCGGCAGGGTCGGATTCGATTATCCTGTTCTTCTCGACTTCCTTGCTGTACCTGTAGTCGGTGACCTTTATAAGCATGCCCAGCGAACTTGCCTTTGCGTATGCCTCTTCAAATGTCATGCCCGAAAAGTCGGGTACTTCAAGCTGTTTGTCGTGAAATTCCTTTGAAGGATCTCTGCCTATTGATATTGTCAGCGTAACTTCGCTGTTTTCGGGCATTTCCTTTTCGGGCGGGACGCTTTGCGAAATGATGCAGTTTTCTGCGATCACATCACTGTACTCTTTCTTTACCTTGACCTTGAAACCGAGTCCCTCCAGCTGTTCCTTAGCATCTTCATATTCTGTGCCCTGTACGTTCGGCACAGGCTGTTTGATAAGTTCAGAACTTACCAGAACGCTCACAAGTGTGTTCACTTCTACCACTGTACCCGCTTCGATATCCTGATACAGTATCAGGTCTGCGGGGATATCCGACGGCTGTAGACCGCTTATCTCGACCAGCAGGTCAGAGGCTTTCAATTTGTCAGCGCCTTCGTTGTACTCTTTGCTTATGACTGACGGAACTCTTGTCTGACCTTCGGGTATCTCGACTTTTGTTTTCAGTCCCGCATCAAAGCTGATAACGCCCGTCATCAGCAGTGTGCTGAACACTGCAACTGCCGCCGCAAATGACGGTATAGCTATCTTTGCCCAGAGCGGCCATTTCAGCCTGTCCAGCTTTTTTATCTTGCCGACTCTCCGCGTGACAGGCTTTTCGCTGTTCAGTTCATCAAGAAAAGTCTGCATATCGGGCGTTCTGTCTTCTATGCGCACGCTCAGAGCGTTAAGTATCGCCGTTTCGTGATTGTCGGATATATCCTTGTCGTACTTGGTTATCGGTTCAAGTATGTCCTTCTGCTTGTTCTCGAAAAATGCTCTTCTTTCCAGCGCATCAGGGGGAGTCACGCCTGTTATCATCTTATATAAGGTCGCCGCAACAGCGTAGACATCTGTGTGCGCACCCTGATCGCCCTTACTGCGGTACTGCTCTTCGGGCGAGTAGCCGGGCTTTATTATGACGGTAAGCGAGCGGCTGTGAGAGGTGGTGGCATATCTTGCCGCACCGAAATCTATCAGCTTGACTTCGCCGCTGTTGGTGACAAAGATATTGTCAGGCGCGATATCGCGGTGGATTATGCCGTCACTGTGTACCACCTTAAGTGACTCGATGATGGGCGTTATCATTTCGATGGCATCATCTTCGGGTATCTTTTTTTCGCGCTTGAGTTTTTCAGCCAGCGTTTCGCCCTGTAAAAGTTCCATAACGATGTAGGCGGTGTTGTTGGCTTCAAAACTGTCGAATATCTTGACGATACCGGGTGTTGAATGAAATTTTGCCAGCTTCTTTGCCTCATTGATGAACTTCTTCATGCCATCATTGAACTGCTTGTTCTTGTTGTCGCTGAACACTGTCAGCTGGGTATGACCCAGTACCCTTGTGGCAAAATCGCTCGGCAGATATTCCTTTATGGCGATCTTTGTTTCAAGCACCGCGTCCCAGCCGATATATGTCACGCCGAAGCCGCCGTATCCTATGACCTTTCCTACGATGTACCTTTCCTGTAAAATAGTGCCGGGTCTTAGATGGAGTGCGTTGTCAGATACAGTGCCCTCTGCATATCCGCAGAAGGGGCATGTATTGAGCGTATCTTCGTATCTCTCCATACAGCCAAAACAATATTTCATTTTCTCACTCCAATCATGACTGTTTACCTGACAGTCTGTATCATGCTGAACAATTTACCGTTGTGACAGCCTGCAACAGCGCTGATACATTTTATTGACTTATTTGTTTTGTTATTATTTAATGATGTAAATAAAGTCATATATTTTATTTTAGCATAAATAAGTCTTTTTTGCAACGTTTACAAATTCAAAAAAGGTACAAAACGACTTCTTCAACTTTGTCTATTATATACAAGGTCTTCTGCAAAGAGCGATCCAAGTCAAACACAGTGAGCAATGAAAAAATGCAGGACACAAAAATTGGAAAATATGGCGTGAAGATGTCCTATACGCCGATATTAAATTCTATATCAATATTAAATTTTTGATATAAAACGTTAAGAGAATGTGTTATTTAGAACAGTATGCAGCGAAAGAAATGTGATTGAATTGTGTACAACGCTGAATAATTAGATATTTATATTAAAAAGGTCGACATCGGTTGACAATTTCCTCATTAAGTGATATATTAGTATTAATAAAGTATTAATAGCAAGGTCGCGTTTTCGAGTTTTGTTTTTAGATTTAACAATTCGTTCAGCCGAAGTTGGATCTTATAGAATATAAATTATCCGATCGTTGCATATTAGCGGCTCGATATTATTTGTTAGGAGAGTTTAAGGCATGGGTAGCTGGTATACAAAGAATGAATCAGGTAAAACACTGCTTGTTTTTGAAGAGCAGGACGAACTGAAAGAATTTGACAATGTCACACTCAGCATGATAAGGAACAACAGCATAGCTTGTATGATACCCTGTTCCGTATCGCAGATGGACGATTCAAGATTTATAAAGTTCAATATCACCTCGCGTATAGCATTTACCGAGTTCCTTGAAAGACCCACAACTTTTGACATAGTTTCCGATCTTTTCATAAATATGAGCAGGTCTTTCCTTGAACTTCGCAAGTATATGATAACCACAAGTTCACTGCATCTCGATGTGAACTGGATGTACATAGATATGTCCAGCCGAATGGCAGAGTTCATCGCGATACCAACTGTAGATGAGCAGAATGATATAGATGTAAAGCGCTTTTTCCAGGATATCGTAATTGATCTTGATATGGGCGCTGACAGCAGATATATGGGTCTGATACTCAATCTGCTGAAAGAAAAGAACTTTTCGCTGGAAGGCTTCATAGAAGGGCTTGAAAGACTGAGGACCGGCGGTGCTCCCGCTGCGGCTAATGTGAATGTACCTCAGGCAGCTGCCGTACAGGGCGGTTACCAGAACGTTCGCGCGTATCCTCAGGCTGCTGCACCTGCTGCGGCTCCCGCTGTGAACATTCCTGCGCAGAACCCGATGGCAGGAACATTCCAAAATCAGGCACCACAGGTCAACATACCTCCTGCGGTCGGTAAGGTGAATGCCGCCGGCGCTGCCAATATGGGCGCTGTAAATCTCGGGGCTGCGAAATTAGGCAATGATAAGGCTGATAAAGCAGGCATCTCAAATATACTGGGCGGTCTGTTCGGCAAGAAAAAGGGCAAGGCGGAGGCTCCAAAAAAAGTCGCAGTGCCGCAGAAAACACCTGCTGCACCTGCAAATCCGGGTTTCGCCATTCCGGGCAGGGAGAATGACTTTGCTGCGGCAAATGTGCCTGTTCAGCAGAATATCCCCGCACAGCAGAATATCCCCGTACAGCAGAATATCCCTGTACAGCAGAACGTTCCAACACCTGCGGCTGCACCTCAGAAAGTACAGGTATCAAAGAACATAACAGCAAACGCACAGCCTGCCCAACCGCAGCAGGTGCCTCCTGTATTCGATGCGGGTGAGGGATATGTAGCGCCCGCTGCAAAGCTGGACGCTGACCGCGAAACTACACAGATGATGGGCGAGTATACCGAAGAGAACGCGCCCAGACTCATACGCAACAAAACTCACGAGATAATTGAGATAGAAAAGGATACATTCAATCTGGGTAAAGACCCTAAGGAACTGCTTGACTATGTCATCAACGACAAGAGGGTCAGCAGACGTCATGCAAGTATAATCTGTAAGGACAGTTCTTACTTTGTCGTTGACAGAGGTTCGACAAACCATACTTTCCTCAACGGCAAACAGCTGGTACCTAATCAGGAGTATCCTCTTCACAGCGGTGATTCGATAAGATTTGGTCCTGAGGAATTTACTTTTGATCTATGATTATTACTTTAAGCAGTGTTACTGACCTGGGAAGCAGGAAAAAAGTAAATCAGGATGCGATGTGTGCCCTGCAAAAGGATACCAAGATATTCAGGAGCGCGATGGGCGTTATCTGTGACGGCGTGGGCGGCTGTGAACACAGCGAGATCGCCAGCAATTTCGCAGTAAGGGCATTCTCGGAATGGTATGACTGCTTTTATCCCGATATTGCAGATATCACTGATGAAGACGAATTTTGCAGTCAGCTTTATGAAAAGTGGTTCGGGATATTCGATT
>NZ_ADKM02000086.1 GCF_000178155.2 Hominimerdicola alba 8
TTATCAGCAGTGCGCTGACAGCATTATAAGGCTTTACAGCGACTATTTCTACCAAAAAGGACAGTTTGACAAGATAACATTTCAGTTTTCAAACGGTGATGAATGCAATTATCCGCGTTGGCGCAAGGGCAGAAGAATGCTGGTTCTGGGGGACTTTTCCTGCGAGATACCTGCCGCACTGCCCGATGACAGCGAACAGCAGTACCGAAATTACCTCAAAGAGGTAATTAATTATGCAGGCACACTGTCACTGCAAAAGGAGTCAGCTGTTATATCACCCGATGAACTGGGGATAGGCGACTTTATCTGCAACGACACCCATGTTGTAATGATAACAGATATGGCTGTCAATGACAAGGGCGAGAAAGTCTACCTGATAGGGCAGAGTTTTATACCCGCTGTATGTTTCCATATAATCACCGACCTTGACGGCAGTGAACCGACCGCATGGTTCACCGAAGACAGGCTGAGAGAAGAGAAATTCCAAATCGGCGCTTTCAGCTTTGAGCAAAAAGACATTCGCCGCTGGAAAGACGGCTTCTGATAAAACCCCCGAAAGCTGTTATGGGCTTTCGGGGGTTTTAATTGTAGGATATATCTAATTGTCAATATAAGATTTGTGCAGTCTAACGGTTGAATTTGTGATGAATATGTGATAAAATAGTGATGTAAGATAGAATTATGTATAGTCAGGAAGTGATGCGGCATGAAAAAGAGGATATCAGCGTTTGTAATCTCTTTCGCTCTGCTTGTCGGCGGCGCATTGACTGCATCTGCTGAAAGTGCCGCTGAGTCTGAAAAAGGCGGCGAAAAAGCAGTGGTCACTGCACAGGAAAATCCAAACACAGGTGCTGTGACACTAGGTACAGTCAGTGTGGCTTTGGCGGGCTGTGCAGTACTGGTCTGCAAAAAACGGAAGTAAATTTATATAACGAGAACGCCCGCGCAGGTCAAGGCTTGCGTGGGCGTTCTTTCATATGATCTCCTCAGAAATATGTACAGGGTGTGCGGCGGGTGCGGAAAACAATACGAATGCCGCAATGATATCCTGTTCAGTGTGCAAGCGGGATCACACATATAAAAAGTGCGCTGTCATATCCTGACTGCGCACTTTGTGGTTTTTATTTGAAGAACAGCGGGAGTTTTTCGAGGAAGAAGATATCTGTCCTGTCTGCCGCATCGCCCTCAGCGAGAACTGCGCCCTTGCCGACTATATTGCCGCCTGCCGCTTTTACAAGCTGTTCGATAGCCGTCAGCGATTCGCCTGTGCTGATGACATCATCAAGTATCAGCACGCGCTTATCTTTAATTCTTGCAACATCTTCCTGCGAAAGGTAGAGTGTCTGCACATTGGCAGTGGTTATGGATTTTACCTGAACCGATATCGGGTCGGTCATATACAGCTTGACCGACTTGCGGGCTACCACGTAATTCTTGCCCGACTGCCTTGCGGCTTCGTAAGCAAGGGGGATACCCTTAGACTCAGCGGTGATGATGACATCGAAATCAGGGGCTTTTTTCAGCAGTTCCTCTGCCGCCTTAACTGTTATCTCAACATCTGAAAACATGATGAATGCCGCAATATCCAGCTTTTCGCCTGCCGCGCAGATAGGCAGTTCACGGGTCAGCCCGGCGACTTTCAATGTATAAGTTTCCATTTCAAACAACTCCTTCATTAATCAAAACTTTCTATCGGATATTCCTCTGATATCTCGTAAATGGTGAACCATGTGCATGTCCTGTCGGTTTCTTCTATGGCAAAGTCAGACTGGTCACTGTTTTTGCCATAGTATTCTTTACCGTCAAGTTCATAGATCTTCTTATAGCCTTTATCCTCGAAATATTTGTCGTAATCATTCTTTTTTCTGCCGATGAATACTGACATTTCGCCATCGGTAGAAGTGTCAACGGTAACTCCCCGGCTGATATTGTAGAATACTTTTGTAGCGCCCCAGAGGTCAGAAGCGCTGTAGCCCATATCCGAAAGGGATTTTACCATCATTATCTCTATCAGTGCAAGCCCAACTATGATAAGGGTCACGATAAGGCCTAAAAATCCTTTTTTCTCCATAAGTACCTCCCTTTATCAGAGGAAAATGTATTTCAGAACAAAAAGTACTGCAAGAACATACATTATCGGGTTTATCTTCTTCGCTTTGCCGCAGAAAAGATTTATGACCACATATGAGATAACGCCGATGGAAATGCCCTCAGAAATGCTGTAGAACAGCGGCATAGCCAGTATGCAGAGGTATGCGGGTATTGCCGAAGCGTAATTTTCGGCATCGAACTTTATCTCGGTGATGGAACTGAACATCAAAAAGCCCACAACTATCAGTGCGGGGGCTGTCGCAAAGGACGGTATCGCAATGAATATCGGTGCGAACAGCATTGATGCCAGAAACAGTAAAGCTGTCGTTACAGCGGTAAGACCTGTTCTGCCGCCTGCGCCGACACCTGCGGCGGACTCGACAAATGTGGTGGTGGTGGAAGTACCAAGAACCGCACCGCCTGTGGTAGCGATAGCATCTGCCATAAGTGCGGGGCGTATACCGGGAAGTCTGCCCTCTTCATCGAGCATATCAGCTTTTGAAGCCACGCCTATCAGTGTGCCGAGAGTATCGAAGAGGTCAACGAACAGGAATGAGAACATTATCACGATGAAGTTGAACAAGCCCAGCGAATCGAAGTCAACATTGAAGCACTCACCGAAAGTCTTGCCGAGCGCCGAGAAATCGGTCATTCTGAAAGACGGGAAAAGTGAGAACCAGTTCTCGTTATCGGGCTTATATATGCCTGCCGCCTGACATATCATGCCAAGCACCCATGTGCCCAGAATGCCCAGCAGTATCGAACCCGGAACTTTCTTGATATAGAGAATGAACATGCCCAGCGTGCCAATTACAGCCAGCAGTGCGCATATACCGCGTGTGGAGAAATCTTCGGTGAAGTCCACCAGTTCGACCAGTGTTGCGCCGCCTACGACCAGCTTTGCATTTTGCAGACCGATGAACGCGATGAACAGACCGATACCCACTGACACGGCTTTCTTCAGCGAAAGGGGTATGCTGTCAAATATAGCTTCGCGCACCTTTGTGACTGACAGGATTATAAAGATGACACCCTCTAAGAACACTGCCAGCAGTGCAGCCTGCCAGGGATATCCCATAGAGCCGCAGACCGTGTACGCCATAAAAGCGTTCAGACCCATGCCCGCTGACAAAGCGAAAGGAAGGTTCGCCATAAGACCCATGCACATAGTACCGATGAAAGATGCAAGGCAGGTCGCAAGAAGCACCGCTGTGCTGTCCATGCCTGCCGCCGAAAGTACGCTTGGGTTGACCGCCAGAATGTATGCCATCGTCATGAACGTGGTCACGCCCGCCATTATCTCGGTGCGGACATCTGTACCATGCTCTTTTAGCTTAAAAAATCTATCCACAGGCTATTCCTCCTCAAATTCTGCTATACACGGCAGATTGCGGTAATACTCACCGTAATCAAGACCGTAGCCGATAACGAAATAGTCGGGTATGGTGAACAGCGAGTAGTCAGACTGCAAGTCTACCAGCCGTCTGTCGGGCTTATCCAGCATTGTCACGACCTTGAGGGAAAGCGGCTTCTTGCCTGCGAGGTATTCCATGACCTTTTTGAGCGTTCTGCCTGTGTCGATTATATCTTCGACTATCACCACATGGTATTTGCTGATATCCTGTGCAAGGTCGAGGGTTATCTCGACCTCACCACTGCTCTCGGTGCTCTCAAAATAGCTTTTTGCTGCCATGAAGCCTATCTCGTGCGGGATAGTGATGGCGCGGCTGAGGTCTGCCATAAAGATGAATGCGCCTTTCAGGATACTCACCAGCAGCAGGGGCTTGTCCTTATACTCCATGCTTAGTATCTCGCCTGTGCGGGCGATGGCAGTTTTAAGTTCTTCTTCCGAGATTATCACGCGCTTGATGTGCTTGTGAAACTCGGACATATTTGTTATCTGCATCAGTCATCTCTCCTTTCGGGGGTCACTTAGTACCGAATATCCTGTCGTCCGCATCGCCCAGACCAGGTACGATATAGGCGTTATCGTTCAGCTTTTCGTCAAGACTGCCGACATAGATATCGATATCGGGGTGTGCCTTTTCAAGTGCAGCCAGACCTTCGGGGGCGGCGATGATGCACATGAACTTTATGTTGTTACAGCCATGTTTTTTGATGAAATCCACCGCTGTTATGGCAGAACCGCCTGTTGCCAGCATCGGGTCGGGCAGGATAACAAGGCGCTCATCGATATTTTCGGGCAGTTTGCAGAAATACTCATGAGGTTCATGGGTGACTTCATCACGGTAAAGCCCGATATGACCGACTTTAGCCGACGGCACCAGTGCCAGTATGCCGTTTACCATGCCAAGACCTGCCCTGAGTATCGGAACAACAGCCAGCTTTTTACCCGAAAGCATCGGCACTGCCGCTTCAGTTATGGGGGTCTTTACTTTGACCAGTTCGGTGGGCAGGTCGCGCAGGGCTTCATATCCCATCAGCATCGCGATCTCTTCCACCAGCACGCGGAAATCCCTTGTGCCTGTTTTTTCATCACGCAAAAGCGAAATTTTGTGCTTGATAAGGGGATGATCGATAACTGTTACTTTGCTCATTTTCAAAAACCTCACTTTATTTTATATGACTATCCCTTTAGCACACCAGCTGAAAATGCTGTAAACAAAAGGATAATTGAGCACCATACGCCAACCACCTTAAGTTCTGTAAAACCGCCGTTTTTGTGGTGTGTCAGCGGGATAACCACGTTATTTTATCATCACACTGTTACCCATTACCGACATGTCGGCGGGGCGTGATGCTTTATTTACTCCGTTTGATTTGGTGTTATATCGAAACTTGAAATATTCAGCGGTCATCTTTCCTCCGCCGCAGGCATGTGAAGGATAGCATCAGCACAACATTTCCTTGTAATATAACGCTTTGCGGGGGTGTGATTATGACTTTATCATCAGCGACATGCAGTCGCCGTCTTCGCAATAAACTATCATGCGGTCGTATTTTTTTGATACAACATAGAAATCATCGAGAAAGCCGTCAGTTTCGCTGAGTACGGCAATGATCTCATCTATATTACCCTCATAGACCCAGCCCTGACTTAATATCAGCCAGTGCAGGTCAGAAAGGTTTTCAGGCGGTGTAAAAGTCTTTATATTGCTGATATGACTGCACCAGTCTTTGCCGCATATGATCTGCCGTTCAAGACAGATGTCATCGCGTATCCTCAGCCAGAGATAGCCGAGTTCGGTGCGGTCGGGCTTGCGGCAGTTCTCATAGTCGAAAAAGGTATAATAAAACTTGTCTATTACGTGAGCGAACTGCTGTTTCGATGCTTCATGAAAACGCCGCCTGTCGATGTTTTCCTCTTTGATGATCTCTTCGATCTCATCGCGTATCCAATATCTTGCGGGCTTGCTTTTCAGCTTTTCGCGCCACTGTGTATCGTTCCGATATTCTGACATTATAATGACCTTTCAGCTATTCACGCATATGGTTCGATACCCATAGAATACCGAACTTCTTTTACAATTTCTTCATAAGTCAGGTCATATGGGAAAGGCTCGGCATCTTCCGTCGTGTTATTGACAAAGTCATCAAGAACGCCGAATTCTATGACTATGAACGGCTTCTGGCTGAAAAGCACTTCGTCAACTCTGAAAAACTCACCGTTATATACAAATACCTTTCTTTCAGAAGAAAAAGATTCCTCACACTTGCCCGATATGACAGACTTGACCGATCTGACGGGCAGATCAGCATCATATACTTCCGCGCCCAGAGCAATCATTATCTGCTCAACACTGTCTTTTGCTTTTTCAAATTCCGTCCTTGTAACATTCTTGTAATGCCACATTATTCGCTCTCCTTGCTATCAGACTTTTTGGACAGCAAAAGATTTGTCAGTATACCGAGTACCAGTGCCGTTGCGACTTCTGTCAGCGTTACCGAGCCGAAATCAACGCTCAGTCCGCCGATGCCCGCTATGAATATCACCGAAGCGGTGAAGAGGTTGCGGTTACGGTCGAGGTCAACATCTTTAAGCATCTTAAGACCCGAAACTGCGATAAAACCATAAAGTGCGATGCAGACACCGCCCATAACGCAGGCGGGTATCGAGTCGATAAAAGCCACGAAAGGAGTCACGAAAGAGAACAGGATACAGCCTACAGCCGCCGCGATTATAGTCACTACAGATGCGTTGCCTGTTATTGCCACACAGCCCACACTTTCGCCGTAGGTGGTGTTCGGACAGCCGCCGAAAACAGCGCCCGCCATCGAACCGACACCGTCACCGAGAAGAGTTCTTGCAAGACCCGGTTCTTTCAGCAGATCTCTGCCGATGACTGAGGAAAGGTTCTTGTGATCTGCTACATGTTCAGCAAAAACCACCAGTGCCACAGGCACATAAGCCACCAATACCGTCACAAGATAGCCGCCTGTAAGTTCACCGAAGCCTTTGAAGCCCTCTAAGAACACAAGGTCGGGAAGTTTTACAAAGCTGGACAAAGTTACCTGACCATCGGGGAACATGACTGATGAAAACACTGAAAGATCCACTATCCTGAGCGCTTCGATATCGGCGGCAGTGCCTATCACAGTGAATATGACAGCTGTGCCGTAGCCTGCCAGAATTCCCAACACAAACGGCAGCAGCTTTAGCATTTTCCTTCCGTAGGTGGAAGCAAGCATTGTCACAGCTAGAGTGACCAGCCCGCAGAACATGGCAGTATAAGAAGAACCGCTCACATCGGTGACATCGCTTTTCTGTAGGTCACCGATGGCGTTGCCTGCCAGCGAAAGTCCGATTATCGCCACAGTAGGTCCGATGACAACAGGCGGCATCAGCTTATTCAGCCAATCTACGCCGACCGCGCCTATAAGTGCTGCAATAAGCACATAGACAAGTCCCGCAAAAAACGCACCGAGAATTATGCCCAGCATACCCAGCTGCATAGTTGCAGCACCGGCGAATGCAGCACTCATTGAGCCGATAAATGCAAAGGACGAACCCAGAAAAACAGGGCTTTTACGCTTAGTAAATCCCACATAGACCAAAGTGCCGACACCCGCACCGAACATTGCCGCCGCAGGTGTAAGACCGTTCCCGATTATCACGGGTACAGCAATGGTCGCCGCGAGTATGGCAAGCATCTGCTGAAGTGCAAATACCACTATCTGCCCAAATTCAGGCTTATCTTCAACATCGTAAACCAGCTTCATACCCCAAAACACCGCCTTTCATCAAATCATCACATTTATAGTTTTATTTTATCACAACGCAGTCAGATTGTCAATAATAATATAGGATTTAAACCGTTTTTCGTATAAATTTAATATTCCTTCAGTCTTTTTACAGAAAAGAACGCGCACCGATGAGGAGTGCGCGCTGATATCATTTTTTTCTCGTAATAAGCCTTTTTATCAGCGGGAAGACCAGCTTTGCCATACCTTTAAAGTACCGCCCCATTGAGAAACCTTCCATGTAATCGGGGTGTTGATCGGTGGGGCGTTTGCTTATCTTGCCCTCAAAAAACAAGTAAGCTGAAAGCAGTTCGTCCATATCCTTGATGGAGTATTTCCAGTAAGGCTTTTTGAGTTCTGTAACACCGCTGAGTTCTATTATCTGCGCGGTAAAGGACATGCAGTTTTCGGCACCCACTATGCGGAAGCCGTGTAACAGCGGCATGGTCGCCATAGAGAAGAGGTTGAAGAGATAGCCGCCCTTTTCGCGCTCATCTATAAACGCCAGAATCTTTCGGTAAGCCTGTTCGCCAACATTCAGTTTGAAGACTTTTGCGCCAAAATCGGCATGGTCGCCAAATGCGTAATAGTCGCGGTATTCGTGGGTGAAGCCTGCTTCAAAGGGGAAGTTATGGTATCTTCTCGAAAAGCTGATGAAGTCACGCAGACTTCCGTCAAGACTGACTGCGATGTGGGTGTACGGATAGCCCGTCAGCCAGCGTGCCGCGCCGCCAAGACCTGTGTGTGCTTTTATCAGCACGATGTAGATGTCTTTCATTTCTGACTCTCTTTCAGTCGGCGGAACAGTGCGACTGCCATGCGCACCATCTCGTAGTACATGGGTATCATGGCAATGTACATGAACATATCCACCAGCGTTACGCCGTGACCTGCCACAGCGAAAAGCTGTTTTCCGCCGAATATCATGGAGAGTATGGAGATGCCTGCATACATGAGATGGGCTTCGATGGGACCCAGACGCGGAAACTGAAATTCGTTGAAATAGATGATGTAGTTCATCATAGTGACATTCATAACGCCGTAGAGGGGCGCCGCAAGTGCCGCAGGAAGCAGGTGCGCCGCAGGACTCAGACCCATAGCTATTATCAGAAAAGTGGAGAAAAGTATATCGACCATAAGGTCATAATACGCCCCTGCCTTTGAGGAAAGCCCCCTTGTTCTTGCCGCGTAGCCGTCAAGGTCATCTGCCACCAGATGCACAGCCAGACCGATGATAGTGCCTATCCAGAAAAGTCTGCTGAAATTAGTCAGCAGCGTCATGACTATGGCGAACACGCCGCCCAGCGCACTTACCGTTGTGACCTGATTTGGTGTCACGCCATCGGGGATATGCGGACCCACATGCTTGTACAGAAATTGCTGAAAACCTGTTTCAAGTTTGCTGGGTATCATTTTCTTGACGGGATTTTTGTAAACTTCTGCCATGCTATCCTCCGAATTTAAAGAGATTTTTCACCATTGAACCGATGAAATATTTGTAGTCGATAAAATCATATATACCCTGCCGCCATGCCCGCAGGAAGAGTTTTACCACCAAAATATGGTAGTGCATGTAATATCTGCGGACACTCATATGGGCGGGCTTTGCCACAACATGCAGGTAATCCCAGTGGGAGGGGTCGCGGGTGACAAGGCGGCTGCGGTACTCTTCAAAAAGTTCACTGCTCATTTCGGGGGTGAAGATGGATATTGCGGCATGTTTCAGCTTATGCCGCCTTACCCAGCGGGAAATATCGCGGAAATCTTCGCCTTTGAAGTCGAGGTCAACTATGAACATGCCCATAGCATTTATGCCAACATCATTGAGTATCTCCACAGCCGCGCTGTTGGCGTGCAGGTCGGACTTTTTATTGTAGCGGTAAAGGTGCTTGTCATCAGCGGCTTCAAGTCCCACAAGCACATAGTAGAAGCCGATATCTTTCAGTTCTTCCATAAGTTCGCGGTGCTTGGATATGAAATCCGCTCTGCCGTAGCAGACATATCTCTTGTGTATGCCGCGCTCTCTCACCAGTTCTATGAACCTTTGCAGTCGCTTTTCATTGAAGAGGAAATCGTCATCAACTATATAGATGTTCTCACAGTCGATGGAAGCTATCTCGTCCACCACATCTTCGATATCGCGGGTGACATAAGTGCCGCAGTTCATTTTATTTCGACAGCAGAATTTACACCTGTAAGGACAGCAGTAAGCTGTTCTCACATGGGCGCATGGCTGTAATTCGAGATAGCGGTAGCGGGGGTGTGCGTAAAAATTAGTCCTGTCGGGGCGGGGCAGACGCTTGATGTCAAAGGGCTCGGAATCGTTCTCTATCCAGCCGCTCCCCTGCCTTCTGCTAAGACCGTTGACCGATGCAAGACCGCGCTCTTCAAGCACATTAAGTATGCCGAATATATCGAAACTGCGGAAGACGAAATCCACATAGCTTTCATAGAAGCGCTTATAGCTGGTATGGGCGTGCAGACCGCCTATCATGGTGACACAGCCCATCGCTTTTGCCGCTTTGCAGTACTCTTTCATGAAATTTTCCTGTCTGGTGCGCCCGCAGATATAGACCGCGTAAGGTTTTATCTCAGCCAGTTTATCGGCAAAAGGTTCATCTGCCACCTGACCGTCCCAGATGAACGGTTCGTAGCCCGCGTCTTTCAGCATAGTCCAGATATATTCCAGTTCAAGCGGTTCATTGTCGATGATGCCGGCGAAATTGTACTTTGTGCGGGATATTTCGGGATGTACCAAAAGTATCTTCTTGTTTTCCATCACGCTCACTCCTCAGCTTTAAGCGCCAGATAATCTATCTTGCCCACCAGTGTTTTAGGCAGGCTGTCGCGGAAACGCAGTTCTCTCGGCAGTGCGTAGACTGCTATCTCCTTTTTGAGCATGTCCATAAGTTCTGTACGAAGGACTTCACGGTTGACACCCTCTTTAGCAACAACGTATGCGCGTACAAGTTCACCCATTATCTTATCGGGAACGCCTACTGCCGCACACATCACAACATCGCGGTGTGAGTTTATGACCTCTTCGATATTCTGCGGATAGATGTTATAACCGCCCGAAACTATCATTCTTTTAAGGCGCTGTCTGAAATACACATAACCGTCTTCGTCCATATAGCCCAGATCGCCTGTGTGGAGCCAGATATTGCCGTCTTCATCGGGGCGCAGAGCGTTGGCAGTTTCTTCGGGGGCTTTGTAGTAACCTTTCATCACTGATGGTCCGCGAAGTATTATCTCGCCTGTTTCGCCTGCGGGGACTTCCCTGCCGTCAGTGTCGATTATCTTATAGAAAGTATCTGCGTAGGGCAGACCAACGCTTTCGGGTTTATAGGCATCGGCAGGTGAAAGACAGCTTCCTGTCACGCATTCGGTCAGTCCATAGCCCTCACGTACACGCGCTTTGCTGCAGCAGCCTGACAGCAGCTTGTTCAGCTTTATTTTGGTGGAAACTGACAGCGAGTCCCCGCCCGAAATAACGGTATGTATGAAGCTGAGGTCTTTATGGACAAGACTGCCCTTAGTCAGCAGCGCTTCGTAGATCGCAGGCACTCCCGCGATTATGTTGGGGCGGTACTTGAAAAGCAGCTTATCGAAATCGGTTGCTGAGAATTTCGGCAGAATGACCGCTGTGCCGCCCAGCACCAGTATGGTATGTATGCAGACACCCAGTCCGAAGCCGTGAAATACTGGCATTACGGACAGCATTCGGTCGCCTGCACTAAGACCGCCGCAGCCGTCGATGCTTTGCATTGCAAGGGCGTTGAAATTGAGGTTCGTCAGCATTATGCCCTTCGGAACGCCTGTTGTTCCGCCGCTGTAGAGTATGGCGGCGGTGTCATCGGGGCGGGTGGTTATGCTTATGTTGTTTGTAACTTTTTTCGCACCCTTTATGAAGTCAGACCAGCTGTCAAAGCCTGTGATATCGGGCTTTTTGCCTTTCAGCTTTGCGAGGTAGCCCGCCTTGATATGGGGCAGCATATAGTCGTCTGCGCCCACTGCAACTGCTTTTTCGGGGCTTACGCGCATGCAGACCTTTCTCAGCTTATCGGCGGTGCTGTCCAGTGCAAAGATATAGCGGCTCTCGGTCAGCTGCATATAGCGGACTATCTCATTTTCAGCTGAAAGCGGGTGTATCATATTGGCAACAGCGCCCACCTTATTGACCGCATAGAACAAAAACACCGCCTGCGGTATATTCGGCAGACATATGGAAATGCTGTCGCCTTTTTTTACGCCCATAGCGGTCAGCGCGCGTGCTGTGCGGCTTATCTCGCCTATCAGACGGCGGTAGTTTATCTTTCTCCCATAGTATTCAAGTGCGGTAAAGTCGGGGTACTGACGCGCCGTTTTCAGCAGAAAGCGGTACAGCGAAAGCTGCGGGTAATCAAGATGTCTTTTCATTTCGTGTTCTCCATTCTTCGTATGTGGTTATTTTTTTGTACTTATATTCTTCTTCGGGCATGACTTTTTTCAGCAGAGCGGCAACCTTATCATACAGCTGTCTGTTGGTTTTATCGGCATCGCCTGTGGCTTTCATGGGTCTGCCGAAAATGATAGTCAGCCCGCCGAACGGCTTGTATCTGCCTGTGATGGCGTATGGCACTATGACAGCACCCGTATCCTCTGCCATTACTGCCGCGCCGAACTTGAAAGGCAGCAGCAGTTCATCGGTGTAATTGCGCTTTGCTTCGGGCGAAACGTTTACCAGTTCACCCGATGAAAGTGCTTGTTTTGCCGCCTGCAAAGCCGCAGGATTATGTTTTGCGTGCAGATCAACGGGGATAGTGCCCGCGCTCCTGAAAAGCCAGCCGAAAGCGCCGTCATGTAGGTCTTTCTTAGCCAGTGTCCTGACGATGCGGCGGGTACTGATATCGATCAGTATAGGGTCGATAGCGTGGGTGTGATTGCCCGCCAGCACTGCCGCGCCGTCTTTTGGTATATTCTGCCGACCAATGATACGCGGCTGGAACAGCAGCCACATCAGCGGTTCAAAAACGCACCTCAGCGCCCTGTATATTACTGCTCTGCTATCCAAATCTGTTCACCACCATAAACAATTTATTCACATTTATTATAATATGCTTTACGGGAATTGTCAATAGATTTTGTAAAAATAAAAACAGCGGGGGCTGCCCGCTGTTTGATGGATATTACTTTATAGTGACTGTGAACTTGGTGTCATCAAGCTGGTTTTTGTACCACTTGCCACCTACTTTTGTGCAGATAGCCATTGTGTATTCACCTGCATCGCACTTGGGCGAGGTGAACTCATTCTTACTTCCGTCAACGTAAGCCTTTGCGATCCACTTACCGTCTTTGTACATGCAGACAGCGTACTGCTCAGCGGTATCGACAGGTCTCCATTCCACACTGAAACGGTTATGCTCTTTGTTATAACCCAGACCTCTGATCTTCGGTGTGGTATAATAAGTTCTTACAAAAATATTATTGGTGGAATTTCTGTTCCAAACGCCGTTTATTCTCGGGAATACTGCCACTCTGTAGCTGGTATTGTATTTCAGACCCTTTAGCACGTAGGAAGTGCCGTCACCTGTTGCAAGGGACTTCCACTTGCCATCAACATAGCCCGCAACTGCGTATTTATCAGCACCCTCGACTGCGTCCCATGTCAGCTTGACACAGCCATCGCCCATTTCATAGGTGATCTCGGGCTTTATGCTCATATCAGCATCGTAAATATAAAGATCAAGACCATTATCAATGGCAAAAGACTCGGCATAAGAACCCGAATTGCAGTAGATAGTAGAATTATTGAAATTACCCAGCAATACATCAGTAACACTGTCGGGCAGCATTACCTGTTCCAGCGCATCACAGTATGAAAATGCCTGTTCTCCGATATTCTTCACGCCATCACAGATGACAAGATCATTAAGACTTGCGCACCCCATAAAGGCACACATCGGAATAGTTTCCAGACTGCCGGGTATATATGCCGCTATAAGATCTTCGCAACCTAAAAATACATCTCTCCCCAGCGTTGTCAGACCATCCGGCAGACTAACTGTAACAAGACCGTTGAAAGAGAAAGCGTGAGTTCCGATAGTTTTTAGGCTTTTAGGAAATTCGATGTTTTGAAGACTTGTACACTCTGAAAACGCAAATTCTTCTATGGTCAACAGTCCTTCAGACAGTTTTACGCTCTCAAGACTATCACAACGACTAAATGCCGCTCTCTCAATTATTTCAACGGTGGAAGGAAGTTCAACCTTTTTCAGATCTGACAAACCATAGAATGCGCCTTCACCGATATATGTCACACCCTCAGGTATCTTGACCTCTGTAAAAGTAATAGTATCCTCAAAAGCTGAACGTGCTATACCTGTAACTATATGACCATCGATCTCGGCGGGTATTTCGAGGATCGAATCCGTACCGATGTATGATACTATGTCACAAGTACCATCTTCCTTTACGCCTATGAAATAATCTCCGCAAGAAATAGCTCCTCCGATATAAGTATCGCTGTCACCATTTTCAGCCGCGCTTGCCGACACCACAGCAATGTTATCCGCGTTCTTTTCGGGCAGTACCGCTCCGCCGAATACGAATGTCAGTGCCAACAGACCTGCTACTAATCTTTTGTTCTTCATTTTTGTGTCCTCCTAAGTAAAAAAAGTTTACATATTCATTTTATCATTTTTGTAACATTTTGTCAATGGATTTTCCATACATATTTCGATATGGTCGATAAAAATTTTATCATATACATTTTTATATATAGACATTCCAAATAATGCAATAACTGCATTTCCGTTTGCTTTAACGATCGTTTTTCCAAAAAACAAAATGACTGCATGACCTAAAAAGCCATGCAGTCGGGGAATATTATTTTACTGTTACTGTGAACGCTCTGCTGTTTATATTTGAAAGATCCCACTCGCCGTTAACTCTGGCGGCGATGAGGAGTTTATAGGTGTCACCTGCTTTCAGCTTGGGAGAGGTGAAAGTGGTCTTGTCGGTGTAGGTCTGGACTCTCCACTTGCCTGCTATGAATGCGGCTATGCCGTATTTGTCAGCGCCTTCAACGGGTGTCCATGACAGGCGGAACTGGTGATAGGTGGTGCTGTAGTCGATGTCGGTAACTTCGGGGTATTTGTATATCAGCTTATAGTTAATGCCGTTCTCAATTGCATACTGCTCAGCATATGAACCACTATAGCAACTAATCGTAAGATCAGGGATAGGCGAATAAACTTTTTTCTCTCTATCATAGTAATGAAAAGCATTTTTTCCTATAGTTGTAACACTTTCAGGTATTGCGATATCAATGATTCCGGTTTCATAAAAAGCATATACAGGCAAAGTTGACAAACTTTTTGGAATATTAATACTTTCAAGATTGGAACAATAACAAAACACATGATCACCGAGATAAGTTAAGCCATCGGGCAAATAAACACTTTTGAGATTTTTACAACTATAAAATGCAGATCTCTCTATACGTGTAACACTATCTGGTATAACAACTTCAGACATTGCACAGTATCTAAATGCATCTTCACCAATAATTGATGTACCTTCTGGTATATTAATATTCTTAAGTGAAGTTCCATAACCGAAAGCTGAATATCCAATGCTTGTTATACTGTTTGGTAACTCAACACTTTCAAGGCATGGACAAAATTCGAATGCATAATCACCTACAACTGTTACACCGTATGGTATAGTAACAGAAGTAAGTTTTTCGCAATCCCGAAACGCTCCTTGGCTGATTGATGTCAAATTTTTCGATAAAACAACATGTTCAAGACTATCACAACCCATAAATACGAAGTCACCCAAGTTAACTACACTATCTGGTATTGTTACTTCAACCAAGTTATTACTGTCATCAAATGCCTCATCACCAATATTTGTAATGCCGTAAGGCATGATAACCCTTTTAAAACTTGTACAATAGAATGCTCTTTTTCCTATACTTGTTACAGCAACACCGTCTATCTCGCTGGGGATCTCGACTGCTGTTTCAGAACCGGTATATTTTGATATCTCAATAGTACCATCTTCAAGCATAGTGTACGTGAAGTTGCCGTATGTCAATTCTTCTGCACTAGCTGAAATAACAGTGTTGTTGCTTACCACGCCTGTTGGGAGAGCTGCCCCGCCGAATACGAATGTCAGTGCCAACAGACCTGCTGCGATTTTCTTATTTGTATTTACCATCTTTATAACCTCCGTAATTTTACTTTATACCCGTTTTTTCACGCGAATATGCGGTCTACGCCGCTTTTGGGAAGGCTTTTTCAGCCCAACTTTATAAAATCAATCATTATACTGAAAACTTCCGAAATATAACTGTTTCGATATCACGACCTTTCCGAATGATGGATTTTTTCGGCTAAAGCTGCCGTTCTGCCGATGCGAATTGTGAAGTATCCCCCTTTCGTTAAAAGATTACACTTATATTTTATCATAGCCGTAATTTTTTGTCAATGGATTTTCCATACATTATTAAACATAGCCAATAAAAGTTTTAACATATATATTTATATATAGCAAGTAAAAACTACCGAAAAATCATTTTTAGCGCAAAAGGAAATTTCTGACAATGTGAAAGTGTCGTTATGAGGAACTTTGCGTTTTTAGAGAAAATAGGGTTCAGCGCATTATTAGTCAACACTATTGACATATTCAATTGTATATGGTATACTAAACACACGGATATATACTTTTTTACATGGAGGGCAAAATGAATCTAACACATCTGCGTTATGTAGTCGAGGTCGAGCGGCTGGGTTCGATAACTAAGGCTGCATCGGCGCTTTATATGGGTCAGCCGAACCTTTCAAAGGCTATAAAAGAACTTGAACATGAGGTAGGAGTACCGATATTCAAGCGTTCTGCTAAGGGAGTAGTTCCCACTGACAAGGGCAAAGAGTTTTTGCAGTATGCGAAAGCCATACTCGTTCAGCTGGATAAAATGGAAGCGCTTTACAAAGACAACATCGCTGACACCGCCAGCTTTTCACTGCTTCTGCCGCGTGCAAGCTATGTCACCCATGCTTTCACGCTGTTTCTGAACCGACTTTCGGACAAGAAGGCTATGGACATAAAGATAAAAGAAACGAACTCGATGGAAACGATAAATTCGGTGGTGGAATGCGAGTACGATCTGGGGATAATACGCTATCCCATCGCTTATGAGAGTTTTTTTCTGCCGCTTCTTGAAGAGAAAAATCTGGCAGTACATGACAGCTGGCAGTACGACTATGTGCTTATAATGAGCGAAAACAGTCCGCTGGCGCAGGAGAAAGAGATAACTGAGGAAGTGCTGGAAAAGTACATCGAGGTACTTCACGGTGACAATATCGTACCGAACATTTCGGAGGTCTACCAAAAAAAGAGTGCTGATTTCCACCGACCGCGCAGGCACATTTACGTTTATGAGAGGGGCAGTCAGTTCGACATACTGGCGGCGTGTCCCGAATCTTTCATGTGGGTATCACCGATGCCGCAGGAGATACTCGACCGATGCGGGCTGGTGCAGCGCAGGACTCCCCTTATAAGCAAGACCAACAAAGATGTGCTGATATATCAGTCAAGCTACAGACTTTCGGTCACTGACAGAATGTTTCTGGAAGAGTTGGAGAGGGTCAGGAACGAGATAACCGAATAACGCAAAACAGACACAGCGCAGCGCCGTGTCTGTTTTTTTACAAAGTTGGAAATAGTTATCCCTTTAATACACCACAAGAAAACGCCAACTATTGCTAATGCCTGCTGAAAGGCTGTTTGATGTGGTGTCAGCGAGATAATTATAGAGTTTAATGCAGAAAACAGCGCACCCGCCAAAAAGACAAGTGCGCTGTATATGGGATAAAGTTGTTTAAATGGCTTTAGATCAAACTACGCCCTGAGCCTTCATAGCTTCAGCGACCTTCAGGAAGCCTGCTATGTTAGCGCCTGCGATCAGGTCATCGCCCAGACCGTACTCGTGAGCAGCCTCGATAGAAGCGGAGAAGATGTTCTTCATGATCTGGTGCAGCTTAGCGTCAACTTCTTCAGCAGTCCAGTTGTATCTCATGGAGTTCTGGCTCATCTCCAGACCCGAAACTGCAACGCCGCCTGCGTTAACAGCCTTAGAAGGAGCAACGATAGCGCCGTTCTCTCTCAGGTAAGCAACAGCATCAGCAGTTGTAGGCATGTTGGAAACCTCAACATAGTACTTAACGCCGTTTGCTACGATGTTCTTAGCATCGTCAATGTTAACTTCGTTCTGGGTAGCGCAAGGCATTACGATGTCAACCTTCTGCTCCCAAGGCTTCTTGCCTGCGAAGAAAGGAACACCGAACTTGTCAGCATAATCCTGAACTCTGTTTCTGCAGGAAGCTCTCATCTCCAGCAGGTAGTCAATCTTCTCAGGAGTGTTGATACCGTCAGCATCATAGATGTAACCGTCAGGACCGGAAATAGTAACTACCTTACCACCCAGTTCGTTTACCTTCTTGATAGTACCCCAAGCAACGTTGCCGAAGCCGGATACTGCGAAGGTCTTGCCCTCGATGCTGTCACCGAAGTGCTTGAGCAGCTCAACAGTATAGTAAACAGCGCCGTAGCCTGTAGCCTCAGGTCTGATCAGAGAACCGCCGTACTGCTGACCCTTACCTGTCAGAACGCCTACGAACTCGTTTCTGATTCTCTTGTACTGACCGAACAGATAGCCGATCTCTCTGCCGCCTACACCGATATCGCCTGCAGGAACGTCAGTATCAGCACCGATGTGCTTGCACAGCTCGGTCATGAAGCTCTGGCAGAAACGCATAACTTCAGCGTCAGACTTGCCCTGAGGGTCAAAGTCAGAACCGCCCTTGCCGCCGCCCATAGGAAGGCTGGTCAGGCTGTTCTTGAAGATCTGCTCGAAGCCGAGGAACTTGATAACAGAAGCGCATACGGTTGGGTGGAATCTCAGACCGCCCTTGTAAGGACCGATAGCGGAGTTGAACTGGATACGGAAACCTCTGTTTACCTGTACCTTGCCGTTATCATCTACCCAAGGAACACGGAACATTATCTGTCTTTCAGGCTCAACTATTCTGTCGAATACGCCTGCGTCGATAAGATCCTGTCTTTTATCTGCTACAGGAACAAGGCTCTCGAGAACCTCATAAACTGCCTGGTGGAATTCCTTCTCGCCGGGGTTTCTCTTCTCAACCTGCTCGTATACCTTCTGGAGGTACTCATTCTTCAATGCCATTGTAAAAACTCCCATCTTTAATAAAATATCCGCGTCAAGCCCGCACTTGACGGACATTTGTCCGCGTCAGGCTCACACTGCCCTTATATTATAGCACACTATTTTTCATTTTGCAAGTACCAAAGCGAAAAATTTCAGAATAAATTGAAATTTTATATCATTCGGAATAATTCGCGCACTTTGAGTCGTAAGATTTATGCAAATAGTCGGAATTGTTTTGCATAAATGCAAAAGCACGTCTTCAAATAATAATATTTCTGTGCTTTCAAACTCCCTGTTTTGCAGGAGTTTATGCAAAATGAATTTTAAAAGTGCCAATCCTGCAAAATTAGTTTACATGTACTGACATTGCACCGACATTCTGTGCGGCTACTGATGGTGTGGGGGAGTTCCCAGCTTTACAATTTCAGAGTATTGTATATAATTTTTTCTAAAAACAAGTACATATATAAACCAAAGTTCCGTTTGTGATTAGTCAAAATATATAATATTATGATTAAATACAACATCACAATGCTACACTATGCTTGACACTTAAAACATATTATGATATAATTATGTAAATCTAACACTAATGTTCACCATAAATTATTTACCTGTTAAAATCAAGAAAAAGAAAGGATGATATTATGATTAAAATTAATAAAATTGGTTCTGTAATTATCGCCTTTGCGCTTCTTTTTCAATTATCGGCTTGTAGCCTTTCAGAAACAGCTAAGAATACTGCGTCCGCGGCTAAAGAAAAAGTAGGTGAAGCAAAAGATTATGTTGTTGGATTATATGATCAGATCGACGTGACCAAATTCAAAGACGGTTGGAATTCAACAGTTGATTTTGCTAGTTCTAAATTTTCTGCTGCAATTGGAAATCAATATGTAACAGATGTCGGCAATGCAATCAATACATTAAAAAACAATATTAATGCTTCGGCGGGATCTGCTCGTACCACTGCACAAGAAGCGGGTCTTGTCGCTGAAAAATGGGTTGCTGACACATTCAACATCGATGCTATCGCCAGAGGTTCATCTAGCAGTGCTAATGTAGTAGGCTCAAATGGTATGGGATCCGTTGATGTAAGCACTTCATATGGCGAAAACGCAAGTCTGAAATACTACAATTCCGGTTCGGGTAGTGCTGCCGCTCAAGCTACTGATATCCTTGAAGAATATGGTAAGTATAAATCGAAATCCAGTAAACCTATTTCACTTGATGAATACTTAAATAAATACAATGTTAAATCCGATGATCTTGATGCTCTTTATGCTTCTATTTATGAAGGACAAACTCGTATCATCCCCTCCGATCAATATAATGAAGCTGTTAAGTACTTAAATAGCAAGTATAATACATTTACTGAATACGAAAAAAATACGGGCAGCGGTCGAGGTAAAGCAAGAAGTGAAGCATATGCAGAAACTCTTGATAATCTAAAGACGAAACTCGAAGCCCCTGATGGTACTTCATCAAAAGTCGCTACATACGATGAAATGCAAGCTATTGCAGAATTAGCACAAAAAGGAGATTTCGATCCATCTGACTTTGGTATCACCACATCTCAGATAATTACGCCGAAATATCTCGTAAAACAATCCGTTAATTCCGGATTAACATCGGCGGCATTGAACACAGTATTATCAATAGGACCGGATATTTTTTCAATTTTGAAACAATCGGCTGAAAACGGTAAATTTGATGAAGCTCAGTTAAAGGAAACCGGAATGGAGGGACTGCTGGCTGCTTCAAATGGATTTGTTGAGGGTTCTGTAAGCTGTGCAATTTTCACTGCTTGTCAGGCAGGAAAACTTGGTGCAAAATTTAAGGATGTATCTCCTGATATAATAGGTACACTTACTGTTCTGACTATTGACGCTTTAAGATTTGGTTATTCTCTTTCTAAGGGAGAAATAACAGCACTTGACTACAGTAATCTTATGGCTGAAGAGGTTTTGGTTGCTGTCATTTCTCAAAGCTCAGGTGTTGCCTTATCAGCCTTGCTTCCAGCTATACCAGTTGCGTATATGGCAGGTAGTCTGGCAGGCGGAATGATAGCAACAGTTGGCTTTGAAATTACCAAAGAACTTGTACTCGAAATTAAAGATGGCGGAGGGTTCGAGGCAATCGTTCCCAAAGATGCTGTTGACACAATAAATGTTATAACTGATAAGATTTCAAACCTTAACATCAAAGATCAAGTAACCACGTTCAAAGACATGGCTGTATCCACAGCTAATGATGGATATATAAAAATAAAATCCATTGTAAAATAATGTATTCTCTGCGCGAAATGTGCTGAAACAGCAGCGGCTTTTATCATATTCGGCTGGCTTATATACCTCGGGAAGAAGTACCATCTGATAAACGGTTTTTCTGAGGACTTTAAAGTGCGCCGCCGCGATGAAAGTTATGCAAGGCGCATTTGGTTTGCCGAACTGACCGAACGGAATACAGTGTTTACCGCATGGAATGATTTTAATTTTGGCGTGACAGTTCTGAAAAATCATGCCGTTTAGTATATGACTGCGCTGATAACATCTTATAACAAAGGAGTGTTGACCATGCCCGACTTCATTACTGTAAACGAACAGAGCAGCATAAGGATAGCTGCTGAAAAGACGATATATTTCGACCCGCTTCACATAAGCGGTGAGCCGCATGATGCGGATATCGTCTTCATCACCCATGACCACTACGACCATTTTTCGCCTGAGGACATTGCTAAGGTCGCGAAGGCTGACACCAGATTTGTGGCACCGTCTTCACTTGAAAAAAGTTTTGCGAAAGCGGGCATCGGTGAGGGCATGACGACTTTCATGCACCCCGCGTACAGCGCTGAGGTCGAGGGTGTGCCGATAGATGCGGTGGCGGCATACAATCTTATAAAACCTTTCCACCCGCGCAAAAACGGCTGGCTTGGCTATGTGGTGACTGTCATGGGCAAGCGGGTCTATGTATGCGGAGATACGGACATCACAAACGAAGCGAGGGCGGTAAAGTGTGACATCATCTGCGTGCCTGTGGGCGGCACTTTTACCATGAACGCAAAGCAGGCGGCTGACCTGGTGAACATCATCAAGCCCGATATCGCCATACCGATACATTACGGCACTATGGCAGGCAAGCCGTCAGACGGTGATGCTTTTGCAGCGGCGGTTGAGAAGTCTGTAAAGGTGGAAAAGAAACTCAGTTTTTGAGGGAGTTTTATACCTTAATAATATAGGGAACAACGGCGGATATATATCCGCAGGCAATATTTACACGAAAGAGGTCTGACTGATGAAGATAAACGGTCTTATATTTGACATGGACGGGCTGATGGTAGATACCGAAAAACTGCTGACCCGTTTCTGGCGGGAAGCGGCAGCTTTCTACGGGTGGAACATGACGCAGGAACATGTGCTGGGCATACGTTCGCTGGCAGGCAAGTATGCGGGTCCGAAATTGCAGAAAGAGGTCGCGCCGGACTTTGACTATGCAAAGGTCAGGCTGAAAAGGGTAGAACTTATGAATGCTTACATTGCCGAAAACGGCATAGAGAAGAAGGCGGGGCTTGATGAACTCATCGCATACGGCAAAGACAGCGGTCTTAAGCTGGCTGTAGCCACTGCGACCGACAATGTGCGTACAAAGCTGTATCTTGAGTCGATAGGCGTTTACCATCATTTTGATAAGATAGTCTGCGGCAACATGGTGAAAAGTTCAAAGCCCGACCCTGACATTTATCTTACTGCATCGGCTGAACTGGGTCTTCCGCCTGCGGAATGTGTTGCGCTGGAGGACTCGCCCAACGGCATAAAGTCGGCAAAGAGTGCGGGCTGTGTGCCTGTTTTCGTGCCTGACCTGTCACAGCCCGACCCTGAAACTGCGGGGCTGATGTTTGCATGCTGTGAAACACTGGCACATGTGATACCAGTCATCGAAGAACTGAACAGATAATAAAAGCCCCCATATCAGCGCGATATGGGGGTCAAGCATTATTCGTCTTTTTCGGAAGTTTCGTTGGTTTCAATACTTTCGGTGCTGTCTTCGCTGTCTGTGGTCAATGAAGAACTTCCCTCTTCATCATTGCCGATGAAGATTTCTTTCAGCGCATCGCGGCGTTCATCGCCGTCCAGCTTTTTGCCGTCTATAGTGACATCTGCCGCTTTCAGCGATTTATATGCGAAGCCGTCATGGACTACCTCTATGGTCACCGTTGCTGATTTTTCGGCGTGTTTGCCCGAATATTCGATGGTAAACTTACTGCCGTCTTTTGAACATTCGGTATCATAGCCGTCATCGAACCATGCTGTCAGCTGTTCGCCTATCACATTGTCAGATGTTCCCCTGAAATTGTTGAGTGCCGTTACCGAAGCGTTTTTCAGCTTATCGGGCAGAGTATTTTTATTTATCATCAGCCCTTGCGTGAAACCGTTGCCGAATATCGCCGCCGCCATAAGTATACCAAGTACCACGCCGCGATAACCCTCGCCTTTGCGCATCTCATCGCGGGTGAATATATAGGCAGGCGGGATAGGCAGGAGTTTTCTGAGTTTTTCAGCCTTTTCCTCAGAAAGCGACGGACTTATCTGCCGAAAATCAGCATAACAACCAAACCATATCAGTATCAAAACTGTCAGCCACAGTGCCGCGCCTGAATATCTGTCATTTGCGTAGAGTTCCATGAACAGACCTGCCACAGGTATGACAGTAACGCCCCACATTCCGCCCTCAGCCGAGCGTTCGCCTTTTGCGAGGGGCTTTTTTATGGGTTTTACGTAGTTTTTTGATGTCAAATGATCTATATTGAGATCCATATATTATCTCCATTCAATATCGGGCTTGCGTGTGCAGACATAACGCTCTTTGCCCACAGTTTTTTTGCCATACTCGATGGCGGCAGTGGGACAGCCGTTTATACAGGACATGCAGTGGGTGCATTTTTCGCCCCAGACAGGTCTGCCGTCCACCAGTCTGATACTCTTGTAGGGACAGACTTCGGCGCATTTGCCGCAGCCCACACAGCTGTCGGTCACACGGAACTTCTTTGAGGAAACGAAAGCGCCGTAGAACCACGGATTTATCATGGCGGTAAAGGGTTTGAGCATCTTCATATCAAGGGTATCTGTCAGCTTTTCGTCACTGTTGATGATATTTGCGATGCGGACTATCTCGCCGTTGGCGCGGCTGAATATCTTTTTCTGCTCTTCCTTTGATGGGGCTTTGTACATGACAGTGTAGTTTTCGGGCATTGGTATGCCTGCAAAGCCCATGAATCTCATGCCTTTTTTCTCGCAGATGGCTTTGAGATACTTTGCCGCGTTGCCCGTCTGACTTTCGCAGGTGGCTACAAAGTAGACTTCATTCGAGCCCCAGAGATCGGAGTTCTCGATAAAACTCTCCACCAGCGGCGGAAAGCGCCATGCGTAGATCGGAGCGCAGAAAACATAAGGCTTATTGGAGTAAAATTTCACCCTTTTGCCTGTACGTATAAGTTTTTTCATATCTCTTGTTTCATCAAAGGTCAGTTCGCTGATGCACTCAGCGGCATAGCGGGTGTTGCCTGTACCCGAAAAATAAACTACCATGATGTCACCTCTTTCTCGGAATTTTCTGTACCGACTATCAGTTTTTAAAAGTTTCCATATCCTCTGCCTTAGCGAAAAGCACGTAGACAGGGGCTATCATCTTAAAATCCGCGGCTACCCGCTCTTTCAGGTCATTGCTGAAAAAGATGTCGGGGTCGTCACTTTCATGCACCACTGCAAGATTTTTGCGGTTGAGCCAGTTCTTATAATTATCGGGCTGTGCGGGAAATCTGTCGCGCTTGTACATTTCGCCGTCAAGGTTGAAAACTTTCTGCTTATCATATGTCTTTATGGCTTTGATGGCTGTTTCATCACCATCTGTTATCATAGTGCGGACATTTTCCATAACAGGTGTGGGGATATGATAGTACCCGCAGCCCCAGCCGAAATTATCAGGGTTTATCCAGAAGAAGAATTCGGGCTTGCTGACGAATGGCTCTTTAGGGCGCATAAGCGAGAACCAGATGGACTTTTTGAAAAACATGCCATCTTTCATCAGCCTGACATCTTTATAGATACGGCTTATCTTTTTCGGTGAGCAGACTATCTGCGGGTCGATATCATTCATCAGCGGCGTGAGGTATTCTATCATCTCACGCATGGGTATCAGGACTTCCTTTTCGTATATATCCTTATTCTCTTTGAACCATTCCTTATCGTTGCGGGTATAGTTCTCAAACAAAAACTGCGGTGCGTTCGGGGTGAACGGCATTATACACACCTCTTTTATAATTCATAATTATTGACAGGCATCACAGTATTGTGTTTCTGATAATATATTTTCCTTACATATATGATAGTATACCACATTTTCCCGCAAATGTAAAGCCGCAAAAGATGTACACCAAAATGTACCCGAAATAATGTAATCAATATGTAATTGACAAACCGAAGCTAATGTTTTATAATTAAATTAGGCAATATGACAAGGAGGTGTTTTTGTGACACCATCAGAAAGAAAAACCATCAGCGAAAACAAGCTGAAAGAACAGGGCATTGCGATCAATCAATGGCTGCCGCTGCTGCCTGCTGAGGAAGAAGCAAGCATTCGCAGCTTTGATGAGATCTGCGGCAGGGCGGTGGCTTCACTGCTGATGATACAGCTTGCAATAGACACATCGAACGGTCAGTATGACGAAGGATTTGAAGTCATCGAAGAGATGCTTGACAAATTCGGCGTGAAAAGTGCGCTGAATACTGCTGAGAAAGAGGTCTTTGACGGCATAGCAGAACCGCAGACCGTTATGAACATTGCTTGGGAGTATGAGTGCTACTGGTCGCTGGTATGGGCGCTGGGGCTTATAGATGATGCTGACTTGCAGGGCGCGGAAGACATCTGTGACTGTGAAAGGGCGATAAAGCTGGTCAGCAAATGCGATGGCATGCAGGCTTTCAAGGCGCAGTGCAAAATGCGTTCCGCTGAGGAGATACTGGCTATGGCAGACTATTTCTACCGTCTGCACTGGGCGTGTGTCGAACACCGCTTAAATCCCGAAACGCCCATCGGGGATATAAGTGAAGAAGTTGTTATGGAAAGGCGCAGAGGGCTTGAATGGCTTATCGGCGGCGGGAACGACTGGTTCGATATATCGCTTGATACGTGATATACGGCTGAAAAGCCGTTAAATAATGAAGTACAGGTATTGAAAGGAGAAAGGAATATGGCTAAGATAAAAGTTGTAACAATTGGTAGACTTTACTGTTCAGGCGGCAGTGACATCGGCAAAATGGTGGCTGAAAAGCTGGGTGTTCCCTGTTATGACAGGGAGATAATCGAGATGGCGGCTGAGAAGAGCGGTATCTCAATGGCTGACATCAAAAAGTATGAGGAGAGCGTGCTCAATCCTCTGAAAAAATCGATCAACTTCTTCAGCCCTCCCGATGATATCACTGAGAGGATATTCGCGGCTGAAACTTCGGTGGTATATGAACTGGTGGAGAAAGGTCCATGCGTGATAGTGGGCAGGTGCGCGGATTTCATACTGAAAAACAAGGTGAAAACGCTGAATGTGTTCATATATTCATCGCTTGACAAGCGCCGTCAGACTGCCACAAGTGAAAAGCACAATATTCCTGTGGACGAAGTGGAGAGCCGTCTGAAAAAGTATGACAAGAAGCGCGGCGATTACTACAACGCCAACACCAACAAGAAGTGGGGCGCAAAAGCAAGCTACGACCTCTGCCTTGACAGCGGTACGCTGGGTTATGAGATGTGCGCTGAACTTATCGCCCATGCGGTGGAGGTATCAAAATAATGGCGAAGGAGAAAGATGTAAAGACCAACGCCATGCGCATTCTCGACCGAAACAAGGTCAGCTACAAGGTCAATACCTACGAATGCGAAGAATTCATTGACGGCGTACAGATAGCCGATATGCTGGGTCAGCCTTATGAGATGACCTATAAGACACTTGTAGCACAGGGCAGGAGCGGCGGATATTTTGTGTTCGTCATACCCATCGCGGAAGAACTGGACATGAAAAAGGCGGCTAGATCGGTGGGTGAAAAGTCGGTGGAACTGATACATGTCAAGGACATCAACAAGATAACCGGTTACATTCGCGGCGGGTGTACCCCGCTGGGCATGAAAAAACAGTTCCCTACTGTGGTGGACGACACTGCAAAAGCACTTGACGAAATAATAATCAGCGGCGGCAGACTGGGGTCGCAGATATTTCTTTCGCCAAAAGACCTTGTAAAGGTCACAGGCGGAAAGTTTGAGCAGATAATATTTGAGAGTCAGCAGGACTGAACATAATGCAGAAAAGATGATGCGCGGCGGGTATATCCTGCCGCGCTTTTTGGTATACTATAGCAATCCGCCTTAAAATTCAGACAAAATCCGGTCACAAAACCCATAAATCCGAGCTTTAGCGACCGGATTTTGTGAATTTAAATAGTTGGATTGCTATATATATGGTGGTCTGTGTATCGTGTGGCGGCAGTTGCATCAGGCGGGGACGCCAATCTTGCCGTACAGGAGATATGGCTGAAAGAAAGACGAAAAAATCCCCCTCCCGCATGTTCAGATGCGAAAGGGGAACAACCATTATTCTGTCAAGCCGCGCGTTTGTCGGCTTTTTCTGCACTCTTACTTACAATGAAACCCTTACGGAGAAGCGGTATAAGAACGCCGCCTGCCGAGTTGCCTGCTGTCATGATAAGCAGTCTGCCGAATGATGCGGGTGACCACATTTTTGCGGCGGTGAAATAGAACATATTCGCAACACAATGCTCAAAACCGCAGAGAATGAACACTATGACAGGCAGGAAGATAGCGAGATGTCTGCCAAGACTGCTGTCTATGGTCTTGTAGCCCTCTGCCGCTATGAACATAAGTACACCGCAGAAGAATGCCAATATGAAAAGGCTGAGCAGAGAATCGCCCATTTTGACTTTGCAAAGTTCAGCCGCCTTTTCACCGATGCCTGCCGCGCGCGTGCAGAGGATAAGTCCGCCTGTGACCGCTGTGCCGACCAGATTGCCCAGCCATATAACAGCGAGATCTTTGAGATAACTCGGCTCACGCTCGACCGCGTAGCCGACTTTGCCTGTGTAAAGATTAAATCCAAAACTGAGTATCACGAACAGTCCCATACCGAAAAGCGCCGCACCTATGTACCTGTTATCACAGGAAAGGTAGACTACGCCGCCCACACCTATCATAAGCCCTGTGGCGACTGCCCGCAGAAATGTGTCTATTAATTTACTCATGATACCGACCTTTCTATATGTCATTCAGCCGCAGGTGTAAGATAGACAAAACAGATAACTGTCACACCGCCGTACTGCCGGACTATATAGAATTATACCATGTCATTTCCCTGCTGTAAAGGACAAAACGGTTCTTTTCCCAAATAAACATGACATATGCACCATTGGATATAGGTCAGAAGCAGGAAAACGGGATATTTTTACATATATTTCCTTTTTGACAGTGCAAAAAACTCTTATGAGCAATAGTGTACAGGAAACTATCATCGCAGATCTGTCAGGCAGATCCGTTACAGCGGTATGACCATCACTAAAGGTCAGCGCGGGTATCGCTCGGTTTCTGAATAGCTTTGTTGAGAGAGCCGCTAAATAATTTTTTAGAAAGACCGCAAACAGCATATTACAGACGAAAATTTCCAACAATGCGGCGGCGGAAAGATAACAGCAGGCAGGATATTTGCATATCTGCCAAAAAACTCCGATATATGCGCTATTTTATGGCACTCTGCGAATTGACTTTTTTACCGTGATAGTGTATAATATATCGGTGGCATTTTTATGCTTATCTTACAAACGGCAGGTGTTGGTAGAATGATCGTATTCAGAAAGATGTCTGCTGAGGACACAGAAATGCTGACAGATGTGCGCGTTACGGTACTGCGGGCGGCAAATCTGCTGAGTGATGATGCTGATATGTCTGAGATCGCAGAACAGTCGCGGCTTTACTACAAACGTGCGCTGAATGACGGCAGTCACACTGCATACCTCGCCTTTGACAGTGAAAAAGTCGTGGGCGCAGGCGGTGTCAGCTATTACACGGTGATGCCTACCTGCGATAATGTCACAGGCAGAAAAGCATACATAATGAACATGTACACCTCACCCGAATACCGCAGACAGGGCATAGCGCTGAAAATGCTGGATCTGCTGGTGAAAGATGCCAAAGAGCGCGGCATTACACACATCGCCCTGGAAGCTACGGCGGCGGGCAGACCTCTTTATTTGAAGTACGGCTTTGTCCAGATGGAACATGAGATGATACTTCCGAAAGACGAGTGAATACAAGTGTACAAATATTCAGATAGCAGCTTTGAAAAAGTCAGCATCTGTGACTGCTTTGCCACTAAGCTGAAACACGATGAAAAAGCGCTGACCCTTGAGTTTGAAGAGGGCTTTTTCATTTTGACGGAGAACAGTTCAAAATGGCAGTCAACGGGCATGTCGGAAGTGACGTTTTACATGAACGATACCGAGCGGGATATAAGCATAGAACTTCTGACTTTCCCGCGAGGCGGCGGTGATGTCATACTGACCGAGATGGCTCTGCAAAAGCTGGAACATCTCATGCAAAACAGTGCAAAGCTGGAGATCTTCGGTGAAAACAAGGAGAATGACAGCTATCTCTTTGAAGGTGCTGTATATTACAAAGGCATGACAGGCACACAGAATTGTCAGATAAAGATAACAGCGAAGAAGATCACTTACCACTGGAATGAAATAATGGTAATTTATAGCAATCCGCCTTATAATTCAGACAAAATCCAGTCACAAAACCCATAAATCCCAGCTTTTGCGACTGGATTTTGTGAATTTAAAAAGTTGGATTGCTATAAATAGAGTAAGGAGTTTTAGTAGAATGATAACAGTTTCAAACGTCAGCCTGTCCTTTGGCGGACAGCTTCTGTTCAAGGACGTTGACCTCAAATTCACGAACGGCAACTGCTACGGCATAATCGGCGCAAACGGCGCGGGCAAATCGACTTTCCTGCGCATACTCAACGGCGAACTTGAACCTACCACAGGCGAAGTTGCCATCACTAAGGGCGAAAGACTTTCAGTGCTGAAGCAGGATCACTTCGCATTTGACGAATACACTGTCCTCGACACGGTCATAATGGGCAACAAGCGCCTTTATGACATTATGAAAGAGAAAGATGCACTGTACGCTAAAGAGGATTTCTCGGAAGAGGACGGCGACCGCGCAGGTCAGCTGGAGAGCGAGTTCGCAGAACTCAACGGCTGGGAGGCTGAGAGCGATGCTTCAAAGCTGATACAAGGTCTGGGTCTGCCTGAGGAACTGCTTTATCAGCAGATGGCAGGACTTTCGGGCAATGAGAAAGTCAAGGTACTGCTGGCGCAGGCATTGTTCGGCAACCCCGATATAATCATGCTGGACGAGCCTACCAACCATCTTGATATAGATGCCATACGCTGGCTGGAGGATTTTCTGGCAGACTACTTCGGCACTGTGCTGGTCGTCAGCCACGACAGACACTTCCTCAACAATGTCTGCACACATATAGTTGATATCGACTACACAAAGATAAAGATGTATGTGGGCAACTACGAATTCTGGTACGAGTCCTCACAGCTGATGCAGAGGCTCATCAAGAACCAGAACAAGAAGGCTGAGGAAAAGATAAAGGAACTACAGGAATTCATCAATCGTTTCTCGGCAAACAAGTCAAAATCAAGACAGGCTACCGCAAGGCGCAAACTGCTGGACAAGCTGAGTGTCGAGGAAATGCCTGCATCTTCGAGAAAGTACCCGTTCATCGGCTTTAACATAGACCGTGAACTGGGCAAGGATATACTCAAAGTCAACGGCATATCAAAGACTGTTGACGGCGTGAAGATGCTCAACAATGTCAGCTTCACACTTTCACGCACCGACAAGGTGGCGTTCATCGGTGAGAGCGAACAGGCTATAACACTGCTTTTCAAGATACTCGCAGAAGAAGTCGAACCTGACGAAGGCACTATAAAGTGGGGCGTTTCCACATCGCGTTCATACTTCCCTGTGGACAACTCGGAGTATTTCAACGGGCATGACGAGAGCATCGTTGACTGGTTAAGACCCTATTCGACCTCAGAAGTCACCGACACTTTCCTGCGCGGTTTTCTGGGCAGGATGCTGTTCTCGGGTGACGAGATATACAAGCCTGTACAGGTATTGTCGGGCGGCGAGAAGGTAAGGTGCATGTTCAGCAGAATGATGCTCTTCGGCTCGAATGTAATTCTGCTTGACAGACCCACCAACCACCTTGACCTTGAAAGCATCACCGCCGTGAACAATGCACTGCGCGATTTCAAGGGCGTTGTCATATTCGCAAGCCACGACCATGAGATAGTTCAGACCGTTGCAAACCGCATCATCGAGATAACTCCCGATGGCTGTATCGACCGCATGGGCACTTACGAAGAATTCCTTGAGTGGAGAAGAGAACAGGGCATGAAGTCCTTTATAGAATAAAAGATAACTCCCCCGACCCACAAAGTCGAGGGAGTTTTTGGTACTTTTATCATTTGGCAGATGGTTCGGACAGACCGCACCTGCCGCATTTTTCACCGATATTGAGCGCCTTGCACATCGGGCATTCCCAAGGTTTGCGCGTGCCGCATTCGGTGCAGAAATTGCCTGTGTTATGTGCAGAACATTTAAGACATATCCAACTTTTATAGCAATCCAACTATTTAAATTCACAAAATCCAGTCGCAAAAGCTCGGATCTATGGATTTTGTGACTGGATTTTGTCTGAATTTTAAGGCGGATTGCTATAGGTGCGCCGCACTGTTCGCAGAAATTGCCGCTTGCCATGAAACCGCAGCTGCACTGCCATAGCCCTAACACAGAGCCCATGCCCTGTGACATGAAAGTGGGGCGAGGGGAATCGGTGTGGGTGTTTGCCAGTATCTTTTCAAGAAGTTCGCGCGGTATCTCTTTACGGTCGTTCATTTTGTTACCTCCCTGATACTGATGCCGCACTGCGGGCATAAAGACGCAAGACGTATCTCGCCGCATTTATAGCCACTGTTTTTGTGGTGTGTAAGCGGGATAACCACATAACAAAATCTACCACAACACAAAAGTCAAATGCGAGTAAACAAAAACAGTCAATAAATTTATAAATAAGCCATTGAACGGACGGCAGCATTGTGTTATAATTTTCACATACCAATTCAGAGGTGACTGTTTTGTCCGAAAAGAAAAAACTGATACCCATACTTATCTCGGTCTGCCTGACCTTTTTCATGGTCGGTGTGGCTGAACTTACGGGTGAGCGGGAACTTATCTTCCCTGAGATAACAGCCATCGCCATCGGTGCGCTGGCTGCACCTGCACAGGTCTGGAGCACTGACAGAAAAAGGCTTTTTATCCTTATTATGTCAGCCGCCGTCACTGGCATGGCGATAGTTCGTTTCGTGCCGCTGCCGACTGTTTTGCAGATACCGATAGGTCTTGCCGCAGTTATGGGTCTGATAATAATTTCACATACAAGTTTTCTGCCTGCTATATCGGCTTGCGTACTGCCGATAATGTTAGGCACGCGCAGCCCTTACTACCTGCTGTCTGTCGGAGTCATGACTGCACTTATACTACTGGCGCAAAAGCTGCTGGAAAAAGCAGGGCTTCGCGAGAAACGCGAGTTTATCCCCGAAAAGCCCGATGCTGCGCTGATAAAACTGAGGGCTGTGCAGGCGGCGACAGCTTCGGTGCTTTTTGCAATACCTGTGCTGATAGGTCAGCCGTTTTTTGCAGCACCGCCGCTGATAGTGGCATTCTGTGAACTGACGACACCCGAATGCAAGCTGACGAAACGTCTGCCCGAAACATCAATAACCATTGCTATCGCTGCATTTATGGGCTGTTCATCAAGGCTGCTTTTATGTGAGATATTCGGTCTGCCGATGGCTGTAGCTGCTGCCCTGACCTGCTGTGCGATACTTTTCGGTGCGAAGTCTTCGGGTCTTTACTTTCCGCCATGCGGCGCAGTGGCAACGCTGCCGTTCCTTATCGCGCCTGAAATGCTGCTGAAATTCCCATTTGAGGTAACTGCGGGATTTCTGTGCTTTTTGCTGGTGATCCTTCTCTCGCTGAGATATCCCGCAAAACACGGGACCGTTGTACACAACAGTTAAAACATATGAAATGCCCCTGATGCTGCATCAGGGGCATTTTTTGTACTTTTTTACAGTTTGTCCCTAATCTCGCGGGCAAGTCTGCCAAGTTCTGCAAGCATAGCTTCGATATCGGGGCATTCCTGCGTTCTTCCGCGATAGAACATCTCTCCCTGATATGCCGTTTCGCCCAGTTCTTCAGCACCTACAGTACGCGCTGCGCCTTTCAGCGAATGAATCTTTATAGCAGCATTCTCACGGTCGTCAGCCGACACATATCTGCGTATGTCAGCCGCATACTCCTCAGCCGAATCAGCGAACGCACCCAGCGTTACACGGTAAAGTTCAGCACCGCCGCAGTGCTTTTCACCAACTTTTGTATCAAGACCTTTGATGCTTTCAAGACCGCTGTGAAGTTCACTTTCATCCTGTGCAAGTTCTTCCAGCTTGCCGCTGCCCTGCCATATATCGGGGGTGAATCCCTGTTCGTTCATGATATAGTCCTTGTCATCATCTATCATACGAACCATGCAGGCAGCAATATCGGGGTCAAACTGTGTGCCGCTGCACCTGATGAACTCAGCCCTGACCTTTTCCTGCGCCATTGGGTTAGAATAAGTACGTGTGGAAGTCATTGCATCATAGCAGTCAGCACAGCAGATTATACGCGCGGGTTCGGGAATATCCTTGCCTGCAAGACCATCAGGGTAGCCTGAACCATTGTATTTTTCGTGATGCGAACGCGCACCTATGGCAAGGTCGGGCATCTCCTTGATGGAAGAGAGTATCTCACTGCCGATTATCGTGTGACGCTTTATCTGCTCGAACTCTTCATCGGTCAGCCTTGAAGTCTTGTTGATTATATCTTCGCTGACACCTATCTTGCCTATATCGTGCATAAGTCCCATGCGGAATATCTGCTGTTGTTCAGCCTCGCTTTTGCCCATTCTGCGGGCAAGTTCGGCGGCATAAGTGGCAACGCGGTTGGAGTGACCGTTGGTATAGTGGTCTTTTGCATCGACTGTCTTTGCCAGCGCCAGCATCATCTCCAGCGACAGCCGCTCACTGCGTATCTGCTGGCGGTCTACTTCACTCTTAAGACCTGTTTGCAGGTGGTACAGTTCGACCACGCGCTTTGTTCTCTGCATGAGGACTTCGGGAGCGAAAGGCTTTTTCACGAAATCTGCCGCGCCGTTTTTGAAGCCCGATGTTTCGGCATCGGCGCTGTCTTCACCCGTCACGAATATAACAGGTATATCGCGCAGTTCGGGATTCTCTTTAAGCCTGCTCAGCACCTCAAAGCCCGACATGCCCGCAAGCCCGATATCAAGCAGTACTGCATCGGGACGAAGCCTGTTTGTAAGCGAAAGCGCTTCTTCACCCGTTGCAGTGGCAGTAACATCGAAAGTTCTGCCCAATATCTGCGAAGCCGCTGTGCGCACGACAGGATCATCATCGACCACAAGTACTTTCGGCGCGGTGCGGTGGGGTTTCTTTTCGGCGGCATGGCTCGTTTCCAGCTTGTCTTCGGGAAGGAGCGATGCTATCATCTTTTCAAGTCGTTCGCCGTCAACAGGCTTTGAAAGATAGTCGGTAAAGCCCTCACTGATATAAAATTCTCTTGCGCCCGAAACCGCGTTGGCAGTCAGCGCGATGCACTTTGCATCTTCATGTCCCTCCATCGCCCGCAGACGTTTCAGCGTTTCCACGCCGTCCATATCGGGCATCATGTGGTCTATGAAAAAGATGTCATACTCGTTCAGTTCAGCCAGCCGCAGAGCCTCACGCCCTGTGGAAGCGGTATCTATACCGATGCGGGTCTTTTTGAGCAGACCCTTGAAAACTGTCAGGTTCATGGCATTGTCGTCCACCACCAGCAGTCTTGCATTCGGTGCGTGGAAGAGTTCGTGGTAAAGGCGCACTCCCCTGCCGCCGTTTTCAAAGCGCTTGGCGTAATCGCCTATCTGCGCCCATCTGACGACTTTCTGCTCGACTGCGAAAGAGAAAGTCGAGCCTTTGCCGTAGGTGCTGTCAACGTCCAGCTTACTGCCCATCAGTTCAAGAAGCTGGACAGTTATGCTCATACCAAGACCTGTGCCCTCTATCGAACGGTTTTTGCCCTCTTCGATGCGCGAGAATGGCGAGAACAGCTTTTCCATGTCCTCTTCCCTGATGCCCGCGCCTGTGTCGGCAATGGTAAATCTCAGCTTTATCGACTTCTCACCGCTCTTCTCAAACCCGACCTCAAACCTGACACTGCCTTTTTCGGTATACTTGACAGCATTTGTCAGCAGATTGAGTGCGCACTGCTTGACCCTTATCTCATCGCCGTAGAGCAGGTGCGGCATTTTCGGGTCAACCTTTACCTCGAATTTCAGACCCTTTTTGTCTGCGCGGGGGCGCACCATGTTCACAAGGTCGTTTATCGCAGAACCGAGTTCGTACTGTGTGGGTACAAGTTCCATTTTTCCCTGTTCGACCTTTGAGAAGTCGAGGATATCGTTTATCAGCGAAAGCAGAGTCCTGCCCGCAGTGCGGATATCTTCGGCATATCCGATTATCTGGCGTTCACTGCTCTCACGCAGTATCATCTCGTCCATACCCAGCACCGCATTTATGGGTGTGCGTATCTCGTGGGACATGCTTGCAAGAAATGCAGATTTCGCCTTGTTTGCGCGGTCTGCCAGCTGTCTTTGTTCTTTCAGCTGTTCCATGTACTTATAATGCTCGGTATCGTCCACCAGCATATACAGACTTCCGAAACTGTCGCCCTCAAATTCAAGTTCATTAACGCATGGCGTGTAGATGCGGTCAGCTATCTCGATCGTCTGCCCCTCACTTATAGCCTGCTCGATGACCTCAACTGTTTCGGCAGGTGTTTCGGTCAGCTGAGGGTAGAGCGCCTTTGCAGGTTCGTTGAAATATCTGACTCTTCCGTCAGTATCAACAGCGATGATGCCCTCAGACAGCTTATCGACAACGTACTCATGGGTGAGTTCCAAAGTATCCAGCAGGTCATACTTGAATATGGCGATGAGCATTACCACCGTACTTATGGAGTAGCCCAGAACAGTCACATTATAGCCCTTTGTGACACCTGTCAGATAGATAATATAGAATGTCACCTGTACCACGATAGATGCGGCGATATACCTGAGCCGTTTGCGGTTTTTAGCGTTTTTCTCTTTGAGAAGGTTCAAAAACAGGATGACAAGACCGTAGACGATATAGCTTATCAGCAGCATGGTGTAGATGTGGTGCCAGGGTCCTGCATCGTAGGTGAGATGCGGGTGAACGCCATCTTTCGTGAAGCCGATGTTTTGATAATAAAGATGATGCCAGTCATTGGTCATGACCGCCACATAAGTCGCGGCATGCAGCGAACCAAGCAGCAGCATGGTGTTGCGCTTGTGCCTTATACCGCAGAGTTCCACCAGAAACAGCAGCAGTGAAAAAGGTATCCAGACCGTACCGATGTATGAAAGTTTCTGGGCGGTCATGGCTTCATCAAGGTTGTCAGATGTCATCACTTGCAGAACACCCGCGTTGTTTACAAGAGTCGCGGTGCAGTTCAGCAGAAGATAGCCGTGTATCTTGCTGTGCCAGTTACGGAAAATATATGCGCTTTCAAAAAGCAGTATAAATATACTGACGTATTGAATAAACAGTACCGTCATGTACATAGTATCACCCCAAAATATATCTGTTACCCGATATACCGCCGTTTTACGCCGTTGGCAGAGCGGTTACCGTACTCTATATAAATATGGCTGTTCAGCCGTTTTCCCACTCTATTATACAATATTATATATAGATTGTCAATAAGTTCATCAAGTTATGTACGGAGGCAGAATATCGCGGAACACAGAGAAAAGAACAGGTGCAGCGTCAGCAGATAGCGGTGCTGAGTGTATTTTTCAAGCATATACAGCATACTGTCATTTTCCGAAAGATAAGGAATAAAAATTGCATCAGGCAGTATTCATTGAACGAATTGTGTAAAACATATAATTTTTTACAGAAAATTTCTACACCCGCCAATATCCATATCTGCGAAGAAGTCAATATAGTTATGTGATATGATGAAATCAAGGCAAACAGCACATTGCGGCGCTGAGAAAAAGTCCATATAAACATAAAAGATGACTGCTTTTTGCTTGAAATTTATTAAAAAACACTTGAATAATAGTTATTTGTGTGCTATAATGATAATGACGGCGTATATCATGGAACATCACGCCGATTACAAGCGGTATCGCGGGAAGTTTTCGTTCTGCGGCTGCACGAAACGATTTGTGCCGACTGACCTGCATGTCTACCCGGCGCGGAGAGTCTTGTGTGGGCTGCATCTCACAGCTTTGCTGCGCTGCTGCAAGATACCGAAAGGAAAAGGATATGAAGATCTATCTTATCGACTTTGAAAATGTAAAGTCAAAGGGACTTACAGGCATCGACAGCCTTACTGAGTACGACCGTGTCATAATCTTTTACAGCGAAAACGCTGATACCATCAACTTTGAGATGCACCAGAAAGTGCTTATCTCAAAAGCTGAGGTAGAGTATTTCAAGGTACATGTAGGCGGCAAGAATGCGCTGGATTTCCAGCTTTCGACTTTGCTGGGCTACCTTGTCAGCAAGAATTATTACAGCCACATCTTCGTTATCAGCAACGACAAAAGTTTTGATTTCCTGCATGATTTCTGGCATGGCAAGTACATAGCTGCGCCCGACTGCATAGTATACCGCACCAAGACCATCGCACAGGCGATAAACTACGCGGGCGGCAAAAAGCAGGCTGTGGCTGATGATGACAGCGAAACTTCCGATACAGAGGTATTTGCATCTGCTGAAACAGCTGCGGCTGAGGAAAATGCTGAAAATCCTGCGGCAGAAGAGGTAAAGGTGACTGTGCCGGATATCACTGAGGCGAAGGCTGTTCACGAAAAGAAAGAGACTGAGAAGAAACCCGCCGCAAAGAGCGCACCTTCGGCTGACAGCGAGAAGTTCACCGAAAAGCGTGCTGCAAAGCCTGCACCGAAGAAAGAACGTCCCGAAAAGAACAGCAAAAAGTTCGACAAGAGCGATGATGTGGAATTTGATGTGACAATCAGCGCGGAAGAACTGAATGCTCTCGAAGCATCGTTCAGCGCTTACACCATCATAAAGCCTGAGGATATATCTGCCCCCAAGCAGGCAGAAAAGCCCGCAGAGAACAAGGCTGAAAAGCCTGTTGAAACGGTCAAGGCACAGCCTGCTGAGGATAAGAATGCAGTGGAAAAGCCTGCCGCTGATGCAAAGCAGGAACAGTCTGCTGATGCAAAGGCTGAAAAGCCTAAGCAAAAGCCTGTCAAGGAATTTTACCCTGCACTTAAGGAAACGCTGAAAAGTACAGGTCTTAAGCCCACTGAGGTGAACCACATCTCGCAGCTGCTTATAAACTCCGACACAAAAGAAGAATTCCACAATGCGCTGGCAAAGGACTACAAGCAGGATGCCACCGAGCTTTACAAGATACTTCGCCCGAAGTACCTGCGTCTGAAAGAGATGTATGCAGCAGAACACCCGGAATATGTTTCGCCCGACACAGTTGTTGTCAGCAACGAAGAACCTGCTAAATCTGAGGAAAAGACCGCAGAGCAGACAGTCGAGGTGAAGGCGGAAGAAGTCAAGGCAGAGGAAACGATAGCTGAAACTGTTGCTGAAACTACAGCTGAACAGGCTGAGATAAAACAGGAAGAAGCTATTGCCGAAGAAAAGGCAGAAGTACCTGCTGAGGAGAAGCCCGCAAAGGCTAAAAAGACAAGCACGAAGAAGTCGGCGGCTAAGACTGAGAAATCTGAAAAGGCTGAGAAGGAAGAAAAGCCCAAGAAGACAGCTAAGGCTGATAAGACAGACAAGGAAGAGAAGCCAAAGGCTAAGAAGTCAGCTAAGGCTGAAAAGACTGCTGAGGAAAAGCCCGCTAAAGCTAAGAAGACAAGCACAAAGAAGTCTGCTAAGGCTGAAAAGCCCGCAGAAGTTCCTGCGACGGCAGGCGGCGACAGGCTGGCTGAACTGCTTGACGGCAAGTGCAGTTCGGAAGAGGTCGAACTTATCCGTCAGCTGTTCAGGGAAGTTCCTTCGCGTCAGCAGCTTTATATCAGAATGATAAAACAGTTCGGCAAAAAGGACGGCTGTGTATACTACAACGCCATAAAGCCCGAATATGAGGCTCTGAGTACGGCTATAAAATGATGACCGATGAAAATTGCAAGGCGCTTCCTGTTCTGAAAAAGCAGGCAGTCACCCGCATAACAAAGTCGGACGAGAACGGCTTTACACATACATTTCCCGTGTATACGGGAGTCAAAAAAGCTGTGGCGCGATAAATTCACAGCGCTGGGGCTTGACGACATCGACTACACAAAGTACGATGATATTCTGCAAAGAAAGCCGATAGATGAGTTAGACCGTGACGAAGTTATCGCGTATCCGGTCATGCTGATGCGGCGGAGAGCGGCAAAACAGAAGCCCTCTGCATGCGCCTGCACTAAACAGTAAAATAACACCTATCCCCCGTCAGCCGATGGGGGATAATTTGTAAGGAGAGCACATGTATATCACCGATGATGACAACCCGCGTCTGCCTTTTCTGCGGGACAAGACCTCAAAGCTGACCACCTCGCCGGGTGTCTACATAATGAAAGACAAGAGCGGCAAGATAATATATATCGGCAAGGCAAAGAACCTGCACAACCGCGTGACTTCGTATTTCAGGCGGGGACAGGACCATCTGCCGAAAGTGTGGAAGATGGTATCGAATGTCAACGACTATGAGTTCATCGTAACGGACAGCGAGTTTGAAGCGCTGGTGCTGGAATGCTCGCTGATAAAACTGCACACGCCGAAGTATAACATTCTGCTGAAAGATGACAAGGGGTACAGCTACATTCGGGTGACTGACGAGCCGTATCCCCGCATACAGGCGGTATTGCAGAAAAGTGATGACAGCGCCGAGTACATCGGACCGTACACAAGTTCTTTTGCGGTAAAACAGGCGGTGGAAGAAGCGAACAAAGTTTTCAGACTGCCTACCTGCACCCGCGTTTTTCCGAGAGATATAAAAAAGCAAAGACCCTGCCTTAACTTCCACATCAAACGGTGCATGGGTGTCTGTACAGGGAATTTTTCGGAAGAAGAATATCGCGCCGCAGTAAAACAGGCGATAGAATACATCAAAAACGGCTCCGAGATGTCGGTGGAAAAGCTGACTGCCGAAATGGAGAGAGCGGCAGAAGACCTGGAATTTGAACTGGCGGCGCGTCTTCGGGACAGGATAGCCGCCATACAGAAAGCCGCAGAAAGCCAGAAGATAATCGACCGCACGATACCCGACTGCGACATAATAGCCATATCGCAGAATGTTGACATCGCCTGCGCCAGCGTGATAATGTATCGTGGCGGCAGGCTTACCGATAAGGCTGACTATTTTCTGGGTGACAGGGCTGAACCCGCGCAGATGATGGAAGAATTTGTGCTTAGTTACTACGCCATGAAAGATGATGCTCCCAAAACTATACTGCTGGAAGAAGAGCCGTCCGATATAGAGATGTTACAGCAATATCTGCGTGAGAAGTACGACCACGCAGTATACGTGAACGTACCGAAGAAGGGGCATCTGGTACAGCTGACCACACTCGCTAAGAACAACGCGAACGAGTTCATATCGGTGAGAGTGGGCAGGACACGCCGTGAGGTTGCAGGTCTGGAAGAACTGGCAAGGGCGCTGGGAATGGAGAAGCCGCCACGCTTCATCGAGTGCTACGACATATCAAATCTGGCATCTACAAACATGGTGGCGGGCATGGTGGTTTTTGAGAACGGAAGACCATGCAAAAAGCGCTACAAAAAGTTCAGCATAAAGACGGTGCTTGAACAGAACGACTACGCCTGCATGACTGAGGTCATCGAAAGGCGCTTCGGTGAGTATTTCAAGGGCGAGGACGAAGGCTTTGCACAGCTTCCCGACCTGATACTGCTGGACGGCGGAAACGGTCATGTGAACACCATAAAGCCTGTTCTTGAAAGGCTGAAAGTCAGTGTGCCGCTGTACGGTCTGGTAAAGGACGATCACCACCGCACCCGCGCCATTGCTACGGGGGACGGCGAGATCTCACTGCTGAAAAGCCGCGCGGCGTTCAACCTTGTGACGCAGATACAGGACGAAGTCCACCGCGTTGCCATTACCTACCAGAAAGCAAAGCGCAAAAGATCGACATTTTCACTGGAACTGACGAAAGTTCGCGGTGTGGGCGAAAAAAAGGCTCAAAAGCTGATAACAGCGTTCAAGACAAAAGAGGCGCTAAAAAAAGCATCTGTGGAGGAACTGCGGGCTGTTGCGGGCATCAGCGAGGACACTGCGAAAGAACTGAAAAATATCATAGATGAAATGAGCTGATAAAATGGTAAAAGAGATAGTCAAGGACATTATCTTCCTGAAAAAGAAGTCCGTAAAAGCGGACACAAAGGACATGCAGATCATCACCGATTTACAGGACACACTGAAAGCTAACCACGACCGCTGTGTGGGCATGGCGGCAAACATGATAGGCTACAGCAAGAGGATAATAATCTTCACGGCGGGCATAATGGACATCGTAATGATAAACCCCGTGATAGTGAAGAAAGCCCGTCCCTACGAAACGGAAGAAGGCTGTCTTTCGCTGACAGGCGTGCGAAAGACAAAGCGCTGGGAGATGATAACTGTTGAATATCTGGACACAAGTTTCAAGAAAAAGCGCGGCGATTTCACGGGATTTGTAGCGCAGATAATCCAGCACGAGTGCGACCATCTTGATGGGATAATAATATGAAACATCGGCAGAGGAAAAACTCCCCTGCCGATTTTTTTGCATATATACTTTCGTTTATTATCATATCCCAATTTGGTTGTGTATTGTTTCCCCACCAAAGGCGTGGGAAACAATACGAAAAAACAGCCTTTTTGTATCATCAGCAATACGCATCAAAATCGTGAGATAAAAAAAGAGATGTCCTAAGACATCTCTCATAGAGGCGCCGACCGGATTTGAACCGGTGGTCAGGGTGTTGCAGACCCACGCCTTACCCCTTGGCTACAGCGCCATAAAAAAGAGCGGATTACGAGGCTCGAACTCGCTACCTCCACCTTGGCAAGGTGGCGCTCTACCAGATGAGCTAAATCCGCAAGTGCTGAACTATCAGCTTTTTTATGAAGTGGTTACCCACAAGCGACCCGGATGAGACTCGAACTCACGACCTCCGCCGTGACAGGGCGGCGTTCTAACCAACTGAACTACCGGGCCGTAGAGTTGTTCAAGACAACTCTTAATGGTGGGGACTACAGGGCTCGAACCTGTGACCCTCTGCTTGTAAGGCAGATGCTCTCCCAGCTGAGCTAAACCCCCAGATTTTCTTTGTCGTGAGTTTCGTTTTTGTTTTGTCCCTCACAACAGTATCTATTATACACCATATCGTTCGATTTGTCAACCCCTTTTTTCAAAAAAAATAATATTTTTTTGTTTTAATTTTTTCATTGTTTATTAAATGCAATATCGGCAAAAAAACGCCCGTCAGATGGAAAACGGGCGGTCTTATCCTTTTATATTTTCATTAAAATCTTGCGCTGCAACTTAATCAATTAGTGTAGTATAATTTCCATTTTTGAAACCCTGAACAACTGACTTTACAGTAAAAGATTCAGAAATATTTTTAGCCTCATCGTATTCAACATAAAGCTCATTAAAATATGCGATATTATCCAATAATACCAATTCTTCATTGCTTAAATTCATTTTTGCTTAAATTCAATTTTACCTCATGCTAATTTAGTTCAGTTATTAATATTTTTTCTATTCTTTCATAAATAAAGTTTTGACCATTAGTTATTCTGGAATAATCATCATCCTTACATACATTAAGGCAAACTTCCATATTTTCGTTAATTAAGCTGACATCTGATTTGAGTTCTGAAAACTCTCTTTCAATATCACTAATTTTTTCATATTCGCTTTGAGGAATAATTAAATCAAAAATTATTTTGGGGCTTTCTTTTTTATCCTCTATTTCGCCTGCCGATTTAATTATTTCTTCCGCGGAATAATCGGCATCAAATTCACTTGGAAAATAAATGGTTGAACTAGATAAGAATGATATATAATACTCCTCAATATTTGTTTTTTTCACATATCTATTAAGCCATTCTTCCATTCTATCTTTTATTACCTTGCTATAATATGCTTTCTTTTTTACATATAACTCTTCGTTATCATTCGCATATACATCCACAAAATACTCTTCTTCATTGATATTCACAGTTACATGATAATACAAACCTTTTGACTTACCTAAAAAAACACCGCCTGCAATCCCTTTATGTGTAACTACAGCTTTTATCCCATATTTATCATTAAAATATTCTTCAACTAATGGGTCAACTTCTTCTTCAAGTTTTTCCAGTTCAGGACGAGATAATTTCTTTGGTTCATTATTGTCGGTTTTAAAAATCGAACAGCCTGTTAAAATTAATAGTCCCACAACGATCGCTGCTGACAATATTTTTGAAAGGCTTTTCCGTAGATATTTCAATATTGTCACCTCACTCTATTATAGCAATCCGCCTTAAAATTCAGACAAAATCCATAGATCCGAGCTTTTGCGACTGGATTTTGTGAATTTAAATAGTTGGATTGCTATAGTGTTTTCAACTTGAATATTGTCTAAAAATCAGCTTGTGATCTATAGTCCCAACATTCATCGTCTTCTTCTTTCTTATTTATTTGTAAGAATTGTACAATTTGTTTTATATATAATGTACAATTGAAATTATTATATCACCGTTCACGAGCCTTGTCAACGAAATATTCGACAATTCGTGATTATAAACTTAATATCTCAAATCAGATTATTGTTATTGGTAATTTTGTGGAAATTTCTGCTAGTAAAAAAACGGACTGAAAACCGCCTTTCAGTCCGTTTTGATATTCATTATTTCTTGCTCTCTTCCAGCAGTTTTCTGACCTCATCGGGGGTGAAACTGTAGTGTTTGCCGCAGAAGTGGCATTTGATATCCACATCGCCGTCCTTGATGATATCATTAAGTTCCTGTTCGCCCAATGAGATCAGCACCCGCTCTGTGCGCTCGCGGGAACAGTCACAGCGATAATCCACCTTGAAATCGTCAAGCACGTTTGGTTCTAAGCCGTCAAGCGCCATCAGCGCGATCTCATCGGTAGTGCGGCCGTCTTCCATCAGCTTTGTGACAGACTGCATCTTAGCTATGTTCTGCTCTATCTGCGTGATTATCTCATCGCTTGCAAAAGGAAGCACCTGTATCAGGAAGCCGCCTGCGTTCTTCACCGTGAGGTCGGGGTTTATCAGCACGCCCAGAGCCGTAACGCTGGGCACCTGCTCGCTCTGTGCGAGGTATGCGGTGATATCCTCAGCTATTTCGCCGCTGACAAGGGGCACCTGACCCACATAAGGTTCTTTAAGCCCCAGATCCTTTATAACGGTTATCGCGCCGTCAACACCAACTGCGCCTGCAACATCAAGTTTACCGATGGAGTTTGGCGGAAGTTCGACCACAGGCTGCATGACATCAGCCTTGACATTACCGTAGCTGTCAGCGACCGCGATAAGCTGACCCGCAGGTCCGCCGCCGTCTATCTTGACAGTCACCCTGTCGTCCTCGCCTTTCATGCCGAAACCCATCAGCGAAGTACCCATAGCCAGTCTGCCCAGCGCCGCAGTCACCACCGCCGACGACTGATGAACACGCTCTATCTCACAGACTATATCCTTGCCATCGATGGCAGAGCATACCACCGAAGCGTCCTTTGAAATTGCTCTTACGATTCTTCCCAATTTAACTATCTCCCATGTCAAAGTTAAAATATGCCCATATTGTAAAACAAAGCCGCCGCCACAATACAGACCACAAAGAATATGCTCTCGGCATTATCGGCACATCTGTGCGGTTCACGGCGCTTGTCAAACAGCGATGCACCGCACCTGTTCCACCAAAAGCCCGCCGCTGCGGGTATATAGCAATCCGCCTTAAAATTCAGACAAAATCCAGTCACAAAATCCATAGATCCGAGCTTTTGCGACTGGATTTTGTGAATTTAAATAGTTGGATTGCTATAATTATCATAACAGCCGTCGGCACACTGCCAAATTTCCCATCGGGAAATTTTACGCCGACGATCAGTGCAATAAAAAGCATAATGGCGGACATTCCGCCTGCTATCCCGAAACCGCGCGGCACTCGGCGGAAGTCATTCATCTGTCCCACGCGCTTTGCGCCTGCACACGTACAACTCACGCTGAGTTGTATCGCAGGGCGGTTCTTCGGTCAGACCATCACAGACCTCAACTATCTCAAAGCCGAACTCATCGACCGTCTGCACTATCAGGTCACGCGGCAGAAGTATCTCGCTGATATACTCGCTCTCACGGGTGTATCTGCCGTCTTCGCCCTCTGCGAAAAAATCAAGCACCATATCGACCCGACCGTCTGTCCGACACTGATTGCGCCAACTGCAAAAAAGCCCGTCAAGTTCATAGACGAAGCTGTTATCGCCCAGTACCTTACGGTGCTTATACTCGGTGTTCACATCAAAAATGAACAGCCCGCCGTCACAGATGAACATCGCCGCACGCTTGACCGCGCGCCTGAAAGCCTCAGTATAAGGCAGATGGTTCATGCCGTCCAGCACACAGACAATGATATCAGCCGCCCCCCAGAGGTCAAGTTCGGTCATATCCTGCAAAACGTAGGTTATCTCGCTGTCAGCCGACTTTGCACGTTCAGCTTCCTCAAGCATTTCAGCAGATATGTCAACACCGATGACATCGAAGCCCAGTTTTTCGAGTTCGCGGCAAAGTCTGCCTGTACCGCACCCAAGTTCCACCACGACTTCATTCTCGCTGCTGTATTTCTGACCCAGCTGCCTTATCCGACCTGCTATGCTGCTGTATGGCACATCAGCCTGCAAAGCATCGTAGTACTTGGCAAAACTACCGTAACCGCTCACTTTCCGCTGTCCTTCTTCTTTTCCAGACGGTCAAATACGATATTGTAACCGCCGCTGCCGTCATAAGAAAGTGACCTGTTGACGCGGCTGATGGTCGCGGTGGAAGCGCCTGTTTCCTTGACTATATCGCTGTATACATGCTTGTCGGTCAGCATTCTCGCGACCTGAAAGCGCTGTGAGAAACTCTTAAGTTCAGGCACAGTGCATAGGTCTTTAAAGAAAAGCCTGCACTCTTCCAGTGTTTCAAGGCAGAGTATTGCTTCATAAAGTTCGTCCAGATTTGATATCTCTAATTTATCGCGCATAAAAAACACTCCTTTACATTTGCCGCTTTTCATATTGTAAAGTGCTAAAACATATTTATATTTTAGCACATTACAGCGTAAATGTAAAGGGGTATATTGAATATTTTGTGTGAATAAACTAACTGATATTACTTTTTGCGGTTAGGTGTCAGGAAGCCTGTAAAATCGCTGTCATCATCATCTTCGTCAGAGGCGCTGTCAATTTCAGCCGCTTCTTCTGCTGACGTTTCTGCACGAATTTCTTCGCCGTATGTATCGAACCAGTCCTGACGCACCTCTTCGATGACCGCTTTCAATTCGTCAACGCCCTCGCCGGTCACAGCCGAGAAAGGTATACAGTGTATATCCTCAAAACAGGGTATCTCTTCAGCAAAAGCCGCCATACGCGCCTTGCGTGCGGTGGGTTTCAGCTTGTCAGCCTTAGTAAGCACGATGACAAAAGGCATCTCATTGTCGATGAGATAGTTTATCATCTGGATATCGTCCTTGCTGGGGGCATGGCGCATGTCTATCAGCTGGAATACTATCTCAACATAGCGCTCAAAATCGCCCAGATAGCCGCCTATAAGTTCGCCCCACTTGCCTTTTTCGGCTTTTGAAACGTTAGCATAGCCGTAGCCCGGCAGGTCAACGAAATAAACGTCCTCCACCGAGAAAAAGTTGATAGTCACCGTTTTTCCCGGAACAGAGCTGACCCTTGCCATGTTTTTGCGGTTGAATATTTTGTTTATCAGTGAAGATTTGCCCACATTCGACCGACCTGAGAATGCAAATTCGGGGCGGTCAGACTTTGGTATCTGCGAGAATTTGCCGTAAGAGGTCACAAATTCTGCCTTGTTGAAATTCAGCGGCTTCATCTCATTCTCCTTTCACGATAACGGGGGCAGACTTTGCCGCCCCCACCTTTATGCTTTATCAGACTGTCTTTCTTGCTCTGCCGCGTCTTTTTACGGGCAGGACTTCGGGCATCATCTCAGGCATTACCTCAGCCTGCGGCGGTTTAACAAGAGCCGCTCTCAGAACATCATCGATGGTCTTCGCGAAAACGAACTCAACATTCTCCTTGACGATATCTTCGACTTCGTCAAGGTCGCCCCTGTTCTTTTCGGGTACAACGACTGTCTTCATTCCCGCCTTGTAAGCAGCCATAGTCTTCTCACGCAGACCGCCTATCGGCAGGACTCTGCCTGTCAGAGTTATCTCGCCTGTCATAGCCAGATCACCGCGGACCTTTATGCCGCTCAGTGCGGAAACAAGTGCTGTTATCATAGTTACGCCCGCAGACGGACCGTCCTTTGGAACAGCGCCCTCAGGTGCGTGTATATGCAGATCTTTCTTCTCATGGAAGTCTTTCTGTATTCCGTACTCGTCTGCGATGCTTCTGCAATAGCTTACAGCTATCCTTGCGCTTTCCTTCATAACATCGCCCAGCGAACCTGTAAGTTCTAATGCGCCCTTACCGTCCATGACAAGCACTTCCAGAGGGAGCAACACGCCGCCTACAGAAGTCCACGCCATGCCGTTGACATAGCCAACGCGGTCTTCCTTATCGGCATCGTCATCAAGGAACTTGATATGACCCAGATAATCAGGGATATTCTTTGCAGAGAATGTGACTTTCGACACATCTTTCTCGATTATCTCCTTAGCCGCCTTTCGGCAGAGCGAACCGATATTTCTTTCGAGAGTTCTCACGCCCGCCTCACGGGTGTAGCCGTCTATCAGCATATACAGACCATCGTTTGTTATGCGCATCATCGAACTTGTAAGACCATGCTTTTCAAGCTGTTTTTTCAGCAGATGTTTTTTTGCGATATTGAACTTCTCCTCGCGGGTATAACTGGAGAGTTCGATTATCTCCATTCTGTCACGCAGAGGACCTGCCACTGTATCAAGAGTATTGGCAGTGGTTATGAACAGCACATCACTGAGGTCATAAGGCACTTCAAGGTAATGGTCACGGAAAGCATTGTTCTGCTCACTGTCGAGAACTTCGAGCATAGCCGCAGAGGGGTCACCCCTGAAATCGTTGCTCATCTTATCTATTTCGTCCAACAGCATAACGGGGTTTGAAGAGCCTGCAATCTTCATGCCGTTGATTATACGGCCGGGCATAGCACCTATATAGGTCTTTCTGTGACCTCTGATATCGCTCTCGTCCCTGACACCGCCCAGCGACACGCGCACGAATTTCTTATCAAGCGCCCTTGCCACCGACTTTGCAACAGAAGTCTTACCGACACCGGGAGGTCCGACAAGGCAGATTATCTGACCCTTGATATCGGGGGTCAGCTGTCTTACCGCGAGATTCTCCAGTATCCTCTCCTTGACACGCTTAAGACCATAGTGGTCTTTATCCAGCACGTTCTGTGCTTTTTTGATATCGGTGGTATCTTTTGTATAAACGCCCCAGGGCAGACCCAACACAGTATCGAGATAACCTCTGATAACGACCGCTTCTGCGGAAGAACCTGCCATTCTCGAAAGGCGCTTGACCTCTTCATTGAGTTTTTCCTTTATCTCATCAGAAGCCTGCATCTCGGTTATTTTTTCGTAATAGCGCTGTATCTCGCCTTCGTCAGAGCCGTCTAGACTGCCCTCGCCCAATTCATTCTGGAGAGCCTTTATCTGCTCACGTATATAGTATTCACGCTGATTATCTTCTATCTGGTTCTGGACTTGTTCGTGGATATCCCTTTCGAGGGACAGCACATCTATCTCGCGGGCAAGAATAGTCATCAGCAGCACCAGCTTTTCGCCTGCTGACGGTGATTCCAGCAACGACTGCCTGTCATTGAAAGCCAGCGGAACATTGAACGCCACAGCTTCAAACAGATCTTCAGCCGACTTTGAGCCCATCACCGCATTGTATATCTCCTGCGGCATTTTTGGCATAAGCTGAGAATACTCTTCAAAAGCCTTGCGCACTTCCCTCTCGACAGCATCCAGTTCATGAGCATAGAGTTTATCTTTTGAATAGTTGGGCATCGGCTTGATGACTGCCTCATAGCAGTCGTCATGGACTATCATATCCACAAGTTTTGCCTTGCGAACGCCGCGAACCATACACCTGCAAACTCCGCCGGGACTTTTTATGACCTGCCTGATATTTGCAACAGTGCCCACCTTGTACATATCGCTTTTTTCGGGAGATTCTACATTAACATCTTTCTGTGCACAGAGGAACACATCGCCCGAAAAATCATTTCTGGCATTCTGCAAACTCTGCACAGACATTTCTCTGCCCACATCAAAATTGACGCTCATACCGGGAAAAACGACCAGATCTCTTGTAGGTATCATCGGCATTACAGTGCCGTTTTTTATTTCAATTTGCTTATCCATATTAACTCCTTTCGTCTGACAACTCACACAAAAACAGTATATCTTACTTTCCTGCTATCTTATTATAACATATATCCTCCTGCATTGCAACAGGAAATAAAAGCAATATCTATCTCACAAAACGCAGGTGCAAAAGGCAGTATATCTGCCGCTTGCATCTGCCTTTTGGCAGATGGTACAAAAACGAGGTACCCCGAAGGATACCTCATCAAAACGCATATTAATCAGCTACATATGGGAGCAGAGCTACGTGTCTTGCTCTCTTGATAGCCTTTGTCAGCTCTCTCTGGTGATAAGCGCAGGTGCCTGTTACACGGCGGGGCAGTATCTTAGCCCTTTCTGTCATGCACTTTCTGAGCTTTGCGATATCCTTATAATCGATCTTCTCAGCTCTGTCAACACAGAACATGCAAACCTTCTTGCGGCCTCTCTTTACAGGTCTGCCGCCGGTTCTTTCCTTATCCATAGCCATCGTATATTTCCCTCCTCGTCAAGGAATTACTAAATTCAAATTAATGATCTTTGGATCAGAACGGTACTCCGTCATCTGAGATAACATCTTCAAATTCCGAGAGATCGCCGATATTCAGCGCATCGTTAGCGGGTGCCTGATTATTGCCGCCGAAATTGTTCTGGTCACCGCCAAAGTTATTCTGATTGCCGCCATTGAAACCGCCGTTTCCGCCGAAGTTGTTACCGCCATAATTGTTATTACCGCCGTAATTTCCTCCGCCGTTGCCAAAGCCGCCGTTTCCGCCGTAACTATTGTTACCGCCGTTAAAACCGCCGTTGCCGTAATTATTTGAGTAATTACCGCCGCCCTGATTGGCTTTTTCGCCTGTAAACGAAGCATTGTCCACATAGACCTCAGTCACATAATGCTTAGTACCATTCTTGTCCTCATAAGTCCTGCTTCTGAGAGTGCCTTCAAGTGCGATCATTCTGCCCTTGCCGAAATACCTGCCAATAAACTCAGCAGTCTGACGCCAAGCTACGCATGTGATAAAATCAGACTGATATTGTCCGTTCTGATCCTTGAAGTTACGGTCAACTGCAACATTAAAAGTCAGAGCAGATACACCGTTGGGTGTCTGTCTTACTTCGAGATCCTGTGTGATCCTTCCCATCAAAATAACTCTGTTCAGCATGATCCTAGTTCCTTTCCATTAACAAATCATCATTCCGTTCACTGCTGATCCTCTCTGATCCTGCTCCTGTCCCCTACAATTACTTTGTGGTTATCAGGAAACGAATAACGCCGTCGGTGATGCCCAGTACTCTCTCCAGCTCTGCGGGGAATTCGGTCTTGCTGTTGAAAGACCACAGTACATAGGTGCCCTCAGACTCGTAGTTGATCTCGTAAGCGAGCTTTCTCTTGCCCCATACGTTCAGCTCTACGTTCTCGGCGTTAGCCTTGATCATGTCATCGAACTTAGTAGTCAGAGCGTTAACGCCCTCCTCGTCGAGCTTCTGGCTGAAAATAACCATAGCCTCATAGTTCTCATTGATCTTTGCCATTTCTTGTACACCTCCTTTTGGATTTCGCCTGCAATTACAGCAAGCAAGGATTAACTCGTATATTATAACATCTTTCGCCGTATCTGTCAAGTCCCGCGCGAAAGAAATTATAAACTTTTTGTAAATTTCATCTTCATCTGCCTGCAAGCATGATATCCCGCTTTACAGAACTGTCTTCCCCCGCCGCAGGCAGAGAAAGACAGCCGATAAACATATAAAACAGCGCTACATCAGCTTACCTATCAGCACTATCGAACCAAAAGATATCATCGTATATATAAGGTATGCCAAAAGCACGTTGCCCAGTGAGGTACCGCCCGCGAGAATTATCTCACGGTTGAGGTCATCTGCCTGCTTGTCCTCGCCCTGTGCACGTATCTTGGTGATATCACGCCGCGCCTGCTTGTAGTAGATATAATTTGCGAAAAAGCCTGCAAGCAGTTTCAGCACCATTGTCAGGTAAAGCATTATCTGTGTCAGCAGGACGAAACTGTGCGACTTTATGTCGATGCCCAGATCGATCCTGAAATCGTAATACTCGCCGCTGGACAGCAGCACGATCATATCCGGGATACTCAGAAGTGCCATTATTATCGCTGCTGCTATGCCCCAGCCTTTCATCTTTCGGAACATGAAATACACCGGTGTGAACAGGAACGCAAAGAAATTCATTGATATCTTCCTGCCTGTTTTGGCAAATCTGATGAAGCTGGGCAGGAAGCCAATGGGATTTGTGCCCACATATCTTGCAAGGTCACCCAGAGTCACACCGTCGATATCGGAATCCTGATTGAGTGTGACAGCTGTGAAGCCGCTTTCGCCCAGCGGGTCATTTTCGTGGTCAGTCCTGAGAGGTTCTCGTTCCTCATTAAACGGTCTGGGGCTGTCCATATTTATCAGAGGTGTGCCGCACTGTTCGCAATAGCGAAGTTCCGCGGGATTTTCAGCCCCGCACCTGATACAGCGTTTAACGCTTGAAGCTGCAACGGGAGTCGTTTCCTCAGCACCGTCGGGCAGCCAGCTCACATTTTTCTCATGCAGTGAGGTATTTATGCACTTTCCCTCTTTGATATAGCATTCTCTGTGGTAAGGTGTACCGCACTCGGGGCAGACGACTATATCATCACCGTCAGCAAACCTTTCGCCGCAGCATATACATTTTGAACCTGTATACTTTGTCATCTTAACTTTCCTTTCTCAATAATGCGGGGTCTTAGCCTATATTTTATATATTATAACACAGTGCTTCAAAAAATGCAAGAGGGGCAATTGTTAATTCACGGAAATCTGTGTTTCGGGACAATAATGAAGGCAAAACAGTCGGGATACACGGTAAAAAGCCTGTTTCCAACGTTTGTGTCCTGAAAAGCAGAAAAAACACATCATCTTTTTGCGAATATTTTACATTAGCTTTTAAGATCCGAAATGTGCGAGATTGCCTGTTCTTGTACCAAAAACTGTCCTTGATAATGCTAATTCTAACTAAATACTCTAAAAATAGCCCTCTTTTGAGGTTTTAATTCGTGCGTTTTGTGTGTTGTAATTTTCTGAGAATTGGGCTATAATATTATTTGTGTTTATCGGCTGGTCTATTTGTATTTACTTTATTTCGGGCTATTTTTCGCCCGACATACACAGCCGTATCACATTCGGGTTTTATAATAAGGATAACTGATCATAATTTCGGGCAGTTGATGCCCTCTCCGATAAAAAAGGGGATACGTTTGATGAATGATAATAAAGAGCAGACCATTGCGTCTGCTGAACTGAGGGAAATGATCTCACACGCTATAATCACCACGCAGAACGGTGAAGCGGACGAGGAACTGAAACAGAGCATTTCCCGCGCTATGGGCAGATCAGCCGAAACTGCCGAAGAGCAGGACGGCGATGAAGATGTGCCCCATAAAAAAAGCCGCAAAAGATCGGCAAAAAAGCACGACGGTACAGAAAAACGTTCTGCAAACCTGAAAGGCGGCTGGAGCGTCCGCAAAAAGACGGGCGTAACGCTGGGATTTATTTTTCTGGCACTGGTGCTGGTAATGGGTATCGCAGTTGTGCTGTTCTTCTATTACACAGGTCTGCTGAAAGAACGTGACAACCACATCAGGACAGACCCGCCTCCCGTTGACAGCCGCGATCTGGTCGATGGCGAGGACACTCTCGATGAAGAAGCGCAGGAGAAGGAACTGCGCGCGCTTCTCGAACAGAAGTCAAGAAAGATATCTGACGAGAATGTAATGAATGTGCTGCTGATAGGTGAAGATATCCGTGACACAGCCTCTCAGGACAGAGGCAACACCGATGTTATGATGCTTATCTCCCTCAACAAGGAGAACAAGACTGTCACACTGACCTCACTGATGCGCGATATCTGGGTGTATATGGAGAAATTCGATATCAACGAGAAGCTGAATCAGGCTTACTGGTACGGCGGAGCCGAATATCTGGCTGAGGTCGTAGAGGATTATTTCAGTATCTCCATCGACAGGACGGTAAAGGTGAATTTCAAGCAGTTCATCGACATCGTTGAAACTGTCGGCGGACTTGATTTTGATGTGAGTTACACCGAAGCAGTCGCAATGCGCGACCCGCTTGACGAGCAGAACTACTACCTCAAAAATCCCGATGGCACAGATTATATCGATCTGAAACAGTATGGCAAGGACGAATCTGTAAATTACTATGATTACGAAGGCAAATTCTGCACCATTATTGAATATCAGTCGGAGGACGACAACGAGATACACATGCACCTGAATGGCAATCAGGCGCTTGCTTACGCCCGTGTAAGATACGGCTGCGGAGATGATTACGGCAGAACGATGCGTCAGCGCGAGTCTATTGAAAAGATAGTGCAGAAAGCAAAGAAACTCAGTCTGATAGAACTTGATGCTCTGGCAAAGCTGGTGCTGCCCGAAGTTGAGACCGACCTCACTGAAGGCGAGATAGCCGAGCTTCTGCTGAATGCCTTTGAGTACATGGGTTATGATATACAGCAGATGAGAGTTCCCGCTGATAATTATTACAGACCTGACATTATCAACAGCCAGAGTTGTCTTGCAATGAACACATGGCAGTTCCAGGCGAATGCTGCATTCCTGAGATACATAATTTACGGTGAATGCGCTAATGTCGATGAAGCGATAACACAATATCAGCAAGAGATAGATGACGGCACGTTCTATGAAAATAACGATTTTCAGCCGCCTGTTAACTGGTAGCAAAAGCCGCAGGATATTTTTCCTGCGGCTTTATCTGTTGTCTAAAAAAGTTTCCGAATAAATTATGACTATCCCTTTAGCACACCGGCTGAAAATGCTGTAAACAAAAGGATAATTGAGCGCCCATACGCCAACCACCTTAAGTTCTGTAAAACCGCCGTTTTTGTGGTGTGTCAGCGGGATAACCACGAAATAAAAAGACAGATCCGCACAATGGCACGTTCTGTCTTTACATATTTATGATATTTTCATAAAGCCATATAACACAGCAAGATCAGCTGTGAGAATCTTTCCTGTGCAGCCGTCTGCCTGCAAGATAATCAAGACTTACCTTATAAAAGTCTGCCAGCTTGATAAAAAGATGCATGGGCATCTCGCGCTTCCCGCACTCGTATAACTGATATTGTTGTCTGGTCACTTCCGGATAGTCTGCGACTTTCTGCTGTGACAGGTCATTGTCCTCTCGCAGGTCGCGTATTCGCTGGTAGAAATACATACTATCCCTCCTTCGGTGTATGTTTAAATAGAACCGTTTCAGCAATCACCTCACCATTACACATATTTTAACATATAAATATTTACAAATTCATATTTTGCACCTCTTTGTATGCTCTAAAAAAGCATTAATTTTACTTGAACATTTTGTGTACGTTCACGAAGAAATTAAACCATTAAAAATATTGTATTCGGTTGATCTGCAAAAATCAACCGAATAATGCTTATCATCACACTGCGGCATAAGTTTGTATTTTCATCGGCTGAGATATCTGCACTGCCAAATAACAACAGATCATGAACAAGACAGAATAGTTGATAGTATTCAATCAATTAATAAATCTGCCGACTTGTGACGATGCTGTTTATAAGGCATTCAGAATTTATATAACCGATATAAGCATGATATGCGGCGAAATATCTGCTTAAGAGCCGCAAATTTCGGCTTTACTTATGAACGTTACGGCACTCGTCCGTAAGAATATTGACAAAACCACTGAAAAATGATACAATAACGATGTATGAAGTTTCACGGAGGTGTGTGCTATGGAAAGAAAAGGCGTTAAACTGCCGCAATACAGCGTGCTGATGTCTGTCTACAGCGGCGAGAAGCCCGAATTTTTCAGGGCATGCGTTGAAAGTATGCTGGGACAGACCTTTGTGACAGATGACTTTGTGCTGGTCTGCGACGGTCCTCTCACCCATGAACTTGATGAGATAGTCAGCGAATATGAGCGCAGATACAGCTTTTTCCGACCGCTCAGACTTCCCAAAAATGTGGGGGTCGGTGAGTGTGCAAATGCAGGTCTGGCAGTGTGCAGGAATGAGTATATCGTCAAGATGGATTCGGACGACATTGCTTTGCCCGAAAGGTGCGAACTTTCGCTCTACCTGCTGGCAAAACATCCGGGAGTGGATATGCTGGGCGCTTACATCAGCGAATTTGACAGCGCTACAGGCGAAGAGATAGCGGTGAAGAAAACTCCGCTGGGGAATGCTGCAATACGCAAATACGCGCGGCGCAGGAATCCTTTCAACAATCCGACACTGGTATACAAAAAATCTTTTGTGGAAAATATCGGCGGGTATTCGACTGTAAGACGGTGCGAGGATTACGACTTCGTAGTTAGAATGCTGTCGGCGGGAGCTGTGGGACGCAATATTCCGAAAGTTCTTGTGAAATACCGCATCACAGGCGGAAATTATGACAGGCGGCGCAACTGGGCTAACACCAAGTCATTTATAGCGGTGCGCTGGAAGATACATCGTTCGGGCTTTTCAAGCCTGTGGGACTTTCTTGTTACGACGGGCGCACAGCTGGTGATGTTCGCGATGCCGAGTTCGCTCACGGGAAAATTCTACAAGAAACTGCTGAGATAAAAAGATCAAAACGGCAAAGCAGATGAATGTAACAGATGCCGCGCCAAATCTTACAGAAATAATACAAATTGTTGCACAACAAGTACATTTAAGTAAATCTGCTTGACATTGTGCCGAAAAGTTGGTAAGATATAAAAAGTCGCCTCGAAAAGGCGGATAATGTCATTAATTGGCATTTACTGCGGTATCTGCCGCATAAATTTTTAGTAAGGAGGTTCGGTATGGAACCGAGTGTTAAGCTGTGCATGGGCTGCATGAACGAGCTGGACGCCGACGGACGCTGCCATCATTGCAGCTATTCGGACGATATCCCCCATTTGCAGTCTTATTTAGCACCGAAAACTGTGCTGGACAATAGATATGTCGTGGGCAAGATGCTCTCGTATAACGGCGAGGGTGCTTCCTACATCTGCTATGATATGGTGGGCAAATGCAAATGCGTCTGCCGAGAATATATGCCCGATACCCTCTGTGAACGTGATGCTGACGGACTGAGCATCAAAGTAAACAAGGACTGCCTTGCAAAGTACAAGACTTTTATGTCGGAATTTGCCGACATGAACAAGCTGCTGTCAAAAATGCGCAACCTTGACCATCTTGTGACCGCGAAGGATATGTTCGCAGAAAACAACACCACATATGTGATACTTGAATACATCGAAGGCGTTTCGCTGAAGAAATTCTTGCAGTCGAATACGGGCTTCCTCACATGGGAACAGGTGAAGAAGCTGTTCGTGCCGCTGTTCACCACACTCAATATAATACACAATTCGGGTATAATACACAGAGGTATATCACCTGAGAACATAATCGTCACCACAGACGGAGAACTGAAGCTGACAGGCTTCTGCATAAGTTCGATACGCACATCCAATACAGGAATGATGCCCGAATTCTATTCGGGTTATACTGCTCCCGAACAGTATTCTTCGCTGCAGTGGCAGGGCACATGGACTGATGTGTACGCTGTGGCTGCGGTCATCTACCGCATACTGACAGGCTGCATGCCGCTCGATGCCAACACAAGGATACACAATGATACACTTGTGGAAGCAAACCGCATCAATCCCCGCATACCGCGGCATATCTCCGATGCGCTGACCAAAGCGCTGGCAGTTCGCGGCGAGGAGAGGACACAGACGGTCACCGAACTTGTATCGGGTCTGTTTGAACAGCCATCACGCATGGAACATTCAAAAGGTTCGACCCAGACAATACCGATACAGCATGTTCCGAGAGAGGAAAGACAGCGCCGCTACGAGGCTGAAAACAAAATCGAGCAGAGATACGGGCAGAAGAAGAAAGGAAGCCGTGTGGCTACTATCGTGGGCTTCTGCGTGCTGGCTGTACTGCTGGCTATAGGTATCTACCTTATGACCCAGCTGTTCGCACCGCCCGAAGAAAACGGCAGCACCGTTTCAAAGAGTTCTTCCTCCGAATATGTATACGTTGATAGCGAAGAAGAAGATGACTACGAATACGGCACCACCACTACTCAGGCTACCAAACCGGTTGATGATACGGAATTCGGTATGGGTTCGATAATGCCGAATGTCGTAGGCATGCTGTACTCGGAAGTAGAGAAGAAGATGGGCGGCGAGTTCACGCTCAAACCAAAGTATTATTACTCAGAAGTGGACGAGCGCGGCTATGTCAAGAGCCAGAGCATACCTGAGGGCGTTGACTACGACCCCGCCCGCAAGAACGAACTGGTGGTGGATGTATGTGCAGGTCCCCCAAGCATACCTGTACCCGACTGCTCGGGCTACAGCAAAAAGGACTATCTCAGTCTGCTGGACAGCCTGAACATAAAGTACAGCATATCTAATGAAAAATCCAGCTATGTCGAGGTGGATATGGTCATCAGGACGAGTATTCCCGCAGGCAGTTATATCAATATAGAAAAGGGCGAAGTGCTGACAGTTGTTGTCTGCAACGGCAAGATATCTGTGACCCAGTCGGCAACAGTCACCCAAAGTGCTATGCAGAGTGCGACTCAGAGCGTCACCGAAACGCAGGCATGGTCTGATACACAGACCGAGTGGAGCGATACTCAGCCTGTGATAACAGACACTGAACCTGTAGTCACCGAACAGCCCCAGACTGACGAAGGATTTTACAATAACTGGTAGTTTTTAGCTGTTCCAAAAAGAAATATTAAACGTTTTCGGAAAAATGTAAAAAAACATGAACTTCATCTAAAACGTTTTTGAAAAAATGTGAAAACCTACGCAAAGCCCTTGACAAGTCGAGGGCTTTGTGCTATTCTATGTTATGGAAAATAAGTGAAAAAGGGCATGAAATAGTGGAATTTCTGCCAAAATTTGGAGGTACATATTATGGCAAAGAAGATCGGCGTTCTCACAAGCGGCGGTGATGCTCCCGGCATGAACGCTGCTGTAAGAGCAGTATGCAGAGCAGCACTGGCAAGAGGTATGGAAGTAGTTGGCATCAAGCGCGGATACAATGGTCTGCTGAATGGTGAGATCATTGAAATGAATGCAAGGACTGTTTCCAACATAATCCAGCGCGGCGGCACATGCCTTTACACTGCAAGATGCCCCGAGTTCAGAAACAAAGAGGGCGTTCAGAAGGGCGCTGACAAGTGCCGTGAGATCGGTCTTGACGGTATCGTTGTTATCGGCGGTGACGGTTCTTTTAGAGGCGCAGCTGATCTGTCTGCTATGGGTATCCCCTGCATCGGTCTGCCGGGTACTATCGATAACGATATCTCCTGCACAGAGTACACCATCGGTTACGATACAGCTATGAACACCGCTATGGAAATGATCGACAAGATCAGAGATACTGCACAGTCCCACGACAGATGCTCTGTTGTTGAGGTAATGGGCAGAAATGCAGGCTATATCGCTATAAATGTTGGTCTGGCTGTCGGTGCTGAGGCTGTTATCACTCCTGAAGAGGACTACGATCTCGATGCTATCTGCGCTAAGATGCAGAAAGTTATGAAGAGCGGCAAGACTCACTTCCTGATAGTTGTTGCTGAGGGTGTTGGCAAGACCGAAGAGATCACAAAGCTGATACAGGAAAAGACCGGTGTTGAAACAAGAGCGACAATTCTCGGTCATGTACAGAGAGGCGGCTCGCCTACAGTAAGAGATAGAGTTATCGCAACTCAGATGGGTTACCACGCTGTTGAACTGCTCGAAAAGGGCATCGGCAACAGAGTAGTTGGTATGCGCGACAACAAGATCTATGATGTTGATATCCAGGAGGCTCTGTCGATGACTAAGCCTTTCGAGGATGAGCTGTACGCTATCCTGAACGATACCGCGTTCTAAAAACGGTCATTTGCCGCAGATGCGGCTGACATATACAGAGTAGAGTGCCCTGCGTTAAGTGTCTGTCAGACGGGGAGTTGCTGACAGGACGAAAAGCATGTATGCTTGCGGTTCGGTGCTCGCATCCCGCTGAATGTGTAAAAGAGAGCTTTTCATGGACTACTCCTTTATACACGAAGCTGTTGTAAAAAGGAGGATATATCTATGAAGAGCTTTTTTTCATCATTCAGAAAATCAGCAAACGAGTTCACTGACCTGAGAAGCCTGTCTATCACGGGCATTTTCATCGCAATGTCGGTGGTGCTGGAGTCGGTGACGATCAACACACCGTACTTCAAGATCAGCTTTGCTTACCTAGCGGCTGCCTGCATCGGTTTGCTTTTCGGACCAACTGTCGGTTTTGCATCGGGGCTTATCTGCGATGTGCTGGGCTTTATGGTCAATCCGGGCGGTGCGCCTTTCCTGCCGATATACACGCTGGTACAGGGCTTGTCGGGACTTATCTATGGTGCAGTGCTGTACTATAAAACGGACTATATGCAGTTCAGAAACATTTCAGACAAGTACGGACACGGCAGGGATAAATACGGTCTTGGCGTACAGTTTTTTGTACGAATAGTTATTGCAAAACTACTGAATGTCATATTTATCAATATTCTTATCAACACCGCGCTGAACATGCACTACGGATTTATCCCGAAACAGGCGTACAGCGCAGCCATCGTTGCAAGAGTGATAAAAAATCTGGTTCAGCTTGCTGCTGATATACCGCTGATGTGTGTTATACTCCCCACTGTTTTTGTCATCTACAAGCGGACTTTCGGCAAGAAGGCAACTGCATAAACGTTTTCGGAGCGGTCTATTGATCGCTCCTTTTTGTAAATTTTTTATAAATTTACAATTGATACTATGGAGTGCTTGAACACACCTCAGATCAGGTCAAATACTTGAAATTTCCTTTTTAATTGTACAAAACATCGTCAAGTTGCACGCTAATAATGTTCTCAACATGTATATTTGTACAATTCGCATCAAAAAAGACGACATTAATTAATATTTTTACGTAAACGTACAACCGATTGACAAACGGCTACGAAAACGTTATAATTAGGTTGTACTTGGGGAAGTATACTTTTATAAAGGCGGGGAGAAGTCATAGTGTTGGATAAACACGGACATTTCCGAAACTTAACGGCTGCAGCTTCGGCTTGCAGCCGCTTTCTTTTTGCACAAATACGCAAAAAAAGACTTGAATATTTGTGGAAAATGTAGTATAATAAATATGTTAAAGTGCTCGATAGAGTACAAAAATTTACCCGAACGGAGTGTTTGATATGAAATATAATGTAGGTTTTATCGGTGCGGGCAACATGGGCTTCGCCATAATGAAAGGCATCACAGGCAGCAGCATGGCTGATGACATAGCGCTGCACGTTTTTGACCCTTCGCAGGAAGCTATGGTAAGGGCTGAACAGCTGGGTGCGGCTTCCGAAAAGAATAGTGCTGAACTGGTCAGCAAGTGTGGCTACATTTTTCTGGCGGTAAAGCCTCAGCAGCTTGACGAAGTTCTGGCTGATATAAAGGACGAGGTCACTGCTGACAAGGTCATCGTATCGATATGTGCAGGCATAACTGACGATTACATCGCATCGAAAACGATCGCGGGTGCAAAAGTCGTAATGGTAATGCCAAACACTCCCCTGCTGCTGGGCGAAGGCGCAACTGCGCTGGCAAAGTCTGACAGCGTCAGCGAAAACGAGTTCGGGCTGGTATGCAGCATATTCGGATCATGCGGGATCTACTCAGTTCTGCCAAAGGACAAGATGAAAGAGGTCATCGCTATAAACGGTTCTTCACCTGCATTCATCTACCTGTATGCGCAGAGTTTCATCGAGTACGCAAAATCTGTCGGCATAGACGAAAAAGCGGCTACTGACCTGTTTGCCAAATCGCTGATAGGTTCTGCCAAGATGATAACAGACAGCGGCAGAACGATAGACGAACTGATAACGATGGTTTCCTCAAAGGGCGGCACCACCATCGCGGGACTTGAAAAGCTGCGCGAAAACGATTTAGATAAGGCAGTCCGCGAATGCTGTGAGGCATGTACAAAGCGCGCTTACGAACTTTCTAAATAAAGCATAATTCCCTCACCTGACGCATAATTATTACTGAGGTGATGATGATGCAGACAAGCATTGAAAGGGTCGAGGGTGAAAAAACGGTCTACAGACGAGGCAGCTTCGCTTTTTTATGCGGCGCGGCGATAGTAGGTGTGCTGCTGGGTGCGATGTGTTTCTGCCTGAACAGCGAACAGGCTGGCAGGCTGATGTTCTTCGGGACAAGTCTTGGCGAACGTGCCGCGATGGACTACGGTCGGCTGATGGCTGGTTCTCTGCTGGGCAGCACTGCTTTCCTGCTGGGGCTGGCTCTGGCGGGATTTTGTGCGCTGGGTCAGCCTTTTGAACTTGCGCTGCTGGTGCTGCGTGGAATGGGTCTGGGCTGCATGCTGACAGAAGTTTACTCAGCGGTCGGAAAAAGCAATGTGCTGTATGCAGCCGGTCTGCTGCTTCCCGGTGCGATCATTTCGCTGCTGGGGCTGGTAGCTGCGGCGCGTGAAGCACTCTGCCTGTCGAACATTTACCTGCGGGTGACGCTTTCTTCGAGGGGCGGAGAGGGTCTTGTGGCAGCAGTGAAGCTGTACGGTGCAAAACTGCTCGTCATTGAAGCTATACTCGCACTTGCAGCGGGTGTTGATACCATTTGCAGTTACCTGTTCATCGGCAGACTGGTCTGACAAGCGGGAATATCTTCAAAGATCATACAAAGGCAAAATTCAAGGAGTTAAAAATGGCATTATTCGGAAATTACAATACACCGGGTCGCGGCGTGCTGAAAACGCCCCACGAAAAGCGTCCGTTCTTCAAGTTCTGGGAGATCTATTTCAGGCATTGCTGGCAGCTGATGGGGCTGAACATGCTCTATTTTCTGTTTACGATACCGCTTTTCGCCACTGTGATACTGGCGGGTGAGAACCTGAAATGGCTGGCTCTTATGGCGGTTTCGGGCATAATGGGACCAGCCACCGCCGCCATGACGCGGGTGGTGCGAAACTTCTCGCAGGAGCGCCCGACATTTATGATGCACGACTTTTTCAGGGCGTTCAAGCTGAACTTCAAACAGGGGCTTATAATGGGCTATATCGACACGGTTGTGGTCATCAGCTTTATAATCGGTGTGCCGATGTACCAGCAAATGGCGCAGAACAACACCGCGATGTACGTGCCTTACGTCATTACACTGGCGTGCATGCTGGTATTTCTGATGATGCACTTCTACATCTATCAGATGATGTGTTCGACCAATCTCACCATGATGCAGATACTTCGCAATTCGCTTTTTCTTGTGAGTGTCGGGCTGAAGTCAACGATATTCACTCTGCTGACGACCCTTTTCGTAGTGATCTTCTGTTACCTGATGCTTCTGGTGACACCTGCGGTCGGAATTGCACTGGTGATGATAATGCCTTTCACGTTCCTGACTTTTGTGGCGTGCTTCAACTGCTACCCTGTTATCAGAAAGAATGTAATACAGCCGTATTACGACCAGCGCGGCGAACAGAACCCCGAAGAAGCCACTGTTGAGGGCGAAGCGCTCTTTGAGGACAAGGCGGCTGAGGAAGAAGCACCTGTTGCCGAGAAAAAGACCAAGCGCAAAACAATACGATAAGAGATCAAAAACAGCGTATGCAAAAAACTGCATACGCTGTGATTTTTTATTAGTTTTTCTCTATCTTGCCCAGTGAGAGCGCTTTGAGATAAGCGTTTATGAAACCGTCAAGATCTCCGTCCATGACTGCTTTGACATTGTTGTATTCATAGCCTGTGCGCAGGTCTTTAACAAGAGTGTAGGGCATGAATACGTAGGAACGTATCTGAGAACCCCAAGCTATCTCCTTCTGCACGCCCTTGATGTCCTCTATCTTTTCCAGATGCTCGCGCTCTTTTATCTCGATGAGTTTTGCTTTCAGCATCTTCATAGCGTAGTCCCTGTTCTGGAACTGCGAACGCTGGGTCTGGCAGGCAGTTACTATGCCTGTGGGCTTGTGTATCAGTCTTACCGCAGATGAAGTCTTGTTGATGTGCTGACCGCCCGCACCGCTCGCACGATAAACTTCCATCTCGATATCTTCGGGTCTTATCTCGACTTCGATATTGTCATCGAGTTCGGGCATTACCTCGACCGCCGAGAAAGAAGTATGTCTGCTTCCCGAACTGTCAAAAGGCGAAATGCGCACAAGTCTGTGAATACCCGACTCACTCTTAAGATAGCCATAGGCATTCTCACCCTCAATGAACATAGAACAACTCTTGATACCTGCATCGCCGCCCTCTAAGATATCCATTATCTTAGCATTGAAGCCGTGAGAATCAGCCCACTTGGTATACATTCTTATGAGCATCTCCGTCCAGTCCTGCGCCTCAGTACCGCCTGCGCCCGCATGGAAGTTCAGTATGGCGTTGCTGTGGTCATACTCCCCTGTCAGCAGAGTTTCCAGCGATGCCGCATCCAGGTCGGCTTTCAGCTTGTCAAGTTCAGCCTTTATCTCTTCAACAAGTTCAGCCTGAGTATCTTCGTCCTCTTCGCCCGCCATCTCTATCATTACCTCGATATCGTCAGCCGCACCATTAAACTTGTTATAGCGCTCGACCTTGCCTTCGAGGTTCCTTGTCTGCTGCAATACCACCTGCGACTTCTCAGGGTCGTCCCAGAAGCCGGGTTCAGCGGCTTTTTCGTGCAGCTCCTCTATCTTTTCCGCCGCATTTTCTATATCATATACATCGTGCAGTTCCTTGATAAGGGGTCTGCAAGCGTCCAGTTCAGACTTCAGGTTTTCCAGAAATACAACTGCCATAGCATTATTCTCCTTAAAACTCAAATTTACATACACATTAATTATACAACCTTTAGGCTGATTTGTCAAGTGCGGATAAACGAATTTTACGGTAATAAAATTATCAGAAGAAAACAAAAAAACAGAGTCCTGCGGGGCTCTGTTTTTCATATTCGATCATCATAAATACAAATGGTCAATGAAGCTATAAGTATCATCTCCCTTTACGGCTTTGACCTCAAGCCCTATAACTCTGCCATAGTTATCAAATGTCGGTGAAAAGGAATATTTCAGCATACTCCCCTGTTTCATCAAACAGATGATGCGCCTGTCACATATTTCCTTGAAATCGGCAAGCACCTCAGGCATGTTCAGCCAATTATCAGCACCGTTCCCGCCGCCGAATTCAGGGGGTACAGCACTTACCCTGCGTGTCTTTTCCCTGTCGCTGACTGCCGCCCTGTATTTCCAATCAAAACTCTCAGACCAGGGCAGTTCCACATCAAGTGCGGGACATACATCGCTCGCATAGTCGCCGCGCACCGCCAACTCACAGCCATGCTCAGGGTCTACCTCTTCACCGCCGCTGAGGATATAAGCAGGCTCACTGCCGCGCGGTGGTAATATGTACATGCTGAGGTCATTGTAATAATTATAAACTTCCTGACGGTCAGCAGGTATTTCCTCAGTGTAACAGAGCCTTTCGCTCAGAGAATCATACAACGCATTTTCCAGCTTTTCACTCGGCTGCTCGATGTGGTCGATACAGCGCTTGATATATGCGGGGTCAACATTTGTATCCGCATAGACAGTCATCTCGCCAAACATTTTCGTATGTGCAGAACCCACCTCAGGGTATTCATAATAGTTGTCATCATCTTCGTCAGAAATTACAAATTCTGACAGGCGACTGTCGATCACAGCTTCAAGTTCAAGCTGCTTTTCCCATGAAAATTCATTGACATAATAGTTCTTCCCGCCGCCGATGATGTCAAAATAATCAAATTGGAAGCTGTCCGAGCAGACATTGTGAAAAAAGCCTGTATCGTGAAAATAATCGTTGGTGAACCGATAGCCTTTTGAGGTAAGCATATCCTCTGTGAGCGTGCAGTCACAGCATTCAAACAACGCCAGCGGGTCGCCGTGACCTGCCTTGATATCAGCCACCAAATTTTCGGGCACACCGTCATAGAAGATCTCGCTGAGCATATCCCGCCTTAACAGCCAGCAGAGATAGCTTGCGATGGGCATGGCGGCATATCTGTGTATCCTGTCAGAGGTATTTGTGTCAATACGTTCGGGGTCTTCGGGTATCTCTCCGCCGAAATATTCCTTTGCGGCGCTTTCCCACGACCATTCAGCTTTTACGCTCTCAAACCTTTTGAAACCTCTAAAGGGATTATCAAGCAGACCAACTTTTGTATCGGGCGATAACCTGTCTGCATGTTTGCCGAGGAGCACCGCAAACAGACCGAACAGCGCTCCTATTAAAAGCACGACACCGTAGATAAGGTATAATCTCTCTTCAATAAGCATTAATACAGGTATCACACCAAATGACAGACCAACAAAAATGTTCATCAGCAGTGTTGACGGCAGCACCAGCTTTTTATGATTTGTCAGTCGTGCGATACCGCCGACATTTATAAGCATCATAAGAAAAAAACACAGTGTAAATAAAACCACCTGTATCGGTGTACACAGCGGGTCATTGCCTTTAGTGGGAGCGACCGTTGCACCGATAAAAACTACACCGAATACCGTATCGGCAACGGCAAACAGTGAGAACAATATATATAACAGGACACGCCCTGCTTTCTTCATAAAATCACGCCTTTCAAATTATTCGACAGATCAATTATATCACACAATAATATCAGTGTCAATCAGCGGCAGTACTTTTCGCTTACAATGACGATGGTCAGCCGTAAAAGCTCACTAAAAAGCAGAGTTTCAGAAAGAAACTCTGCTCAGTCATCTTATGCGAGGTGCATCACATTAAGCAGCAGCACCCATGACAGACCGTAGTAGGTCACCACCGCCACAAGGTCGTTAACGGTGGTTATCAGCGGACCCGATGCAACTGCGGGGTCAACCTTTATCTTCTTGAAAAACAGCGGTATCAGCGTACCGACCGCACTTGATATCAGCATGGCAAGCATCAGCGAAATGCCTATACAGCCTGAAACTGCAAAGGAAAATCCTGCCGCGCGGTGCTTGAATATCATTATGTACAGTCCCACCGCCGCGAAAGAGAGTATACCCAACAGGATACCGTTTGACAGACCTACCCGTGTTTCTTTTGCGACAAGGTGCATCTTCTGCCCGAAAGTGAGGTTCTCATCGGTCAGCACACGTATCGTCACCGCAAGTGACTGCGTGCCAACGTTACCTGCCATATCAAGTATCAATGACTGGAACGCCATTATAAGCGTCAGCTGTGAGATGACTTTCTCAAAAGCGCCCACAACGCCCGATACCAGCAGACCCAGACCCAGCAGCACCAGCAGCCAGGGGAGTCGTTTTTTCATCGACTCTTTCAGCGGTTCCTGCAAATCTTCCTCCGCTGTCAGACCTGCGAACATGACATAGTCCTCGCCCATCTCGTCATCAACGACTTCGATAAGGCTTTTCGCCGTGATAACGCCCAGCAGACGGCTGCTGTTATCAAGTACAGGTATCAGGTCTTCCGAATAGTCTTTCAGCTTTTCGATACATTCGCCTATCTCTTCATTGGCGTACACATAAGGGAAGCTGGTCATTATCAGGCTTTCCAGCGTCCTTGTGGAACGTGCCGTGATAAGTTCCTTGAGGTCTATAGCGCCGTAGAATTCCTCATTCTCGTCAACCACAAAGATCGTGGTGATATTGTCATTCTCCTCCGCCTGACGAACCAGTTCACTCATCGCCTGCTTTACCGAAAGGTCATCAGTGATGATTATACAGTTGGTAGTCATGCGGCTGCCTATCTCGTCCTCATCAAAACTGGCGATAAGGCTTATCTCCTTACGCACTTCAGGGGACAGCGCATCGATTATAAGACTGCGCTTTTCCCTTTCGATTTCACGCAGAACATCGACCGCTGTATCAGTTTCAAGCAGACTTACCACCGCCGCCGCCTTTTTCAAGTCCATCTCGTTCAGGTAAGCGCCTGCATCATTTTCTTCCAGATACTCAAAGACCTCAGCCAGCATATCGCCGCTGCAAACACGGAAGACCTTTTTGCGTTCCTGCTGAGAGAGGTCAGCCATAACGCCTGCAAGGTCATTGCCGTGATAGTCTTCAAGTTTTTTCAGCATAACTCTGGGCGAATCGTTCGACCTTATTATCGAAATTATCTCGCCCTCATAATCGGGCTTGGGCGCACTAGCCTCCTGTTCGGCGGAAGTGTTTTCCATTCCCTCATTTACCATATCTTCTGCCATTGTCAGCCCTCCGTTTCATTTTTTATATCCCCGCCCTTCCACAGGTTCGGAGTTTAATGACGTAAGGGGTTAAAATAAGCATAAAAAAGCCCTGCTGTCCCGTTCAGGTCATACAGAGTCAGCTTGAAATATCAGAGTGAGTACCTTAAAAAGGACACATCACAGAAAGCGGCGAACCGTCACAGTTTGTCGCAAATAAGATATTTCTCCGCATAGATGCCCATTTGACCCGCAACTGTCACCGTTAGTCACTTCTGTCCTCACCGTCCTTTAGTTTGAATTTTTGACCTATATATTATACCACTTTTTGCCCCCCGTGTCAATCATTTTTTATTAACGCAGGTATTTTTTTCGCGGCAGAGTGTATATCAAAAAAGCGCGGGCAGAAAATATCCGTCCGCGCACATATTATTGAAATTGTCAGTCGTTCTTGCTCTCTTTGTCTTTTTCTTTCTTCTTAGTCTTGACCTCTTCTTTAGTGACAGGTATCTCAAACCAGAATGTTGAACCTTTACCCTCTTCCGACCTCACGCCGAACGGGAAATCGTGACACTTAAGTATCTCCTTGCATATCGCCAGACCCAGCCCTGTGCCTACCACATCGCGTTTGACTTTCGCATCGCGGTAGTATCTGTCAAAAACCTTTGGCAAAAGGTCTTTCGCGATGCCCTTGCCGTTGTCCTCAACTTCGATGCGCACAGCTTTTTCGGTGTTTATCTGCTTTATGCGTATCACTTTATGCTCGCCTGTGTAGTTTATGGCGTTGTTGATGAAGTTGTAAATGACCTGATCCAGCTTGTCGGGGTCAGCGGTGACTTCCCTGTCATCGTCAGGCTCGAACTTCATATCGTAGCCGTTCTGCTCAATCACCAGCTGATAGCGGGTCATACAGTCGTTCAGCTTGTCAACTATCGAAAACTTTTTGAGGTTCAGTTCCATATTGCCGCTTTCCAGCTTTGAAAGTTCCAGCAGATTATTAACGAGGTTCGACAGCCTGTCAGCCTCGTCTATTATCACCTGAATATGTTCAGCGCGCTTGACGGGGTTATCGCCCGAAAGATCGCGTATCATTTCAGCATACGCTTTCACCATAGTCAGCGGTGTGCGCAGGTCGTGAGAAACGTTGCCTATCAGGTCACGGCGCAGGTCATTGACCTTGCGTATCTCGTTTTTCGCATCGTTGAGCACTTTTGCCAGCTGTTCAACTTCCTTATAGCCCTTGCCCTCAAACTTGACATCAAAATCGCCCTCACCGAAGCGCTTTGCAGTCTTGGTAATATCGGTGATAGGCCGCGATACCCTCGTAGAGATAAACACCGAGATTATCACAGCAAGTTCAAACAGGATTATCGTCACGAATATCAGCTGTTCGCGTATTATCATTACCGTTGAATCTATCGGCTCGACAGTACATTCTATAAACAGGTAGACCTGTTCGGGCGCATCGTCAACGTAGACTTTTGCGCAGTATATCATCTCCTTGACATTCAGGTGATCGTTGTCAAAGGTGACTGTATAGCAGTTGTCGTGAGCTTTCTGAAGTTCGCTCTTCAGCTTGTAGATATACATTGAGTAGTTGTTCTCGATATCATCATAAAGCCTTGAATAAGCGCCCAGATTGTTCTCAGAAGTCAGCGGGTTGCCGTCCTCATCGGTGAGGACTATGCACAGGCTGTTCTCGTAGGCGACAGTTCGGTTTATGTGACCCTGTTCGGGGGTGCCGTAAGCCTGTATTATGCGGTTCGCTTCACGGCTGATGCTGTTTATCTTTGCCGAGCGATAGTAGTTGTACAAAAACACGTACTGCAACAGCCAGATAGTCACCAATATCAGCAATACCAGAGCCATGCAGTATATCCAGACATAAGTCTGTATGCCGCGCCGTCCTTTAAAGGTGTCCTTTATTACCGCGCCGATGCCCTTGCGGGACTTACTGGATCTTTTCAAACTTATATCCCATTCCTCTCAGGGTGACGATAAGGTTGCGGTAGGGTCCCAGCGAGTTTCTCAGCATTTTTATGTGGGTATCTATCGTTCTGTCATCGCCGTAGAAATCAAAGCCCCATACCTCTTCCAGCAGTTTTTCTCTTGAAAGCGCGATGTTCATATTTCTCACAAGGTAGAAAAGCAGGTCATACTCCTTAGGTGTCATGCTGACTTTTTCACCGTCTATCTTGACTTCTCTTGCGGTGAAGTTTATCTCAAGTCCCTGATACCTGATAATATCCTCAGTCTTCTGCGAAGCCTTAGCGCGGTTGAGTACAGCCCTTATCCTCGCCATAAGTTCCTTTGGCGAGAACGGCTTTACCATGTAGTCGTCAATGCCTATCTCAAAGCCGAACAGCTTGTCGTATTCTTCGCCGCGCGCCGAAAGCATGATAACAGGTATCTTTTTTATCTTCTGTATCTCCTTGCATGCAGAATAACCGTCAAGGCGGGGCATCATGATATCCATTATGATGATATCGTAGTCATCTTTCTTTACCATCTCCACAGCTTCCATGCCGTCCTCGGCTTCGGCTGTTTCGTAGCCCTCGAACTCTGCGTACTCTTTGATTATCATACGTATCTTAGCTTCATCATCAACTATAAGTATCTTTGCCATAAAAGTCAACTCCCTTATATATACTTAACTATAGCAATCCAACTATTTAAATTCACAAAATCCAGTCGCAAAAGCTCGGATCTATGGATTTTGTGACTGGATTTTGTCTGAATTTTAAGGCGGATTGCTATAAGTGTCCGCACTGCGCACACTCAAAAAAATTCTTTTTAAATCATACATTATCAATGTGTATACTGCGTGAACAGTCAATAAAAATCAGGTCATGCTTTGCGGGCGAGGATATATTTTTTCAGCTTAACAAACGCCCCGTCCTCCAGCTGTTTTTGCAGACTTGACGGGTCACTGACAGTGTCGTACAGTTCTATATCCATTTTTCTCCAATATGATATATCCCCCGTTTTGGTCTTAAAAACTATATCCTCCCTGTAATACGGGCGTTCTCTTGTATAAAAAGGGTCGGAATATTCCTGCGTGACCTCAATATCTGTTATATCTTCATAACGTATCACCCGCCTGAACCACAGCACCTTGAAAGTGACTTCGTTTTCGCCCGCTTCAAAACTGCATGGCATATCGTTCATCACCACAGCAAGCACTATCGTCAGTCCCAAAGCGACAACGCCCGCTAATATGGCAAACATCATTTCATCAGTTGCCATTCCTACCCAATAGGGGGTAACAGCTATCAGCAAACTCATTATCAGCGCAAAGACAAAGCGGTACGCCGCAGACAACCTGAAAGTAAAATTTTCTCTCAAACAACTCATCTCCCCTGTTTTCTGCCGCCTGTTCGGGCAGTTCGATTTTTTACAGTGACACCGCCGATAAAGTCATATCATGCTTTGCGTGACAATATAAACTCCCGCAGTGGTGCGAACTTGCTGTGGTCTGTCGGCACAACACCGTTTGCCGCTCTCGGCAGAGCGTTTTTGAACTCGTACACGCCGTCGGTGCAAACGAACCTTATGCACTCTTCGGGATACGGGCGGTTCTGATTCATGCGGTCAATGAAAGATGTGCGTTCTCTGATAAAGAACTGTATGTCATTTATCTTATCATAGGGTATCACAGTTTCCGCACCGTTCACCCTGAAAACTGCCTGCCGTTCGTCAGCAGAATATTCGCACTTAACTTCTATCAGCCTGTATCCCAGATATGCACCGCTGACAAAGAACACTGCACCTATAACAAAGCAGACCGCGATATGCAGTCCGAAAAGGTTCAGTAAAAACGGAAGCATGAACCCGCCGCCTAACACCATAGCCACCGCGCCAAGCACCCTGTTGTCGCGATATGTGAACTTCTCTGTCATTTTGTCCTCCTTTAAAAATCGCCCCCGCAAAGCAGGGGCAATCAATATATCAGTATCCGTAACCGTTGTCGCTGTAGCCGCCGTTGTCATAATAGCCGCTGTCGGTTTCCTCATATCCCTGAGTTTCATCGACCTCGTTGGGGTCACCGACCGTCACGCCCAGCTGTTCAGCCATTTCTTCCTGACTGACAGGGTCTTGGGCGAGGGTATAATCAGAGGTCACGCCCAGATATTCTTCAAGACAGAGATTTTTAGAGGTCAGCTCTTTTGCAAGTTCTACTCCGACAAATCTGATGTGCCAGGGCTCGTATTCATAACCCGTGTACTTCTCCTTGCCTTTAGGGAAACGGATTATAAAACCGTAATCAGAGCAGTGAGCCGCAAGCCACTTGGCTTCGGTGGTGCCTGCAAATGAATTCTCGGTGGAATTGACATCAAAGCACAGCCCTGCCTGATGCTCGGAGTGACCCGGTCTTGACGAAAACTTGTCAGCATCGGCAACACCCCTGTCATAAGCATAGTTATAGTACAGGTTGTACTGCTCATCATAAGTGCGGTAACCTGAATTTATGTACAGGTACACGCCGTCATTGAGAGCATCGTTCATCATCTCGTCAAACGCCGCCTGTGCCGCCGTATTGATGCCGGGTGCATAGTCTTCGGGCACAGAATAGGTCTTGTTGACAATGAGAATGCCGTCAACAAACGTCAGCCCATCGACCTGCTGTATCTTATGTTCAGTCTCTTCGGGCTTTGATTCAACTGTTTCAGCAGGTGTTTCTGCATTGCTGTCAGTATTTTCCTTTTTAGTGGAAGTCTTCTCAGCCACAGACGACTCAGTGTTCACTTTCTGCTCGTCACGCTTTTTTCTGTGTGCAGCGTAACAACTCCTGCAAACTATCAGCACAATGACCATCACCAGAATCAGCGCGATGGTGCGGTTGCGTTTTATCCTTTTGCGTTCGGCAGCGCGCCGCCTTGCGCGGATACGCTGTCTTATCATCTCTTCATAGGCTTGTTCTTCGGGACTCAGCACAACACGAGAGAGGTCACGGTCGTCTATGAGAGAGGTCAGTTCACCATTAACAGAACGCTCGTCATCACGGACATTTCTGTTATTATTTTCATTCATAGCTTTCCTCACAGGTACATTTATTCATTTTACATATCACCCAAGTTCAATAATAATCACCACACCTAAATATTGTAACATATTTAATTAGAAAAATCAAGTCGAATGCTGTAATAAGCCAAATTTTAAAGATTAATTTATTCATTTGTTAACGTTTTATACACATACCAAACGTCTATTCCGTCAAAATTTTATTTAGTGCGCAAAACGCCGATACAAGTTGATCTCACGCAACTTTTTTTCACGTACTTTCTTTCACTGACTTAAGCCGATCAGTGTGAAGTCCTGCCTTAATTTCGTCCTGACGAAATGTAGAGCGCCACCTGCTTGATGTGTCTTACAAGAAAACCGATCGATTTTCGTCAAAAGCACTAAAATGTTTAAAAGAAATTAAAAGTTTATCAATAGCTATTGACAAATCGGCAAAAATGTGATAGACTTACTATCAGTTGATAGTGTGTCTATCACACTATAGGAGGTCTGTCAAGTGGATAACGAAACATACAATGATTTTTCTCAAAAACATTTAAAAACACAGCGCACTAATCAGGCAGTTGCGGCGGCGGCGGAACTGTTTCTAAAACACGGCATCGAAGAGGTAAAAATGACTGATATCGCTGATGCCAGCGGAGTCGGAGTGGCTACGCTCTACCGCTATTTCGGCACAAAGCCCCGCATGACCACTGCGGTCATGACCTATTTGTGGAACGAGATAACCAAGCTGTTCAGCGGTGTTTTCGAGTCGCCCGAATTTACAAGTCAGTCGGGCATAAAACAGCTGAGCGACCTTATGCGCATGTTCATCGTGCTTTATCAGGCACATGCTGATTTCATGCGGCTGGTAGATGAATTTGACAGCTTTATAATACGCGAGGGCATACCGAAAGAAGAACTGACAGAGTATGACCGTTCGATAATAAACTTCTACCCTGTGCTTGAAAACGCCTATTTAAAGGGTATAGAGGACGGCACTGTAAGGAAGCTGGACAATTTCAAGCTGTTCTATCTGTCACATGCGCACGCACTGCTGGAGATGTGCAAAAAATTCGTTGGCGGTGAGATACTGCCGTCTGATGATTTTTCACATGCTGAGGACGAACTTCAGAACCTCATCGACACAGCAGTTGCTTACCTGAAAACCTGACGGGTCACTGCAAGGTCTGCATGCACTGCCCGTACATTCCCGACAAGGAGGTATCAATATGGAACAGAAAAAGATAGCATCAAACAAAGTTCTCTGGATATTTGCTGTAGGTCAGCTGGGCTGGTCAACGCTGGCGGGCATAATCACTAACTGGCTGGTCGTTTTCTATGAACCTGATGTACTGCCTGAGGGTCACAGCTATTTCACACCGCAAGGACGTATCTTTCTCGGTCTGCTGACTGCGCTGGGCGTTATCACTGCCGCAGGCAGGCTGTTCGATGCGGTCACCGACCCGTACATAGCCGGCAAGTCGGACAGTTTCAGGCACAAGCTGGGCAGGCGCATACCCTTTATGCGTGTCGCGGCAATACCATTCGGCGTGATGACTGTGCTGATCTTCACACTGCCTTTCAAGGGTGAGAGTTACAAGAATTTCGGACTGCTTTTTTTGTTCTGCATGCTGTTCTATCTCTGCATGACAGCCTACTGCACGCCATATAACGCGCTTATCCCCGAACTCGGCAGGACACAGACCACAAGGATAAACCTTTCCACCTACATTTCGGTGACATACTTCTTCGGTTCGGGCATAAGCTATCTGGTACCGAACATTGCGGGCATTTTCACGGGAGCGATGGGCTATACAGCCGCTTTCCGCCTGACGGTGGGCATACTTTCGGCTATAGCGGTGGTCTGCATGCTGATACCTGCTTTTCTTATAGACGAGAACGCCTACGCTGACACCACGCCCACTGAGGGAACAGCTTTCGGTTCGCTGATGGCGACTTTCAAAAACGGCGATTTCAGAACTTTTGTGGCTTCTGATATTTTCTACTGGATAGGTCTGACCATGTTCCAGACAGGTCTGCCGTTCTACATCACGACACTGCTGGGTCTGACCGACAAGTGGACTTTCCCCATGTTTGCGGCGATGACTTTCATGTCCCTGCTTTGCTATGCGCCTGTGAACATCTTCGCCAAAAAGATGGGCAAGAAAAAGCTGATAGCTTTCGCGTTCATGTTCTTCTCGGTTACTTTTCTCGTGACGGCGCTGGCAGGCTTACTGCCAATTCCCGCTGTGGTATACGGCTTTTTGATCGCGGCACTGGCTGCTGTTCCTATGGCGATACTCGGCATTCTGCCGCAGGCTGTTGTTGCTGATATCTCTGAGGCTGACCGCGTGAAAACAGGTGAAAGCAGACAGGGAATGTTCTATGCCGCAAGGACTTTTGCATTCAAGATGGGTCAGTCGTTGGCTATGCTTCTGTTTACAAGCATCAAGACCATCAATTCGGATATACCGTCGGGACAGTCGGGCTTCGGTCTGGGACTGCGCATGACTGCTGTGCTTGCCACTGTTCTTTGTTTTATCGGCGGGATCATCTTTATGCGTTACAAGGAAGACAGTGTTATCTCGACCATATCTTCGGCAGAAGATAACAGCAGTGATCGAACCTGATCGCTTTTGTAAAGTGTTGTCAAAGCATAAAAAGACCGCTCTGCTTTTTTGGCAGGCGGTCTTCATTTTAATCTGCTTTGTTCTCTTTCTCTTTTTCTTCGTCATAGATGCGCTTTGCATATACCATCGAGATGGTCAGCGCCGCAGTCAGGTAGCCCAGCAGAAGCATTATCGCACCCATACCTCCCGCAAAAGAGGTGGACACTATGGTGCATATACCCGCAACTGTCATGGCAGCGGCAGCAAAGCGGTTGGACTTCTGCCATGTGGTGTCGTTGTAGAGAGTCCACCCACAGCGGAAGCCGATGCTTGAATTGCGCCTTGTCTTTGGCATGTAGTTGCTGACTGCTATCAGCATAATGCCCATCAGAAATGCGGTTGCGCGGTTCATGTCTATCTCCAGATTTCCGATACCCGCATGACCGTCAGCGCAGGCTTTTACTATGAACACTATCTGCATTACGCACATGATGCCCGCGATGATAGGCACAGTCTTTCTGAAAACTGCGGCATTCTCTTTGCCCGAATGCGTTTTTTTCCCGTAAAAGTGAGCAAACAGTTCAAATATGCCGACAACAAGCAGTATCAGCACAGGAAAGATAAAAAGTTCATATCTGCTGCCCCAGCTGTCAGCTTTGCCTGTGATGCCGTAGTGTGTAGGCACTTTGTCAGGCAGGAAATTAATTGCCGCCGCTGTTATCAGCATCGGCAGTACGGCTATTGCCCATGTCAGTTTTTTCATTTTTTTTTGCCCCCAGTTCCTCAAACCACATCACTATCTCTTCAAACACCGATGTGTTAAGTTCGTAATACACAAAATTCTTCTCTTTGCTCTCACTGACCAGCCCCGCGTTTTTCAGCTGTTTCAGGTGGTATGACATGGTAGCACCTGTCATGTCAAAGTGCGCCCCTATCTCCCCTGCTGACATCTTTCCGTCCCTCAGCATGGTAAGTATCTCGCGGCGCACAGGGTCGCTGAGTGCCTTGAATGTTTCCTGAAATCCCATTTTTTAAACCTCATTTCTATCCATTTTCTTGTATACAAACTTGTATGTCCCGAAAAATATCGCCGCTGACATAACTACAAGTATTATTTCCATCACTGCCAAGCCGAAGTACCCCGCTTTATAAAAAGCTATCGTAAAATCTACCAGTGCGTGCAGGAATATCGCCAGCGGGTAAAGCCAGCCCTTTCCCTTCTGCCTTGCGGCGGCGAACACCAGCATCGAAAGCCCTATCTGCAAGGCGATGGAAGGTATCCTTTCAAAGCCGCCAAGCACGCCCGAAAGCAGCGTCTGTTCAGCATAGCCGCGCACCTGTTCAACAGCCGACTCCCGCGCCGCACCCTCAGCGCCTTTCAGCACAGCGTCAACGCCGCTGTTGTTGACGATAAGTCCCATAGCTATCAGAGAAATGTTATGTAAACCGAGATACACAGCTTCAGATCCGCCGTGACCCAATCCGTAGGATACCGAGTCTTCACGCGACTTGCAGTCTTTAAGTACCGTCTTGAAAGCGATGAACCTGCCTGTTTCCTCAAACAGACCTGCGCACACCGCACCTATAAAGTATAACAGCCAGATGTTGTCAGCCGCCGCCCTTGCCACAGGGGTGTCAGCAATAAGCAGGGGGTACTGCAAAATGTTTTTAAGCCCCAACGCAAAAACAGGGAAAACCACCGCCCCGACTATAAGCGCCTTTACGTTCAGCTTTACCTTTTTGCGAATGATGAAAAAGTAAGTCAGCGCCGCCAGTATCATCAGCGCACCGCTTACCCAATAGCCTGCCAGTGCTTCATTTGAAAAAGTAATGTTTTCTGTGTTTGTCATTTTATTGCTCCTTTCTATTTAGAAAATTCTCTATTTAGAATTTTCTCTAAATAGAATATACCACACTTTTCTTCGTTTGTCAATAGGTATTTAGAAATTTTTCTAAATACGCACATTTCCCGTCTGCCGAAAAGAGTTTCGTCATGCAGTAACATCATAATAATAAGAAAAGGCACTCAAAATCATCTCACCGCAATTTTTGGTCAGTCCAAATAAACACCCGAAAGCACAAATATTAAGAAAAATGCCGAATTTTAGGGACTTTTATGAACTTTGTAGGATTGTTGCACTGTGCTATAAGTTAACTAAAAAGCATAGTGAAATATGACGATTGAAATGATATCTGAAAAATGGTATAATATTATTATAGCAATCCAACTTTTTAAATTCACAAAATCCAGTCGCAAAAGCTGGGATTTATGGATTTTGTGACTGGATTTTGTCTGAATTTTAAGGCGGATTGCTATATGATATATGCGCGGGATATTCCCGCAAAACATGGACTAAAGAAGGAATAGAATGAAAAAGAAAAATACGTTCGCACTCGCCTGTATCACAGCGCTGATATGTTCAGGCTGTGGCAGTATCGAGAGCAACACTGTTAATACGGATGAGGTAAGGGTCACTGAGAACACTGCCGCCCCTGTGGTTACAACGGCGGTACAGTCGGAAGCTGTGAATGATAACACCATTGCTTTGACGGAAGCGACAGATTCTTCTGCCGTTACTGAGGCACAGACAAAGCCAAGCGTCACCACTACCACCGAGAATGTGGTGGACAAACCGTCTACCATAGCGCTGGGCGGTGATACTGACAGCAAGTCCACCAGCCGCAATGCACAGCAGGCGAACGGCGGCACAATAACACTTGAAGCCTCAACTACCACCACCCGCACCGATGACGGCGGTTATCATCACGACCAGCCGATGGGCAACGAGGTGCTTCCGCAGAGTGTTGACTACTACACCACCGACACCCAGCCCCAGCAGACTCAGCCGCCTGTCACCGAACAGCCTGCCCCGCAGGAAACTCAGCAGACGCAGGACGGAGGCTACACATCAAAGGGATACAAGGTCGAAGTCAAGGACGGCGTTACCTACGTGGGCGGTGTCATCATTGCGAACAAAAGCTACAAACTGCCTGAGAACTACGGCAACGGTCTGAACGAAGATGCGCTCAGTGCATTTTATCAGATGCAGTCTGCCGCCGCCAATGACGGGATATGGCTCTCGATAGTTTCAGGCTACAGAAGCTACTGGTATCAGGATCAGCTTTACTGGGGCTATGTGGCGGCACGCGGCAGTCAGGAAGAGGTGGACAGGTTCTCTGCAAGGGCGGGCTACTCTGAACACCAGACTGGTCTTGCGATGGATCTGAACAATGCCAGCCGCAGTTTTGCAGGTACTCCCGAAGCCTACTGGATAGAACAGCACTGTGCTGATTACGGATTCATACTCCGCTACCCCGATGGCAAGGAGGATATAACAGGCTTTATGTATGAACCCTGGCATATCCGATATGTGGGCAATGAACTTGCAAGAACGCTGACCGATCAGGGACTTACCCTTGAAGAATACTTCGGTATCGACTCTGTTTACAGCGGCGAATGATTAAACATAAGACCACCGTACAAGCTGTGCGGTGGTCTTTTTGAATTTCTGACAGTTATGAATAAGGCAAAAGACCGACAGTACACGGAAAAACTGTCGGTCTTTTTTATCAATGATCTGTTTTACTTTACAGTGATAGTCACAGCGTTCTTGATAGCGTTTGCAACATCCCATGTACCGTTTACCTTAGCGGCGATAGCTACCTTGTAACTCTTGCCTGCTGTGAGGTTCTTGGGTGTTGTGTATGACAGGGTCGATGCGGAGATAGACTGTGTCTGGATCCTCCACTTGCCTGCCAGATAAACTGCTATGCCGTAATTCTGGGCATTGTTTACCTTGTCCCATGTAAATCTTACCTGATGGTACTGTTCGCTGTATGCCACCTGAACGTTTGTCGGGTAAGTAACAGTACCCGCAACATCTTTCGCCATAACATTTATAGCGTTGGAATAATCAGTACCCCAAGTGCCGTTAGACTTTGCCACAACAGCGATCTGATAAACTACACCCGATGTCAGACCTGTTACAGTGTAGGAAGTGGCAGAAGTTTCAGCCAGCTTCTTCCAGCTTGAACCGTTCTTCTGGTAAACTGCATAGCCCTCAGCACCGCTTGCTGCCGACCAGCTGAGTTTAGCGCTGTTCTCAGCGGCAGTGTATGTCAGGTTCTTTACAACAGCAGGTGTTTCGGGATCAATGATTATCGGATCGGAATGCTGTACCTTCGTACCGCCGTCGAGGTTACTGCCCTCAGTCGAAGCGTAGTTAGCATAGAAATCGTTCAGCGAGATACCGTCCTTACCCAGTGCCACCTGATGGTCAAGTCCGATAGGCTTTTTGGTCGTCTGAGTCTTCCAGATAGCGGGATAGTAGTAGGTATCATACTTCTCGGTATCCCAGTTGATGGTAGTCTTGCCCTTGATGTTGCCGGCACCATCGCGTACAACGCCGAACTGGATATCCTTCCACAGTCCGCCTGTGTCACCGGAGTCATCGTTCAGGCACCAGAAGGTGTGGTTTACGTGGTGCTTTATCATATAGTCACGCAGAAGACCCAGCCACTTTTCATTGTCGCCGCCGTCAAGTCTGCCGCCCCATTCGCCTATCAGCAGAGGGTACATATCCTTTTCTACCAGATATGCCCAAGTGTCATACCAGTAATCGTCAAGCAGAGTTTGCTCAGTGAAGTCCTTGTGGAACCAGGGCTGGTCACTTACTACAGGACCGTAGTCGTGAGGAGAATAAACTATCTGGCTGGTGCCCGACTCAGGCAGTATAGGATACTTTGCAACACCGCGCAGGTTGCCGCCCCACCAAGCGCCGTGACCCTCGAAGCCTTCAACGCCTTCGATCAGGATAAGTGCATCAGGGTTCTTTGCGAGTATAGCGTTAGCACAGTCCTCAGCAGCTTTTTTCCAGTTGTTGGGTGCGTTTGAATTGTCCCAGATAGCGTCAACAGGTGCGCCGCCGTAGGTGCTGTGAGGCTCGTTCTTAAGGTCGAAGCCTATCAGTGTATCATCGTTCTTGTAATGATCGGCAGCCCATGCCAGAGTTTCTATCCACAGATCGGTCGTAACTGTGACATTCTTGCCGTCACGTCCCTTGAAACTCTTGCCGTACCACAGACCATAGTTGTGACCTGAGTTGTTGGACTCAGGGCTATGGATATCGATGAAGCACTTAACACCGTACTTCTTGCACTTTGCGAGCAGTACTTCAAAAGTCTGCTGGCTGTTTGCTACCTCGCCGTTGATGATAAGGTCAACGTTGATTGGATAGTTAGGATCATCATTAGGATTTACGCTGGAGATCGGGTCGGGGTCGCCTATCATCCAGTTGTAGAGCAGTTCGGTGGAAACGGGCAGTCTGAGCACATTTACGCCATGATCTGCTATATCCTTCACCATGTCATCGATATCACCGCTCCACAGATAGTGAGGTGCGCATTCGGTGCAGTTGAAGCCGAACCAGTTTGCGCCTGTCAGCCAGACTTCATTGCCGTTCTTGTCATACAGACGGCTGCCTTTTGCGTGGAGCCAGTCATCATTGGTGTCATTCACTGCTGATGTTGCAGCACTTGCAGTGACAACTGCGGGCATGCTTGCAGCAGCGAAAGACAATGTCAGTGCAGCCACCGAAGCAGCAGCGGTCATTCTTTTGAATACTTTGTTCATAACTTATACCCCTCCTGTAAATAACCGAAAACGTTTTCAAATCAGTGTATGACGATACCCCTGCAGCAGCGCATGATGCCCTGTCAACACCCGACTTTAATTTGGCAAAACGCCCATGACAGCGGATCCACACGATACATGCAGGTCATAGCCGATACAAATTCGGTTCTCTCATGATTTTATTTTAACATCAAACCAATAAATTGTCAAGCAACATATTGTAAACATTCAACAGAAAGGCGGATTGACTTTGATAGTTTTAATATATTATTCTGATTTACGACAAAATGCGTACAACTATTTTATCATTTATGAAAATACTTTTTGAACTTTTTCACACACAAGTCTGCCGCAAAATACAGAAAGCCGCGCAGATACGCTGTTAATGCGACCTGTACGGCTGAGTGTTTTACATCATATCTTCTGACTGCCTGTTGACCAGACATGCTTTTCATTTTTATTGGCAGGCTTATTCTGAGCCATAACACCTGCCAGCCGGTGAGGGATATACGGCTCTTCAAGATAGCTTATCTCTTCGGCTGAAAGTTCTATATCCACTGCTTTTGCCGCACCCTCGATATGGTGCAGCTTTGTAGCGCCAACCACAGGAGCCGTCACTTTTGTCAGCAGCCACGCAAGGCTTATCTCAGTCATGCTGACGCCGCGCTTTTCAGCAAGTTCAGCCACTCTTCTTATTATGACCTCGTCCTGCGTTTTGGTAGCATCGTACTTGAATTTAGCATAGCTGTCTTCTTCTGCACGCTTTGAACTCTCCTCAGGCAGGCGTGCAAGTCTGCCGCTGGCGAGGGCACTGTAGGGGGTCATGGCGATATTGTCCTCAGCGCACAGACCTGCCATCTCGCGTTCTTCCTCACGGAAGATAAGGTTATAATGCCCCTGAATGCTGACGAACTTCGCAAAGCCTTCCCTTTCTGCCAAAGCGTTCGCTTTTGCAAGCTGCCACGCAAAGCAGTTTGAAATTCCTATATACCGCGCTTTACCCGCCTTTACTACCCTGTTGAGCCCCTCCATGATATCATATATCGGGGTGTTGTGATCCCACATGTGATAGATGTACAGGTCAACGCAGTCCATGCCGAGATTTTCAAGGCTTTTGTTTATCATGCGCTCGATATGCTTCTGACCTGTAATGCCTGCTTCGATATCGGCAGGCGTTCTCGGCAGGAATTTTGTAGCCACCACTACATCATCGCGTTTGGCAAAGTCCCTCAGTGCCCTGCCCACATACTGTTCGCTTGTGCCCGACTGGTAGGCTATTGCAGTATCGAAGAAATTCACGCCCAGTTCAAGACCGCGCCTTATTATCTCGCGGGAATGTTCTTCATCTATCGTCCATGAATGCTGACCGTTCTGTGCATCGCCAAAGCCCATGCAGCCCATACATATACGTGAAACGTTCAGTTCTGAATTTCCGAGTTTTGTGTACTTCATCATTTTCCTCCTATCAGCCGCATAACACAGGAATAAACCAGTTCGTAAATGCTGTGCATCTTGAAATCCATCTCAGCCTCACGCATGGCGCAAAGCTGTTTTTCAGTTGCCACCGCGTAAGGGTATACCCCGAAAAGAAACGGGAAAAACACGAAAATAAAACTCTCGCTGTCGCTCTGCGGGAAGAACTTTGTGACACACGCCCGCACAGCGTCCAGTGAAGCGCCGTATGCCGCCTTGAACTCTGTCAGCCGTTCGGGACGGGAATTTTCTTCCATATCATAGTGGTTCATCGCAAGCAGTTTTAAGAGTTGTTCATGCTTTTCCAGCGAATGCCCCAGCGCTGCCGCAAGTTCCTCAGCCGACATGCTGTCATGCCCGTCAGCAAGTTCATTCAGTTCAGCCGCCCAGTTATCGTATTCACGCTGCATCAGTGCAAGGAATATCTCCTCCTTTGTGCGGAAATAGTTGTAGATAGACGGTCTTGAAAAGCTGGTTTCAACGCTTATCTCTTTCAGCGTTATTTCTTTGAAACTCATTGTCTTGTACAGCTTTTCACATGCGCTGATTATCTCTTCCCTGCGCGAAGCTGTCAGTTCGGGCGAACCTTTCGGCATCGGTAATACCTCCTTAAAATAGCAGTGCAGAACTTTTCTGACACCATGTCACTATCAACATTATAACAGTATTCTGACACAATGTCAACATCTTTTCCCATTTTCAGCACAATGCACTAACTTACCTGCCTCGAACAAAACATTCTGCCCACATAAAATTGTATTTAAACAAATTTATGCTTTTTTAATTATGACTATCCCTTTAGCACACCGGCTGAAAATGCGGCAAACAAAAGGATAATTGATCGCAGGATATCTTTCCCCCGCCTGCGGCGGGGGAAAGATATCCGCCAACCACTTTAAGTTCTGCTAGATCGCTGTTTTTTTGTGGTGTGTCAGCGGGATAACCATATTTTTAATTACAGTTTTTGGTGATTGACTTGACCGTCAAAATATGCTATAATATATTAAATTGTAAAATAATTTGTAAATGGAGTGATATCTTGAAAGAACTGACTGCATACTGGAAAACCGCTCTGCTGATACTGTCGCTGTCGGTGCTGATGCTTTGTGCGAAGTTTTTTCCGAAATACTGTGACAAGTACACTGACAAATTCTACAGCCGCATCTGTGACGGTGTAAGCAAACTGACAGGCAGGATACCTTTTGCACTTGGCGAGGTGCTGATGTTTGTCGGTGCGTTGGCGGTGGTACTTTGCCCAATATTCCTGATACTGCTGATATTTCTGCACAAAAAGGCTAAATACCGCAAATTCTGTGCAGGTTTCCACAAAACTGTTCTGATGACACTGCTGTGTGTGGTGCTGATATACATGCCCACATGGTATATACCTTTCAGCGGGACTTTACTGGGCGAAGGTACCGTTGCAAGGCGTGATAATTTCGACAACGACCAAGTCGGCACACTGCTGAGGTATTCTATCGAGGGTGCAAACTCTGCAGCTGAGGAGATAGAGATAAAAGAGGACGGCACTGTGGTCTTCCCCGATGATGAAGAACTTCACAGAAAAACCGTTGAAGCCATGAAATCGCTGAAAGACGAGTACTCAAGACTTGCGGGCTACTATCCGCCCGTCAAGCGTGCGATGTGTTCGGGCATACTTGATCACATGGGGATAGGCGGCTACAACTACCCTTTCACGATGGAACCCACCATAAACAAGTACTACGACCCCCTCTACCTGCCTTTTATAGAAGCCCATGAACTGGCACACCACAAAGGATATTACAAGGAGAACGAAGCGAATTTCCTGAGCATGGTGGCTCTTTCGGAGAGCGATGACCCATTTCTGAGGCTGTCGGGTTTTTATCAGATGTACTGGTATCTTATCGATGAATATAACTTCCCCGATGACCCGTCAGATGAACCGTATATCAGTGAGCGCACCGAACAGATAATCGATGCCTCAACTTACATACTCAATCAAAAGTACAAGAGTGAGCCTAACGCTGTTGATGATTCACCTCAGGAAGTACAGCAGTTCATCAGTGATGTTTCCGACGAGGGCTGGGATATACAGAGCGAAGTGCTCAAAGAAAACACATACAGCGGTTGTGTAAAGCTGTTGTTGGAGTACTACTACGGTAAATTATACTGATATATCAGACCTCACGGACGGGCTGACGGATACATCAGTGAGTACATTTTGCCACAAATAATACGTGTCTTAAGCAAGGGAAAAGCCGACAGCGTCCCTTGCTTTTCTTATGGCAAACAACCTGTATTGCAATTTTCGGCAAGCTGTGGTATCATAATAGAAAAAGTTGAAAAGAGGAATGACTGTGGAAAAAAAACGCATTCTGATAGTTGATGACGAACAGGAACTTTCGGGGATAATCGCTGAGATGCTGGCAGGCTGTGGATACGATACCGACACTGCCGCCGATTCCGAACACGCTTACAGTCTGCTGGGGCAGAAGAACTATCATCTGATACTTCTTGATATAAATCTGCCTGACGGCACAGGATTTGAGATATGCCGACAGCTGAGAGAGGCTTCACATGTGCCTGTGATATTCGCAAGCGCACGCACTGCTGAGGACGACCGCATAAACAGCTTCGATATAGGCGGTGATGACTACCTGCAAAAGCCATATTCGATGAAAGAACTGCTCTCGCGTGTGAATGCGCTGATGCGCCGCGCATACGGCGGAGAAGTCGATGGCAGTCTTGGATTTGGCGATGTGAAGATAAACACCGCCAGCCGCACTGTCATTAAAGGTGGTAGAAATGTAGCACTGGCACAGCGCGAATTCGACCTGCTATGCTGTCTGTGCAGGAACAAGAACACTGCTGTGCCGAAAGACAAGCTGATATCCGAAGTTTGGGGCGCGTTTTCGGAGGTCGAGCCATCTACGCTGACCGTACACATTCGCTGGCTTCGCGAAAAACTTGAAGATGACCCTGCCGCACCTGTCTACATAAAGACTGTCTGGCGGCTGGGCTACATGCTGGAGGACGGAAAATGAACAGACTTCTGACTGCCGCAATAGCTTTTGCGCTCGTGATGATAGGCATAACTGCCGCCGCTGTAATACGCGGCAAAGAAAAGAGCGACCCTACAGGCGGCTGGGCTGTTGAACTCAACGAGATAGAAAATCTGATAGAACAGGGCGACACAGAAAAGGCTTCGGCATGCGCCCGCGAACTCAGGCAGGAGATGCGCCGCGCCGAAACTGCTGTCCCGGACCATACTTTGCCTGTAATGTGCGGGATATGCCTGCTGTTTCTGGGAGGAGTTTCATGCTACTGCTGGGTGGTCATGATAAGACCTTTCCACAAACTTTCGGACTTTGCCGAACGGGTGGCGCTGGGCGACCTTGACACGCCGCTGGAATATCAGCGCACCAACTGGTTCGGGAAATTCACTTGGGCGTTCGACAGCATGCGGCGCGAGATACAGCGTGCCCGCGCCTGCGAAAAAGAAGCTGTCGAAAACAACAAGACGGTCATAGCTTCGCTGTCACACGATATCAAGACACCCGTATCATCGATACGCGCATATGCCGAAGCACTGGAACTCGGAATGGACGGCGACCCCGAAAAGCGCGGCAGGTACATCTCGGTGATAATGCGCAAGTGCGATGAAGTATCAAAGCTGACGGACGACCTGCTGACGCACTCACTTTCAGACCTCGACAAGCTGAAAATGAATCCCGAAAGATTTGAACTTAACGGTTTCCTGTACGAGATACTTGAAGATATCTCAGCGGGCAGAGATGATGTGAGATTTGAGAAGCCCGCATATTCCATAGAAGTCTTCGCAGACAAGGGCAGGACTGCTCAGATAGCAGAAAATCTTATAAACAACGCCCGCAAATACGCAAAGACAGATATCAGCATAAGCGTCACACGCGATGAACACATGGCACACATAAAATTCCGCGACTATGGCGGCGGCATTCCCGACAAGGACATGCCTTTCATCTTCGGGAAATTCTATCGGGGAAGCAACACGGCAGACGAACGCGGCGCGGGTCTGGGGCTGTTCATAGTCAAATATATCGCTGAACAGTCGGGCGGCGAGGTAAAGCTGAGAAACTGCGGCGGCGCGGAAGTCACTGTAAGTCTGCCGACAGCACAGGACGGCGGGGATATGTCTTAAGGATTTCTTAATACTGCCTGTGCTAGAATATGTACATAAAGCAAAAGGAGGACACTGAATGAAAAAGGCTATTCTTTCCGCAAAAGGGCTTTGCAGGAGTTTTGCCCACAACGGCGGACAGATACATATTCTCACAGGCATGGATGTGGACATTTACGAAAAGGACTTCACGGTGATAATGGGAGCTTCGGGGTCGGGAAAATCGACCACGCTTTACGCACTCAGCGGCATGGACAGGGCTACGGGCGGACAGGTGATATACGGCGGCGAGGACATAGTGAGGATGAGCGAGAAAAAACTCTGTGCGCTCAGGCACAGCGATTTCGGATTTATCTTTCAGCAAATGCACCTTGTCAGCAATCTGACGATGTTCGAGAACATAACGGTACCCGGTTACCTCAGCAAGACCCGTTCTGCCGCAGAGATCGACAAACGCGCCCTTGAACTTATGGATAAAATGGGCATAAGCCATCTTAAGACGCATCTGCCATCGCAGTGTTCGGGCGGTGAACAGCAGCGCTGTGCGATCGCGCGGGCGGTCATACACGAACCTGTACTGCTCTTCGCTGATGAGCCTACAGGTGCGCTGAACAAGAAAAATACCACTGAGGTACTTGACCTGCTGACCGACCTCAACCGAGCGGGTCAGAGCATACTTATGGTGACCCATGATGCCCGCGCAGCATGCAGAGCATCAAGGCTGCTGTACATCGAAGACGGCAGGGTCATCGGTGACCTTGAACTTACACCTTATGAAAAGCAGGAAGAGCACAGCCGCGAACAGCAGATAAACGCATGGCTCGCTTCGATGGAATGGTGAGGTGCGGCATGCGTAGCATACTTAAACTTATGTGGGCAAATATCCGACGGGGGAAAGGCAGTTTCAAGGGGATAATAATACTTATGATGCTTATGACATTCTCCTTTTCGGGGACTGTCAGCAACAACGACCGTCTGAGAGAAGCACGCGAGCAAAAGTTCGCTGATGCGGGTGTATCAGACCTTATGGTGAACATCTACGACGATATACTGACCGATGAGATGCTTAGTTCTGCCACAGAACACCCTGCTGTCAGTTCGGTGACGGTGAATGAAGCATTGTTCTTCTCCACCGCAGTACAGATAAACGGTGAGGACAACAACATGTGGTTCTCGTTAAGGGCTGATGATGGTGACACCAACGTTTTCACCGAAGACGGGAACAGTTTCCGTGAAGATGCAAGCCTTTCGGACGGCGAGATATATCTGCCGTACAAGCTGCGGCTGGCAGAAGGTTTTGAAGTGGGGAATGAACTTTCACTGCGCACACACAGCGGATATGACGAGAAGTTCATCATAAAGGGCTACTACGAAGATATCCTGACAGGTGCGACCACGATGGGCTGGAACTACTGCGTGATAACACCGCACGACTTTGACAGGATAAAGTCTGAAAAGGCAGACAAACTCGGCGGAGAGAGCGTATGCGTGCTTAAGGTAGACTGGCTTCACATCAACGCAAAAGACGGCATAAGCTGTACCGAACTTAGAAAACAGCTTAGCCGCGATACCGACCTTATCAGTTCTGCAAACAACGCCATGACACGGGATTATTTCACAGACAGCATAGAGATGTATTCCCGCGTGGGCACACGTTCGGTTGGGATATTCGTGATGCTGCTGACGATAGTCATGCTGATAACCATGTACAACAGCCTTGCGGCAAGCATCGACCTTGACAGGACTGAACTGGGCATTCTCAAAGCTGAGGGTTTTACCGCAGGACAGATAAGTCTGGTGTACATTTTACAGTATGTCACAGCGCTGACGCTGGGTGGCATCGCGGGGATACTTGTGTCGGTGCCTGCCTGCCGCTATCTTATAGGGGCATGGAAGAATATCACGGGCATAATGACAGATACCGGCGTTTCTTACCTCAAATGCGGAGGACTGTGCGCGGCTATGACGGCAGTCAGCACAGTGTTCATACTTATCGCGACCTCGAAGATAAGCAGGATATCGCCTGTGCGTGCCATATCGGGAAATATCAGCGATGCACATTTTGACAGCAGGCTCGACCTGCCGATACACGCAAGACCGCTCAGCTTTTTTCTGGCACTAAGACAGCTTGGGTCACGCAAAAAGAGCTATATCGGCACAGTGCTGATAGTAACTATGCTGGTGTATTTTGTGGTCAGCATAATGATACTGGCAGGCGGACTTGATACAGACAACCTGTTCTACACAATAGGCGGCGAGATAGAACTCACCGATATGGGCGGGCTGAATATGTCGGAAACAGATGGTATCGAAGCAGAGATACAAAAAACAGACAAAAATGCTTTCATCGAATACTCCTGCCGACACAATATGCTGCTTGACGGAGAGTCTGTGATGGTACACGCTTACCGCGCGGCGCAGGAGGTGTTCAAGCCCGAAGAGGGTCGTGCGCCAAAGTATGACAATGAGATAATGATAACAAGAAATGTCAGCGAACAGCTTGGCAAAAAAATAGGCGACACCATCACCGTAAAATATAAAGACAGCGAAACGGATCTTATAATAACAGGCTATTTCCAGACCGTCTGGGATTTCGGATATCTCTCCGTGATGACAACAGACGGCATAAAGCGTTCGGGACTGGACGAGATATACGAAGCATACATAAGGCTGGGCGACCCGTCAAAGCGGGAAGAGGTCACAGATATGCTGAATGAAAAATACAAGGGCAGACTTGAAGCATCTGCTTTTGAGAACAGCGCATACGCCGAAGCCTACTCGAAGATAGTAAATACACTGATGCACTCGCTGACAGCCGCAATGTATTCTGTACTGCTGATATTTGCGGTGGTAATCGTAAACATGGTGTGCAAAAGGGCATTCATACGCGAACGCACAGACATCGGTATATACAAAGCTATGGGTTTCACGGCGGGGGCACTTCGCACACAATTCGCGGTGCGCTTTACGATAATAGCGGTTATCGGTGCGGCGCTGGGCTGTATCATCAGCGTGTTCTTCTCACGAAAGATGATAACCTACATACTGCATGTAGTCGGGCTGACGGATTTCACCTCAGCCAACCGCCCGCTAACCTTTATACTGCCTGCTATAGCCATAAGCGCGTGCTTTTTTGCGGCAGCTTACATATCCTCGCGAAAGGTGAAGACAGTTGAGGTAAGCGAACTGATATCAGAATAACAGGGGGATAATATGGACTCAAAAACAGCACTTATTGTAATCGACCTGCAAAACGACTATCTTTGGGACAAGCGTAAAAAGATGTTCGGCTACGATACCGAAAGACTAATAAGTTCGGTGAACAGGGCGGTACACACAGTCAGCGAAAAAGGCGGAGATGTCATTTACATCGCACAGATGTTTCCTGATATCATCACCAACAGGTGGTTCATCGGTTTTTCCATCAAGGGCACTGAGGGTGCTGAACTTTTTGGTAAGCTGGACATAGTGAGCGGTCTGTATTTCGAGAAAAATCTGCCTGACAGCTACACCGCCAAAGCATTCCGCCGACACATGGAAGAGAAAAATTACACGGAAGTTCTGCTGTGCGGACTTGACGAGTGCGGCTGTGTCGGGGCAACGGCAAGGGGTGCTGTGAAAAACGCGATCAAGCACGCTGTAACTATCACAGTTCAGTAATAATGCAGACAATAAAGCCGATGCACCAAAAGCATCGGCTTTTTGTTGAAAAAAATTCAGTTTGGCAGACAAAAAAAGCTCACACCCGCCGTGAATAACGGCTTGTGTGAGCTTTGATATTTCTACGACCACATTTTGCGGTACTGCATGACTGTGTAGCCACTTACCTGCTGGAACTGCCGCATGAAGTATTTCAGGTCTTTATAGCCGCATCTTTCGGCTATCTCGGCATTTGAAAGCTGAGTCATGGTTATCTGATAGCGTGCGGCGGCTATCCTTGCATTGATGCAGTCATCATGCAGGGTGAAGCCGTAGCATTTGCGGAATATCGCCCGCAGATAGCCGTCACTGCCGTAAAAGCGCGAGTAAACATCCTGCGAGTTGAAAGTCATCTGCGGTTCTTTGTACAGCATCGCTCTCAGCTCGTTCAGCTTTTTGTAGTGGGGCTGAGCGCGTCTTTGCGAATACCTCTCGCTCAACTCGGCTATCTTTGCAAAGCAGTTCTCTTTAATATTGAAATATTCCATGTCGCCGCATGGTACAGCGGCGCACACAAAAGAGTCCAGCCCGTACTTTTTCATATAGATGCTGTGGTGCAGGAGCAGTGCCGCCAGCTGCTTTGAAAGCACATCGGTATCGGGGATATCCCTTATCAGGCAGACAAAAGTATCATCGCTTATCTTGCCGCACAGCCTGTCGCCGCAGAACTGTCTGACAGCGTCCGCCGCATCCTGCACAGCGTAGATATGTTCGTTGTTGTCGGTGCTGTTCCGGTACAAGCCGCCTGACATGCCTATCTTAAGTGCCACGAAGTACAGCCCGCTCTTTTCGACATTACGGTATTTGCGCCTCAGCCCGTTCTCGTTTAGCATGCCTGTCAGCGGGTCACGCTTTTCTGATATATCCTGACATTGCAGGTAGAAGCTGATATCATTTTTCATGCGCAGGTATTCAAGACCGTTTGAGATGGTCTTGAGCCAGCTGCGAAGAAGCTGATTGAATGTGTCCTCACCTTTAAAGCCCATCACCACATAGCCCAGTTCTCTGTCTGAGAAGAACAGCGGGCAGAAATAATAGTGCGCGGCTTCATCTCTGAAAAATGTTGAGATATCGTACTTGTGGAAAACGAACGGTTCGCTGTCAGACAGCAGGTCATAGCTGACCATCTTGTCGGAATTTTCAGAGTCGTCATACCAGTTCTCATAAAGGCACAAGTTGACCTTATCGGCATACATTATAAGGAACTGCGGGTCACGGCACTGCTCAATAAATTCAGTGATGCTCCTGCACTCCATCAGGCGGTGTTCAAACTGTATCAGCGTGTGAAGATCCTGATAGGTGTCACGGAAGCGTGCCGCCTGTATATCAGCCTTGATATCGGCTATCTTTGAACCGCATGGACAGGTATCACCGCATATAAGTTGTCCGCGCGGCGGGGGTGGGTCAAGGTATTCGCCGCAGTCTATCTTATGCGCCAGCATCTCAACAGCCTGCACGCCCAGCGCACTTCTGTTGCGGCGGTAGGTGGTCAGCAGCGGCAGATGGCTACCGCGTTCACGGATATATTCATAGCTTATCACCGACATTTTCTCGGTGATATCGATATTTCTTTCCATATACTCGTCCAGCAGACCATACGCCATGTAGTCATTACAGCATATGAGCGCCTGCGGGTAAGGAAGTTCGCCCTCGATATACTTCACCGCATGGGCACGCCCCGAAGTCAGCCAGAAATCACCAAAGAACACCTTGCTTTCGTCAAAAGCGATGCCGTGTTTTTCCAGCGAGCGCCTGTAGCCCTCAACACGCCTGTGAGAAACCTCCTCATTGTAATTGCCTGACAGTATATGGATATCTGTATATCCGTGTACATCTATAAGATGGTCACACACATCTTCGAGGTCATTTTCATCACAGGTGTTGACATAGTGATATGACGGCTTTGTGAAGCCCTCCATCTCGACACCCAGCGTCAGTATCGGCACATCCTTGCGTTCAAGCTGTTCGGTTATGACCCTCTGCACATCGGCGTTTATGACAGCTTCCGAAATGAGTATGATGCCGTCAAGTTCATCAGAACCTATCAGTTCGTAGATTATGTTCTCTGTTTTCAGAACATCGGCTGTTTCGGCGGGATTGTATATATTTGACATTATGACTATGTCGATATCCATCGCCCGCGCCTGCGCGTAAATGCCGCTGAGTATCTCACGCTGTTCGATATTAGCGACAGTAGCAGCAACAACCCCGAATACCTTTCTCCTTTTCAAGCGGCTCCCTCCTGCTTCGATATACCTGCCGATAACGGCAGGGCATAGAACACCTAAGCGAATAAAGTAAGATAATGCCACATATCAGACCGCAGGGTATGCTCCCCTGCTCATCTTCTGCACCGAATGGTATCGGCAGTGATGTGACAAGGCTGAAATATAAACGCTTTTTCCTCTTTATATATCCTTCATGCAGATAATTCCGCTTTAACTGAACGCATCATAAAACAGACCACAGCGTTCAGTGTTTTCTTTTTATATATCCTGCTTTGATTATACCACATAGTCCTGATTAAGTCAACGACATTATATGAACAAATCCGTTATATATTCGCTCAAACGCCGTATTTAAGGGCTTTATCATCGACTGTGGTAGAAAGATATATTATCGAAATCTGGTTTTCTTCTAGCCTTGCCGTTTACGATAGCGATCGCACCCTCATGGCAAGCCTTCGCACACAGACCGCAGCCGTTGCATTTTTCTTCGTCTATCTCAATTATTTTCCGTATCATAGCCATACCTCCTTGACTTTCTGTATCCATTATAGTATAATCAAAGGAGAAAGTATGTTGTAATTACAACATTTCAGGAGAAAAATATGGATATTTCAGTTTTGCATAATTCGATACTGTTCAAGGGCTTTGATGATACCGAAATATCGGAGCTTATGAAAGCCCTTAATGCAGCCGAAAAGAAATACAATAAAGGTGCGATGATATTTTCATCGGGAGAGATCACCGATAAACTATGCTTTGTGACCGCAGGCAGCGTTACCGTGGAGAGCAATGATATGTGGGGAAACCGCACGATACTCAACCTTGTAGGTAAGGGACAGTTCTTTGCAGAAAGCTATGCACTCCTGCCTGATGTGCCTATGCTGGTCGATGTCTGCGCCGCTGAGGATTGCACTGTTGTTTTTCTGAGCATGAAGTCGCTCGCTGACCTCAACGATACGATAAGGGCGAGACTGCTTGCAAATCTTCTGACTATCACCACAAGAAAAAATCTGCACCTGTCGAGCCGGAGCTTTCATACTGCTCCGAGACAGGTGCGTGGACGTATTATGGCGTACCTGAACACCATATCGGTTCAAAAGCATTCCCGTGAGTTTGATATACCCTTTGACCGTCAGCAGCTTGCAGACTACCTCAATGTGGAACGGTCTGTGCTTTCCAATGAACTTAGTAAAATGCAGAGAGACGGACTGATACGATGCAGGAAGAACCATTTTGAGATCATATAACAGAAGCGCAGATGACCAATTTTAGCCATCTGCGCTTTTTTATGTTTCTGTTTTCTCAAAGCCCTTCAATACCTGTTTATCCGAGAACGAGGACAGCTTGCCGTCCGACCATTCTATGAAAACATTGTCCATTTCGTCTATATAAAGTATCGTTGCCGTTGAGCCGATAGGATAGTCGTTGGTGACTGTCTCGGTCATTTTGATCTTAGCACCGACTGTGATAGAGTCCATCATAGTTATAACCTCCTGAAATTCACACACTTGCTCTATTATACTACAATGGGGATTCGGTGTCAAGGGACAGATTGATTATTATGGGATTGCACGGCAGTTGCACATGAGCTGCAAGAAAAGCTGTAAAAAACACTATTGCACAACGATCTCAGGATATGCACCGAGCATTTTTCGCACTTCGTCCAAATACTCAGCTCGCTCTTTGGCAGGAGCAGCAAGCTCCACTCCGCTGCCGAACTGCATCAGCCACAGGTAAAATTTCTGATTGATGCCTACACGAACATGGAAACGCACGAAGTCGCTATCCTCATCAGACATGATCGAAGCGAAGTATCCGAAGTTCTCACGCATCTCATCAAGCAGATACTTCCTCACTCGGAGCGTGACCGAGGTGAAGTATTCGGGAGCGAACATATCCGTCACGAAGCCCTCATATTTTTCGTCCGGCGGCAGACGGAGCTGTGTCGTGTTACCGCCGACGATATTCTTCATTCTGTCAACTCTGTATATCCTCCACTTGCTGTCGGTCAAGTTGAAGCATTTGAGGTAAAACCGTTCGTGGAAATAGATCACGCTCACGGGGAGCATATCTCTGTCCTTCAGATAGTATTTGATCTGCTTTTCACTCTCATCATACTTGCCATACTCAAAATTGATTTTCCGCCGTTCACCGATCAGGCGGTGTATCTTATCCAAGTTTTCCAAAAGGTCAAGTGTCGAGGGGCATTGTTCGTTCAGAACGATTCGGCTTATAAGCTGTCTGATCTCCGCATCGGAACACATACCCTCAAACTTCTTGATAAGCAGCCGCTTTTGCTTTGAAGTCAGGAACTTATTTATGGAGATAGAATCCACAATGAAGCGTATTTCATTGAACGAGAAGCCTTTGTCGATCAGAGCATAGTAAGCCTTGTTATGGTCACGGCTCTTTTTTACAATATTATTTCCCATACTGGTGAGCCTGTCGATGTCTCGCCTTATCGTGACTTCGGCAGGATAAGACAGCGTCCCTGTGTTGGCTACATAATCTTGAATATCCTTGATTGATACATAGTGGTTTTCATCAGAATATCTTGATAGGTATTCCAGTACGCAAATGATACGTTCGTGTTCCATTCCATTTCCCTCCGATAGTATTGAAATATCCCTGTTCTGTGCATTGACGGAACAGGGATTTTTGTTTACTAAAGTTACTGTCACTCTGCCTGTTCAGAGTGGTGTCAGATATTCAGTTGAAGACAGCTCAGGAACGCCACCCTGTGATACTATTATTTTATCATAGAATGACCTGCTATTCAATCGGGTTCGGAATAAAGGCGCATATAGTTCGGAATGTTTATCTACTATCAATTCTAAATGTAAATATTTTGTGAACATTTCGCCTTATCTACCCCAAAAATCCAAAATTGTCGGTAGATAAGTGAAGGGGTATGCAGCCGCAGTCGCTTACGCTCCAATTCCTCTAACGGAGAGAGGAAACTTCCGAGAGCCGCAGGCTCAAATTGAAGTCACGCACAGAGGGCGTGACTCAAACCCAGCAAGCACGGTATCTCCGCATTACAATTTTCCAAAATTGAATGCTCCGATACACAGCTTGTC
>NZ_ADKM02000085.1 GCF_000178155.2 Hominimerdicola alba 8
AATCCGGCTCAAAAGCAGATATTTTTCGGAGCAAAAAATTATCACGACCGGACAGGTCGTGAAAATATCAATTCATGAGTAGCAAGCACGGTACTTCGGGGGTACATTTTGAAAAATTACACCCCGAAGTACACAGACTTGTCAGAGGGTTTTGCACCCCTAAGACCCCGCTTGAAAAATGATAGAAATAGTGATATAATAGATATGAAAAAAATGGGCAAATCGAAAAGTAAAGGAGACTGATCTATGAATGTAAAGCCCGATGAAGAACGTAAAACTATGCGAATGAAATTAAAGCTGAACAGCAAGGAATATGACAAGCTGAAACGCTGCACACAGGAGAGCGGTCTGCGTTCTATGTCGGAGTATATTTTCAACTCGATTATCGCCACTCCCATAATTGAGATCACGGACGTAGAACTTGCACCCGACAAGGCAAGGTTGAAAGAAATATCCGACCGCATAAATTCTATAGCACTTCAGGTCAATCAGACGGGAAATATTTATCCCGAAGATATGCAGGAAATACGTCAGGGAGTTGAGGAAATCTCGGCAAGGCTTGCAGAGTATCAAGCAAAGTTGGAACGCTTTGCTGTGACACCGCAGACGTTCAGAGCGATAGTAGATAAGGCTCACGAGGACGTGAGAAAATAAGAGGAAAAATGTACCGAGAAAATTGCTTATATTGCTGCGCCCTGCACAAGAATTATTACAATAATTCTGATATGCTGGACTCCGAAAACGGAATAGGCTATAATAAACCTACAATACTTTTTGGAGGTGCAGAATATGTTAGCAATACCCGAATTGGCGATGCCGAGAACACGCAAGGTCACTACTGTCTGCAACGGCAGGCGTGAGGTCTGGACAGACTACGAATAGGAAAAGGCATATTTTCTTGAATTTATGATGTCTGCTGAGGGCGAGGAGCGTGAACGTGCGGAGTGCGTTTACATTCATTCAGCTACTTCTGCAGAGCCTTATACTTTGCACCTACGACATATGGAAATGTCCCTCAGAACCGTTTGACATTGCGGAGTAGAAACTTTTGATTCAGAAAAAACTCGAAAACGCTTGCCAAGCAATTTATGCCTGAGTGCTTGTATTTTAATAAAAATAGTAGTATAATGTATATTGGGGTGATAGAATGATAAAAATAGATATCTGCGATGACGAACCGCTTTGGATTGATAAAGCCCGTGATATAGTCGGAGAATATTTTAAGGGTAAGCAGGAGGTCGAGCTTAACTTTTTTGATAAATCTCAAGACCTTATTAATAAGATAGTTAATAAGAAGGAATATCCCGATATTGTCATACTCGATATTGATATGCCGAAGCTGAACGGCTTTGAAACAGCAAAGCTTTTAAAGGATACTTATCCCGATATTTTGCTGTTGTTCTATACCGTCCATGAGCAGTATGTTTTTGAGGCTTTTCAGTTCCAGCCGTTTAGGTATATCAGGAAGACATATGTTGAAACGGAACTGAAATTGGCTTTAGAGGCTGCTTGGCATCTGATTGAAAACAGTCATGAGAAGTACATAACATTAAAATCCACAGACGGAACTATAAAAGTGAAAATATCAGAAATAGTGTATTTTGAGACCAATAAAAGACGTTGCGATGTACACCTTGCAGGCAGGACGATCAATGTTCGTAAAACTATCAAAGAGCTTTATTCTGAAATAGACTCTCCCGACTTTGTAATGATACACAGTGGTGCAGTTGTAAATGTGCGCTACATTAAAAGCTATTCAAGTTTTGATATTACCTTAGAAAGTGATGAAAGACTTGTGGTTGGCAGAAATCACGCAAAATCAGTTAAATCAGCGTTAGCAAAATATTGGGGGAGCAGGATATGACGAAGTTTTTTTGGATATCGGAATATATTTTCTCTCTGCTTGAATGTCTAATGGGATTTGTGTTTGGCGAAAGCTTTCTTGCTAATGACAATAAACCTGTCAGCAGAAAAGTATATATTTTAACAGCGTTTCCATTCTCCGCAGGAATGATCGCTTTAAACAGAATTAATTTGTTATCTTCCGTCAATACGATTATTTTTTTTATCGCTTTTTCGTTATTCTGCATTTGCATATTTAGATCCCACATAATAAAAACGCTTGTGATCGAATTGTTGTATTTTCTGCTGGTGTTTGTGATAGATATGATAATGTGTTCGATCGCCGCTGACATTACCGGGAACTCAATATCCGATCTGTTCAATAGTATGTCGGAAGGCAGAATAATTGGTGGTTATACATCAAAAATAGTTCTGATGATAACTTGTATTGCTGTAAATAAACTGGTCAGTCAAAAACAAATAATCAGTAAAAAAATTCTTGTTCTTTCCTTTGGCGGTTCAGTAGCACTTATTGTTATATCATCAATTTTATATTTTGAACTTGGCAGAGATAAGGATTCAAATATAATACTGATGTCCGTGTTTTTGCTTATGCTTGCTCTTATTGCCGCTACATATATTGCCGTTATCAATATCTCGGAATCACAGATAAAAAAAGAAGAGAACAACTTAATATCGCAGCAAAACATATTTCTTGAAAGGTCACTGAAGGAACAGGAAAAAACTTTTTCTATGTGGCGTAAAAGTGTCCACGATTACAAGAATACAATACTTGTGATCGACTCACTAATAGCGCAGGGTAAAATTGATGAGCTTGGTGAATTTGTTCATAGGGAACAAAGCTCATTCGAGCATAAGTCAGAATATTTCCATACGGGTAACACCACAGCAGATACTATAATAAATGCAAAATATGCTACAGCACTTTCATTTGGAATACCCTTTACTGTAAATGCAGCAATACCCGAACAAATCGCTCTTTCCGACATTCACCTTGCTTCGATACTCGGAAATTTGCTTGACAACGCTATAGAGGCACAGACAGATGAAACCGAACCATTTATTCATATTCAGATCTCTGTTATAAACAGTTTATTTATGATCAAGATAACTAACAGATGCTCGCACTCAATTAATACACATACAACGTCTAAAAAAGACAAGGATATGCACGGTATAGGGCTTAAAAGTGTAAGAAGTATAGTGCAGTCATATGACGGAGAGTTCACTCTTGAAGCCCATGATGATATCGTTGAAGCTATAATAATGATTCAAAATAATGTTTAGCATGAAAAGTCGTCAAGAAATTGGCGGCTTTTCTTTTTTCATAATCATATTAATAAACTGTTAGAACACTGACATATATTGGTAATTATTGCAGATTACGCAAGTTTTTCTACAGATTACGCAAACTTTTACACAAGAGAGGAAAAATGTGCTACCATATACTCAAGGAATCAGAAACGAAGAAAGGAGGATTTAGAGATGAAAACATTTGGAAAAGCTATTGCCAAAGTAATCAATGCGTCTGCAAAAGCTGCTTGTAACTCAACATCACTTATTGGCTGCTATCAGCCTGTAGCACCCAAGCAGATGAAGCCTGTAAAGAAGTCTGAAAAGAAGTGAGGTCTTTGGTATGTTTCAATATATAGCTGAAGATATTGCTTTCCTTCTGATCAAAAACAAGACAGTTGACATTGAAAAACGTGATGAGTGCGTTTACGGTGCAGAGGTGCTTTTGGTTAACCTTTCAAATATTCTGACAGCACTTATTATCAGTATTCTGACAAAATCAATGCTGCACTTTGCGGCGTTTATGCTGATATTTGTTCCGCTCAGGATATTTACGGGAGGATATCATGCCAAAACAAGCGAAATCTGCTACCTGATAACATCGGCAATGTATGCACTCACAGTTTTATGTGTCAAACTAATGCCGGAGCTGTACAGTAATTTTCCGGCGATTATCACACTCGTAGTTCTGATCGTTCCAATAGTTCTGTTTGCACCGGTTGAGCATAAGAATAATCCTTTAAGTGCAGATGAGCGTAAAAGGAATAGACTTATCTCAATCTTATTAATTGCCATTGATTCCTTAATATTCGTGATACTGCATCTACTATTCAACACAGTAGCGACAAGCGTTATGATATTTATAGCAGTTGATTCGATTTTGATGCTGATAGGATTATTGATAAACAGAATCGAAAAATCTAAAATTATGGAGGAATAAATCAATGAACAAGTTAACAAAGAGGCTTGCTGCGATTGGTGCAGCAATGACAATGGCTGTAAGTATGATGAGTTTTGGCGCTAGTGCCGACAATTCCTATAATCTACACTATACAAAAGGTGCGCCTTCTTCAAATAATGTATGTGAAAAGTGGGTTTATGGATTTCAGGCACATTATAATGGATACTTAAAAACCAACTGTTCCTCTTACAATATACCTAGCGGTAGTGTCTGTGTGCTCGCAAATGGGTATCGTTCATCTAGCCATACTATTTACTGTGGAAGTTTTGATATCTGGGAGACTGGAACCTCTAACTGGTCAAATAGTAATTATAAAAAGGGATTATTGTATGATGCGGTAGTTGAGTTTGGAGTGAATGGCGGGTTTTCAAATGTCGGGAAATATGTTTCAAATGCCTCCGCATCAGGCTATTTCAAATAATATTCTCCGACAATTACACTCTTAGTATAATAACAACGAATACATTTGTGATCAATAAACAAATTATACCCCTTTCAAATTTATTTAAGAACCGCTATAAACATTTATAGCGGTTCTTTATTAGAAGCAGGTGGATCATGAGAAAATTATTATTTATTATTTTGGCAGTATGTTTGGCACTTACCTCATGTGCAAAAGGCAAGAGCCCTATTGAGAGAAACGAAAAAGAAAAAAATGTTAGTTTTACTGATGCGGACTTTGATTATAACACTGTGGATAAGGTATCAGAGATGTATCCAGAGGCACTAAACGCTGAATATAAACACTTTTCCATACGCAGTGATGTGCAGATAGACAAGATAAAAAGTGTCAAGGTCCTTTCTTTCAAGCAGAGTAATGGCTTTCTTTTCGACATAGAGCAAGGTCTGATAGATTACTTGAATGGAGGAAAAATAGATATAGGAGAGAAAATTGAAGGCGTTGAAGAGATGGGCGCATATCACCAGATGAACGCAGACGGTAATTACCCCTATTTTATAGATTTTGACGGTGGCTCGATCGTATGGATAAAGAACGGTTATTCCGAGAGTTTTTTTCTCCCGAATGACAATATCACCATTGAACGATATTTTTTCTCTAATTCATTCGATGACAAAAAATATCAGTTAAAGGACTGCGAGATGTCAATAAACGAAGCAATAGCTATAAGCAGAGATTTTGCAAGTGCGTTAAAGGAATACGGTTATCCCGAATTAAGCCCGTATGAAATACGAATTGATAAACAAAATGGTACTTATGCTTTCGAGATCAATATGGTCCAAAAGAATAATAACATTCCTTTGAGAGCGGCAAACTGCGGATTTGCGGGAAGAACATCATCCAGTAAAGATATATTTACCGGAAAACTGAAGGAGATCAATTCAAACCCCTGTGGATACACTGTTTTGATATGCTCTTCCGATGGTGTGGAGTGTTTTAGAAATAATGAAAATGTATTTGAAGTGTACGAACAAGAAGAAGTAAACGAGATAATAACACTGCGGTCAGCACTTGAATACATCGATGATAATCTGAGTGAAAATTCAAATTATGAGGTCGAATATATAGGTCTGGAGAACAAGATCTTTTGGAATGATCCCGCAACGAATTTATATTATAGTACGCCTATGTGGACTATATCTTTGTATAATCCAACTGAAGAAAAATATTACTATGCACTTTTAGACTGTATATCCGGAGATTTTTCGTTCTATGGCCAATAAATTTAAGACGATCAGTACAGTATATGTGGATCTGAATAAAACTATATTTTCGCTTGGTTTTTTTGCCTGCGCTATTATTACTGCGATCCTCTGTTTAACAACTCAAGGATATTCCGATCATGAGACAAATATAAATTACAGTGTGTATGAAGCAATTCTTTATCTTGATTGGCAAACACTTTCAGAAAACGGAATTGCAAATATAACTATTATATCCAGTGGTCTTTCGGGCTACTGCACCATGTTCATGCCCATAATCGCAGCGCTGCCCTTTGTGACAGCCTTCTGCAACGAACGCAATACGGGCAGTATCCGCCTGAATATCGCAAGAACGGGTAAGCTGCGTTATTACATCGGAAAATTCGTGTCGGCAATAATCAGCGCAGGACTGGCGGTCACGCTTGGCTGTGCGGTGTTTGCGGTTATCGTCTACCCGATTTTCCCGACAATCGAGGACTGCAAGGAGCTTTCACACTCGTTCTTTATAGAGGATAATTTCAGCATGGCAACGGAGCTTTGGCATTTCTTCTCGGGGGCATTTATCTACGGGGCGGTTTCGGTGCTGCCTGCGTTCTTTATGTCGAGCTTTGTGAAGAACCACTACATTATCACCTGCGTGCCGTTTATGCTGGCGTACATTCAGAAGGTCGCTCTTAACAAGATAAGTCAGGCTCATATGACAGACGAACCTACCGAGGGGCTTAGTATATTTGAAAAATGCTCGGCGTTCTATCCCGAAAACATCACCCAGTGGTACAGCAAAAACACCTATGTACCGCTGATGCTTAAATACAATGGGATATGTACCGCTGCCGCTCTGATAGGCTTTATTGTCATAATGAATCTTCGTCGGGATAAGGGGGAATAGCTATGCATAAACTGAGTTTCAGAAAAGTGCTGCTCTCGGCAAGAACGGAGTATGTGCGGTGGCTTGTCGATCCCCGAATGATAATCATAGTGGTAATGCTTGTGTTCGTGTACAGCTTTGCGATTTCTCCTTTGCAGGCGGCAGCCGAAGAAATGGGCGTGAAGATAAATGCTCTTGAGCCTTTTATCGCAGTTGCAAACTCCGGCCTGATAATGATGATAGTGCCGCTTGTGTTCTTAACGCTTGTTTCGGACTTCCCGAAAACCGACAACAACACGTTCCTCAGCATATCACGAACAGGGCGCATAAACTGGGTGCTGTCGCAGATATTGCTCATGGTTATGATGATAATTACATACCTTGCATTGATATTCGTGATGTCGGTGCTGCCCTGCATAGGCAAATGCTTCTGGGGCAATGAATGGAGCGATGCGGCAACAAAATACACGACAGTTTTTCCTGACAGAGCAGGCGATTTTGTGTCCGAACTGCTGCCCGAAAACCTCTACAATCAGCTCACCATATTTCATGCGGCGGCTGAAAGCTATCTGCTGATAGCCCTCTATCTGTTCTTACTCGGAATGATACTGCTGACCGCTTGCCTGTTCAAGATCAAGGTCATAGGAATGGTCATAGCAGGCGGAATCGTATCGATAGGTGCAGGGCTTTGCTCGGTCTACAGCGAGGCTATGTGGCTGTTCCCTATGGCAAACTCGATCATATGGGTGCATTACACACGCTATTTCAGCATACCTGTTAAGACGATGGTTTTTTCGTATGCTTACTTGTGTATCGGGGCTGTGGGGCTGATGATCGTGTCGGTGCTGAAGGTGCGAAATTACAGCTATGACACTACGCTGACGATTGATAACTGAGGTGACAAAATGGATATTATAGATGTAAAAAACGTAAATCTTACACTCGGCAAAACGCAGATATTAAAGGATATAAACGTGAGTTTCGAGCAGGGCAGGATACACGGTCTTATCGGGCGTAATGGCTCTGGAAAGACCATGCTTATGAAGTGCATCTGCGGCTTTATCAAGCCTACCTCGGGTGAGATAACTGTCCTCGGCAAGCGTATCGGCAAGGACGTTGATTTCCCGAAGAACATTGGTATTATAATCGAAACGCCTGGGTTTATCCCGTATTATTCGGGGTACAAAAATCTCAAGCTACTTGCAGGACTTAACAACAAGATCGGCAAAAATGAAATAATGCAGAGTATGGAGCAGGTCGGGCTTGACCCGAAGCTCAAACGCCATGTCCGCAAGTATTCTCTCGGAATGCGTCAACGGCTGGGACTGGCACAAGCGATAATGGAAAACCCCGATTTGCTGATACTTGACGAGCCGTTCAACGGGCTTGACAAGGACGGAGTTAAGGATATGCGTGAGTATCTGCTGTCATACAAAGAGCAGGGGAAAACTATCCTTATCTGCTCGCACTCAGCGGAGGATATCTCGGTGCTGTGTGAGACAGTGCATGAGATGGATAAGGGTGTTATTGAAAGAATTAAAGATGAGGGATAGTGATGAGATTATTAACAGAATTACTAAAGGAAATCCCTCTTGAATAGTTGAGATATGATGTAGGGAATAATACTACAAATATCGAAGAAACAATTATTGATATAGAATAAAAACATTGTTTCTGTAAGTTGAGATTTACAGAGACATTTGAATTATCAATATATTCCGCTGTCTTAGCCTATGTGTCTGTAACTTCTTGCCATAACAAAACCTCCTATGGTTTCTATTATACCATAGGAGGCTCTTTTTGTAATTGTACGTTTTTACTGGAGCGGTTCAAAAAAGCAATATGTTTTGAAAATTTGAAAGAAAAAAATATAGGAGCAGTCTATTTTGACCACTCCCACTGTTAATAACAATACCGAAATATAGCTGTTTTGCTATCACTAAATTTCCGTTCTTCCATTTTGGGCGGCGGCAGTAATAATTAAGAAAACAGGATACATTCTCCATAATCGGAGCATGTATCCCTGCTCTATTTTGTATCGTTAGACTTGTATGTTTACTCCATTACCTCACGCATCATCTCGGCACCGTCCTTAAAGCCGACCTTGTAGGCAGCTCTCATCTCAGCGGAGGCAGTCTCGCTCACGCAGTCCAGAATCTTGTGGAATATATCAATCTGCTCCTCGCTCAGCGAATCTTCAAACGGTATGCAGAGTTTGTTAAACTCCTCAGAGAACTCGGCGGAGTTGATTTCACCCTGTCTGTAATTATACATCGCATCGATCATTTGTATCTGTCCTTTCGGTTTTATTGCTGTAAAACCAACCGTCCAAACATAACCCAAATAATCGTTGTTAAGGTGTTGCCTACGGCACAGCAAGCTAAATAACTTCCGAAATGGTGTTCGACAGTTATGTATATCGTTGCTTTTGATCCCATGCATTTTATCTTTTTAACTGTTTTTAAGACGATTTTTATCTTCGTACATTTCTTTATCTGCTCTTTTGAATACATCGAGCAGGCAGTTGTCTTCATTAGGCAGATAATCTGCACTGCCGACAGCAATAACTACACAGCCGTGCTGCTTATTGTATTCAATTTGCTCTCTTATTTGTTTTTTGAGCTGTACTCTGTTTTCGTAGTCGCTGTCTTTCAGAATGCAGGCAAATTCATCTCCGCCTATCCTGAAAACGGGTGAATGTTTGAATGTTTTGCATATCAGCGATGAGCCTGAGCGTATATATTTATCACCTTCGTCATGCCCGAAATTGTCGTTTATCTTTTTCAGATCATTTAGGTCAAAAACGAATACAGAAAAATCCTCACATATTTTTTCTTTAATAAGAGCATTCATTTTCTTTTCTGTATTACTATATGCAGATTTGTTCTTTACACCTGTAAGCGAGTCTTTGAATAGTGCTTCTTTCATTTCGATCTCTCGGCGCTTTTGAGTATCTATATCCTTAACACCTATAAACACAGTTCCTTCATTTTCATCTGTGCCAATTATTGTTTTAAGACGGTAAAATCTTAGCACATCTCCCTTTTCGTATCTGTAATCAAAGCCGAAAAGTTCGCCCTCATCAAGCTTTTTCATGAATGACTCTTTACTGAACATATCACGAAAAAGCACACGGTCTTCTTCGTATATTATTCTGCTGCAGGCTTTTTGGCAGTCATTGAAAAAGTTTGTGCCCTTGTTCTTTATCGAAAAATCCTTGTATGCACTTTCACGCTGATATTCTATATAACTTGCCGTTGTTTGTATCAATGCAGTATATATACTGATAATCATTAGCCATAGCAAGGGCAAGCCTTGTATCGGTAAGGATAACATTCAGGTTTTTAAGTATATCAAGCGTTCTGACGGCTGAGCTGAGCTGATAAGTCACAAGCTCAAGCTCATCTATAAATTCAGAGTTTTCCGGTTCAAGAAGTGCCAATCCGTACTGTGTCTGCGCAGAGAATAGGTCTGCTGCTATCAGTATCCTTGTACGGTCTGATACGAGCCTGGGATTGTTAAATACCTCATAGGTGCTTATTGACTGTTCTTTCTCGGGGATATTAATACACTCAGCTCCATAGCTGAATGATTTAAAAAGCCATTTTACTTCATCCGGGTATTCTGAATCATTATGGTGTTCGACAGGCTTTTCAAGAATATAAAGATAGCTTGTCAAAGAGCCAACGTTACACAGCCTTTTTAGGATATCCGCATAGCTATCCTTAAGATTGCCGCCGAACATCAGCGAATCACGGATAAACAGGTTTTCAAGATGCGTGCGTTCGATATATCTCGTCGGCATTGATTTAGACGATTGGTTAAAGGTATTTTCAATGGCGCTCAACAGCTTTTGTATATACGGCAGGTTTTCCTCCATACAATTTCTCAGAAGCCAGGTATACAGGCTTTCCTTAATTGTATAAAGCTTTATCGTTTCACCACCGAAAGAATTATCTTTTGGGAAGATGTTTATTATCTTTTCGTAAGCGATGTTAACAGAATCATCAGATGCCGTGCTATCAAAAAACTCCTTTTCAAGAAAATCTATCAGCTCAGCCAGCGGCTCGTATATGGTCATTGTTTCTTCATAAGAGCCTGTTCTGTCCGATATGTATTCCTTCAGATTATTCTTTATTGAGTCAGTATCACCCATAAAGAGTGTTTTCGGTGTCTTGATAAAGCGTTTATCCGCAAAGCAGGATTCTCTTGGTATAAATCTTGTTTCGACAAGGTGACGCTTGTCTTCTATTCCGTTAAGATAATTATATGCCTTTTCAACAGCCACGCTGCCAAGCAAAAAAGCATCAGCCCTTACTGTTGCAAGCGGAGGATTCAGGTCTTTGGCAAACGGAAGGTCGTCAAATCCTATTACGGCAATATCTCTTCCGACAGTTTTGCTGCACTCTTTGACAGCATTATACACAACAGAAGCGATTATGTCATTTATACATATCACCGCATCTATCTCGGGATTGTCCTCAAGCAGTTTTTTGGCTTCATTTATACAATCGTATGACATATCGCAATACATAAGATAGCTTTCCTTGAAAACAAGACCGTTCTTTTCAAGTCCTTTTCTGTAAGCGATGTACCTTTCAGTGCATTCGCTGTTTTCAGACCTGCCTGCCATTATGCCGATATGCTTTCGGTTATGCTGCGCAAGATAGTCTACCGCAGAAATAATACCTGAGCCATTGTCGAATTCAAGACATTCATATCCCTCGACATCAGATGCAACGCATAAAACCGGTGTATCGGAAAAGCTGTCGAGAAATCTCTTTTTTTGCTCATTGTCATACGCATATGCAATAGTACCGACGGGCGCTATGATATAATCAAAACGGGCTTTGGCGGCGTATTTAAAAAGAACATTGTACTGGTATTCGTAATATGCTTCAAAACCGTCATTGATATGCTGTATGCCGAGATATTTTCCGGGTATAACGGTCAGGTCTGTTTCAAGACGCTTTGCCGCAGATACAGCTCCCTTTACGAACTCGTTTGAGAACGCATCTGTAAGTGTAGCTGCAAGCAGCCCGATATGAGGTCTTATTCTATTCATGATAGTTCTCCGTTTTGTTGCTATGATCATAAAAGCAGTTTATCATTGGAAGGTCGGTGTCTGCAAATTTCTGTAAGCTGAACATATACTCATAGCCTTCAGCCTTTGGTATACGAAGTATCCTTGCACATCGCCACTCGTATCTGTCGCTTGTGATCCTGAACCGGAACGGCTGTTGGATAAACGGTCCGTCAGCCTTGTCTATGCGCTTATCAAGGTCATCAAGTGACATAAAGTCAAGATAGCGCTGCTTGTCAGCAGTATACAGCTCATTCTCTGCGAAAAGTCTGACACCCTCATCAAGCTTATAAAAGCCGTAATCAGGATCAAAATCAAGATTTGAGTATATCTGCTTGGTGGTCTTTTTATGTGGATCTATGATATTTACCAGTTCAAAATTATACAGAAGCGATCGGCTGTATTTATCAATTTCCTCGTGCCTGTCCTCTATTCCGTCATATAAGAATACATGAAGGCTCAAGGCTATCATGGTTCTGGTTCCGGTCGTGGCAAGATACCTTATTGTCAGCGAATAGTATTTATCACCGATTATGTAGTTTCTTCTTATTGGAGCGTCAGCTTCTTCGCTGTTTTTCATCTGAGACAGAGTACCCGAGTAAAAGGGCTTGGAAGTATCATTTATCTGTGCTTCTGTGTCTTCGAGGTCTTTAAATCCGAGAAGTGACAGCTTGGCTCTATACGCTTCATTAGTGTATACAAAGCTGAATTTCCCTTCATTTAATTCCATTATGGCAAGAGGATATTTGTTTGCAATATAGTCGGTATCCTTCGCACATGATCCGTTTGAGGAATAGTCAACAATGGGATCGGCACTAAGATAATTCAGCGTTCCTATCATATCCATATAAACGCTGTCTTCTCTGCTTTCGGCTGCAAGTGTATTATTCTCACAACAAACTGAAAACTGCTTTATGTCCATAGGTCTGAAATAATAGTAACCTTGTATCATCTCGCAGCCTATCTCTTTCAGATAGTCAATATGCTCCTGCGTTTCAGCCCCTTCTGCCAACGTATGTATCCCGAGAGATTTAGCTGTATTTATTACACCGGCGATCAGCTTTTTTGAACGTATGCTCATACTGCTCAGAAAACGCATATCTATTTTTATAAGGTCAAAATCATACTCTTTTATAACGCTTAGGGAAGAATAGCCGCTCCCGAAATCATCAAGCCATATCTTAAAGCCTTCCTCGTGAAGCCTGTCAAATATTTTCCTGAAAAGGTATGTGTTATCAAGCATAACGCTTTCTGTAATTTCAAGGCATAAAACACTCGGTGGGATGTTGTATTTATTTGCGGTGGAGATAATCTTATCAACAAAGCATTTATGTGTAAAGTCGATCCTTGAAAAATTCACTGAAACAGATACAGGAGCTTTACCGTCTGAAAGCTGTTCACTGTATATTCTGCAAGCCTCCTCAAACATAAACAAATCGAGCTTGTGTATCAGATCATGCTTTTCGAGTATGTCAATAAATACATTCGGCGTGATAAGCCCTCTGATAGGATCTTCCCACCTGGCAAGTGTTTCGACTGCACACACCTCTCCGGTAATAGTCCGAACTATAGGCTGAAAGAACGGTTTTATGTTTTTACTTTCGAGTGCATATTCAAAGTTGGTCAGTATATAGCTTTCATCGTTGATCTTCATAACACAAAACTCCTTTTTTCAGTTTTTAGTTTGTTTTGCTTATATTATTTAGTTAACATTATACCACGTTTTTTACGAATAGTCAATAAATCGACAACAAAATCTTTTCCGGAATCTTACGGACAAAGCTAAAAGTAGAACCTTGACTATTACGATGAAGTCGAAGTGTGCGCTGAATCGTCCGAATCTTGCCACAAGTCTGCCATCCAAGTCCGCAATCGGAGCATGATAGACCGATCAGACCTTGTGATATGCTGTATTCAGCACAAAAGCGGAGGAGCATACCGCACGATACAATATGCTGAGAAACAGTGCAAGAAGATAGTAAACTTTACAGACGAAACTGAATAAGCATCTGAAAAGAAAAATCAAGGCTATGCCTTCCGTACACGGTCACGGAGGACATAGCCCTTATCATTTATATTATACCGAAATATAGCTGTTTTGCTATCATATAAAATCCGTTCTGCAATTTTGAGCGGAGGCAGTTTATAATCTATGATCCTACAAAGCAATAAGCTACATAATAAACGTTTTTATCATTCACAGTTTACCAATATTATCCTCAATACCGCAATATCGACTATACAAACCGCAACTTTTCGTTTAGTGGGAGTGCCGCAATAGGCACGCTTGTGGCAATACCCATAGGAGTACATTGACTATTATGATGAAGTCGAGGTGTGTGCAGAATCGTCCGAAGCACACCCAAAGTCCGCTATCCAAGTCCGCAATCGTAGCATGATCGACCGAGCAGATCTTGTGGTATGTTGTATACAGCATAAAAGCGGAGGAGCTTATGCCACGATACGATATGCGGCGAAACAAAGAAAGAAGATAGTGAACCTCGCAGACGAAAAGGGAATAGGCTTCTGAAAAGAAAAATAGGACGATACCTTTGAGCTATTAGGTATCGCCCTTATTCGTTATTATAATGATTGTTCTTGTCGGTAGGTACTGCTACTGGTATAGTGTTACTATTTGGAACGGGGATAGTGACCTCTACGGAAGAATGCCCCAAAATTTCAGACAGCGTTTTTACATCAAAGCCCAGCTCGACACAGCGAGTTGCAAAAAGATGGCGGGTGCTGTGGTAGTGAAATGACGGCAAATTTGCGTTATGCAGTATCTTGGCAAAGCGGTACTGCATAGTCCTCGGTTCAACAGGCTTCTTCCTGCCCGATACCACATACACCTCGCCGTTATCCTTAAACTGCCTGAGCATAGGGAGCAGACAATCGGGAATGGGAATCGTCCTCTTGGAACTTTCGCTTTTCGGCTCGGTGATGATGAGCTTGGTGTGCCTTGCACCCGTTCTGCACTGTACCCGCTGAATTGTCTTGCTGACGGTCAAAGTCCGTTTTTCAAGGTCTATGTCCTTCCATTGAAGGGCGCAGACCTCTCCTATTCGCAAGCCCATATACATGGAAATGGATATACCCATGCTTGTAACAGACGGGCGCTTGTCCAGATATTTTTCAAGCCTGAGCTGCTGTTCCTTGTTCATGACAGCAATTTCAGGCTTATTCTTTTTCGGGAGAACGATACCGTCAAGTACGTTACGGATACGATACTCACGGCTTGCATAGCGGAACACGGACTTGAACAGCACCATAATATCCGACAGATACCGCACCGACAATCCCTCTTTCAGTTTTCTTTCGATAAATGCGTATATATCTTTGGCTTTCAGCAGACAGCACTTTATCTCTCCAAATGCAGGGATAAGGTGCTTTTCGGCTTTCATGGCATAGTTGGCGGCGGTAGATTCCTTGATTCGTGATGCTGTCACATGAAGCCACTCGGTCACAAGCTCTCTGAACGTCATTTCCGTTACAGCAAATTCTTCATCTGCCTGACCCTGTGCAATCATAGCCTTGTATTCAGCTTCTTCACGGCTCTTGCCGTAGAATGAACGGAAAATACGCCTGCCGCTCTCATCTTTGCCCATAGATATACGGCACTCCCAGCGTCCGTCCTTGCGTTTATATACTGTTCCTTTGCTCATAATAATACCTCCGATATAGTCTTTATGATTATTCTACCAAACTGACAAAATCGCTTGATCTTTCCTTGACATACGGAGGGATTTTTGGTATAATTTATAGTATATAGTTATATCCGGTTACGACATTTTTGCCCGTATCGTCAAATCAATAATTTTGCGAAAAGATAAGCTCAGTTTTGGCTTGATTTCTGCTTTCTTGTTTTTTCAAAAGCTATCTTGTTTCTTTTATCGAAGATATTGAAACTTACTATTGCATACAAAAAGAAAAGAGTATCAGTCTCCCGTATTATAGGAGATTGATACTCTTTTTAGTTGTTATTTTGTTTTGGCGGTAAAGGTCACTTATGGGTTATCCATCTGTGACATTTAATATTTTTAATGACTGGTACGCTCGTGATACAAGCAAGAAAATTCGTGCCGTCCAGAAAGCAAAGGCTCAGGCAGGCAAGCCGCTTGCCACGCACCCGCCTTACGGCTACAAGAAGTCCGAAACGGATAAGAACCAATGGGTCATTGACGAAGAAGCTGCCGCTGTGGTAAGGAGAATTTTTCAGCTCTGCATTGAGGGCAACGGTCCGACTCAGATCGCCAATATCCTGACTGCGGACGGTATACCTACACCGACAGCATATTACCGTTCCAAAGGTATGAACGTATGCAATCAGAACGCCAAAACAAAACGCTGGGGTATGGCAACGGTCATTCATATTCTTGAGCGTATGGATTACCTCGGTCACACGGTCAACTTCAAGACCTACCGCAAGTCCTACAAAAACAAGAAGCTGTATGAAAATCCGAAAGAGAACTGGCTTATCATCGAGAACACCCATGAGCCTATCATTTCTCAGCACGATTTTGATTTGGTGCAGGAGATTCGCAGCCACAAGAGAAGAAGGCAGAAAAGCGGTACGGTAAGTCCGTTTGCAGGTATGGTCTATTGTGCGGATTGCGGTAACACCCTCTATGTCGGCAGGGCGCAGAGTATGTCACCTAATCAGGAGCATATGATGTGTTCCACCTATGCACACGATTCGGACGAATGCACAGCTCACTACATCAGGACTTGTGTTCTGACGGAAATTATCCTCGGTGAGCTGAATAAGCTCTCACAATTTGTAAGGGACAATGAGGACGAGTTCGTCATCAGAGCAATGAGCAACACGGCAACGGTGCAGGACGGTGAAATTCAGACCGCAAGGAAGGCTCTGAAACTGGCTGAGAAGCGTATCAATGAGCTTGACGATCTGTTTGAGAGATTGTATGAGGACAATGTTTCGGGTAAAATCTCCGATGAGCGTTTTGCTACAATGTCTGCAAGATATGAAGCGGAGCAGAGCAAGCTGAAAGCCGATGCCGCAAAGCTGCATGATACGATCAGCCGCAAAGAGCAGAAGAATAACGATGTGATCTGTCCTCTAGTGACCTCACCGACAAACATAGTGGCAATTGCAGACTTCTGTTCTTCACTGAAATCGTGCTGAAAAAAGAAATCGGAAAGTTCGATAGTACGGTCAAAACTGCTTTTCGCTTCAAGCATATCATTCAGCTTGGAGTGTTCGCCGTAACGCTCCGAAGCAGGCTGATCGAGATAGGCATTGATAAGGGACAGCATTTCACCAAACTGTGCTTCATCGTAACGCTTATCGAAAAAGTCCGAAAGCTGAAGCTGTGCATCTTCCACCGCAAGCCTGTGCATTACGGGTGAAAGCGCTATCATCTGCTCCATTGGAAGCCCCTGCTCCTGCATGGTGTGGATAAGACCCACCTCACGCTTTGCGGTATCCAACGCCCTGTGGAAAGCCTGTGCTTCATCACGGTCAACCGAGAACATCACCTTGCCGTCACGGATAACACCGCTGTATCGTGCATTGGTTTCGATAAACGGCTTGACTTCTTCATACTGTTTCGGAGTGAGGGTAGACATATACAAATGTCTGTTCTGTGCCGAAACGGAACGGTTTCCGATGACCTGTCCCTTTTCGCCAATACCTACCTGACGGCGCTTGCCGATGATGTTGTCACGGACAGACCTCACATAAGCGAGATCGTTGCGGCTGACGGTCAGAGTGCCTTTGCCGGTCGGGTAAATTCTTCCCGAAAACTTGATACCCTGTTTGTCCAGCGTTTCAGCCATTTTCAGGATAAGGTCACGGTCAGCGGAAATATACTCCTTGTTGGGGATATATCTGTATTCCACATTGCCGATTGAAAAGTTGTGAATACATGATCGCAACGAGGAAGTTGAACGTTGCGTCAGTATCGGAGATTATTACAAACAGCGCTGACAGCTCATCACCGAGCATATCAAGATGCAGTTCGTCATACGAAGTTATCTCCAGAACTTCATCTATGGCAAAAGGCGCTAAACGTGTCGAACAGCTAATTAAGATAGACTTAGCCGTTTTGCCTGCGGCAAGTTTGTACGCCTTGTATTGTTTGAGAGCAAATGCGCCGAGCCTTTGCTGTTCGCTCTGAGGTGTCATGTGACACATTTTGCGGTATTCGTCATAGGCTTTGGCTTCAAATTTGAACTTGCTCTCGCTTTCTTCTGCTTCTTCGGAGTTATCGTCAGACCCCTCCGACTTTTCTTTTTCTTTCTCTTTTTCTATGGCTTCGTCAATTTCTTCCTCGGAAGGGAACTGACCGTCAAGCCATGTTTCAAGCATACCGAACTGTATGTCCATAGCATTCTTGAAAGTTTCATCTTCCTCACGGCACTCAGAACCGTTTATCATTTCGATAAGCGTTTCAAAATTGCGTTCATCTTCATCGTAAAGGGTGAAGATCAGTGCAATGTAAGACGTATACAACAGCTTTTCAGCCTTTACCCAGAAGTCATCACCGCCGGGCTGCTGAGAGGAAGAAGTATTTTTTATCAGGACTTCCACGAATTTGAGTATGTCCTTCTCACGGTTTCTTTCGGAAATATAGGCAAAAGGGTTATAGTGCATACTTTTTGAGAAGTCTATCGTGTTAAAGACTTTTATGTTGTACGGCTCATAGACAGGCATAGGCTTGCCGTTCTTATCTTTCTTCAAGCCGTTTTTGCCATCCCTCTGATACACTATCCTGCCTTCGCTGTTTCTCAGCGGTCTGCCCCTTGCAAGAAGATGACCGCACTCCACAAGCACCGTACCTTTTGGATCAGTGATTACATAGGAGCTGTGCATCTGCATCAGGTTCGGCTTGACGAAAAATCTTGTCTTGCCTGAGCCTGAACCGCCGATAACGAGGATATTTTTGTTTCTCGCATACTTAGGCGATGAGGGCTTGCCCATTGTCAGCGACTCCGTTTTCGTGAGGATAACGTTGTTTTCGGGGTTGGATAAGTCCATGTAAGGCTCAATGTCCTTTTCCGTACCCCATACAGCCGAGCCGTATTCCTCGCCCTGCCTAAATTTCTTCTTGTTCTTCGATTTGATATAGAGAACAAGTCTCATGACACCCGCCAGTACCAAACCGAATAAAATATCCAACGGGTGAAAGCTGGGAAAGACCTTAGCAAAAGCGACCCCGAGATTGCTCATAAAAGGGAGTATCTTTTCCTGAAATCCTGTACCCTCCGCTGTTCGGTACGCATAGCCGATAAGGTTTCCTGCATACGCAAAGATCGCATAGGGTATGGCTTTCAGAATGACCTTTTTTAGCTTTCGGGTATTGATCTGCACTCGGCAGACAAAGCCTTTCTCATGTTATCGGCATAAAAGTTCGCCGTAAAAACATCATCGCCCCTTGCCCTTGGTGTCGGGGGATAGGTATGTTCGATCATCTGTGTGTCTCCCTTTTTCTCTCTTTCGATCTGTGTTTCCTGTGCGGTGACTGTGCAACACGGGCAGCTTCTCTCTTTAACTGCTCCCTCGTGAACACCCCACGCTGGTTTGTCTTAGCGTTTTTCCCGACGTATTCGGTAAACGCTTTCTTGAAGTTCTCAGTCTTGCTTGCTGAAAAGAAAACATGATAGGTTGCAGGCTCGGTAGACTTGTCCGCTTTCAGGGCAAAGTCAACATCGTATTTTCTCGCCGTTTTGAGGAAATCACCGATATTGTCCTCACTGACTTCAATGCTGTCGAGCTTGCTGTCAGACTTCTTTTCCAGCTGACGATAGGACATTCGCCCTTTCTTTTCAGCCTTGCCTGCCATAAACTCCTGCAAGGCTTCTTTGAGAATATCCGAGCTGATCTTCTCCGCCTTGATCGTCAGGTCTATCGTTTTCTTTGTGCCGTTTTCGTAGTCATTAGCCATCAGGTATCAGCTCCCTCCGGCTTGGGAACTTCGTAAACGGCATACGCCTGATTGCTGAACCACTCATGGAGTGCCTTGACAGCCTTTTCCGCTTCTTCTCGGGTGGAATAAAGACCAAACGGGATCTCCATACCTGTTACATCTCTGCCGAACATCTCATAGTCGAGAAGAACAGATACTTTACCCTCATCGTTCTCATCTTCCTCAAAGATTGGCTTAACGCCGACAATTACGATATTATCGTAATTCACCATCTCATCAAACTGCGTGTAGATAGTCTTAGCCACGTTCTTCACCGTCCTCTCTGCATATTTGTCTCAGCTTTTCGTGATATTCTTCCTGCAAGCGGTCAAAGTCCTCAAACATCGTGTCAATGATACGCTTATCCGTCTTTTCAGCGATCATATCCATGACGATAGCTTCAAACTCGCTGTGGAAAGAATAAAACAGCTTGTCTACTGCCTTGTATTCGGGCATAGTGTCACCTCACAATCATACGCACCACCTCCTTTGCGGTCAGTCATCGAAGTCTTCATGGAGAACATTCTTCCGAACATCGTAGTCAATGCTCATATCCTCATAGCTTTGGGTGAAGTCAATATTGTTCGCCAGATTGATAAGACAGCTCATCAGATAACTCATGGGGTTATGGATACCCATTGTTTTCTTCATCACGTTATAGCCTCTGTCCAGGCAAGCCCTGTTCACTCTCAGCAGAGAGTCCTGGACCTCCTGAGCAGAATAAACTATGTCATCAATGACTCGCCCTCGCCGTGATACAGCCGTCCTCACCATATGGCTGACGATCTGATCCAGCCCGCTGACGGTCATAGTGTCACTTCCGAAAAGCTCTATCCACTCGACATACTCGTCGTATTCGATATTCTCCTTGATGATATTTTTTATCTTTTCTTTGTCTGTGATATATCCATCCATCAATCTTGGGGCAGAGTTTTCAACAAAGCGTTCTGCTTTTGTGCCTGAAAAAGCCGATTGATTGATAGATCCTTCATCACACAGTATTTTATTTTCTTTATTTTGTTCTTTAGTATTATATTGGGGGCGATTTTCTGTCGGTAGAACTTCAAGCGGTAGATCATCAAGATATAGGTTTTCTACCCCTTGTTTTTCACCCTCTTGCGGAGCTGAAAAATCAGCGGTTTTCAACATCTCTGTTGAAAGTTCCGCACCCGATACCTTTGCTTTTGCTTCTGCCTTGACCTTTTCTCTGTGCTTGTCCGCTTCGTCCTCGCTTATGGGGTTTTCAAAGAAGTCATAGACGTACTCAATGCCCTTGCTTGCCGTCATATTGGCATACAGCTTGGTGACTACCAGATAGCCTATGTTCTTCAACTCTTTGAGTGCAGAGTCGATAGCTGTCTTGCCCTCTTTGCAGATGAACACAAGCCCTGCAACGGAGTAATCCCAATCATCTGGAAAGGAAAGAACTCTCAGGAGCAGACCGAGGGATTTCAGGCTGATCTCCTTAGAACGGAGAAGCAGACTGCTTACTATGGTAAAGTTGTCGGTCTTATTGACACGACATCGCTTTGACTTGTTGGAGGGCATATTGCCCTCAGCCATAACAGTGCAGGAAAGTGTCTTGTCCTTCTCCGAACTTTCATAGAAGTCATAGACATAATGTATCCTGCCGTCCTCAGTTTCGTTCGGGTAGAGCTTTGATATTTTGAGATAGCCCCACTCCTGCAAGTCTTTCAGGACGGTCTCAATAGCCGTTTCTCCCTCTTTACAGATAGAAGAAAGCCCCTTGATCGAGTAGTCCCATTCTTCGGGAAGTCCCATTACACGGCCCAGCAGACCGACAGAAGCCAAGCTGAGGTTTGATGACCGCAGGAACGAATTACTCAGCAGAGTAAAGTTTTTCGATTTATGTACACGGCAGACCGATGATGATATGGTCTTGCTCTTTTTTATTTTCTTGCCCATTTGTATCACCCTGTCAGTTATCTCAGCTTCATGTTCGGTATACGCAGCTTGTTCACTGCATAGGTGTTTCCGTGAATGATGATAACGTACTTTTCGTCTTTAAGCTCCGTCAGAGCATTTCTGACCGTTGACGGCTCGTCCTTCGGAAAGAAAGAACACATCTCCTCAAACGTGCGGTAGTCCCTCTCGGGAACATTGAGCATATTGTCGAGGATCGCATAAGCCGGCAGGGTGAGTACACCGTGGTCGTTCGGAATAATTCGCATAGGAATTGGCATAAGAAAATCACTCCCAAATACTTTATAAATTAACAGAAAGTTAAGAAGTTCTGAACCATCATTATTCCAAATTCACTTGACACTAAAGATTAACAAATGATATAATGCTAATATAAACACGATCGTTGCGTCTTTCACTCTCTTTTGGCGTTCATTTCATTAAAAAGAGAGTTGGTGCTTAAGGGATAATTAAGTCTTGAAATAAAAAAAACGCCCCTCAATCCGAGGAGCGTTAAAGCATATTCAGTTTTTAGGCATAAAAATAGCGTATAGCGCTCCGTAATTACAATTACTAAGCCTATACGCTATATTTGGTATTTATTCTTTTAACAACAACTTTCTTTCTACCAAGTTTTCGTTTCTACCATCTTTCTACCATCTTTTCAGCCTGAAAATAGTAAAATGCAGTTTTTTCTACCACTTTTCTACCAAATCGACCGTATTTTTGATTTTTTCGATTTTGGCTTGATTACGGTCGAAAGGGAAGTAATGGTCATAAAATGCTCGAAATTTCGTCGTTTTCGAGGGCATAAACTGCCGTGAATTGCCTTGAACTGCCACGAATTGCCGAGTTGACTGAAAAACTTAAAATCCCTCGAACCAAAAGTTCGTACCGGTTCAAGCCCGGTCAGCGGCATTTGCAGGCACTCGTTCGGGTGTCTGCTTTTTTTGTTGGCATAATATATATATCCTGAGTTTGTTTTTTGTATGAATTGCCGCAGTTTTATTTCTGTATTAAAAAATGATATCTGTGTAAAAATCTCGTCTGCACTTGACATCAGCCGACAAATATTGTATAATAATTTATTAGGTACAGAAAAATCTGCACACCCGTATAACCGCCGCGTTAAAGGGCTGACTCGGCTGTTTCGGGATATTTTGTTTTAAATAAGGAGAGATCATAATGCAGCTTAACGGTTCTGATGTTATCGTTGAATGCCTTCTGGAACAGGGGGTAGATACAATTTTCGGTTATCCGGGCGGCGCGGTGCTTAATATCTATGACGCGCTCTATAAATATTCTGATAAGATAAGACATGTCATCACCGCTCACGAGCAGGCAGCATGCCATGCAGCTGACGGCTATTCCCGCAGCACAGGCAGAACAGGTGTCGTTCTGGCGACTTCGGGTCCCGGTGCTACAAACCTCGTTACAGGTATCGCCACCGCTTATATGGATAGTGTTCCGCTGATCGCCATTACAGGCAATGTCACAAGAAATCTGCTTGGTCTGGACTCGTTCCAGGAGGTAGATATCTGCGGGATCACCATGCCTGTCACAAAGCATAACTATATCGTCAAAGACCCCGCAAAACTCCCCGAAATAATCAGAGAGGCTTTCCGCATCGCCAACGAGGGCAGAAAAGGTCCCGTACTGATAGATATACCGAAAGATATCACTGCGGCGATGATCGAGTACGAAAAGCAGGAACCGCTGAAGTCTGAATACCATGACCCCGATACGACCGAAGCTGAGATAGCTGAGGCGGCAGAACTTATCAAAAATTGCGAAAGACCGTTCATTTATGCAGGCGGCGGCGTTGTTGCGGCTGATGCTGTAGATGAGATGAAAGAACTTGTCAGAAAGTGCAACGCTCCTGTCGCTCTTTCGCTGATGGGTCAGTGCGCTTACGATAATTCGGCAGAAAACTACATCGGCATGCTGGGCATGCACGGCACAAAAGCTGCTGCAAAGGCAGTCAGCAATTGCGACCTGATGATAGTTCTCGGCTCGCGTTTCTCTGACAGAGTGCTCTGTAACCCTAATACATTCGCAAAAAATGCACATATAATCCACATCGAGATCGACCCCGCCGAGATCGGCAAGAATATCTCTGTTTATCACCACGTTACAGGTGATGTCAAGCATGCTATCGCAAGGCTGAATGAACTTCTGCCCGATATGCAGCACCCTGAGTGGTATAACGAAGTTATGGGCTGGAAGCGTGACTATGAAGTCCACATGCAGCCTATCGAGCGCGAAGACGAAGTCCTGCCCGATCAGGTCATAGCTGAACTTGACAGGCTCACCGATGGCAAGGCTATCATCTCCACAGAAGTTGGTCAGCACCAGATGTGGGCTGCACAGTACTATAACTTCAAGTGCCCCAGAAGTTTTGCATCAAGCGGCGGACTGGGCACGATGGGCTATGGTCTGGGGGCGGCGATGGGCTGTAAAGTCGGCAACCCTGACAGAACAGTTGTGAACATTGCAGGTGACGGCAGCTTCTTCATGAACTGCAATGAACTTTCAAGCCTTGCAAAGCACAAACTGCCTGTTATCGAGCTGGTGTTCGAGAATGATGTTCTCGGCATGGTGCGCCAGTGGCAGCGCTTGTTCTACGGCAAGCGTTTCAGCCAGACAAATATCGAGCGCGGCACTGACTTCATGAAACTCGCAGAAGCATTCGGTATCGAAGGCGTTCGCATCACCAAAAAGGACGAGATAACCGATGGTCTGAAAAAAGCCCTTGAATACGCGGCAGCAGGCAGACCTGTACTGGTAGATGTTGTCATCAATAAAGATGTTAACGTGCTGCCGATGGTCCCCGCAGGTGCAGATGTAAGCCAGCCTATCATGGAGATCGATCTGGAAAACTGATAAATTACAGCATAAAACGGCGTTCCCCGAAAGAGCGCCGTTTATTTTTGTCTGAATTTTAAGGCGGATCGCTATAGGATCAAGCACAAAAAAACGGACTGCATAGATAATGCAGTCCGCTTTTATTATTTGCGTATCTTTCTGATATTCTCAGCAGTACCCATGACCAGCAGCCTTTCATCAGATGTGAAACGGTGGTCGATGGTCGCCATTTTGAAGTCATTGTCCTGCTTTACGGCAAGCACGTTTATGTGATATTTCTGGCGCACGTTTGACTCGATAAGGTTCTTGCCTACCCAACTCTCAGGCACGCCTATCTCGTATATAGCATACTTGTCGTTCAGGTTGAAGTAGTCGAACACACCCTCAGAACCGAAACGCACCGCAAAGCGTTCAGCAGTTTCCTTTTCGGCGTAAATGACTTCGTCTGCGCCGTTTCGCAGCAGGAATTTCTTGTGAATATCTCTGTTCGCGCGGGCAAAAACGTAGTTCGCGCCCAACTCGTGCATCAGGCATGTAGTTTCCAGCGAAGCCTGAAAATTGTCGCCTATCGCACAAATGCAGACATCAAAATTGTTGATGCCCAGCTCTTTGAGGAACTGCTCGTCGGTAGCATCACCGATTCGTGCATCAGTGACATATTTCAGCGCCGAATTGACCCTGTCCTCACTTATGTCGATAGCCAGCACCTCATTGTCCATCGCTGTCAGCGACTTAGCCATGTGCTTGCCGAATCGTCCCATACCAACTATCAAAAATGATCTCGCCATTTTTATTTCTTCTTTAGTCCAATTATTTACTCTGATATATCACAGCATTATCTTCTCTTCAGGCAGCTGGCTCTTGTTCGATGCGTAATTGTTGTGCAGCGAAACTATGAACGATATGCCGCCTATTCTTCCGAAGAACATTATAACTATCACAATGAATATCGAAAGGTCAGACAGGGAAGTGGTTATACCCATCGAAAGTCCTGTCGAACTTATGGCGCTGACCAGTTCAAAGACCACAGGTGTCAGTTCAAGACCGTCAACGCCTGTGATTATCATGGCAGAAACTATCACCAGTGTCAGATAAAGTGTGGTGATGCAGCAAGCGTTGCGCACAGTAGTGTCGTCAACGCGCCGCCCAAAGAATTCAACGCTCTTCTTTTTACGGAATACTGTCGAAATCGTCATCATCATTACTGCAAAGGTAGTTACCTTGATACCGCAGGCAGTTGATCCCGGAGAACCGCCGATGAACATGAAGCATATCAGCAGCATTATCGAAGTCTGACGCAGCCCTGCAACATTCACCGAAGCAAAGCCCGCATCACGCCCCGAAGTCACCAGCATCGACGACGCGACTATCTTGCCGCCAACGCCCATGTCCTTCATGGTTTCGGGATTTCTCCATTCCAGCAGACCCATGTCAAGCATGCCCAGCAGGTAGAAAAGCACAGTGACCACCAGTATTATCTTGGTCTGTGCCGAGTATTTCTTCACATGCTGCTTGTGTGTCACAATATCGCTCCATGTGAAAAAGCCGATGCCGCCGATTATCAGCAGTGCGATTATCGGCAGGTTCAGCAGAACACTGTCATTAGCGGTTATAAGTGAACTTCCCGGCTCGAAATAGCCCATCAGATCCATTCCCGCAGTACAGAATGCAGATATCGAGTGGAACAGCGCAAAGTAAATGCCCATGCCCCAGCCCATTCGTGGTACGAACCAGAAACACAGCAGGACTGTGCCGATGCTCTCGAAAAGCGCAGTGCCTTTGAGTATAAAGCGAGTCATTTTGACAACGCCGCCGCTGGAAACACTGCCTATCGACTCACGCATGGTGGCGCGCTGCTTAAGACCTATCTTCTTTCCCATGAAACTCAGCGCGAAAAGCCCGATGCTCATGAAACCGATGCCGCCTATCTGTATTATTATAAGTATGATTATCTGCCCGAAAAGCGACCAATAGCTGTATGTGTCATACAGAGTAAGACCTGTACCGCTCAGTGCGGAAGTCGTGGTGAAAACACAGTGATGCAGCGGAGTATAGTGCCGCTCCGAACAGCTTATGGGCAGGCAGAGGATCACCGCACCTACCAGTATCACTACAGAATAACCGAACATCAGAAATTGTGTGAAGGACATCTTTTTAAGGATGCTGTGCTCGATAAAGCGCGGGATAGCACCTTCGTCCCCGTCTTTTGGTTTAAAAATACCCATGTTATCTTTCCTTACATTTTGTCTTTTTGCCCACAGAAGGGCAGTATATAACTTATATATTCTAACATATATTTATGGATAGACTATTACCTTTAATGAATATTCCATTAACAATACTGATAGGTGTAAAACAGCATATCTCAGCATTTCCGCTGAATATCGTAAAAATGATTTCTGCTTTTTAACATAATTAAAAATAAAAATTTATTGTATAAGACTTGTAATCAATCTAATAGTGTGATATAATAAAAACTGGTAAATATTAAGTTTTTGGTGATTATTTACACTTTGATGCTGTTTAAACGTATGTCAGTGTCAGTGCGTGTGAATTATTGCAGCATAGTCCGTGATTATCGGAAGAGGGTGACGGTGTGAAAAGACTTGTAGCGGCGGTGCTTTGCCTGAATATCACTGCGGGGCTGACAGGATGTCAGCAGCCACAAAAGAAACCTGCCGTTGAACCTGCACCGCCTTTCAAGGCAGTCGGTGATACTGTTTCCGGCAGGAAGGATATCTACCTTATAGTCAAAAATCTGGGGAGCAGTTATTGGCAGGTCATTATAGACGGTGCAGAAGATGCCGCAGAGGAATTCGGCTGCAATATGTATTACAGCGGCAGCAACGCCGAATCTGACTGGAGATCGCAGGAAAGACTGCTGGACGAAGCTGTTGAAGCAGGTGCCGATGCTGTGCTTTTAGCCCCGAATGATGCCGTTGAACTTGCACCAAAGATAGATGAGGTACATGACGCTGGTGTAAAAGTCGTGCTTATCGATACAACGGCAAACACCGAGAATTATGATATATGCTATATGACCGATAACCTGATGGCGGGTCAGCTGGCGGCAAAAGAGATGCTCAAACAGCTGAAAAACAGCGGCAACAGTCTTGCCGACCCGCTTAAGGTCGGCATTCAGGTGGGCGCGCAGACTTCACTTAGCATAAACGAACGTCTTGCAGGCTTTTTGCAGTACTGGACAAGAAATGCCCCCGTAGACTGGGTAATTGTTCCTGATATCAAGTGTAATGACGGTGACTACGAAAAAGCCGTCACCTGTGCCGCAGAACTTTTTGACGAAGAACCTGATATCAAGGGCGTTTTCGGAACCAATAACGGTTCGGGCAAGGGCTTTGCCAAAGAGATAAAAAAGCGTGGTCTGAACGATGTAGTGCTGGTCAGCTTTGACTATTCGCAAGAAGTCGCTGAACTTATACAGAGCGATGAATACACCGCTTCTACCATACTTCAAAGGCAGTATCACATGGTACACACAGGTGTCGAAACGGCACTTTCGCTGACCGCAGGCAAGCATTTCAATGAAAAATTCGTTGATACAGGTGTAGTGGTAGTCAACAGGAACAATATGCAGACAGCCGAGATACAGGAGATACTTAGCCATAGCTGAAAATGTCTGCATTTCTGACAGGGAATTGATATATATGAAAGAGAAAAACAGTGCTGAACAACTTCAGCAGGGCGGTTCTTTCTTCAGGCTGATGATGATCTATCTGATCGTGTGCAGTATAGGCTTCACGGTCATGATGATATGTGTCAACAAGCTGATGAAAGAGCATGATAAAACGCTTACAACGCAGATCTGCGACCTTGTTGCTGAGAAGATGAACAATTCAATAAGCTATATGACCTCTTCGGCTGAAAATATGGCAGCAATGCTCACCGCTCAGGAACTTAAGGATTTCGACAACGTTTACGGTCAGACACGCTTCCTCAAAGGTGAAGCCTATATAAGCATGGGTTTTGTCGATATGCAGAAGCGGATCTATGCCTCTGACAGCGAACTTGAAGAGTTTGAAAAGTGGGATCTGCTGGAGATATCAAAGCAGGCAGACCCTGTTTCGATATCTCCGCCTTACCGTTCTGGTCTGACGGGTCAGCCGGTGTTCACGTTATTTGCAAACATCACCTACGGCGGCAATAAAAAAGGCAAGCTGTTTATGACTTATCCCCTTAAAGAGATACAGAACATCGCCTACACTGAAACTCTTGCCGATGAAACAGAGATATGGCTGATGAATGCCGAAAGCGATAACCTGATACAGTGTGCAGGCAAAGATAAGTACGCTGTCGGCAGTTGGGCTAACGCCGGACTTACTTTTGAAAAGAACATAAATGAAAGCGACCGCGATGATTACCTCGACTGGAAGCAAAAAATGTCAGACGGCGAAGACGGCGCGGCACTTGTCTATAAAAGCGGTCAGACAGGTTATACGCAGGTCTTTGCGGATATCCCGTCTATGCACGGCTGGAAGCTGGTCGTAAGGATACCCAGCAGTGCCATGTCATCGGCAATGATGAAGTTCCGTACCATTGTAATAGTTTTCACCACTCTGCTGCTGCTGGCGACATTTATAATGTTCGTCATGAGCCATAAGCGCGATGAAGCCGACAAGGAGATACTGGAAAATCTCTCCATTCATGACCCTCTCACTGAGGTCATGAACCGCCGCGCGTTCGATATGGCAGCCCAGACACAGCTGGCACATATCGGCAGAGATGACGGCGTGATGATATTCATAGATATCGACTACTTCAAGACTGTGAATGATAAGTACGGTCATGATGCGGGCGATAAGGTACTGAAAGAATTTGCGGCGCTGTTAAAAGATGTCTTCGGTGAAAACAGCCTGATAGCCCGCTACGGCGGTGACGAATTCCTTGTTTTCCAAAAAGGCGCGGACAGAGCGGAAGCAGAAGAAAAAATGGTCGAACTCAACAGACGGGCGCACGATATACGACCTGCTAACTGCCCCGAAGATGACCACTACCATGTCAGCTGCAGCTGCGGCGGTGCTGTTTGTCCCGAAAATTCCCGCGATTTTGAGGAACTTAAGTCACTCGCTGACTCCGCCCTCTACGATGTCAAAGAACGCGGCAGAGATGGTCACGGCTGGTACGCGAAAGGAAGCGGCAAGTAATGTACAATGTTATCCTGAGAGAAATGACCAAATATGATATCGAGAAATGTACGCAGATAGGATTCAGCGCTTTTGGCACATCAGCAGTGATGCAGTCATTGTATCACTATGAAAGCTATTTCAAAGGCTTTATCGAAAGCCGCGAACGCTATGCTTTCTGTATTGAAACAAACGGTAAAACAGCAGGTTTTATGACTGTGCAGGAAATACCGTCACTGATGGGCGGCATCACCATTTATATCGATGATATCGCCGTTGAGAAGAAATGCCAGAGGAAAGGTATAGGCACTGCTGCGATAAAGCAGCTGTTTGCAATGTTTCCCGATGAAAACGTAAATTTCATGCTTAAGACAATGCCCGATATCCCCGCGTATAAGTTGTACGACAGGCTGGGTTTTATGGATATGAACATGTCTGTTATGGAAAAGTCACTGATAACCCAGTACATAAAAAAACTCAGAATGGAAAACGAGTCGCTAAAAAAAGAACTCGAAGAAACGTAATTACACCATATAAGCAAAACAACGCGGCGTACTCCTGAAGTGCGCCGTTTTTCTTGTATCTGATTGACATGATGATAAGATGATGGTATAATATTAACTATAGCGATCTGCCTTAAATTCAGATTAGATCACTATCCCATGAGAGGAGTGCATTATGGAAAACAAAGTTAAATTTGATGCCGCAGTGACTACGCGGATAAACTTCGCGATGCAGCAGAATTATGTGCCTGTGTTCAGAAGTATCATCGTGACTGATATTACGGACTCTCCGCTGAAAAATGTTTTTCTGCGTATAGCTTTTGAACCCGAATTTGCGCAGGAATATGAGAGCGCCGCTGTTGACCTGTCACCAAATACTCCCGCAGAATTCTCACCTGTTGAGATAATACTTCGCCCCGACTACCTGTTCGGACTTACCGAAAAAATGGCAGGCTATGTCAGGATAGAAGCGATACAGCGAACCGCTGATGGTGAAACAGTAGTCGGCAGAGAACTGAAAAATTTAGAACTGCTCGCCTACGACCAGTGGACGGGTATCAGCTTCATGCCTGAAACAGCCGCCGCGTTCATAACACCGAACCACCCCGCAGTTCAGGGGGTGCTGGCAAACGCGAGCCTATACCTGCAAAAATGGTGCGGTGACCCCGCATTTACAGGCTATCAGACGCGCAACCCTAACGTTGTCAAACAGCAGATGGGTGCTATCTATGCCGCACTCCAGCAGGAGAATATCGCGTATACCGTCCCACCCGCAAGCTATGAGGAAGCTCAGCGTATACGACTGCCCGATGTGGTTATGGAAGGTAAATGCGGTACCTGCCTTGACCTTGCAGTGCTGTACTGTTCCTGCCTTGAAGCCGCAGGTCTGCACAGCCTGCTGACCGTCACCAACACTCATGCGATGGCTGGGGCATGGCTCGAAGAAGATACTTTTTCGGACAGCTTGCAGTATGACCGCACCGCCCTCACTAAGCGTATGGCAAGCGGCGTTGACGAGATAAGCATCATCGAATGTACCGACTTCACCGCCGGCAGATCGGTGGATTTTGACACGGCAGAATCCCATGCCGCAGACAAACTGTCCAAAGCAGAGGACTTCTGCTTTGCCGTTGATGTTGCACGCACCCGCACAGGCGGGATTCGTCCAATACCCGCAAGGGTCAGCGAAAACGGCGTATTCACCGCTGTTGACTACGGTGTACGCGACAAAAAAGAAATCACCTCTGCGCCGGGCGAGATAGCTTTTGGTGAAATTGAAACAAACGCCGCCCCGCGTGAGGTCACTAAACAAATGGTCTGGGAGAGAAAACTGCTGGATCTCAGCCTGCGCAACAGCCTGTTGAATTTCCGCCCGAATGCTTCAAATGTACAGCTGATGGTGGATAGTCTTGCTGCGCTCGAAGACAGGATAGCCGCAGACGAGAGTTTCAAGATAATGCCTATACCAAACGACATGACCCTTGAAGTTTCTGACAGCAAGATCTACGAAACCGAAAATCAGCGCGAACTGATCGCTGATATCGCCGCTAAAGAGTTTGATTCAAAGCGCCTGCGTACATTCTTAAAAGAGAGTGACCTCGAAAAGACAATGAAAAAACTCCACCGTCTTGCAAAGGTCAGCATCGAAGAAAACGGCGTGAATACTATATATCTGGCGCTGGGATTTCTGCGCTGGTACGAAACCGACCGCAGTGAAAAGCCGCGCTATGCACCGCTCGTACTTGTGCCTGTTGACATTACCCGCCGCGTACAGGATAAGAGTTTCTCTATACGTGTTCGCGATGAAGATACACAGGTTAATATTACCTTACTGGAAATGCTCAGGCAGTTCTTTGGCATCGATATTCAGGGGCTTGACCCCGTCCCCGAAGATGAGAGCGGTGTGGATATCCCGCTGATATTCAGCTATATACGCAAGGGCGTGATGTCAAAGTCAAGGTGGGATATCGAAGAGTACGCATTCATTGGTCAGTTCAGTTTTAACAGGTTCATAATGTGGAACGATATCCGCAACCGCGCCGATGAACTTGCGCAGAACAAGGTCGTAGCCAGCCTTATCTCCGGCAAGACAGAGTGGGAGGGCAGCGATATCACAGCATCGCCCATCGAACTTGACAACATTTCACCGTCAGATCTTGCAGTACCCGTTGCGGCAGACTCTTCACAGCTTGCGGCTGTGGTAGCTTCCGGCGAGGGGCAGAGTTTCGTACTTCACGGACCGCCCGGAACAGGTAAGTCCCAGACCATCACCAATATGATCGCAAATGCTCTGTATCACGGTCGTTCGGTGCTTTTTGTGGCAGAAAAGATGGCGGCACTCTCGGTGGTAGAGAAGCGCCTTGATAAGATAGGGCTCGGACCTTTCTGTATCGAACTGCATTCAAATAAAGCCCAGAAACGCGCCGTTCTAGACCAGCTTAACGAAACGCTGAATGTCGGCAGGATAAAAAAGCCCGCCGAGTATCAGGCTCAGGCAGAAAAACTCAAAGCCCTCAGGCAAGAACTGAACGGCACTATGGAGGAGATACACAAAGTCCGCAATTATGGCATTTCAATGTATGATGCCGCTGTCCGTTACGAACAGAAACGCGCTTTTGACGGAATGATCGATTTTACCGACACTCAGGTCAACTCCATGAACGCTGACAGCTTCCGTCAGTGGCGCGAACTCACCGAAAGCCTCGCGAACATCGGCGGGCAGTTTGGTGATGTCAGCAGTACCGCACTGAAATTCCTGAAACTGACCGAATGTGGTTTATCTACAGCTGACGAACTGCATGCAAAACTCACTGAATTATCCGTCAAGGCTGAAAACTTGTCACACAATGAAGTCGCAATAGCGTCTGTTATAGGAGGCGAAAAGCTGACATTTTCACAGCTTTCAAACCTTAGCGAGATACTTTTCCATTCTTCGGACGAAGGCTTTTTCCTGCCTGCTGTAATCAGAGGGAACGCCGATGCTGAAATGTCAAGGATTTCTGCTTTGCAGGCTCTTGGATCAGTTGAAAAACTGCAAAACAGCAAACGCGAACTCAGTGAAGTCTTTACCGACAGCGTTTTCAGCTATGATGCGACCAAAGCACAGACCGAATGGAAAACCGTCAACAGCAAGTGGTTCATACCTAAGTTTTTTGGCGCAAAACGACTTGTGGGCGAACTTTCAGCCCATGCCAAAAATGCTTCTTCAATCACCAAAGAGAACATATCCGATTGGTACGACAAACTGACTGCCTGTGCTTCACTCAAAACACAGGTAGATAACGGTAAAACTGCCGCAGAACAGTTCTTTGGTGCTCTCTGGTCAGGTGAGAGCACAGATGCTAAAATCGTTCGCGCATCGCTCAATAAATCTGACAAGGTAAAAGACTTGATAACGTCTTCTGCGCTTGCTGATACCCAAAAATCGTCACTTTTAATAAAGATGGCATCAAGCGGCAGTGGAGCCGAAATGTCCGAAATCGCCAAGAAGATGAACACCTCAGAGTTCTCAAAAGCTGTCGGAGAACTGGAGCAAGTATATAAACTTGACACAGCTTCGTTTACCGATGGCACCCTCGAAGAGATACGCGGCAACATTGCAGGACTGACTGCCGAACTTCCGCGACTGAAAGACTGGGCTGTTATCATGAGTTTCTGTGATAAACTGGAAAAAGCCGGCGCTTCCAACATAGCTGAAGCCTATCTGAACGGAAAAGCTGACAGCAATTCTTTGGTTTCTGCCTTTGAATGCGGCATCAGCAAAGCGGAAGTCAATGCCGCCATGCGAACAAGCAAGGCGCTTTCGGGCTTCACGGGCACTCTGTTTGAGGACACCGTCCGCCGCCTGAATGATGCGCACGAGAATTTCAAAAAGCTGACTATACAGGAACTTGCAGCTGAACTTTCTGCCAAGATACCCGCTCCCGGTGAGGGTGCTAAAAGCAGCGAACTCGGCATTCTACAGCGTGCTATCAAGAGCGGCGGGCGAATGATGAGCATACGAAAGCTGTTTGACAGCATTCCCAACCTGCTGCGCCGCATGTGCCCTGTAATGCTCATGTCGCCTATCTCGGTGGCGCAGTATATCGACCCCGCCTACCCGAAATTCGACCTCGTCATCTTTGATGAAGCCTCCCAGCTGCCGACCTGTGAAGCAGTCGGCGCTATTGCACGCGGCGAAAATGTCATAGTTGTGGGTGACCCTAAGCAGATGCCGCCGACCAGCTTTTTCTCCACCAATCAGGTCGATGAAGAGAACTACGATAAGGAAGACCTCGAAAGCGTCCTTGACGACTGCCTTGCGCTGTCTATGCCCCAGAAACATCTGCTCTGGCACTACCGTTCGCGCCATGAGAGCCTTATAGCTTACTCAAATTCCAAGTATTACGAGAATAAGCTGTATACATTCCCCTCTCCCGATGACCAGATAAGCGAGGTCAGCTGGGTGCATGTCGAAGGCTTCTACGACAAGGGAAGTACCAAGACTAACCGCGCCGAAGCAGAAGCAGTGGTGGAGGAGATATGCCGCCGCCTGCGTGACCCTCAGCTGCGCAGGCACTCGATCGGCGTAGTCACATTCAGCCTGCCGCAGCAAAACCTTGTTGACGATGTTCTGGCAGACGCTTTCCGCGCCGAACCTCAGCTTGAAGTCTGGGCTAATGAGATGTACGAGCCGATACTTATCAAAAATCTGGAAAATGTTCAGGGCGATGAGCGTGATGTAATCTTCTTCTCTATCGGATACGGACCCGATAAAGAGGGCAAAGTCAGCATGAATTTCGGTCCTCTCAACCGCGACGGCGGCTGGCGCAGACTTAACGTTGCCATATCCCGCGCGAGGGAGAAAATGGTGGTCTACTCAGTCATCACCCCCGAAATGATAGACCTCAGCAGAACCCGTTCCGAAGGCGTTGACGGTTTGAAAGGCTTCCTCGAATTTGCTGCTAAAGGCAGAACGGCACTGCCTGTACGCGCAGGCAGCGGCACTGTAGGAGATGGTTTTGAGCGCCTTGTGGCTGACGAACTTGAAAAGCGCGGCTATACCGTCAAGTGCAGCGTGGGCTGTTCCGATCATAAGGTAGATGTGGCTGTTGCTGACCCCGATGATATCAACACCTACATACTTGGAGTAAATTGCTGTGGACGCCGCTATTTTGAGAACGGCACTGCCTACGACCGTACTATATCCCAGCCTGCTGTGCTGAAAGGTCTTGGTTGGAACGTTACCAGCGTTTACCTGCTTGACTGGCTGGCTGATAAAGAACGCTGTGTTCAGAATATCATAGCTGAGATAGACAAGGCTATAGCATCGAAAAACGCCCCCGCTCCTGTTGAGGAAGAACCTCCGAAAAAGCCCGAACCTCTTGAATTTGAGCGTGAGGAACAGTCTGCGCTTGCTGATGAGTGTGAGGAATATGTACCTTTTATCCCGAAAACTCAGGGCACGCCCGAACAGTTCACCGAAGCGAATGCAGACAATATAGCCGCATGTATTGAAAGCATTCTCACCGCAGAAGCCCCCATCAGCAGGGAAGTTCTGCAAAAGCGCGTCCTTTCGGCGTGGGGCATTTCAAGGCAGACAAATGCTGCAAAAGCGGCTTTTGAGAAAGCACTTTCCGCAGTACCGCATAAGTCCACCGCATCGGGCGAGAACGAGTTTATCTGGCTGACCTCGCAGGAACCCTCTGCTTACGATAAATGCCGCGCAAGATGCACTGCCGAGTCCCGCCGCGATATCAAGGATATCCCGCCTGAAGAACTTGGCAGCGGCATAATCCTCATACTTTCACGGCAGATCGCACTTCAGCGCGATGACCTGCTGCGTGAAACAGCGCACCTGTTTGGCTTTACCCGCGTCACTCCCGCTGTGGAGAACGCTGTATCGCTTGGTATTCGTTCCGCAAAACAACGCGGCAAACTCACTTTTGCCGAAGATGGCAAAGTGTCATACGTAGAATAATGATACGCTTCAGCAGACCGCTTCTGTGTTCACAGGGGCGGTCTTTTTATGTATATATTGTGTGAATATATTGTTGCAGAAGACTTTTATATATGACCTCCACTCTTTATTTATCAAATATGCTGTAAAGTAAATCTGCTTTTCATCACAAAGAGTGAGTCTGTTGTGACACTTTTGTGACTAATCAACAATACAACTTGTTGGAGTTTGCACGGATGTTAGCGAATGTGCAATATTTCTAAACTGATTATTATTTGATTCTTTTTGTAAGTTTAATCAAAATAATTTATTTTTGTTTGATGAAATTGACGATAAATAATTTAATTAATTGATGGCGGTTGACAAATTAAAGGAATTAATGTATACTTAAGGAGTAATATTAATAAAGATTTTGTGGATAATGACAGTCTATCGACTGTTGTTTTATGGTATATATAAGAATAGTTTCAGGAGAAGATCAATGACTGATAAAGAACTTGCCAGGCTGAAAAGACCTGAGCTTTTAGAGATACTCTATTATATGCGCAGAGAACTTGATGAACTGCGCGAAGAAAATGACAAGCTGAAAAAACGCATCGACCAGCTGACCAACGCAGCTTTCAGCATCGGGCTGAAAGTGGAAACGGCGGAAAGCGAGGCAAGTGATGAGTGACGAAAAGCGCAAAGTACCTGATATACCATCTGCCGAACAGCTAAAACGCGAACTGGAAAGGGTAAGGTATATCAAGAATTTCCGCAGGACGATGCTCAGCACCGTGTCTTCGCTGACAGTTGTGGCGGCGGTGGCGGTCATAGTTTCGGTGCTGTTCCTGCCTGTATTAAGGGTCACGGGCACCAGCATGACCCCTACGATGATGAATGATGAACTGATAATATGCAGCAAGCGTTCTGATTTCAAAAGCGGCGATATCGTTGCGTTCTATCTTAATAACAAGATACTGCTCAAACGTGTTATAGGCGTTGCGGGCGATGTTATCGACATTGACGGCGAGGGCAATGTTTTCGTCAACGGCAGGGAACTTGACGAACCTTACCTCAATGAAAAAGCAAAGGGTGAATGTGATATCGAACTGCCTTATCAGGTACCTGAGAACAGAGTATTCGTCATGGGCGACCACAGAGCAGTTTCCATCGACAGTCGTTCGACTTCGGTTGGCTGCATCGCAGACGAATATATCATCGGCAGGGTGATATTCAGATTGTACCCCTTTGGACGCGCAGGCAGAGTTTAAGCGCGAACAAAATTATGGAAGGGAGTGAGTTTTTTGAACGACATTCAAAGCAGGATACAGCAAATACTTAGAAAATACCGGCTACATAAACGTGCTGCTGCTTTGATCACAGCATTGTCGCTGGTGATGATGCTTGTTGTTTCCTACGCCCGGATACAGCCGGGTGTTGCATTTGGCAGTAACACTGAGGTGTCTGCCTACAAGAATAATGTCAGGCAGCTGATGGCTGCGGGCAGCTTTACGAATCCTTGGTTTGACGAGGTCGTTGGCAGTATCGATGAAGTTGGAGGAGCAGTACAGATCAAAGATGAATATGTCACTTCCTTTGACCCGCTGACATTTACGGCTGTTGATGGTGCAAAAGCCTGTGATGTATCTGTCAATCTGAACTATGTGTTCCCTCCGTCAGCTGTGCTTGATATCATCAACAGTGACAGTCATTGTGTATACTTCAATATCAACACAAATGCAGACAGCGGAATACAGATCCAGCAGAACGGCTTCTCAGGTCCAACGATGGTTTCGGTTGACCCAAACTATCTCGTTGATCCCGACAGTATATGCGGATACTACTCTATATCGAGAGAAGGTCTGATAGTCCTTAGATTTACCGATGACTACATAGATTACCTTAAAGAGAATCCGGGCAGAAATCTCACAGGTATGATAAAGTTCAACGGTAAGGTGGACAGAGCTGACACCGCCGACGGTGACAGAGTTATCGAGATAGCAGGTCAGCAGCTTAAAGTTGAATTCAGCGATGATGTTGCTTCGATGACAAAATACGGCAGTGTCGTAAAAGGCGACGACGGTAAAAAGTATATCGAATGGAACATAACCATAATTAACCCGGACAAGCATCTTGACTTGACAGGTTATACGCTGACTGATATCCTGACAGTAACAGGCGATCAGACGATGACAGACGACACGATGCTTGATAACGATGTTCTTAAACAGTACGGTACTTTTGAAAACGGCGTGTTCACTTTCACGACCACGCCCGATACAGACAACCTCACCTTCACCTACAGGCAGGAAGCACAGAACGGTACCACATCTTCTAACCATGCAGTGCTTAAAGATGATAAAGGCAACACACTCAGTGACCTGACTCCCGAAAAGACCATCGATAACAAGCTGGAGGTCAACAAGTATGATGGAGTTCCCGATTACCATGTTGACGGCGAAACACCGAACGGTGTTATCCACTGGCAGGTAGATGTTACCAACCTCTCTACCGACCCGCTGAGCAATGTCTGTGTGGAAGATGAACTTTTCCCGAGTGACGGCAGTCTGAAAGTCTACAGCTATGACGGCAGTCTTGTTGACTCAAGTCTTTATACTGTTGAAAACGGTAAACTGACATTTACTGAAAGTACTGATATCCCATACAGGGTGACCATCAAGTATGACAGCACTGCCGGACTTGGCGATACGGTGACAAACACCGCAACAGCATCAAGTATCGTTACCGATGGTCCTGAAGAGGGAAGCGATACAGGCACAGCTACTTATCAGGATGAAACATTTGTTGTAAAGCGCGGCGATGGTTTTGACCCCATCACCGAAAAAGTAAAGTGGAAGATAAGAGTTCTTTCCGGAATGCAGTCGGTTACAGTAAATGATAATGGCGGTTATACCATTATCCCTGATGGACAAAGCAAACAGACGGTCAACGGCTTTGAGGTCACCGATCCTGTTTTTGCCAAGATGTCAGATGCCGAGATAGCTGCTATCTCCTACAACGCACATAAAGAGTATAATGGTTACGAGGAAGACAGAAAAGGCGGCAACGAGAGCGCTGTAACTTTCAGCCGAAAAGAGGGTCACCCCGATACTATTATAATACATACCGATCTTGATATAAACGAGGTCGAGATGTACTTCTCGCAGGATGTTACCACAGTTGATAACTTCGATGCCGATAAGTATAATAACGACGAGCAGCAGACGGCAGTTAATACTGCATTGGTCAATGCACCCGGCATAATGGACGGCGAAGGCACAGGCACTCAGCTTTATCAGGCACAGTGTGATGCCAGAAAAGTCTGCAACAATGCCGAAGAAGTTTCGAGTTTTGAACAGATCGACAACAAAGAACTTGAATGGCAGATAGAACTCACCAAACACAACGGTTTCGGTAAAGGTACTAACTTCCTGACAGATACACTCAATGCCAATAACGGCGGTCTGCACTACATTACTCCCGAACAGGCAGCTGCGATAACGCTGAGTACCGCTGACGGGATCGTCAGTGACGATGATTACGATCTGGTGTTCTACACAAGCGCCGAAGATCAGCAAAACGGTACAGGTGTCAGTGCATCTGATCTGACAGGCAATGCAATTGCTTTCAAGATACAGTTCAAGGACAGCATCTCGAAAGAGATCAAGAACATTACTGTTAACTACAATACGACCGCTGATGTGCAGCAGGTCGGAGTGGGTAATGAAAGCACTTTTACCAACTCATATAAGTTCGGAAGCAACGAAGGCACTGTTACAGGCTTTAAGTTTGAGCGTAAAGACCCTAGCAAAGTTGAGCTTATCTATCTGAATGCACGCAAAACGTGGAATGACTCCTACAACGCAGCAGGCTTCCGACCTAAGTCGATAAAGTTCCGCGTTGAGCAGGCACTTGCCGATGAGCACGGTGACCCGCCGACATCAGCTTCTGCATGGAAGACTGTAAAGGGAAAAGCCGATAACTACTTGGAGTCACCAAACGAAATAAGCGGCGAATTCAACCAGTTCTATGACTATGATGTTACCTACGGACTAGGCTATTTCCCACAGTGGAAGGTCAGCGAGGACGGCAGTGTCACAAGATACTATTACAGAATAGTAGAAGAACCTGTTGATAGATACAGCGCTTCATACGAGAACAATGTCATTTATGCAAATGATGACCTTGATACCGGTACAGCATATGTGACCAATACACTTTCAGCAAGCTATTCAAAGTCGGCTATCGACAAGAATGGCAACACAGTAGAAGAAGTCAGAACTTCTGAACTGCCTGTTGCGACTATCAATGTGGGCGGCAATCCAACAAGATGCTACATGATAAGGTGGGGCATAACAGTCAGCAGTGTGGGCGATTATGTCGATACCATACCCGAAGGCATGTATTATGTTGGTTCGGACTGTGAGCTTGAGGAGTATAGGCCAAAGGCGATAACCACATGGAACGGCGAATACCCTGTGCGTTCAAACAACGGTAACTGGAGCGATGCTGAGGTAAACGGAAATACTGTCACCTTTAAAGTGTTCAAAACATCAGAAGACCAGACACCGAATTACTCTGTCAACCGCTTCCGCTACTATACCGCGATACCGGTTGACAGCATAGACGATGTCCTTGTGGACGAAAAGCTGACAAACACTGTTAGAAAGTCGGGCGACACAGGCGCAGGCGTCACCGCCGAAGTCGATGTGGTCAATGACTACCAGCCGAATCAGCTTTCCAAATCGGGCAGAAGTTCTACCGCCATAGCGGGCAGACTTACCTACACACTCGATGTGAACCCCGATGGTGCCAACCTGTCAAATTCAGACACCTACACCATCACCGACCTGCTTACCATAGCACAGTCGAACGCACCCGATATCAGGTTCACACTTACAGATGTCAAGGTCTATCCCGTGATAAACGGCGAAAAGTCAGCCGAGCCTATAAACAATTTCAGGTACAGAGTTGTGTATAATACCGAAGCTGATATCAATACGCCCGTTAACTTCAATTACAGCAATTCAACATATTATACCGAAGACCTGAACGATGAGAAAGTCGTTTTCCGCATCAAGGGTACTGCGGGTCAGGTGCTTAATGACACTCACATCTATACCGAAGACCAATACGGCGGTCAGAACAACAAACTCGACATACAGAACGTTACCATCGGTGCTGACGGTTATGCTGATGTGACCTACACAGTCCCGTCAGGCATCAAGCGCACATGTGTCGGTGTCGGGGGAAATGACTCAGGCAAGGTAAGTGATGTCGAGGTCATAAGCCGCAAGCAGGATGTTGCTGCCAAGATGGAGATAACAGTCCCCGACGGACAGCACTACAAGATAGAGTACATCTATCAGGGCTCAGGCTTTGAAAAGAGCCTTTCGACCAACGTTGTCCTTAACAACACAGCTGAGATACACGCTGACAACGGCAAGGGCTGGGATAAGCAGGACGGTGTCAAAATGAATACTCAGGACACCGATGCTACCAATACTATCCAGAATTACCCCGAAATACACAAGGTCGATGTCAACGACTATAAACTCGACTTAAACGCGACTTTTGTAGCCGCAAAGCTGGTAGACGGTCAGTGGATATACGCAAACGCCGTTGAAACGGTGGGCGTTATCGGTGATGATGATGGTCTGGAAAAACGAGTTTACAGACAGTTCAGGTTCGATGACAGCAGCGTGCTGAAAGAGTCGGACGGCAATTTCCCGACAGCGGCGGCACAGCTGGTATTCGATGACAAGGGCAATGCCACAGCAGGAAGTCCCACAGGCACAGCCTTCAACGTCAACGAGAAAAACAAGACTAAAAGTTATCTGCTCGATGAAGACCGTGTGACAGTACACGATTTCCTGCTCGAACCGAACACAATCTACAAATTCATTGAGGTACAAGCCCCCGCAGGCTACCTGCCCGCACCAACAGGCAATAAGCTCAGTGATTTTGCAGAACACACATTCTACTACAATTACGATGGCGCCGATGACAGCGCACTCCCCGCAGATGTTGACCGCGACCGAGTGATAAGTGTTGTCGCTGACTCCGCCGTCAGGATACCTAACAGCCGTGACATTACGATAAAGGCTGAAAAAACATTCAGCGGCAGCGCTGCACCCTCTGTTTCCACAGTAGTATTTGAACTGCTCGAATCCGAGTCAGGCACGCTGACTGATGCAAAGCCTGTTGCAGGCGGCACAAAAACGCTGAACTACAGCACCGCATCTGCTGATAATACAGCCACATGGGAAGAACTCCCCAGCGGACGAAACGGCACACCGCTCTACTACTTCGTAAGAGAAAAGTCCTACACCATCAACAACGTGACTTATACCTACGACAGTGCATCAGGGCAGTACCTCGACAGCGGCGGCAGTGCAGGACCTTTCAAGCCTGTTTACTCAGGCAACGGCACAAACACAAACAACTCAGTCATCGAAGTCAATAACACCAATGACCTTGTAGTCAGAAAGGTTTGGCTCGATGCAAACGGCGACCCGATCCCCGCTGACAAGATACCTACAGATGTGGGCAGTACCGCTAAAATGGCGGTAAGGTTCGACCTCTTCGGTATAAACAGCAAGGGCGGCAAGGTGAAGATAGAATTGGGCGATGACGCTGTGCTCAACAGCGATAACGCCTATACTTACACTGTTCCTGCCGATAAGCTGGGTGACTTCACAAACTTCGAGATCAGCGAGAAACTAACGAACGAGCAGAAAGCCAAGCTGGGCAGTCATTATAAGTACACCACCAACAAGACTATACAAAACGGTGTCGGTGAACTTGAACTGATAAATCAGGACATGACTCCCGATAAAGTCAAAGCGACAGTCACCAAAAAGTGGCGGCCTGCACCGCAGTCAGACGAAACGGTAAAGGTACAGCTTGTAAAGACCCGCACCGAGCAGACAGGCGAAACGCTCAGAACACTTGACAGCAGTAAGTACACAGTTGTCGAAGAAGAGATAACACTCGACACGACACTGACATATTCCCGCAGTGACCTGCCTTACGCAGATGACGGCGGCAGATGGTACTACTACTTCATCGAAACAAGCACCCACGAGGGCTATACCGCCTTCTACGATGTCACCGATACCGACACCGAGATAAAAACGGATATCACCAACATTCAGGGTGCAAAGATCACTGTTGAGAAACAGTGGGCAGGCGACACCGACCTAACAGACGATGACAAAGCACTTTACATAAAGCCCGTCACCGTCGAACTGTTCAGATCGACCGATAAGAACAGCGGTTATGTCACCACAGGCAGACGCCTTGTGCTTGATGAAGAACATCAGTGGCGCGGCGTATTCAACGGGCTTGAAGAGAAAGACGGAAGCGGCAATACTTACTACTACAGAGTACAGGAAGTTGCTGTAGGCGATGATATCGAGGTATCGGCAGGTGCGACCCGCGCAAACTGCTACACCATAAACTACGATAACAACGACCTCACAGTGAGCGAAGACCGTACAGTTACTATCACCAATACCATCGATACCATCAAGCTAAAGCTGATAAAAGACTGGGCAGATAAGGAGTCGCAGTCACACGACGGCGACAACGTGACCTTAACACTCAGACGCTCAACAGCCGCAGAAGATGCCCCGACAGATCTTGAACCGATAATCGGCGGAGGTGGTGATAATACCGTCACTAAGGAGATCGGTGAGCAGATAAAGGGCTATGCAAGCCACAAGTATCAGATAGGTGACCTTGTAACATCTATCACGCTGACTTTTGGCGACATCATGGCAGATGAGTACGCTACTATTTCAGTAAATTCTGAATATGTCTATTCAAGCATTAAGGTAGGAAATTTCAAGTTCAGTAATGGCAATATAGTCGCGTCAGAAAATGGTTCAATACCTTTTGAGTGCTCCGAGAATACGATAACTATCAATTATCCTTCTCCCACTCTGGTTGACAATATAAGCATCTGGACTGGATTTAACGATCCTAACTACTGGACAGTTGAAAGCATAAGCTACGAGAAGATGACGATCCCCGATAATGCAGAAGTTATTGACGAGATCTTGCCTGAACAAGGTTTAAAGAAGTTTAACCTTAAAGGCAAGTTCGGTTCAGACGTCATCAAAGACGGAAGCATAGTTATATTTGATCTTGAAGGTAAACCAAATGCAACTTTAAAAGCATCACTTGTAGATGACAACTGGGTATACAGGGACAAGATGACTAATTTTGACTCTGACGGTAAGTGTAGGGTAATTTATCAGATAAGTGGTGACATGACTGTAAGTACTCTTGACATCTATGATTATTATGACGATGTCAAAATAAGTCAGGCTACTCTGATACCGCCGACCACAGTTACCCAGTCCAACACAAGATCATCATTCAGCGCACTGAGGGCTAACGATCAGCACATCTACCGCGCAGGCGCACTCAGTCTGCTGGCAGACGGTGAAACCGAGTATCAGAAGAACCTTAAGAGTTTCACCGGGCTGATGAGCGTTCCTGACGGCGAATGGTCACAGGAAGTAACAATTTCTTCCGCAGACAGCTGGCAGGTCATCAAAGACCTTCCAAAGTATTCACCCGATGGTCTGAAATACTACTACTGGGCAGAAGAAACTAAGGTAAACGGCAGAACCGTAGCAGGCTACGTTCCATCGTATAAATTCGATGACGGCGACAACAGCACACAGTTCTGTATAAACAGTGAGAATCTCGGCAAGGGAACTGTCACTGTACTCAATACTCCCACCGAAAACGAGGGCATCATACTCCCCGAAACGGGCGGTGCAGGTACACGCGGCTTGTATATGGCAGGCGGTGCGGCGGCAATGCTTTCAGCGATGGGATACATAAGGTTCAGACGCCGCAGGAAGAGCGAATAACACAACGGCGAAGAATAGTACGAATAACGACCATAGTTCGGGGCGCACGACCCCGCCCCGAGCGCAACTAAAAATTATTATAAAGGAGTTTAATTATGAAAATGACAAAAAGATTAGCAGCAATGGCAGCAGCAATGGTTATGGCAGCAACAATGTGCGCAGGCGGATATATAGCAAGCGCAGCACCCGCAGCAGCAGATACATTTAGTATAACAGTTGACGATAATACTCAGAGCAAATTCAGACTCTATCAGATGCTTACAGGCAGTTTTGGAACAGATGAGGGCGAAAAGGTCATTCTTGATGCCGAAGCAGGCACAAACCTCAAAGGCGAAGTTGATGATTTCATCGATTTTGCTAAGGTAGCAAATAAGGGTACTGATTTCACAGCTTACATCGACGGCGATCCGGTCAAAACACTTTCAGCCGATGATAACACAGCGACAGGTCTTGTTCCCGGTTATTATCTGCTGGTCGAAGAGCAGGGAGAGGGCACGAATGTCAAGAATGCAGCCCTGCTGAAGATCGTTGACGATGACCTCGAAGTAGCTTCAAAGCTTGGTTCGGTTATTTTTGAGAAGAAGGTAAAGGATATAAATGATTCGACTGAAAGTGATATGTCAGAGTGGCAGGACAGTGCTGACCACGATATCGGTGATGAAGTTCCTTTCATGCTAAAGGCTACTCTTCCCGAAAATGTTTCTGAGTACAGCGGCTATTTCCTCCAGTTCTCCGATACTATCAGCCCTGCATTCAATGTAGCAAGTGCAAATGATATTCATGATCTGAAAGTCGGCATAGACAATGATGGAGATGGCGTCGTTGATGATGAGTTCCATGAAAATGAAACAGCAGGCATCAACACAGGTTATGATATTTCTGTATCTGAAAACAGCTTTACCATCACTATCCCAGATGTAAAATATCTTGGCGCTAATAATAATTCTGTCATCGTGGTAAACTATTCTGCAACACTTGGCAGTATCGTGGACGCAGGCAGCACTGATGACAAAGTTAATTACGGCAAAGCAGGCAACCCCAATACTGCTAAAGCTTCCTATTCCAACAACACCGAATTCAAGATGTATGGAGATAATACTCCCGGTGATGGCGATAAGCCTGGTACTCCCGGCGATGAGGATAAAGAAGATACTACCGAAGATAAGGTAATAGTATTCACCTACAAGACAGAAATCACCAAGACCGACAATAATGGTACACCTTTGGACGGCGCAGATTTCACTCTTTATAAGCAGAATGCTGGAGGTGTTTTTGAAGCGGTCAATACAAAGGTAGTTGAACCGTCTGAATCCGATAACTCAATGAACGGACCTGTTTTCTCCTTCTACGGTCTTGATGACGGTATCTACAAACTGGAAGAAACAATTGAACCTGATGGCTATAGAGGTATCGATCCTATAATCTTTGAGGTTACCGCAGAGCACGATAAAAATTCTGATGATCCCAAACTTGAAGATCTTTCTGCAATGATCTATGATTTGGAAAATAAGAAAGCTACCACTGATGAATTCGGTAATGTTAATGTTGAGGACGGTCTTATCACATCTGATGTTGCCAATACTAAGGTTTCCAAACTCCCCGAAACAGGCGGCATGGGTACTAAGCTGTTCGTTATCGGCGGCGGTCTGACAGCAGGCGCAGCAGGCATCTACCTGATAACCAAGAAGAGAACTAAGGACGCTGAGTAATTATAGTGTTCCATATCAGAAAAGTAAAACACAGCTGTAAAAGCTGAATAGTGTCGGCAGGTATCTTTTCCCCCGCTTTAGGGGGAGAAGATACAGCCGTTTCGTAAAAAATACCTGCCGCCTTTCAAAAGGCGGGTCAGGGAAATGTTCGCAGGTGAGAGTATGAAAAAACTAAAAGACCGTCTGACTACGGTGATATTTTCGTTGATATTTCTTGCGGGCGTTTCCGTGATGTTATACCCGACATTTTCCAACTGGTGGAACAGGCACATGGCAAGCCATGCCGTTTCGGATTATAAAGAAGCCGTCACTAAAATGGACGATGAAGAACAGCAGCGCGTACTTCAAGAAGCTCAGGAATATAACGAAAAGCTGTTTGAACTTTACGCCCCTTTTTCCAATTTTGAACAGCTTGACGGCTATGATAAGATACTCGATGTTTCGGGTACAGGTATAATGGGCTATGTTTCGATACCCAATATCAATATCGAACTGCCTATATATCACGGCACATCTGAGGGCGTTCTCCAGATCGCATCAGGACACATACAGGGCAGTTCGTTTCCTGTCGGGGGACTAAACACCCATGCTGTCATATCAGGTCACAGAGGTCTTCCAAGCGCCAGACTGTTCACAGACCTCGATCAGATAGTCGAGGGTGACATGTTCACGATCAATGTGCTTAACGATGTGCTTACCTATGAGGTCGAAAAAATACTTATAATCGAACCCACCGAGATAGATAAGCTGGCAATAATCCCAAATGAGGACGAGGTCACACTTATGACTTGTACTCCCTACGGCATTAACACTCACCGCCTGCTGATACGTGCGCACCGCATAAAGTCGGTGAACGATAAGCGTGTGAAAGTCGGCGCAGATGCTATTCAGGTGGACACCATGACAGTCATACCTATATTTGCCGCGCCGATGGTGCTCGCTCTGCTGATATGGTGGAGCGTTACGGGCAAGCGCAAAAAGCATCATTATATCGACAAATACACAACCCGTGAGTTGTCAGGTGATGACAGCCGCGAGCACTGACAGAACGGAACAGCGCCGTCCTCAGCGGAGTTGTTCCTGTTTTTCGTAAATAAAGTGAAGATTAAGCGCAATAAATTTTTACCCCAAAATTATGATTGGAGGGAGAAGATGCACAAACGAATAGCCGCCGCAGTCGTGACGGCAGTCTGCCTTGTGACAACAGGCTGTGGTCAGAAAAATGACGAGTTCCGCCCGATGATGGGTCTTGAATGGTTCATAACATGTGAAAAAGCCAAGACTGAACTTGATGACTACACTCTCCTTGCAGAACGACAGCGCGATGACCTGACCGTACCCCAGAAAATGCTGGATTACAGCGGCGCATCGCTCTACGACCTTGATTGTGATGTCACCCTCTGTTTCACCGAAAACGGTCTGGTCGGCTTAAATTATCACGATACCGAACGCGCTATGGATTTCCGCAGATGGTTCGACCAACTCGAAAAAGACTATGGTCTGCCCACAGAAGAGGGTACAGGCATGGCTTCGTGGTACGATGACCCGCTTGGAAAAAACACAGCTATCTACCTGTTCAACCTGAAAGAGGGGGTACAGGTGTCATACTACGCCACCGCAGATTCACCCGACAGAACATATGCAAAACAATCAGTTTCGCCCGAACTGAGAACGCCGATAGTTGCTTATGAAGGTGCTGACAGCAGGGAAGTCCCCACCGCAGACTCATCAGTTCATGCAGACGCTTCTGCCGCCGCTGACAGCAGTTCTTCCGATGACTTGCGCGCCGGCGAAGTTTCATCGGTAAATTCCGCTCAGCCGAATGCCGGATCGCAGATAACTTCCTCTGCACCGAATGATGCCGATGTACATGAAAAAACCTCTTCTGACGGCGATATATCTGTATCTTCGCGTGATATAAAAACACCCGATGCTTATTTGCTGAACGGTCTGAAATTCTATGGTGAACCCGATGAAATGCGGAAACTGATGACAGGATATACATTCAAAAACGAATACCGCAACACCGTCGCAGGTCAGCCGTGGGAACTGATAATGGAATACGAGAACGTTGGCTTTATGGACAGAAATTGTGATGCCGTCCTCTGCTTTACCAGTCTGGGTCTTGTGGGCATCAACTACTTCGACCACAGCGGCGGACTCAGTTATTGGGGCGAGATATTTTCAGCTTTCTACGGCACTCCCGATCAGTCCGCTAACGACCGCATCGCTTGGACGAACTCTCCGATCGGCAAAGGAACGATGATCTATATTTTCGACTCTTATGATGGCGTGCAGATATCTTTTTTCGCAGACGATACAGGATCTGAACCGGCATAGAGATCATAGTGTTCCCAAAATCATATTCCAATTAGCATCGTTTGTTTTGCAGTGCAGCTGTACATTATGATGAAATCTGTAAATGCCCGAGATCAGGCTGTTTTAATAAGATAAATGATTTCAGAATGTTGAATATTGTCTGACAGGGAGGCAGTCTTCCGCGTTGTGTTTATGGCTGAGGGTCATGTTATGGGGCAGAATGATCCCAAAAAATTCTTTGAGAACCCTATAGCGATCCGCCTTAAAATTCAGACAAAATCCAGTCAAAAACCCATAAATCCCAGCTTTTGCGACTGGATTATGTGAATTTAAAAAGTTGGATTGCTATAAGAGTCCCGGACTAAAGGAATTTTTGTCAAGGTACTTGTATAATAAAAGTGCAGTTGTCAGTGAAGACGACTGCTTTTTTGTGAATATTTTAAACTGTTTTAAATGGTAGATAATAAATAAATAATACTGAATAATTCGTTTGAAATGCAAATTGTTATGAATTGTGCAAAGCACATAATTACCAATAACCAATTAGTGCATTTAGACCTCATGTGTAAGTTAAAATTTGTAGAATTTAGAGAAATTTCATAATTAATACCTATATGGTACTTGACTGTTAACAAAAAATAGGGTATAATCATAATGGGAGTAAGTAGTGCATTTAAACAATTTTGCACAGGGAACGGAGGGTAAACTATGAGTATTTACGATATCACAGTAAAAGACGCTAAGGGGAATGACGTCTCGTTATCGGAGTACAAGGGCAAAGTTCTGCTTGTGGTAAATACAGCCACCCGTTGCAGTTATACACCGCAGTATAAGGGGCTGCAGATACTTTACAAGCGTTACAAGGACAAGGGATTCGAGATCCTCGATTTCCCATGTAACCAGTTCGCCAACCAGGCGCCTGAATCTGATGATGAGATAGGCAATTTCTGCACTATGAACTATGGCGTAACATTCAGGCGTTTTGCCAAGATCGATGTCAACGGCGAGAACGAGTCACCGCTTTATACCGCACTTAAAGCTAAGCGCGGCGGAGTTCTGGGTAATAACATCAAGTGGAATTTCACTAAATTTCTCGTTAATCGCGAGGGAGAAGTGGTCGAGCGTTTTGCTTCAGCCACAGCCCCCGAAAAGCTGGAGAAAAAGATCGTCGAACTACTGTAGTAAGAGATCTTCAATTTATCCGTTAATAAAACGCGCGGGCAGGTTTCCTGATTGCATCGTTGCTCTGCCCGCGCTTTTTTTCGTGTTATTTATCTAATTTCTAACAGATAAAATGTATACAATGCACATATATCGTCTTCATATGGCAGAACATTTGCTCAATTGTGCAGTTGACAAAATTTGCCGACTATGATATACTAAAACTAGGTTAGTAATAACTAACCTAACAATAAATAAAGGTTCTCATTGTAGTTGTTCTATCCCGAAAACTAGACTGAAAACCGGTAGAATGAGGCGATAAAATGTTGTTGAAAGTAATAGAAGGCATTGCTATACCTTTTGTAGGTACTTCGCTTGGCGCGGCATGTGTGTTTTTTATGAAAAAAGAACTGGATCAGATGGTCCAGCGCGCCCTCACAGGCTTTGCGGCAGGCGTAATGACAGCCGCTTCTGTCTGGAGTTTGCTTATCCCCGCAATTGACCAGTCTGAAAAATTGGGCAAACTGGCATTCCTGCCCGCCGCTATCGGCTTTATGGTCGGCATCTTCTTCCTGTTGGCTCTCGACCGCCTGATACCCCACCTCCACATGGATACCGATAAACCGGAAGGTCCAAAAAGCAAACTCCAGCGCACCACGATGCTTGTTCTCGCTGTTACCCTCCACAATCTCCCCGAAGGCATGGCTGTCGGTGTCGTATACGCAGGTCTTCTCTACGGCGGCGGAAATATCACTGCCGCAGGCGCTCTGGCACTGGCGCTGGGCATTGCTATCCAGAATTTCCCTGAGGGCGCAATAATCTCCATGCCCCTCAAAGCTGAGGGCGTAAGCCGCAGTAAAGCGTTCGGCGCAGGCGTGCTTTCAGGCGCAGTCGAACCTGTGGGCGCTGTACTCGTGATATTTGCGGCGGGCATACTTGTGCCGATAATGCCATATCTGCTGAGTTTTGCGGCAGGCGCAATGATATATGTCGTGGTAGAAGAACTTATCCCGGAAATGTCAGCAGGTGAACACTCAAACATTGGTACAATAATGTTCGCATGTGGTTTCACGATCATGATGATACTTGATGTCGCACTTGGTTGATGCGCAGTTGACAACCCTCCCGTAAAATGATATAATTATAAATGACAGCATTTTAAACCGACCGCTCGCAGATATTACGATGATCGTATCTTTGAGCGTGTTTTGAATGATATGCTGTTTACTATGTGTTGGCAGATATGACATCTGACAAAATTTCCGCGAGGTGTCAACTATGGAACAGAAGATAAACTATCAGCGCAAGCTGGACGAAATAATAAAAAAACTCGACCCATCCGCACCACCGCCGAAGCTGCTTCTGCACAGCTGTTGTGCTCCATGCTCTTCATATGTGCTGGAGTATCTTTCGCAGTATTTCGATATCACTGTGTTCTATTATAACCCTAATATATACCCTCCCGAAGAATACGCCCACCGCGTTGATGAATTACAGCGCCTTATCCGTGAGATGCCCATGACCCATCCTGTCAGGTTTGTAGAACGCGGCTATGACCCGCAGGAATTTTATGATGCAGTCAGAGGTCTTGAGTCTGTTACCGAAGGTGGTGAGCGCTGTTTCGCCTGCTACCGTCTGCGCCTTGAACGCACAGCACAGCTTGCCGCAGAACTCGGCGCCGACTATTTTACCACTACGCTTTCGATCTCTCCATACAAGAATTCAGCAAAGCTCAACGAGATAGCCGAAGAACTTGGAAGTGTCTACTCCCTTGCCGCTCTGCCATCAGATTTTAAAAAGCGCAACGGATATAAGCGCTCGATCGAATTGTCACATGAATACGGGCTTTACCGTCAGGATTATTGTGGTTGTGTATTCTCAAAGCGAGAGAGGGAAGCCGCTGATAAATGAAAAAGTAAACGCATGTTCAGAGCCGCTGAACATGCGTTTTTTGTATGACTTATTCTTTTCCCTGCCAGTTCTGCCTGAAATAATTTTCACGGAACTGTTTCGGTGTGAAGCCTGTGTGTTTCTTGAAACAGGCTATGAAATGGCTGTGCGAACTGAATCCCATGTAGTTTCCGATATCCAGCGGAGCATAATCAGAGAATTTCAGCATGTTCTCAGCTGCCTGAATTCGGCGCGACATTATGTAATCCGAGATGGTCACGCCCACCTCCTGCTTGAACAGCTTCGACAAGTACTGTGGTGTAAGTCCCAGCTTGTCAGCCAGTTCCTGAACACGTATACCGTTGTAAATGTTGTCATAGATAAGGTCAAGGCACATCAGTACATGTTTTGAGTATGCGTTGCCCGAATTGACCTTCTGCATGCGTTTACAGTACTCAACAAATACCTCGCGGTGTATCATTGAAAGCTGTTCCTCAGTCGTGCTGACATCAAGGCGGTTTATAAAAATGTCGCTTATGGTGTAGCTGGTTTCGGTCGGCAGACCCTTTTCGATACAGAACCTTGCTATCAGCGCAATGGTTATGATAAGATGGTACTTCATGTTGCGTACAGGGTCCATACTCAGCTTGCCATAACCCTCAACAGCCAGCGGAGTATATAATTCCTCAACCCTTTCGAGGTTGCCTGACGCCACCGCCGAGTAGAATTCCAACTCTTTTTCGTAAGGCGAATGTGTTTCGCCCGTTTCCTGCTGCATAAATTCTCTGTGTGAAAGTTCCTTGTTGATACCCATGAAGAGCACCTCCTTCACGGTAGTAGTTCGGTTGTTCGCATTATACCACATTTTGTCCTCCTTGTCAAGATTTGTTAAAATCTATCCTCGTTCTGTTCATATTGTACGTTGACTTTCAAATGAGTGCCGAACATCTGCCCGACAAACCGAAGCCGTCATTTACCTATAAAAAATATGATATTCCGATCGATCTTCTGTCATATCCGTATTTTGCTATGTTCAAAACTGCTTTTACGATCACTTTTTTTATGAAGCGCTGACATATCTGCCGATTTTAGTTTCATAAAATATCTCTTAATACGAAACGGCGGACATTTCTGCCCGCCGCCTCGTAAAACCGGAATATAAAAATGAAGGATATTATAGCGTGTGTAAAACTCTCTCCTGTTTAACGCAGAACAGCGTGTGCTATTCAGTTTCCTTATATAGCAGTTCCACTGCCATTTCTTCGCCCCTCCGCCGACAGAACACATCTCCGACGCAAGCGCCAAAGACGGTTCGTCAGACTTGGGACTTAGGATTATAAAAATGAAGGATATAGCGTGTTTATGATCTCTTCAGTCATTATTTTGATCAGCCCTGAGTCTGCTCCTGTGCTTCCTTTATCAGGTAGTCAAGAGCCTTTTCGTTCTCAGCAACTATAGAAGTCCATGTGTTGGCTTCAGCAGGGTGCATAGTTCCCTTGATGATGCCGTCGGTCAGACTTGAAAGGTCGGTGGAAACGCCCTGTGCGAACTCAAATACAGGATGCTCAGCGGCACGAGCATAGATCTCGTCGCGCATTTCCAGCATCTCGTCAGTCCAACCATAGTCATTCTTGTACTGGTCGAGTGTGATCTGGTGAGCCGCAGCATCAGTTTCGGCATAGCGTGTGCAGTCGAGCCATGCGGCAACGCCCTCAGGGTTCTTTGCATTCTTTACAATGCAGAAACCGTGTATTCTTGATGGAACATACATCGCGTCAGTGTCCTTAGCGCAAGGTACAGGTACAAACATTACCTCACCCTTAGAAAGGTCACCATAAGGTGCGGTAACGCTGGGTGCGTCTTCAATAGCCCACAGACCTATCGGATAGAACAGTGTTTCGCCCGAAGCGATACCTGTGCCGAATACATCGCCTCTTACCTTCCAGTCATGCAGATGCTTGGGGTATACGACTTCATTCTTCTGTAGATTGTACATCATGTTCTGTGCCTTAGCTATCTCAGGCGAACCAATGTTGTTGACGATCCCGCCGTTTTCCATGCCTACCAGAGGCTTGCCCGAAGACTCGGTCAGCGCGTTTTCGTAGTACCAGCCGTCCATTGCCCACTTGTCATTTTCGGCGTCGGTGAATTCTACGCACATCTCAGAGAATGTATCCCAGTTCCACTCGCCGTTCCAGTAAAGTTCAGCCGGGTCATCAAAACCGTTGTCCTCAATGACATTCTTGTTGTAGATCCATATATAGCTGGGGTCAACGCGGGATACTGCCACATAATGATCGCCCTTGTAAACGAACTGGTCGTTTGCAGACTTCATATCTGCCCACAGGGGAGAATCAAAGTCGATGTAATCGTCAATAGGCTCGATCATGCTCTTGATAGCGCCCTTAGGGAAAACATCCATGTCGTCAGCACCGATGAAGTCAGGCGAATTACCTGCCATTATCAGCTTTGCCAGATCATCGAATTTGGTATCCCATGTGGTCTGTATATAGTTGATCTTGCCATTGTACTTTGTCTGGAACAGTGCCAGATCAACACCGATCTCCTTGTCAGCAGATGCAGTTGGATTAATGTCATAGAACGAGAACCAGTCGATCTCATTGCTGGCAAGTTCCCTGACATCAGTCATTTCATCAGCCAGACGGTTAACTATGTCCTGCTGGCTTTCTTCCAGCTTCTTTTCGGGCATGCTCTCAGCAGAATTTGCGTTGCCCGTTGAATCCCCACTATCATTGCCTGCACCACAGGCTGCCATACCAAGTGCGAGTGCCAGTGCAAACAGACCCGCAGCAGTCATCTTAAGTTTTCTCATGATGATATCCCTCCGTATATGCCCCAATAAATATTACCTTCAAGACCCTATATCTGGTTATCCCGCTGACACGCCCCACCGTGATCTCATGTGGTGTGCTGGGAGGATAACGATCATATCATAAGCTATAATTGCTCATATGATATAATTAAAATAGTATATCTTTTCGGCATAACTTTTACTAAAACATTATGCCGATTTTTTACGGTGTCCTCCTCTTCCGCCTGTGCGGAAGAGGGGATATACCGTCGATAAATATTTCAGTCAGAAATTATTTGTCAGAGATCAGTTTTTCTTCCTGGAAACTACAGCGCCTGCGCCTGCCAGTGCCAGCAGACCGAATACTGTACCTGCAGCTGCACCGGTGTTGGAGTTGTTATTTTCGGTAGCATCGCTTGCGGCAGATGAAGCAGAAGCTGTTGTTGTGGTGGTAGTGGTGGTCTTGCCTGTAGTTGTGGTGTTTGAAGCCTTGCTGTCAGCCTTTGAATCTTCTGCCTTGCTGTCAGTTTTGGAATCATCAGCCTTAGACTCTGTCTTTGAGTCATCTGCCTTGCTCTCAGCAGCGCTTTCAGCCTTGCTCTCTTCTTTAGCAGTAGGTGCGCCGAAGTCGATGGTCATGGAGAGTGTACCGCCCTTGAAAGCGCCCTCCTGATCCCAGCCTGCAACTTCAGGGCTTGCGGGAACTGTTACATCGCCTGTTTCCTCGTCAACCTCATCAACAGGTCTGATGTGGATACGGAAACCGCCTTCCTTATCGAGTGTTGCTTCGGTTATAGAGTTTACAGAGTCAAGAATGATCTCTTCGCCGTCATTGGTAACGAACTTGGCATCGGAAATCGTAACATCATAAGGATAGCTGTCCTCAGGCAGATTGAGTATCATAACGCCCATATCGCCCAGAGTACCCTTGCCTTCCATAGTAGTATCGGTCAGTACCTCACTGATCTTGTAAGACAGTTCTATCTTGCCTTCGTCGTTTATGCCAAACCAGTCACTCTGGTTCCACTTCCACTTCTGGCTCATGTAGAAGCCCATTGCACCTACACTGTACCAGCCGTCGTTCTTGTCAGTTTCAGTTTTGCTGGGATATACAACATCACTCAGCTTAGTAGCAGATGCGCTTACTGCCATCATGGTTGCTGCGATAACTGCTGCGGAAAGACCAGCAAAAATTCTTTTTGCCTTCATGCTCAATTCCTCCATATTTCATATTAGGACTTCCTTGCCCTTCGTCTGACATAAATATATCACATATGTTAGAATTTTTATATCATAAATATAATTTATATATTCAAAACATAATCGAAGTGTAATCGTTTCCATTCTAACTGCACAAAATGTTGAATTTTTTTCATTTTTATAGCAATCCAACTTTTTAAATTCACAAAATCCAGTCGCAAAAGCTGGGATCTATGGGTTTTGTGACTGGATCTTGTCTGAATTTTAAGGCGGATTGCTATAGTTCATTCAGTATATCTGATGGGATGGTTCGGTTGTCAAAAACAGGAATATGATCCGTGCAGCATCGTTTTCATAAAACGCCTGTGAGTTTTTTGACATTGCATATAAATAGTGATATAATTGTAATTGATATTGCGAGGTGATATTCTATGAGCATACGCACTAAAGGAAGACGCAGGATAATAGTTGATGGGCAGACATATATATGGTATATTGCTTTGGACGATGACTCGCCGTACAATATACTGCACATTGCGTCAGACGATAAATATTACATTCTGGCTTGCCCCCTTAAGACTGAAAAAGAATATGTTATAAGCAATGGCAGGTCATTTCAGGCTGTTGAAACTAACGGGCGCTGGAACAGATATCTTCTGCCTTTTCATATCCCTGAGAGCATCACTCCGAAATTTGTTGAACAGCTGATAATATGGGCGACACATGGTACAGATGCGGTGACTGTAAGCGGCAGTGATGTTCCTGTATAAAAATGCCTTTGACAGCACGATAAGGCACAGGAGCATAGATGTTATTGTTTGAAAATTGTGCTGAGGTGTTTTTTGACAGTGGGATAACGCTAAGAAAAGGACACTGCGATGTTTCTTGACATTCAGGTGTGGGCGTGTTAAAATCATCATATATAATGAAAGAGGTGCGATATGGATATTAATTACATACATGAGCCGACTGACTTGCAGTGCGGTCAGGCGGTGCTGGCGATGGTGCTGGGGCTTCCTGTGGGGCAGGTAGCGGAGGAACTTGATAATTTCCGTGAAACGGATCTTAAGGAGATGAAGGGCTATCTGCGCTCACATGGGGCGTGGGTATCGGATCAGAGAGTGTCTTTTATCAATAAAGAAGAACTTCCGCCGCTTTGCATGCTTAGTCTGGAAACACCGCGATGCTGGCACTGGTCGCTTTACTGTGAAGGTGTGTTTTATGACCCCGAACATGGAGTGATGACCGATCTGCCTGAGGTGGCGAGGCGGTATTACTGGGAGATACGTATTAATAGTAAGTGACATTGATCTCGTGACGTTCAGCGATCACAGCCACAAAGATCACAATGCCTGCGAGGGCTGAATGTAGAAATTGATAAGTCGTTTACTATAGCATAGATGACCCGAAATATATCTGAAAAAATTTTTAGCTTGTGAAATCAAGCGTTCTTCTGCTTCGTATTATAGGTGAAGATCTTCAAAAACTGCGGGAGGTGGTAAAGGTGTTATTCAGTATCGATGAGGTCGTGGATAGGTATGCGGATCATGTTTATCGCGCTGCTTATTCTTATCTGGGTTCACAGGCAGAAGCCGAAGATGTTGTCAGTGATGTGCTGATGAAATATTTTTCGATCTGCGAAGAACTGGATATCAAAAGTGCAGAGCATCTGAAAGCATGGCTTCTGCGTACTGCTATCAACAGATGCAAAGACATCGTCCGTTCAGCGAGATGGAAAAGATCTGCCGAATTGACAGATACTCACAGGGCTGAGTTTTGTTGGTCTGAAAAGGAACTTGATGTGAAAGAAGCCCTTGACAGTCTTGACGAAAAGTATCGCGCGGTCGTTTGCCTTTACTACTACGAGGAGTACAAAACAGATGAGATAGCAAAGATCCTCAGTCTGCCGAAAGGCACTGTTGTGTCACGGCTGGACAGGGCGCGTAAACGCCTGAGGGTGTTGCTGGCAGACTATGGAGAGGAGTTTTAAGTATGGGCGACATAAATAATATGTACGACAGGATCTCGCTTAGTGATGCCAAGAAATCTGAACTTAAGGCTATGCTTAAAAAGAACTTTCCGCAGTATGCCGATAACATAAGCGGCGAAACGGAGGTCATCACTATGGAAAACAAGGAAATAACGAGCAGAAGCGGACAGGCAAGGGTGCGCAGCAGGTGGTTAACAGGCGGAGTTGCTGCGGCAGCTGCAATAGTTATGGTTGCGGGGATAGGCTTTGCACATAATGCGTTTAAGACAAGCGCTCCGAATTCAGGTATGAAAACTGAAAATGTTGCAGATAAAGACACGACTTCTGCTGAAGATGGATCGGCGGATAATGTCGGTACGGCGGTTGTCCCTGATGTAGCAGGCATGGATATCACTGAGGCGGAACAAGCTGTGAAACTTGCAGGTTTCATCAATGTCAGGTGTGTTGAGAAGTACGACGAGCACATTTACGGTGAGGTGCTTTACACCAGTTTTGCAGAAGGTGAGAAGTTACCTAAGGATCATGAGATAACGTTATACTATTCCAACGGTGATATGCCGTTCAGTGCATCTGATCTGGATAATAATATGATCGGTCTGGATGTTGAAGATGCGACTGCGCTTGCCGAGAAGTTTGGTTACACAGTGATCATGAAACGTTACAACAATTCCCCCGAAGATATCGTATATCAAGCAAATATGGAAAAGACCGATCATACAGTGACTTTGGATGCCGGAGAAGTCGTAGCAGGTGAAGAAGGTAATATATCAGCTTACTCGACGGGGCTGCCTGAAAACGCTGAAGAAGGTGACATCATACGCTGTCTTATAGATGATGAGGTAAATGGCGAGATGACTGTTTCATACGGTGATATCAAACGAGGAGTGTTTACAATAATGATAGGTACTGATCTTAATAGATGTGACGGAAAAACATTTACATTAAGACTTATCAGCCAAGACGGAAGCACCGAAGACTTTTTTGTGAGAGATCTTCCATCGTATTCTTCTCCGGAAGACGCTGAGTTTTCAGGAGAAGAAGGAAATGAAATTAATATTTTTGCCGGTATGGATAAAGATGTTTTAGCCGATGTGCATGGTGACACCATCAGGGTCGTGCATGGCGATGATGTGCTTGCCGAAAGGAAAATAACAGAAGAAGAGGCTTTAAATGGATATTGGAATATCGCTGTTAAAGGTTATGGTCATAAACTGCTGAGCGTACAACTGGCAGATGACAGCGGTAATGTGACTGAACTCAGAACAATAGTAGCGAATTTTAATACACTGAACTATATGGATATCAATGATATTATCGCATAGACCAAATTCCTACGGAATATTAAAATGAAAAAGCCTCCTGCTATAAACGACCTTATCAAGTCAATAGCAGGAGGCTTTTATGCTCAATGATGCCCGAAATGAGGTGCAGTCGGGCGGAATGGCAGAAATACAGCCCCTTGTCACATGACGAGGGGCTGAGTTTGTTTTATCATTTGCAGAGAGCGTCTGCAAGTTCGTTGAGTTTGGCTTCGCTTTCTATGTCAAGGGAAGACTTGATGGTCACCACAGGCTCAACAAGGTTGATATCCTTGAACTTCTCGACATAGCTTTTCATTACGCGGGCTGCGCTGGGTGCCCATGAACCGTTCTCCACCATTGCTATAGTGCGGTTGCGGTAGGTCTTGTCACGCAGGTGCATGAGGAACTCTTCCATAACGGGGAACACACCGCCGTCATAGCTTGATGCCATCAGTACCAGTCTGTCATAGCGGAATGCGTCCTCAACGCTCTCAGCCCAGTCTTCACGGGCAAGGTCTGCAAGAACGACCTTTTCTGCGCCGCGTTCTTCAAGCATGGTGCAGAATTTCTCTGCGGCAGTCAGGGTGTTGCCGTGAATAGATGCACATGCAACGAAGATGCCCTTTTCTTCGGGCTGGTAACTCGACCATGTGTTATAAAGGTCAAGATAATAGCTGAGGTTCTCGGTCAGCATAGGACCATGCAGAGGGAGTATCATCTTGATATCCAGTGCGGAAGCCTTCTTGAGGACTGCCTGCACCTGTGCGCCGTACTTGCCGACAATGTTGAAATAGTATCTTCTTGCCTCGCAAGCCCAGTCTTCATCGGTATCCAGTGTGCCGAATTTGCCGAAAGCATCAGCTGAGAAGAATGCCTTTTCACTCTCTTCGTAAGTCATCATTACCTCAGGCCAGTGTACCATAGGGGTCATAAAGAACTTAAGTGTATGGCTGCCAAGTTCAAGTGTATCGCCCTCTTTAACGGTAATAAAGTTGAAACTCAGACCAGGAATGTGGAAGAACTGACCCAGCAGAGTAAGGGTCTTGGCGTTGCCTACAACTTTCATGTCGGGATATTCAGCCATGAGTGCGGCTACGTTTGCAGAATGGTCAGGCTCGACATGCTGAACAACGAGATAATCAACAGCCCTGCCGTTAAGTGCTTTTTTCAGGTTTGCGAACCACTGATCACGTACACGGCGGTCAGCTGTATCCATAACGCATACCTTGTTGTCCAGTATAACGTATGAATTGTAAGCCATGCCGTTCGGGACGATGTACTGGTTCTCGAAAAGATCGAGGTCCTTGTCATCGGCGCCGATATAGATAATATTGTCAGAAAAATCAGTATTAGCCATAATTTTATAACCTCCTAAATTAGTATAAAATATTATAGCATATTACAGTAAAAAAGTCAATGACATTTGCAGAGATAATACACCATTCGGCAGATGCGTGTCGTTTTCGGCGGGAAAAACATACTTTCAATAACCAATTTTTGGTTACAATAAGATGGCGATATTTACAAAAAATTCAATTGACATCTGTGCATTATGATGTTATAATTAGTTAGAAAACTAACTAATATGAGGGGGGAAGTGTCATTAAAATGAAAAACGACCACACCAGAATGCCAAGACTTCTGCTGGAGAGGAAAGATGCCAAGCCATCGATGTTTGTGAACGATGTATCACGCATGTTCATGCACCGCGTAAGGCGTGAGTGTGAGCAAAACGGTGTGCCGAACGGTTACCACAGGATACTTATGGAATTATCACACAATGATGGTGCTACTCAGCTTCAATTGGTCAATCTGACGCACCTGACAGCGCCGACTGTTTCGGTCGCGCTGGGCAAGATGGAAAGCGAGGGTCTGGTCACCCGACAGGCTGACACTGCGGATATGAGGGTGATGAAAGTTTGCCTGACTGAAAAGGGGCGCGGGAAAGTAGCAGGTGTCAGGGAGATATTCCACAGGGCTGATGATGCACTGGTCAAAGGCATACCGCAGGAGGAACTTGACATTGCGATGAAAGTTCTTCGGAAAATGCTTGTAAATTTGCTGGAGGAGGAAGATAAGTGAAGCTGGTAAAATATATCAGACCATACATGCTGTTCGTGCTGCTTGCGCCTGTCAGCATGGTGGGAGAAGTAATGATGGACTTGTTACAGCCAAAACTGATGTCTAAAATCGTGGACGAGGGCGTGCTGGGCAGCAGTATGGATGTCATCATAAAGACGGGCATACTTATGCTTATAACCGTTATCTTTGGCGGATTTTGCGGTGCTGGTTCGGCATTTTTTGCGGGCTGCGCTTCGCAGGGTTTTTCAAGAGATGTGAGAAATGACCTGTTCTCGCGCGTGATGGGACTGTCATTTCAGCAGACAGACAAGTTCACCACAGGTTCGCTGGTGACGAGGATAACCGCAGATATCACAGCGTTACAGCAGATGGTTGATTTCCTTATACGCGGATTTGTGCGTAACATCATCATGTTTGTGGGCGGTATCATCATGATGCTGAGCCTTGCAAAGAGTTTCGGCATTATAATCGCGGTTGCACTGCCTGTTGAAGCGGTCATCGTGGTGCTGATAATGCGGCGGGCAAATCCACTTTACGGGATAGTTGCAAAGCGTCTTGACAGCGTGAATTCGGTCATGCAGGAAAATGTCAGCGGTGCAAGAGTCGTAAAGGCGTATGTTCGCGAAAAGCATGAAGAAGCGCGTTTTAATGATGCGAATATGGGGCTGACAGAGGCGAACCTGAAAGTTCAGCAGCTTATGGCACTCCTTTCGCCGCTGCTTATGGTAATCATGAATTTCTCGGTAATTGCAGTCATATATATTGGCGGCTGGCAGGTGCAGGCGAAGGAAATGCAGGTTGGCGAGGTAATGGCGGCTATCACCTATCTGACGCAGGTGCTTCACGGCATTATGATGATCTCGATGATGTTCCAGACGATGGCGAGGGCGAGCGCATCGGGCAAAAGAGTCCTTGAAGTGCTTGATACCGAGCCGGTCATAAATGACGGTGATGGTAATGTAAGCGGTACAGAAAAAGGTACTGTTACATTTAGAAATGTGACTTTCGCATACCCTGAGTCCAGCGGTGAACCTGTGCTGACCGCCATAGATCTTGAAATAAAATCGGGCGAAACTGTGGCGATACTCGGTGCGACGGGTTCGGGCAAATCTTCGCTGGTAAACCTTATACCGCGCTTTTACGATGCCGATGCGGGCGAAGTGCTGGTGGACGGCGTGAATGTCAGAGAATACAAGCTGGAGGAACTGCGCAGGCGCGTTGGCATAGTTTTGCAGAAGAGTGAACTGTTCTCTGCTTCGGTGGCTGAAAATATCCGCTGGGGCGACGAGTCTGCCGATATGGAGAACATAATGAATGCCGCTAAGATAGCGCAGGCAGATGAATTCATCTCGCGCATGCCTGATGGTTATGACAGTATGATAGCCGAGAAAGGCGCATCACTTTCGGGTGGACAGAAACAGAGAATGTCCATAGCAAGAGCAGTCCTGAAAAAGCCTGAGATACTTATATTTGATGACTCGACTTCTGCCCTTGACTTAGGTACGGAAGCAAGGCTGCAGGCGGCGCTGAAGGAGAGTCTTAGAGGGACTACGGTCATAATGATAGCACAGCGCATCGCAAGTGTCAAAAACTGCGACAGGATAGTAGTGCTGGATCACGGCGCTGTTGTAGGCTGTGACACACATGAAAGACTGTTGGCAGACTGCGAGGTCTACCGCGATATCTATGATTCACAGGTGAAAACGAACGGAGGTGAGGTCTGATGCCCCCCATGCCACCAAATCCAAACAATAAACAACAGGGTCCTGGCGGACGGCACGCGGCTCTGGTAAATGCGGAGAAACCGCGCAACGCGAAAGAAACTCTCGGCAAACTGCTGAGTTACATCGGCAGGAGCAGATACATCTTTTTCGGGCTTATGGCGGTCATGCTGATCATGACATTGCTTGGTCTTGCAGCACCTTACATTCAGCAGATAGCAATTGACTGCATAACTCTTGATAAAGACAAACTGTCCGTAAACACTGACAAGCTGATGAAGTCACTGATAGCGCTGGGCGGAGTTTATCTGCTTAACTCTGCGTTTTCTTACATGCAGGGGATATTCTCTGCAAGGCTTTCACAACGTACTGTCAGCACCATGAGGCGCGACTTGTTCGGTGACTTGGTAAGGCTGCCGATAAAATACTTCGACACTCACAAACACGGCGATATAATGAGCCGAATGACCAACGATGTCGAAAACATCTCGAATACTATCTCGCAGTCGATAGGGTCGCTTATATCTGGTGTGCTGACAGTCATCGGGTCGATAGTTATAATGCTGATATATTCGCCGCTGTTGACGCTCATATCGCTTTCAACAGTGGTACTGACAATATTTGTGTCAGGCAAGATGACAAAATTCATGCGCAAATATTTCCTTGAACAGCAGATAATACTCGGTCGGCTGAACGGTCATGTGGAGGAAATGGTGACGGGCTGCCGAACTGTGGCTTCATATTCTAAGGAGAAAGCGGCGGCACAGCAGTTCAATGAAATGAGCGATGAACTTCGCAAAACAGGCATTCGTGCGCAGATCTGCGGCGGCGTTATGGGTCCGCTGATGAACTGCATATCGAATTTCGGGTTTGTGCTGATCGCGGCTTTCGGCGGGTGGTTCAGTTTTAAAGGCTGGATCACTGTCGGTACTATACAGGCATTTATTTTGTACTCGAAACAGTTTTCGCGACCTATCAACGAGATAGCGAACCAGTATGCGAATATACAGACAGCTATCGCGGGTGCGGAACGCATATTTGAGGTGATGGAAACCAAACCTGAACCCGATGACGGGAAGTCTGAAATGAAAGCAGAGAATGTTCGCGGTGACATTGATTTTGAGGATATTCGCTTCGGCTATGATGCTGACAAGCCTGTGCTAAAGGGTTTTTCGCTGGAGATCGAGCAAGGACGCAAGATAGCGATAGTCGGCGCTACAGGTTCGGGCAAGACTACGATAGTCAATCTGCTGACACGTTTTTATGAACCTGACGGTGGCAGGATAACAGTCGATGGCATGGACATTACGGATATACCAAAAGACGAACTAAGACGATCGATAGGCATAGTTTTGCAGGATACTGTGCTGTTTCGCGGTACGATCGAGGAAAACATCCGCTATGGCAGGGAAGATGCACCCGAAGAAGATGTTATCCGCGCGGCACGCCATGCAAATGCTGATGAGTTTATACGCCGACTGCCCGATGGTTATAAGACACAGCTGGCAGAAGGCGGTACGAATCTTTCACAGGGACAGCGTCAGCTGTTGACGATAGCGCGCGCGGTGCTTGCTGACCCTAAAATACTCATTCTTGATGAAGCAACTTCAAGTGTCGATACCAGAACTGAAATGCACATTCAGTCTGCAATGGTGGCGCTTATGAAGAACAGGACTTCGCTGATAATCGCACACAGGCTTTCTACCATACGTGATGCTGACACCATTGTTGTCATCGATGGCGGGCGTGTTGCCGAAAGCGGCAGACATGAAGAACTCATCGCGAAAAAGGGCTGCTATTATGACCTTTATCAGACGCAGTTTGCAGGAAACAAGACATAGAGCTATGGATAAAACAGTTTAGACTGTATAGAGATAGAAACGGTGCATGTCTGTGTTAACAGATATGCGCTGTTCTTTTTATGATAAGAATTATCAAATATTGCGGCCGTATAAAATAGATCGGAATGCCGATAATATCGCTTCTTCGCCCTATATGGCAACAGTTCATGACCGATTATTGCTGTAATTATATAAAAGTGCGCAAATGCGCCCGAAAACTTGACGATAAGTCATAAAAGTGATATAATACAAATGATATACTTTTGTAAAATAACAATTATTGGGAGGGTATATGAGAAAACTTCGTAAGATCTCTGCGCTGGCGGCGGCAGCTGCGGCGCTTTGCATTGTGGCTACTGCTGCCCATGCTGACGGCGGTTCGGTAGATATCATGATAGACCTCAGCGCTGAAAAAACACCGATATCGCCCTATATTTTCGGCATAAACGAGGAACTTATGGGCGGTGATGTGATGCCGACGGCTATCCGCGCGGGCGGCAACCGTTCTTCTGCTTACAACTGGGAAACCAACGCTTCAAACGCCGGGTCTGACAGGTCGCATATGTCGGATAATTACTTCCAGCAGACTATGTCGCAGGATCTCTGGGATACACCCGGTGCTATGTCCATCAACCTGCGCAAACGCTGTGACGAGAAACGGAATGCTTATGCCATGACCACTTTGCAGCTGGCGGGATATGTTTCGGCAGATATGGACGGGGAGGTCACGCAGGCGCAAAAAGCGCCCTCTGACCGCTGGAACAAAGTGGAACTCGTCAAGGGCAGTGATCTTACCATGACACCCGATCTTAACGATGGGACTGTTTACATGGACGAATATGTAAACTATCTGATAAATACTCTCGGCACTGCCAAAAACGGCGGCATTCAGGGCTATTCGATGGATAATGAGCCGGGACTGTGGCACATGACTCACGCACGCATGCACCCCGAACAGTGTACCTGTGAGGAGATAGTGGAGAAAAACATAACTATGGCGAAAGCTGTCAAGGAACTTGACCCCGATGCTGAGGTATTCGGACCTGCGCTTTTCGGGTACAGTGCTTTTCAGAGTTTTGTGAATGCGCCCGACTGGAACGAGATAAAATCGTGGCGTCCTGATTACCGCTGGTTCATTGACTATTATCTGGAAAAGATGAAAGAGGCTGAGGACGAAAACGGTGTGCGGCTGATAGATGCCCTTGATATACACTATTACACTGAGGCAAAAGGCGAGTGCGGAGAGCGTTCATGCAAGCACTATACCAACGAAAACTGTGTAAAGGCGCGGTTCGATTCGGTGCGCAGTCTGTGGGACGAGTCCTATAAAGAGGATAGCTGGATAACCGATACAGGCGGAGAGTTCCTGCCGCTGCTCCCTAATCTAAAGCAGTCCATCGACCAATTTTATCCAGGTACTAAGATAGCTATAACCGAATATGATTTCGGCGGAAGCTACGATATCTGCGGCGGCATAGCTGAGGCGGAAGCACTGGGCGTGTTTGCAAAGAATGAAGTCTACCTTGCAACGCTTTTTGCGATGGAGGCTGACTATCAGTGTGCCGCCATCGACCTGTATACCAATTATGACGGGAACGGCGGTCATTTCGGTGATAATCTGCTCAGCTGTGAAAGTTCCGATTTTGAGCGTTCGACCGGCTACGCGGCTATTCACGGTGACAACACCGATGTTGTTACACTTGTACTGACCAACAAGGCTTTCAAGGACAAGACAACTGCAAACATAAAGATAAAAGGCGGCGATTACAGTTATGTTCATTTATATGGAATGAACAATCTTGCGCCGCAGGTATTTGATATGACTGACAGCAATCCTGCGGTGACTGTCAGCGGTGATACCATCACATATGAGATGGAGCCTGAAACGGTATCGATGCTGGTCATAGCAAAGGATAAAGACTCGGTGCCTGCCGCAGATGGTCAGTCTGCAAAAGAAGATGCGTCCAAAAAAGAGGATAGCAAATCTGATAAAAAGAGTTCTTCAAGCGGGACAGCGGCAGCGTTTGCAGGTATCGGCGCGGCTGTTCTCGGTGGGGGATATTTCCTGATGCGCAGGAAAAAGCAGTAGTGACAGCCGATATTTCTGACAGTCTGTAAAAGTAAATAGTATTGAAAATTCCGTCTGCAATTCTTTTGCAGGCGGAATTTCTGTACAGGCATACGTTGGCTGATCTTTATATCACCAAAATGATCTGCCGTTTACATTGTTTGTTTATAGATCTTTGAAAAAATATCAAAATCTTTGCATTATGGAAATGATACAAAACTTAACTTATTGATATAATTATTCTGCAAAAAGTGATACTATATAATCACGGAAAATGAAGCGACGGCGGCTTATAGCGATCCGCCTTAAAATTCAGACAAAATCCAGTCACAAAACCCATAAATCCCAGCTTTTGCGACTGGATTTTGTGAATTTAAAAAGTTGGATTGCTATAGTAAAGCCGCAGACGAATGGAGGATACACATGAAAAAAATTACAGCACTTACTCTTGCATTTATGACCGTATTTTCACTGAGCGCCTGCGGTGATAATGCCGAAAAGAATGACAGCAAAGATGAGGTCGCTTCTGTTGCTGAAGCTGCTTCTGAGGCTGAAGCACCTGCTGAGGAAGAAAACAGCCCCTACACTCTGCTGGGAGATTTCACTAAGGGTGACTCAGACAAATTCATGTGCTCTGACGGCTGGTCTAACGGCAACATGTTCAACTGCACATGGAAAAAGGACAACACAAGTTTTGAAGACGGTGTGATGAAGCTGAAAATAGACAGTATCATACCCGATGAATACACGGCGGCTGAACACCGCACCAATGACTTCTACGGCTACGGTCTGTACGAGGTCAGTATGAAGCCCATCAAGAATGTTGGCGTGGTTTCATCGTTCTTTACATACACAGGTCCGTCCGACGGCAACCCGTGGGACGAGATAGACATCGAATTTCTGGGCAAGGACACCACCATCGTACAGTTCAATTATTTTACCGATGGGCAGGGCAACCATGAGTTCGTTTATGATCTGGGCTTTGATGCGGCTGAGGAATTTCATACTTACGGTTTTGAGTGGAAGCCTGACAGCATAACTTGGTACGTTGACGGCGAAGCTGTTCACACTGCTGAGGAGAACATACCCTCGACACCAAGCAAGATAATGATGAATGTATGGAACGGTAAGGGCGTTGACAGCTGGCTCGGCAAATATGACGGCACCACGCCGCTGACTGCTGAGTATCAGTTTGCCCGCTTCACCGCCGCTGAATAACTTACGCATTCCACATTTACCCAACCATATCCATATATCCTGCCGCCTGTTTACCCGCGGGCGGCGCAGCAGCTGACCTTTCTTCGGAAGGGTCTTTTGCTTTTTATGCAGACTTTTCACACTTATTCTGTCAATTTTTTCATATGTGGAAGTTGACTTGAAGAGCGCGATGTGTTATAATTGATATGAGAAAGGACTTGCGTTTTATACGTATGGGAGGATATAGAATGAGTGTTACTATAAAGGAAGTTGCAAGGGAAGCCGGCGTTTCCGTAGCAACTGTTTCAAGGGTGCTGAACGGCAGCTGCAATGTGTCTGAGGATTCTGCGGCGCGGGTCAATGATGCCATAAAAAAGCTGAACTATTCGCCAAATTATCTGGGCAGAAATCTTAGAAAGCGCGAAACGAATGTAATTCTCTGCATAATGCCGTCTTCTGAGCATTCACTGTATTCAAAGATAGTTGGCGGCATGCAGCGCTATGCCTCGAAGATAGGATATGATGTGATAACTGCGGTATCTGACGGCGTTTCGACCGTTGAGGCGCGTCAGATGAACATGCTTTATAACCGCACTGTTGACGGTGTGGTACTGCTTGGTACGCTGTTCGATGCGCAGTCGCTTAACCGACTGGCTGAGAATTATGATATCGCTCTTTGCTGTGAGGGTGTTACAGGTGCAAATGTGCTGACTGTTGCGGTGGACGATGAGGGTGCGGCTATCGATGCAGTAAAGGCACTGGTCAAAAAGGGGCACAGTGATATCGCGTTTATCGGTACTAAGTCGGAGGCTATATCTTCCACAGCCCGCGAGAACGGCTACAAGATGGCGCTGGAAGAATGCGGCATACCATATCGTGAGGAACTGGTCTATAAGGACAGTTACGAGTATGCCTGCGGCTTTGACGCTATGAACTATTTCAACAGCCTTGAAAAGCGCCCGACTGCTATATTTGCTGTTTCCGACCTGTTGGCGATAGCGGCTATACACCGCGCGTATGAACTGGGTATCGAGGTGGGCAAGGATATCTCGATAATGGGCTTTGACAACATAACCATGTGCGAGATGATGCTTCCAACTGTTTCCACCGTTGAACAGCCTTGCGAGAAGATGGGTGAACTTGTCATAGCAAAGCTGATAGAGAATATCCATTCCACCGAAAAAGATAATAAATATTACACTGTTGACCATCGTGTTATCCTGAGGCAGTCAACAGGCGACTGAACTATACAAAAAAGCGGACTGTAAATCAGTCCGCTTTTATTATGCTTTTTCTTCATGTATCTTTTTCAGGTCGATCATTATGCCGACCTTAGCGAGGGCTTTTACCGCAGTTTCGATGTCAACAGGGAAAATATCGCTCCTGCCTGTCTGACGCTCGCCATCAAAATGAAGCAACTGTATGAAATTCTCGGAAAAGTCTTCTTCTGAATACAGCATGCCCATGATATAGCTGTTTTTGATCGCATAGTAGTTGACGGGCTTAAGGCGCATCAGTGCTTTTCAGTCCTGCTTCATATCGCGGCACAGACCATCAAAGTCATCGTCAACAAAATTTATCTTGCGGCACTTCATGTTCTGCACGCGCTTTTTCAGCGGAGATCCAGCCTCCGCTGTTTTCTTTTTGAAAAACGGGAACATGGGCTTTTACCCTCACTTTTTCAGAAGCCTTTCCAGCAGCACCTTGCGGCATTCGGCTTCAAGTTTGTCGTTTATCTGTTCAGGTTTGTACGGCTGACCTGTCTTGCGCGTCATGCAGTAGGAGATTATGTGGTCTGCAAGTCGAGGGTTCTTTGAAAGCAGCGGACCGTGAAGATATGTGGCAGTTACATTTTTTTCGGTATAACCCTCTACCGAACTTGCAAACTCATTGCCGTTGCCTGCCAGAACTTTGCCGAAAGGCGTTTTTACGTTGGTGGTCTGACCGCCGTGATTTTCAAAGCCGATGACTTTGTATTTCTTGTCGCCTAAAGTTGTTTCTACCACGATGTTGCCGATACACCTTTCGCGCTTGTTGGTAGAAGCCACTGTGTAGTAGTCAAAAAGTCCCAGACCCGGTATCTTCTTGCCGTTGGAATCCTTGTAATACTGCCCCATCAGCTGGTAGCCGCCGCATATCATCAGGAAGTATACGCCGTTCTCATAAGCCTTGCGTATATTGTCTTTCAGACCCAGCAGGTCATCTGCAAGCAGCTGTTGTTCAAAGTCAGCACCGCCGCCCAGATAAACTATATCAACGCCGCTGAAATCGGTATCCTTATCGCCGAGATCGTGTTTTATTACCTCAGTTTCGATGCCGCGCATCCTGCATCTGTATGAAAGTATCTCAACATTGCCGCTGTCGCCGTATAGATCCAGCATGGCGGGGTACATGTGTAATATCCTCAGTTTATCCATTTTCCCTGCCCTCCTTGACCTTTGCTTTGTAGCGCTTTATTGCGGCGCGTGTCGGCTGTATAGCTGTATAGTTGGCGATGGCGTATTTGTCGCCCTTGTTTTTGAAAAATTCCGCCATAGCATCGTCAAGTTCGGGCTTTACGACTATTTTATCAGGGTCATATCCCGAACATTTTATCCTTATCGCTATGTCATACGCTCTTGTGCCGCTGGTGACGACCCTTGTGACATCGTTGAACACCGAGAAATTGATATCCCATATCCACGAAACATCGTGACCGTCAGCAAGGTTGTCGTTAAGCACGAAAAGCAGTTCCTTTTCGCCCTTGTGTTCGTTCATGACACGTAAGGTCATGTTTGCACCCACAGGGTTCTTAGCCAGATTTACCAGTAAGCTGCTGCCGTCTACATTGAACTTTTCAAGTCTGCCATTGTTGACCTCGAATTTCTCAAAAGTTTCGTGCAGCACTTTTTTGTCAAAATTATAGAGGCTTGCCGCCGCATATACCGCTGAAAGGTTGTACACGTAGTAGATGCTGTTGTGGCTTATCTTGTATTCTTCGCCCTCAAATTCGATGGAGGGAACATCCAGCTTTACATTTTTGGCGGTGACATACGGCTTTACATCACCGAAACCGCATTTCGGACAGCGGAATTTTCCCACATGGGAGTACTGGTAGTAGTCATATTTAAGTTCTTCACCACAGCGCGGGCAGAACTTGCCTTCACCGACTTCATAAGGCTTTTCCGTAGCACCTGCGTATTTCTCAACGCTGAAATAGAAAATGTTCTTGTTTTTGGGATTTGCAAGCCCCAGTCTTGAAACGTTTGGGTCATCGGCATTCAGCACAACGTTGCCCTCAAATGTTTCAAGGAATTTCTTGACTTTGAGGATAAGCGTTTCGACCTCACCGTTGCGGTCGAGCTGGTCGCGGAAGAAGTTTAAAAGCACCAGCGTTTCCAGCTTCATTTTCGAGAAGATGACAGGCACATGGCTCTCGTCTATCTCCAGCACCAGATAATCTGCCTTGACCCTGCCTTTCATATCGCAGTTCTGCAAAAGCAGTGAGGTTATGCCTGTATCGAGGTTATTGCCCTGTTTATTGGTGATTATCTTTTTGCCTGTGCTTTCAAATATGTGGTTCAGGTAATTTGTCACAGATGTTTTGCCGTTTGTGCCTGTGACTGCGATGATCGGGCAGTCCACCTTGAAAGCCTTAAGGCAGTCCTTGTTCATCTCCCAGAGTATCAGTCCGGGAGCGTTGCCTGCATCTCTGCCCAGCAGATGCAGTGCCTTTACCATAAATTTGCCGAACCAGATGGTCAGCGTATTTTTTATGCTCATATCAAATCTCCGAATAAATCAATAATTTTCTTTATGACTATCCCCTTAACACACCACTGCAAAATACCTCTATCAATGAGGAAAAACTGAGTTGATGTTATCTTTCCCCCGCCGCAGGCGGGGGAAAGATAACCGCCAACTGTATTCAATTCCCGATATAACATCGTTTATTTTGGTGTATCAGCGGGATAATCACAATTTTCTTTATTATGTGTCTCCCAATTTTGATGTGTATTGCTGATGATACAAAATGGCTGCTCTTTCGTATTGTTCCCCCGCCTACGGCGGGGGAACAATACACAACCAAATTGGGATTTATGTGTATCCCATGCCGCCTGAGAACGGCTTGTCCGAAAAAACAAAAATGTCTGCCAGACCTTTCTTTTGGGGGCATCATGAAATATATGTATGTTTCTGCGGATATACGTGATCTTTGTGCTCGGCACTACTTGTTTTCATTTTTGCCGAATACCTCGAAATATCGTCTGAAAACGGGTCTTATTGGCGGTGATATCATATTAATTTCTATCTCCTGCGGTGTGAAAAAACGAAGTTCTTCTATCTCTTCGGGCTGAGGTCTTGGTTCACCGCTGAACTTGCGGCAGATGTATATTATCTCAACATTAGAAACTTCATCGCCGTTTGGGTAGATGTAATGGGCGTCACTGCCTGAGTTTACGCAGAAAAACTCCAGCTCTTCTGCGGTAAGACCTGTTTCCTCGAAAAGTTCGCGCTTGGCGCAGTCCTCGACCTTTTCATCTATCTCGACAGAACCGCCTGCGTAGCCCCACAGGTGGTTGTCAGTGCGTTTGCCCAGCAGAAGTCTGCCATGTTCGTCAACGCATATCACACTGCCCGCACACTGTATTATCGTTTTATGTCCGACCAGCTTGCGCATCTCGGAAATATATCCGCTCACAGCACAAACCTCCTATACTATCTCCATCATACAGCTGAAAGCATCGCCGTCTTTTAATGCCGATGGAACATATCTGTACGCTCCCTCATCGGCATACTATTCTATAATATAACAAATCAGCCGAAATGTCAATAGCGAAGATTACCGAAGTTTGCTGTCTGGGGTGCGTTTTTGTTTTTCTGCCAATTCTTATGTGTATTGCCGGCAACATGAAATGTCTGTTGTTCGTATTGCTTTATCCGCCGAAGGCAAGGAAAGAAATATACAGCGGGATCTGGATTTGTTTTTGTGGTTATCCCGCTGACACACCACAAAAACAGCGGCTATACAGAACTTAAGGTTCTTGGCGTATATCTTTCCCCCGCCGCAGGCGGGGGAAAGATATACAACGCTCAATTATCCTTTTGTTCACCGCATTTTTAGTTGGTGTGCTAAAGGGATAGTCATATTTGTTTTTACTAAATATCAGCTTGTCATTTTAAATTTTCCGACTGCATAGTATTAGATATACGACTTGTCTTACAGAAAGGAAAGATGATAATGCTTGGGATCTTAGAACAAAGCCTTGAACACGCCGCGCCGAAGATGTCGCAGTCTGAGCGGCGCGGACTGACCTCAGCTGAGGCAGAACATCGCTTGTCGGAGGACGGTGCAAATCTGCTTGGCGGCAAAAAGAAGAAAGGTCCGCTGAAAATATTTGTGGGGCAGTTCCATGATGTTATGGTGATGATACTTCTCGGAGCGATGGTTGTTTCGGTACTGCTGGGGCAGTACACCGATGCTGTACCCATCATTGCGGTTGTGGTCATAAACGCCTTTTTAGGATTTATCCAGGAGTACCGCTGTGAGAAGACCCTCGAAAAGCTGGAAGCTATGACTGCCCCCACTGCACGAGTCTACCGTGATGGCGTACTGAAAAAACTGCCTGCCGAAAAGTTGGTCTGCGGTGATGTTTTTGCCGTTGAAGCTGGCGACAAGATACCCGCTGACGGCTACATAATCAGTTGTAAAGCCCTCTGCTGTGACGAAGCTATACTCACAGGTGAAGCTGAACCTGCCCGCAAACAGCCCCGCCGTGATGAAGTGGATTTTTCATCGCTGAATAAGGAATATATGGCTTATATGGGTACTGTTGTCACTAAAGGCACTGCCATTATCGAAACAACTGCCACAGGCAAGCGTACACAGATGGGGCGCGTTTCGGTGATGCTTGACAGCATCGGGGAAGAACTTACACCTTTGCAAAAAAAGCTGGCTGAACTGGGCAGAACACTGGCAGTCATCTGCATAGTCATATGCTTTATCGTTTTCATAGCGGGACTTCTGCGGGGCGAACCTCTGCTTGATATGGCTATGACAGGCATAACTATCGCCATCGCCGCCATACCTGAGGGTCTGCCTGCGGCTGTGACGATAGCACTTTCGCTGGCGGTGCGCAAAATGCTTAAGAGAAACGCACTTGTTCACAGACTTCATTCTGTGGAAACGCTGGGCTGTGCATCAGTTATCTGCACCGATAAAACAGGTACAGTCACTCAGAACAAGATGAAAGTCACCACCCTGACCGATGCAGAGGGTACGCCGATCTCGGCAGATGAACTGCCTGCCGAATTGCCCGATGCTATCCGTGAACTGCTGACCTGCGGGGCTGTATGCTCAAATGCTGAACTGGTGGAAAATTCGCCGTCACTGTTAAAAGGCAAGAACTCTCTGCCGCGATTTACCGCCAACGGCGACCCGACCGAATGCGCCATAGTTACTGCGGCGGCTGAGGCGGGCATTCGCGCTGACACCTTAGAACTCACAAGACAGGACGAGATACCCTTTGACAGCGAGAGCCGTTCAATGACAGTGATATGCCGTGACAGGGCGGGACAGGTCATTTCCTACAAAAAGGGGAGCGCTGATGTTATAATAAATGAATGCACTGCCGCACTGTCTTCCGCTGGCGTAAAGCCTTTCGTTAGTGCTGAAAAGCTGGCTGTTCTGCGTCAGGGCGATACCCTTGCGGCTGAGGGTCTGCGGGTGCTGGCTTTCTGCAAGATAGAGGGGGGAAGAACTGTCTTTCTTGGGCTGATGGGCATGCAAGACCCGCCTCGACCCGAAGCGGCGGCGGCAGTCCGTCAATGTCAGCGGGCGGGTATAAGGACTGTGATGATAACAGGCGACCACAAGCTGACTGCCGCCGCCATCGCAAGGCAGGTGGGTATCATGAAGCAGGGGAGCCTTGTTCTTACAGGTGCCGAACTTGATGCGATCACTGATGAACGTCTGACTGAGATAATCGACAACTGCGCTGTTTTCGCGCGAGTGACACCTGCGCACAAGCTGAGGATAGTCAAGGCTTTCAAGGCTAAGGGTCATATCTGTGCCATGACAGGCGACGGTGTCAATGATGCGCCTGCCGTAAAGGAAGCTGATATCGGCGTTTCGATGGGCATTCAGGGTACTGAGGTAACAAAGCAGGCGGCAGACATAATACTGCTAGATGACAATTTTGCAACGCTTGTCAGTGCAGTGGAGGACGGCAGGACGATATATGCGAATATACGCAAGTTCGTGCGTTATATGATCTCAAGCAATATCGGTGAAGTGGTGACGATGTTCGGAGGGATAATGATGGGTCTGCCGATGGTGATGCTGCCTGCGCAGATATTGCTGGTCAACCTTGTGACAGACAGTCTGCCTGCGGTGGCGCTGGGGCTTGAACCGCCCGAAAAATCTGTGATGGAAAGAAAACCGCGTAAAGAGAGCGACAGCTTTTTCAGCGGGGGACTTCTCTGGCGAATGCTTCTGAGGGGCATTCTTATCGGTATATGCACCCTTGCGACATTCACTGTGCTCCTGAAAGCGGGCGAACCTCTTTCTGCGGCACGTACAGGTGCGCTTATCACCCTTGTGCTGAGTCAGCTTATACATGTTTTCGAGTGCAAGTCCGAAGAGAAAACTCTGTTCACGGTTCCGCATTTTAACAACGGATTTCTCCTATTCGCGGTGACGGCTTCTGCGGCGGCGCTGTTTGCGGGAATTTATATACCTGTGCTCGGTAAGATATTCAGCACTGCTGTGCCCGATCTGCGCTGTCTTATATTGTCGGTTTGCTCGGCATTCTCTGTGCCTGTGCTGTCGGGATCTGTGTGGTCAGCAAAGAAGTTAGGCAGACGCAGTACATTCGATATGCCTGCGAAAGAATAGATAATAACATAAAAATGCTGTGCGGCACCGATGACCGCACAGCATTATCGTTTATCAGAACAGCGCCTTTATCCTGTCTGTGACAGCGGTCAAATATCGCCAGGTCGCAGATATTCACCTTATCCACCACAAGACTGCGGCAGCTTTGTAAATACATGGCTATCGTTGAAGCATCGGCTGCAAAGACCGTCCGGAAGATCAGCCGGATTTTCGGGCTTGTTCATAAGCAGGTCGTTGAGATGCCACATGCCGTTGTACTCGATGACCACTCTGTCAGCGCCGCATTCGTCAGAAAGTTTTAACAGCGAACTTTCTTCAAGTTCTGTGCTTTCTTCCATCACATGCAGGGTGATATTGTTTTGTTTCAGCTTTGAAAGGTCGTATTCTTCAAGACCTTCTTCACATACAAGCAGTAAAATGTTCTCGCCGTTACCAAAGCGTTTGTTTGCAAGCGTTTTCTGTATAAGAGTAGTTTTGCCGCTTTCAAGAAAGCCGAGAAAAAGGTAAACAGGTATTTTTTTCATCATTCGTTCCTCATTCAAAAACAAAGTGCAGAAAAACTGCCGTCCTTCTGCACTTGTGTAGTATTTATATCGTCAGACAGCTTTCCAGCTTTGCAAGAATATCTGCCTTTTTATAGCCCTTGCCGATGAATACCAGCTGGTTTATTCGGTCGCCGTACTTGTCGTCCCAGTCTTCTTTCAGGTCGGGATAGCTTTCAAGTATGGCTTCAACTTCTTCCTGCGGGCAGGAAGCCAGCCACTCATTCAGTTCGGTGACACTTGCGTTGCGCCCCGCCTGCTCGAAAAGCTGTATATGCACATCGTCATCAGCGAACCACATATAGCCTTTTGTGCGGATAAGTTCTGCGGGGTACTCGTCCACCAGTGCCATGAACTTTTCTCTGTCAAAGGGACGCACTTCCTCATACACGAAAGAGGTTATTCCGTATTCGTCCATGCAGGCTTCCTTGTCATTAGGTTCATTGGTGTTCAGCGCACGCTGTATCGATGATGAAGCCTTTACCGAATGATAGTCGAATTCTCTGCCGTGAAGTATCTTGTCGGTATCTACAACGCTGTTGACAGCGGGTATTATCTCGGCTTCCGACTGTATATCGCGTATCGCTTTTGTGACCTCTTCTATCTGTCTTTCGCACAAAAGGTCGGTCTTGTTGAGTATTACAAGGTCACAGAATTCTATCTGGTCGATTATAAGGTTTATGATGTCGCCCTCTTCTGTGTCGTTCTCCATAGTTATCTCCCGCAGGAATTCGTTGTATATGCGGTCAGCATCTACCACCGATACGACAGAACTGAGATAAACGTTGGTATCGGGGGTGTCCTCTGTGTATATCACAAACGATGCCGCAATATTCGACGGTTCACTTATGCCCGATGCTTCAACGAAAACAGCTTCGATGTCGGGCAGCTGTGATATGCGCTCTATCTCAGCGATAAATTCATCACGCAAAGTACAGCAGATACAGCCGTTCTGGAGTTCCACCATTTCAACAGAAGCTATGCGGTCACGATTTTTGTTGAGCAGTGCAGCATCTATGTTGACACTGCCCATGTCATTGACTATAAGCGCTATCTTGCGCTGTTCCTGTTTCAAAAGGTTCTGCATGAGGGTAGTCTTGCCCGAACCGAGATAGCCTGTTATAAGTATGACCGGTATTTTTTTATTGTTCATACTGCACCTCATTTCAGCACGCCTGCGAGAACATCATAGTTCTTCTGCATTATGGAAAGATAGCTTGTGCCGTTTGCTATGTCGTCCGCTGATATCGACTGGAGTGAGTTGAGTTCTGCGATCTCTGCACTTTTGCCCGATGCTGATATGATGGAATTCGCTATATCTTTAGAAGAATTTTCAAGAGTGAATATGGTGCCGCAGTCAAGTTCATTTACCTTGTCAGCGAGGAAAGCTATCGTTTCAAAACTGGCTTCTGTTTCGGCAGAACAGCCGATGAATGCAGCGTAATAGTCCAGACCGTAATCATCAACAAAATATCTGAACGGGAATCTGTCACCAAAAACAAGTGTCTTTGAGGAAGCACTGTCAACAAGTGTCTTGAAGCTGTTGTCAAGTTCGTCCAGCTTTGCGGTGTAGCTTTCGAGGTTCGCCTTATAGTCGGCGGCATTGTCGGGGTCTATGGCTTCAAGTTCTTTCTCTATCGCCCCGCAGATGGTTTTTGCATTTTTCACCGAGAGCCAAACATGCTCATCGTACTCTTCTTCACCCTCTTCATGATGGTGTTCGTGTTCATCTTCATGCTCTTCTTCGTGTTCTTCTTCGTGCTCATGTTCTTCTTCATCTTCATCCTCATCACTGTGACCGTGACCGATGACTTCATCACAAACCTCATCGGGAGTCAGTGCGGCATCAAAGAAAGTAGGCCAGTTGCCTTCCGGGTCAACTATGGCATCGTAGCTTTCATTGCTCATTCTGAGATGGAAATGTTCTGCCTTTTCAGGCTCGATCATATGGTCGTTGAACTCGATATACACAGGTGCGCCTGACTCTTTGTCAACTGCTTCAAAACGGTACATGGCTGCCTTTGTGCCTGTTGACCAGTTCTGAATGAAATAGCCTGTGTATTCATAATCCGAATTTACTGTCTTTCCGTCATCGTAGGTAAATGTTATGTTGTCACCATCTATTTTTACAGAACTGATGTCAGTCTTATAACCGATCGTATAGTAATCCTTGTACTCTTCTGCGGTCATACTGCCGTCCTCTGACTTATGCTCCCACGCTTCATCAAGTGAACCGTCCAGCACCAGCGGATATGCAGACTGCCATTCGCCTGCCCAGTCTGAAAGGCTTCTGTCCTTAACTTCATCGTCCTCAAAGGTGGAAACTTCCTTGCTGTGATCGTGGTCATGCTCGTGTTCATCTTCCTGCATGCCTTCTTTGAGTTCTTCGACTTTTGCGGAGTCACCCAGAACGTCCATCAGCTCCACAACTTTCATATCTTCGTTATTTGCTTCTGCAAGGGCATTTTCGACCCATTCATCAGACTCTCCGCCAACATACACGAACAGGTCGCAGGAGGATATTTTCAGTATATCGTCAGCGGTGGGCTGATAGTTGTGCAGGTCAACGCCGTTGTCCAGCAGATAAGTGATCTCTGCATCGTCAGCATGCTCACCGAGAATTTCCTTTGTCCAGTCATATTCAGGGAAGATGGTGCATACCACGCTGAATGACTTGTTACCTTCCTTGCCGCCCGATTTTGACAAAGGCTTTTCGGAAGAATTTGCTTTTTCAGCGGTACCGCAGCCTGCAAGTCCCGCTGCTGCCATTGCTAATATCAGGGCATAAATGCCTATTTTTTTCTTTAACATAAATTAATGACCTCCGGATAGAATAATTAAACGCGGTGGCTGTGTTACCGTCCATTGCGGTGACACGCCATAAGAAAGAATTTTTCGTTGCGTATAAAACGCCGTTCTCGCCATGTATTACAGCACTGATATTTCAAGGAGGAAATATATTCTTTCATTATATAGCATACATGGTCGTTCTTTTATGCTCAATCCAGAAGTTCGACTTTGAGGGAGATAAGGGTGGTGTGTACCCGACCTCTTCTGCTGACAGCACTGCATATCACTGCAAGTAAGCAGGATATCATCACAGGCTGTATCGTCCCGGCAGAAGCCGTCCCGAAAGTTCGCAGTGTTTTGTGGCACTCAGACAGTGCTGTGCAGACAACACATTCTCCGCCCGTACAGTCGTGTTCGGCATGGGCGATGATAAATGCAGATGAACCCAGTATCACGAACCACAGTGCCGCAAGCACTATCCACGATACGATTTTCTTTCTGCTTTCTGACATGTCTGCTCACCTCACTTTACTTACAGTCATCACATATCACAAGTATCTCGATATCTCCGTCAGTCCCCATAGAGCCGTGATCATTCAGCTCGTTGATCATCTCACGACAGACTTCTTCATCTATCTGCTGTACTTTGCCGCATATCCTGCACCGCACGATCACCCTGCCTTTTTTGTCATCTGACAAGCGGTATTGATATTCGCGATTGCGGTTGATATCACGCTTTGCGATACCGCTTTTCACAAGGTTGCCCATGATACGGTAGACGGTGCTCTCAGGCAGAGATATACCTGTGCTGCTGTCAGCACGTATACCCGCTATCATCTCTTTAACGGTAAATGCCTGACCCATATTTGTTTTAAGAAAAGATAGTATGACAGTCCTCTGCATTGTATTGTAAGTTGCCATTATATCACCTTCGATCATCTGAGATTTGAAAGTAACTATCATTTTCGTTTTTATATTATAACTGTTTGACCGGCTTTTGTCAATACGTTACCATTAACTTCTAAATCTCCGATAAAATGAAAGTAACTCTCAAATTGCTTTTGTGAAATTTTGACAAAGAAAAAGTAGGTTTTTTTATATGTTGCTTTTACCTTCTGCTTCAATTACAGCACGTACTTTCGTGCGATGTATAAAAGACTTTTTTTCGTAGATAAGCATTAATGTCCAAAAAAATCCCCGGATATTGACGATCCTATCAGTGAGCGGATATCCGAAAAAGACATTCAGCTTTTGGAAAACAACGGTATTAAAGTTGAAGTCAAACTACCGCGTTAAAATATAATTAGTTATAATTATATAGATATGAAGTAACAAAATATGTGCTTACTAAAAAAGGAAGAAACCTCAGAATGAAGTTTCTTCCTTTTTTTACGTATTGAATATGTCTTTATTATTAGTTTTAAAAAAATTTTTAAGAGTGCCGACCTTGCGAGAAAATGCTTTGCGATATCAGATCAAACGTGAATGATAGAATAAGGATCTTACTTGAAAATATCTTTTATCTTTTCCAGCTTATCTTTGAAAGTGTTGCGCTTAGCGTAGTTCTTTTCGTTGAGGGAAGCCTCAAATTCGCGCAGCTTTTCTTTCTGGTCGCGGGTGAGGTTGCGGGGGACTTCTACATTTATGCGCACATAATGGTCACCGTAATCACTGCGGTTAAGGCGCTTGATACCCTTGCCCTTAAGCCTGAAAACGGTGTTGTTCTGTGTGCCTTCGGGCACTGTGTACTTGACCTTGCCGCCGACTGTGGGAACAGTTATCTCATCGCCCAGTGTTGCCTGTGCATAGGTTATCGGTATGTCTGTCCAGACGTCGTAGCCGTCGCGCTCAAATATCGGGTCGGGTCTGACCGTGATATTGATATGCAGATCGCCGCTGGGACCACCGTTTGTGCCGCGATTGCCCTCGCCTGCGACTCTGAGTGTCTGACCGTCGTCGATACCTGCGGGAATGTCGATATCGCGCTCGATCGTCTTCTTTACCATACCCTGACCGCTGCATGTACGGCATGGGTTATCAACTATCCTGCCCTTGCCGCCGCAGCGTGAACAAGTGGCAGTCTGTGAGATGTTGCCAAAAGGTGTGCGCTGGCTTATCCTTACAGTGCCGGTACCGTGACAGTCCGGGCAGGTCTTTGGTGAAGTGCCTGCTGCTGCACCTGTACCGTTACAATCTGGACAGGATTCGCTGCGTGGATACTTCATCTTGACTTTTTTGCCTGTGCATGCTTCCATAAAGTCTATGGTCAGGTTTGCACGTATATCTGCGCCGCGTCTGGGGGCGTTGGGGTTAGCCGCGCGTCCGCCGCCGGAACCAAATCCGAATCCGCTGAAGATCGAGTCGAAGATATCGCCCATGTCGCCAAAGCCGCCGAAACCGCCTGCACCTGCGCCGCCGCCATAGTTGGGGTCAACGCCTGCATGACCGAACTGATCGTATCTCGACCGCTTTTCGGGGTCAGAAAGCACCTCATATGCTTCGTTGACCTCTTTGAATTTTTCCTCTGCCTCCTTGTCGCCCGGGTGCAGATCGGGGTGATACTGCTTGGCGAGCTTACGGAAAGCCTTTTTCAGTTCGTCCTCCGACGCACCTTTCTGCACGCCGAGCACTTCGTAGTAATCTCTTTTATCTGCCATATATATCGCTCCTATATCAGCATAGCCTCCGTCCCGCATATGGAACGGAGGCTGCCGTCATCTTATCGAATTAGTCTGCGTCAGTGAACTCAGCGTCGATAACATCATCGCCGCCCTTGTTGCTGTTGTCAGCTGCACCTGCAGCTGCGCCGCCCATGTTCATGTTGTTGGGGTCAAAGCCCTGAGCGCCGCCCTGTGCACCGGCCTGCTGGTAGATCTTAGTAGCTACCTGCTGGAATGTTTCCTCCAGATCCTTGTGCTTAGCCTTGATAGCCTCCAAATCAGTACCCTTGAGTGCCTCCTTAAGAGCTTCGATCTTGCTTTCGCAGTTTGCCTTGTCAGCAGCGTCTACCTTGTCGCCGAAGTCCTTGAGGGACTTTTCAGCCTGGAATGCCAGCTGATCTGCGTTGTTTCTGGTGTCAACCTCTTCCTTCTTCTTAGCGTCCTCAGCTGCGAAAGCCTCAGCTTCCTTTACAGCCTTGTCTATGTCTTCCTTAGACATGTTGGTGGAAGAAGTGATAGTGATGTTCTGTTCCTTGCCTGTGCCCAGATCCTTAGCGGATACGTGAACGATGCCGTTTGCATCTATATCGAAAGTAACTTCGATCTGAGGTATACCTCTGGGAGCAGGTGCGATGCCGTCCAGTCTGAACATACCCAGCTGCTTGTTATCTTTTGCAAATTCTCTTTCGCCCTGCAGAACGTTGATGTCAACAGCGCTCTGGTTATCAGCAGCGGTGGAGAATATCTGGCTCTTCTTGGTAGGGATAGTGGTGTTTCTCTCGATGATCTTAGTGCAGACGCCGCCCATAGTTTCCAGACCGAGTGACAGAGGAGTTACGTCCAGCAGCAGCAGACCGTCCTTAACATCGCCGCCAAGAACGCCGCCCTGATATGCAGCACCGAGAGCAACGCACTCATCGGGGTTGATGCCCTTGAATGGCTCTTTGCCGATGAATCTCTTAACAGCTTCCTGAACAGCGGGTATTCTGGAAGAACCGCCGACCATCAGTACCTTCTTGAGATCGCCTGCGGACAGACCTGAGTCGCTCAATGCCTGTCTTACAGGACCCATTGTGGATTCTACCAGATCAGCAGTCATCTCGTTGAACTTAGCCTGTGTCAGTGTCATCTCCAGGTGCTTAGGACCTGTGGAGTCAGCAGTGATGAACGGCAGTGAGATAGTCGAAGAAGGAGTGCTTGACAGTTCTATCTTAGCCTTTTCAGCAGCTTCCTTCAATCTCTGCATAGCCAGCTTGTCAGCGGTCAGGTCAACACCCTCAGCAGCCTTGAACTCATTTACCATCCAGTCGATGATCCTCTGGTCGAAGTCATCGCCGCCCAGCTTGTTGTTACCTGCGGTAGCCAGAACTTCGGTAACGCCGTCACCCATCTCGATGATGGAAACATCGAATGTACCGCCGCCCAGATCGTATACCATTACCTTCTGATCCTCTTCCTTGTCGATACCGTAGGAAAGAGCAGCAGCGGTAGGCTCGTTGATTATTCTCTTAACAGTCAGACCTGCGATCTGACCTGCGTCCTTAGTAGCCTGTCTCTGAGCATCGGTGAAGTAAGCAGGAACAGTGATGACAGCTTCTGTTACCTTTTCGCCCAGATAAGCCTCAGCGTCAGCTTTCAGCTTCTGGAGTATCATAGCGGAGATCTCCTGAGGGGTGTATTCCTTGCCGCCCATAGTAGCCTTATAGTCTGAACCCATGTGTCTCTTTATAGAAATAACAGTGTTCTCGTAGTTGGTAACAGCCTGTCTCTTAGCGACCTGACCTACAAGTCTGTCGCCTGTCTTTGAAAGACCAACTACCGAAGGAGTTGTTCTAGCGCCCTCGCTGTTGGGGATAACTACTGCTTCGCCGCCTTCCATAACTGCTACGCAGGAGTTTGTTGTACCGAGGTCAATACCTATTATCTTTGCCATAAAATATCATCCTTTCGATCTTTCTCTTTTAAAATGGTTTAAGTGATAATATATAATGCGGAACTTACCGCGTTCTATATACTTAATTTACTATGGATTTGCCACAACGACCATCGCATATCTGATGACCTTATCGCCTATCCTGTAGCCTTTCTGGAAGACCTGTGCAACTACGTTTTCTCCAAGTTCGGGGTCTTCTATCTGGTTTACTGCATTAGCGATGTTCGGGTCAAATACTTCGCCTACAGGGTCGATGGGCTCGATACCCAGCTTAGTCAGTGCATCGGTGAACTGCTTGAAGATCATCTCGATGCCCTGTTTGTAAGCCTCGTCCTCTGTTTCGGTGTTCAGCGCTCTCTCGAAATTATCGAGAACGGGAAGTATATCCGACACCGTATCGCCCTTTACCGCAGCCGAAAGTTCAAGTCTTTCTTTAGCCGAACGCTTGCGGAAGTTATCGTACTCTGCCATAAGTCTGAGGTACTTGTCCTTGCTTTCGGCAAGTTCAGCTTTCAGCTTGTCTTCCTCGCTGATCTCTTCGGCAGTTTCTTCGGCGTTTTCTTTTTCCTCTTTCTCCTCTGTTTCTTCGGCTGTTTCCTCAGCCGAGTCATTCAGTTCCTCTTCCAGTTCGTCCTGTTTCTCTATATCCTTTTCAGACATCATATGCGCCTGCCTTTCTGTCATTATTTATCATCATCAGTTTCGTCCCGCTCGGTTATCATATCGGTTATACGCGATGTGAAATATTCGAGATACGGGATAAACTTCGCATAATCTATTCTCATCGGACCGATCAGACCCAGTGTACCCGCTGTTTTGCCGCCCTTTGAGAACGGTGCTGTGATTATCGAGGAATTGTGTATCACAAAGCCATCGGTTTCGGGTGAGAATTTCACATTCAGCCCTGAGAATGTGCTGTCGATGAAATCCATCAGTTCTTTTTCATTCTCCATGAACGTGATTATCTCGGTCTGGTCGAAATCCTTGCAGGTCAGCAGATTTTTCTGACCCTTGACCATCACATCTCTGTCAAGTTCTTTGGTCATTTTCAGCAGTTCACTGACAAGCGGTGAAAGGGTCATCATATACGTGCCCATCGCTTCTGTCAGCTTTTCGATGTTTGCATCTGTCAATTCACTTAGCGGTATACCGCTAAGGTTCTGCTTGACAAAATTATCAAAGAACTCAAGCTGTTCATGTGTCAGGTCAAATTCAAGTCTGCACACCTTGTTTTTTATCTCGCCGCTGGAGGTTATCATAAGTATCACATACATGCGTTTGCCTGTAGGTATTACCTCGACCTTTGATATCAGCGAGAATTTAGGCGTTGAATTTGCGACTACCGTAGCGCATTTTGTAAGATCGGCAAGTGCCAGCGAAGCGCTCTCAACAAGATCTTTCTCGGTGATGAAATCATCGGGAAGCATCGAATCCAGCTGTTTTTTCTCTTCCTCGCTCAGAGGATCCTGCTCCATCAGCTTATCGACATACAGCCTGTAACCTTTATAAGTGGGTACTCTGCCCGCCGAAGTGTGAGGCTGTTCGAGAAAGCCTTGTTTTTCCAACTCAGCCATCTCGTTGCGTATCGTTGCCGACGATGCTTTGACATGTGCCATGATAGCCTTTGAACCGACAGGTTCACCCGTGACGATATATTCATCAACGACCGCCGATAAAATTTTTAGCTTTCTGTCGTCCATATGCTCACCTTCCTGTACTCCGTAAAGCTGGTAGTTTAGCACTCACGACTTTCGGGTGTTAGCACTCACTCTCTCTGAGTGCTAAGTATAGTTTAAACCTTTTTTCACTTTTTGTCAAGTCCTTTAGACTAATTTTCCCGCCAAAGTTATAAAATTATTCAAGTAAAAATTGTGCATTTTACACAACTTGTACTGCACTTTATTCCGTAATGCGGCAAATACTGCTTTTGAGAGCATCTGACGGATAAAAAGCAGGTCGATATGCTTTTACACAAAGGCAGAACTTTTTTACTGCGTATCTGCAACAGTGTCGTTTCTATTGCGCGAAAAAAGATCCCGAAGCGAGTTTGGACGCTTCGGGATCTGTCAGCTTATCACTGCGGCTTGCCGCCGTTTTTCTTCATTATGAATTTCATGTAATTGGGTGTTACAAGAAATATAAAAAGGTATGCGACCACAAGGCTTACCACCATAGATTTGCCCAGCATTGGAGCGAATTTCAGCGGCGCGCCGTGTTTTGTTGCCTGCTTGTATGCCATGAATACCATTACGACAGTTATTATCGGTGTGTAGATAAGGTCTGATACAAGACTTTCAAGTGCGCGGCATGCCAGAGGCTTGCCCGTGACACCTGCTTTGTCACATACCGCATCACCGACCTTTTTCATCGGCACGAACATGCCTATTATAAGACTTATCACAAGGCTTTCAAGAAAACTCATTATAAATGCGGGCAAAGTGAACTGACCCGATGTAAATACCCCAACGAATGACAGCACAAGACTTAGCGTGACCCCCATCATCAAACTCATCTGTCTGCCGATTTTTTTCATATCCATAAAAAACCCCCTATTAGAAAATTTGTGTCAATTTCCATTTTTCTAATTTATATTATGTCATTTTTTGTTTTATTTGTCAAGCCCTTTTTATGAAATGTTATGAACTATCCATTAAATGTCATGTAAATGATATTTTGTCCGAAATGTGCTTGACAAATATTTGTCATAGTAGTATAATAAAAACAAATATTGTTTTTTTACGGTCAACTATTTTGACGCCGACTTGCTGTTTTTTCGGGCTTTTCAGTTTTTGTATGTAAGCTGAGGCTTACTTTCGCGATGACCTGACCTTGTCTGATGGAACTCCGTTTTATACATGGCGTGTATATCTGCTGACTGAATTGTTTATATTAGGAGTTGTTTTATATGCGTAAAACAAAAATCGTCTGCACCATTGGTCCTGCTACCGATGATGAGAACGTACTGCGTGACATGATGAAAAACGGAATGGATGTTGCACGCTTCAATTTCTCCCATTCCGAACATGAAACACATCAGAAGCGCTTTGAAACCATCACACGTCTGCGTGATGAGATGGGTCTGAACATTGCGACACTGATGGATACAAAGGGTCCTGAGATAAGACTGAAAAATTTCAAGGATCACAAGCCTGTCACCATAAAGGACGGCGACACTTTCACATTGACCACAAGAGATGTTGAGGGCGATGAGAGCATCTGCTCCATCACTTTTCCAAGACTGCCTAAGGATATCTCCACAGGTACACGTATCCTTATAAACGATGGTGTCATCGAACTTAAGGCTGTCAAGATAGACTCCACAGATATCCAGTGCGAAGTTATACACGGCGGCGTAGTGTCAGACCATAAGGGTATCAATGTTCCCGGTGTCAAGCTGTCAATGCCTTACATCTCCGATGCAGATATGGCTGACCTCGCTTTCGGTGCTAAGATGGGCTTTGATTTCATTGCGGCTTCTTTTGTAAGAACAGGTGCAGATGTTACCTATCTGAGGAAATTCACTCAGAGTCTTGGCTGGTTCAACCCGCGCATAATTGCAAAGATCGAGAATGCTGAGGGCGTTGAGAATATAGACGAGATACTTGAAGTTGCTGACGGCATAATGGTAGCGCGCGGCGACATGGGTGTTGAGATACCTTTCGAGAAGATACCTGCCATACAGAAAGAGCTGATACATAAGGCTTATAATGCAGGCAAACAGGTCATCACTGCGACTCAGATGCTGGAGTCTATGATAACCAATCCACGCCCCACAAGAGCCGAGATCACTGATGTTGCAAACGCTATCTATGACGGCACATCTGCTATAATGCTTTCGGGCGAAACTGCTGCTGGCAAGTACCCTGTTGATGTTGTAAAGACCATGAGTCTCATAGCTGAAACTACTGAGGGCGATATCGACTATGTGCGCCGCTTCCAGAAGCGTGACAATGTGGATCATCCCAGCATAACAGATGCTATCTGCCACGCGACTGTCACCACTGCACATGACCTTAAGGCAGCGGCTGTGCTGACTGTTACCAAGAGCGGTGCAACTGCACGCATACTCTCAAAGTACAGACCTGACTGCCCGATAATCGGTCTGACCACCGATACGGTGACCTGTCATCAGATGAATATGTCATGGGGCGTTCTTCCCGGTCTTGTAGAAGAGATGGACAATACTGATGAACTTATCTCCCGCGCAATAAAAGTTGCGCTTGAAAAGGGCTACCTGAAAGAGGGCGACCTTGTAGTTGTCACTGCCGGCGTACCTCTGGGTATAAGCGGCACCACAAACCTTATGAAGGTCGAAAGAGTTTGATAAAAAGTAATATATAGCAATCCGCCTTAAAATTCAGACAAAATCCAGTCACAAAACCCATAAATCCCAGCTTTTGCGACTGGATTTTGTGAATTTAAAAAGTTGGATTGCTATAGATTGCCGATCGTCTGCGAAGACGGTCGGCAATTTTTGGTAATTTTATGCCGCGATTTTAATATATATTGCTATATTATCCTTGTTGGCAGACTTGATATATGCTATAATATAATAGAGGAGGTTGCGCAAATAATTTCAGGAGGTGATGCGGGGATAGTTCAGTAATTTTATGGAATGTGTTTTAAATAATTATCATATCTGCCTTGTAAAATGCGTTTGAGTATGATATAATTATGTAAATGACATAGACTTATTTAATTGGGGATGACCGTAATTATTTTTTTGCAGCAGATGTGGTCAGCTAAGTCGTGTCGTGTGATTTAAACTATATTTAAGCTGTATCTGATACGATATGATAGGGTACAGCAGTGTTACGGCGGAGATTATCTGCTGTGGCGAAAAATACATCAATAAGGAGTGGACCCACATGAGATTATTGCTGGCAGAAGACGAAAAGGAACTTTCAAACGCATTGGTCGCTGTTTTCAAACATAACAACTATTCTGTTGATGCCGTGTATGATGGGCTTGACGCTTATGATTACATCATCGGCGCTGAGTATGACGGAATAATACTGGACATAATGATGCCAGGTATGGACGGCATAACTGTTCTTAAGCGGATACGTGACAAGGGTATACAGACCCCTGTATTACTGCTGACTGCAAAGTCGCAGGTGGAGGACAGGATAACAGGTCTTGACAGCGGCGCTGATGATTATCTGACCAAGCCTTTTGCTATGGGCGAATTGCTGGCTCGTATCAGGGCTATGACAAGACGCAAGACTGAATTTGCACCGAACTCTCTTAAAGTCGGGAATGTCACCCTTGACAGGGAGAGGTTCGTCATATCGACTCCTGAGGGCGGTGAACAGAAACTGGGCAACAAGGAATTCCAGGTGCTGGAGATGCTTATGCTCAACCGAAATGTGCTGATATCTACCGAACGCCTTATGGAGAAGATATGGGGCTTTGATGCTGAGGCTGAAATAAGCGTGGTGTGGGTGTATATATCCTATATACGCAAAAAGCTGACTGCGGTCAAGGCTGATATCGAGATAAAAGCCAGCAGAGGTGTAGGCTACACGCTGGAGGTCAGGGAATGATAAAGCGGCTTCAGCGAAGGTTTATACTGATAGCCGCGCTGAGTGTGCTGATAGTTGAACTGGTAGTCGTAGGGTCTATAAATGCCATAAATATAAGGCAGATAAACAAGCGTGAAACGCAGATAATGCAGATACTCTGCGAAAATGACGGCGATTTTCCTGATTTTATGCGCAGAGAACAGAAAAGCATCAAGCCTGATAACCGATACGGTGATGTGAATAATTCTGCTGGTCAGAATGCACCGCCGCCATCGCCGAATCAGGATATGAAGCGTAACGACAGCTTTGGTTTAAAACTCAACGAAGAAACACGCTACCAGACCAGATATTTCTATGTGCGGTATGACCGTGACCTGAAGCCTGTAAGGGTCAACACCGGTCATATAGCGGCTGTATCCAGTTATGAAGCGCTTGAATATGCAGAACGGGTAAATGCCGAGAAAAAGACTTCGGGCTTTGCAGACAATTACAGATATGCAGTCAAGGATACCGCTGACGGCGGTGTATTGTACATATTCCTTGATTGCCGTGACGGTATACAGACCAAGCAGAACTTCATACTGGTATCTGCGGCGATATCGCTGGGCGGCTGGATGCTGATATGTGTGCTGATAATGGTATTATCGAAAATGGCTGTCAAGCCGTTCATCGATAACTATGAGAAACAGCGCATGTTTATAACAGATGCGGGACATGAGATAAAAACTCCGCTGGCGATCATATCGGCTAACACAGAAGTCATTGAGATGATAAGCGAACCCAGTGAGTGGACTGAGAGCATCAAAAACCAGATAGAACGGCTGAACGGACTCATTGCCAACCTCCTTAAGCTGGCACGCATGGACGAAGATGCGGTCAAGCTGACTTTTGAGGAGTTCAGCCTTACTGACGCTTTCATCGATATCGCAGAGCCTTTCAAGACTCTTGCGGCGAACAAGGGTCTGAGCCTTGAGATAGAGGCGCAGGAGGGTATCCGTGTAAACGGTGATGAAGGTGCACTGAGACAACTGGTTTCGATACTCACTGAGAATGCCGTTAAATACTGCGACAAGGACGGTTCGATAAAGGCTGTGCTTACAAAGTCGGGGAGTGGACGGCATGCAGTGATATCGGTAGAGAACGACTGCAAAGAACCGCCATCACACCCTGAACGCCTGTTTGACCGATTTTACAGAGCAGACAGTTCACGCAAGAGAGATGACGGCGAGAAAAAGACAGGTTACGGCATCGGGCTTTCGGTAGCGAAAGCTACTGTTGATGCACATAAGGGCAAGATAGATTGCAAAACTGAGAACGGCAGGATCATTTTCAGGGCAAAACTTAAGATGGTATGACGGCAGAAAACGGATATCGGCGCGGTGGCTTTATAAATGATAAGGCGACTGCGCTGATGTTTGTTTAAACACTAGCTAAAACCAAACTTAAATTAATAACCGAAAGACACTTTCCTGTGTATGAAAAACGTTTAGAACTACTGTCGCATAAGTAACGACAGTAAGCTAAAAGACTTAAAATTCGGGTTTTTTTACGTCCGAAAATTATATTATGATTTTTTCAAAAGTTTCACTCAATGTTAAGTTAAGTTTAAGGTCGAGGGCTTATACTTATAATCATAGAAGGGAAGCGAACCTGAAAAAAAACCAAAACGAAAGGACTGATATTTATGGCAGCTATTCAAGAGATCTTCAAGCGTGTCGAGAAGAAATATATCGTCACTGACGAGCAGCAGGAAGAACTGGTAAGGTTCATGGCAGGCAAAGCCGCAGCAGATAACTACGGACTGACTACCATCTGCAATATCTATTACGACACACCCGATCATCAATTGATAAGAACTTCTATGGAAAAGCCCGTATATAAGGAAAAACTCCGTATAAGAAGCTACGGCGTACCTAATAAAGACAGTAAGGTCTTTGTTGAACTTAAAAAGAAGTACAAAGGCGTTGTCTACAAAAGGCGCGTTGATATGTCGCTGATAGACAGCTACGAGTTCGTTAATTTCGGCGTGATGCCGGGTAAGAACCCGCAGATCGAAAAGGAGATAGACTATTTCCTGCATTTCTACAAAGACATTGCGCCTGCGATGTACTTAAGCTATGACAGGATAGCTTATGCAGGTATCGGCAACCCGGATCTTCGCATAACCTTCGACAGCAACATTACTTACCGTGAGGAAGAGGTACGACTGGAGAAAGGTGTGTGGGGCGACAAACTGCTCGACCCACACACAAGGATCATGGAGATCAAGATACCCGGTGTTATGCCACTTTGGCTGAGTCACCTGTTAGACGATCTTAAGATCTATCCCGCCAGCTTCTCAAAATACGGTGAAGCATATAAGCGGGTTTTCAGCGAAGCCCTCGACCAGAATGAATATCTTAAACTTGACAACTTAAACAGTAAAGGAAAGGTGAATGACTGTGCTTAACAATTTTCAAACATTTTCTCTCGATCTCACTTCATCTGTGGGAACATCTACTATCAATAATTCGACGTTTTTTATCTGCTCTGTCGTTTCACTCCTGGTTGGCGCGGCTATAGCATTCAGCTTCTGCTATAAGCAGGGCAAGAGCAAGAGTTTTGCGACTACACTGGCACTTCTGCCTGTGATAGTACAGGTGATAATCATGCTGGTCAACGGCAATCTCGGAACAGGTGTTGCTGTGGCAGGTGCGTTCAGCTTAGTACGCTTCCGTTCGATGCCGGGCAATGCAAAGGATATACTTGCGATATTCCTTTCAATGGCAGTAGGTCTGGCAACAGGCACGAATCATCTGGTGCTGGCAGCTCTCTTTACAGTGATAGTTATTGCCGGCAATATAGTTTACATGATACTTCCTCTCGGTGAAAGCGCTGAGAATGAGAAGTCACTGATGATAACCATTCCTGAGAGCCTTGATTACAGCGAAGTATTCGACGATATATTCGATAAGTTCACAACTAAGGCAAAGCTGGAACAGGTCAAGACCACTAATATGGGCAGCCTTTTCAAGCTGAGATATGACATCACTCTCAAAAAGGGTGTCAATGAGAAAGCGTTCATTGATGAACTGAGAGTACGCAACGGCAATCTGGAGATACTCGTGGCAAGAAAATTGCCTGATATGGAAAAGCAGCTCTAATTCATAAATATGTAACTAAACACTCACCTGACAGAGTTTTATCGCAGGTGAGTGTTGCTGTATAAAAATATAGGGTAAATGATTTAATAAATTAATGGAACGGAGGGAATTCCATGAAAAAGGATAGTATGAAAAGGTTTGCGGCTTTCGCAGCAGCGATAGCAGTCATAAGCATGGCAGGCTGCGCTGAAACAGGCAGCAAAGTATCTGACAAGAACAATGCAGAGAGCGCAGCTGTGGTGACTGCGGCAGAAGCAGGCATCGAAGCAGATGACATCGAGGTGGGATACGAAGAGTCTGATTCGGCGGCTGTGATATTCAGTGATGACGGAGCAGATGTTTCCGGAACAGGTGTAAGTGCAGATGGTACAACAGTCACCATAACAGAAGATGGCACTTACGTGCTCAGCGGAAGCTGTTCAAACGGCAGGATAATAGTTGAAGCAGCTGACACCGCCAAGATAAAGCTGGTCCTGAACGAACTAAGTCTGACTTGCGCTGACAATGCACCTGTGCTTGTAAAGTCGGCTGACAAAGTATTCATGCTGCTGGAGAGCGGTACTGTAAATTCACTGACTGATGGTGCAAGTTATGCCCTTGCTGATGGTGAGAACACTGATGGGGCAGTATTCTCAAAGTCAGATCTGACTATAAACGGTGACGGCTCGCTGACTGTCAACGCAAATTACAAACACGGTATAGTGTCAAAAGATGACCTTGTCATAACAGGCGGCAATGTGACTGTCACATCTGCAAGTTCGGCGCTTGTGGGTAAAGACAGTGTCAAGATAAGTGCGGGCGTATTTGACCTGACATCAGGCACTGATGCTGTAAAGTCAACAAACAGCGAAGAAGATGGCAAGGGAATAGTCAGCATAACAGGCGGCAGTTTCAAAGTAAACGCTGGCGGAGATGCTTTCTTCGCTAAGACCGACCTGCAATTTTCAGGCGGCGATTTTGATATAACCACAGGCGGCGGAAGCGAAAATGCTTCTGTGAAAGCTGACGGCAGTCCTAACGGCGACTGGCAGAATGGCTTCGGTAAAGGCGGCAGACGCGATGAGAACGGCGGTTTTGGCGGCAGACCCGATGACTTCGGCAATTTTGACGGAGATATGGGTACTCCTCCCGATGGCTTTGACGGCGGAGATATGGGTACACCACCTGATGGTTTCGGCGGCGGTGAGATGGGAACTCCCCCTGATATGGGTGACATGGGCGATATGAAACCCGTGAGCAGTGACGGTGGTTTTGAGGTATCCTTTCTGTCAGATGAAACTGTCAGCACTGAAAGCACAGGCACATCGGCAAAAGCGCTGAAAGCAGGCGGAAATATCGTCATTGAGGACGGAACTTTTACAATTGATTCAGCTGATGATGCACTGCACTGTGATGGTGCGGCACACATAAGCGGCGGCAGTTTCACGGCTAGTTCAGGCGATGATGGAATACATGTAGGCGGCGATCTTGTCATTGACGGCGGCAAGATAGACATTTCCAAAAGCTATTAGGGCATAGAGGGAATGACTGTCACTATCAGCGGCGGTGAAATCAGCGTTACTTCACGCGATGACGGTATCAACTGCGCAGGCGGCAGTGACACAGGTTCCGACATGCGTATGGGCAGAGATGCTTTTGCAGCGCAGGAAGGAGTTTTCCTGAAAATAACAGGTGGTACGCTCAATGTTGATTCGGGCGGTGACGGTCTTGATTCCAACGGTGACCTCATTATTGAGGGCGGACTGATCTATGTGAGCGGTCCTGAGAACAGCGGTAACGGTTCGGTAGACCACAACGGTTCTGCAAGCATCACAGGCGGTACCATAATTGCCAGTGGCGCGATAGGCATGGAGGAGATGTTTGAAGAAGATGGCACTACCCAGTGCGCGGTCTGCTACGATTTCACACAGTCTTTCCCTGCCGACACTGAGTTCACTGTGACCGACAGTGACGGAAACGTCCTGCTGACTTTCACTAACCAAAAGACATGGCAGGGTGTTATCTTCTCCTGTCCCGAATTTGTTCAGGGTGAGAGTTACACTGTCAGTGCAGGTGACGAGAGCGAAACTATCACACTTGACAGCGTGATAACTTCCAACAGCACAGGAGGAATGGGCGGTTTCGGCGGCGGTATGCACGACGGAAACGGCGGCATGGGCGGCTGGAGAGATGGCGGATTTTAAAGATTTGCAGTAACTTGACAAACAGCTTGCTTGTATGATATAATTTCCCTGATAGGGGGATCGATATGGGACTTAAGCTGTTTGTCGATGATCTGCGTACATTTCCCGAAAAGGGCTTTGAATGCGTGAGAAACTATGATGACTGTCTGCTTTACTACAGCATCTTCGGTGATTTTGATTTTGTCAGCCTTGATTTTGATCTTGGTGACGGTCATACAGGTCTGGAGATATTGCAGTGGCTCAAAGCCAACGGAAAAAATCCTAAGCACATAAATATCCACAGCACGCATATCGAGGGCAGGCGTGAGATGCAAAAATTCGCGCTGGAGAATTTTCCTCAGGCGGCTGTTACGATGAACATGACCGAATAACAAAAGGCTCGGTACTTGACCGAGCCTTTTTTATATCTGTAATACTATGGATTGAGTCTGTTAGGACCTCTGAATATGAACATAGCTTCCTTGATGTGCAGACCTGTCAGCAGCATTGTAAGTCTGTCAACACCCAGTCCGAAACCGCCGTGAGGAGGACAGCCATACTTGAAGAATTCAAGATAAAACTTAACATCTTCGTCCAGCCCCTTCTCCTGCGCTTGCTTTTTCAGAATTTCATATCTGTGCTCTCTCTGTGCGCCTGTGGTGATCTCAACACCTCTCCAGATCAGGTCGTAACCCATAGGTACGCCGTTTTCGTCGCGCATGTGGTAGAATGCTCTCTTTTCAGCATCGTAGTCTGTGATGAACAGGAACTCGTGGTTATAGTGCTTCTTGACCCACTCATAGCTGAGTTTTTCAGCGTCGGTAGTGAGGTCGCCCTTTTCCTCTTCCGGAACAGTGTAGCCGTACTCTTCTTCCAGAGCCTTGTACAGGTCAGCCAGCTTTACAACAGGGAAAGGAGTTTCGGGAACGATGACCTCCTGACCGAACAGCTCCTTGATCTGTTCGCCGTACTGCTCCTTAACAGCAGTCAGACCGACTTTGAGCAGCTGCTCTTCCATAGCCATAACGTCTTTGTAGCTCTCGATATAGCTGAATTCAAGGTCAAAGCCTGTGAACTCGGTGGTGTGCTTGCTGGTATAGCTCTTCTCGGCTCTGAAAACAGGTCCTACCTCGAAGATGCGCTCAAAGCCGCTCGCCATAGCCATCTGCTTGTAGAACTGAGGTGACTGTGCCAGATAAGCCTTTCTGTCAAAATACTCTACCTCAAAAACGCTTGAACCGCTCTCGCTTGCCGCGCCTATCAGCTTAGGTGTGTGTATCTCGATGAAATTCTGACCAAGCAGGAAATTGCGCATCGCATTTACAAAGCAAGTCTGTACCTTAAACATCAGCTGGTTCTCGTCAGTTCTCAGGTCTATCCAGCGGTAGTCTATACGCTGGTCGATACTGGAACGCTCAACAGCCTTTTTCTTTTTGGTGGCAGGTATCTCCTTGCGGGTGATGGGCAGGGCATCAGCAATGCTCTCACAGATGATGTCCTCAGGTATCATTTCCAGACCGCCCAGCTTTACATAATCGTTCTCCATTACCTGACCGATTATGGTAACTACCGAATCGCCTGTCAGCATATCCAGCTTTTCATTAAGCTCAGGGTGCTTCTCCTTTTCAACAGTTACTTGCAATTTGCCTGTTATGTCCTTTACAACGATGAAAGCCATAGCGCGGCTGTTGCGGAAATTCTCCACAAAGCCCTGAACCTTGATGGTTTCGCCAAGATTTGCTTTCACGTCCTTTATGTATGTTCTGTTCATTTAACTTCCTCCGTTCGGGAATAGACCCATTATTCTTACATACCCTATTATTATACAGCTTTTTAGGCTGATTGTCAAGGGTAATTTGGAAAGGGCGGCAGGAGTTTTATTAACTCTATATTAACAAATCTTAACAGTCATTTTTATACAAAATGTCAATATACTTTGGCGAAAAATTTGTTTATAATATAAGTATATGAAATGGGGGATCTTCAATGGATAAAGCGGCAGAACTTTACAAGACTTTGATAGACGAACTTGTAAAGATATCGGAACACAGTGTAGGGGCTGATAATGTCAGAAAAGGCAGAGTGCCTGCCGCTGACAGCGAGAAGATAAACAGAGTGCTGGCAAAGCTGTCATCAGCTGACAGGGAAGTGCTGGCGGCTTTTGTCGCAGAGGAATATGTCAGCGGCATATTTGATGTGCTTGACCTGCTTGAATGGTACACATGCTGCCGCGATATGAAAATATCCGTTGACGGTGAGATACTCCCGACAGGGAAGTTCGAGGGCATGCAAAACGATTTTATCGGCAGGCGCGGCGGCTGGAAATTTCCCGATGACAGACCAAAAAAACAACTGATAATATGATAAAGGAGCCAAATAATATGCTTGAAACGATAGAACAACGCAAGACCAAAAAAGCCGATGCTATTGACGAACTGACCGCTATGCGCAGCGAACTTATAGACCTCGCAAATGCTGCAAAGGCGAACAAGATACCTGTTATAATAACCATTGACGGCTGGTCAGCAGCGGGCAAGGGTTCGCAGATAGCTAAGCTGATAAAGTATATGGATCCTCGATTTTACAATGTTGAGTCGATACGCACGCCGAATGTTGTGGAACTGCGCAAACCCTGGCTTCATCGTTTCTGGCAAAGGCTCCCGAAGCAGGGCGAATTTCTGATACTTGACGGCAGCTGGTACAGAGATACCGTAAATGCCTATATGTTTGAGGAGATAAGCAAGTCGGAGTACAAGGCACGTATCGAGGACATCAACACCTTTGAACGCCAACTGGCTGATGACGGCTATCTTATCATAAAATTTTTCCTGCATATCACAAAGGATGAACAAGCTAAGCGTCTGCAAAAGCTGTCAGCTTCCGAGATAACACGCTGGCGCGTCAACGAGCAGGATATCATCAACAATGAGAATTACGAGAAATTTTTCAAGCGCTATGACAAGACACTTATGCGCACCAACACAGCGTTCGCACCCTGGCACATAATCGCCGCCAACGATAAGGTAACAGCGCAGTTCTCGATAATGATGACCGTCACCAATGCCATAAAGGGCGCATGTGCAGCAAAAGCTGAGGGCAGGCAGTTCTTTGACAAGCCTGAATTTCCTGTTATCGACTATGTTAAGCCCGAATTCAAGATGGCAAAGCCGAAGAAGCTGTCTGAGGTCGATATGGACAAGTCGCTGACAGATGAAGAATATGCCGCCAAGCTGGAAAAGTACCAGACCCGTCTTTTTGAACTGCAAAACCGCTGCTATCAGAAGAAGATACCTGTTATAATAGCATATGAGGGCTGGGACGCAGGCGGCAAGGGCGGCAACATCAAGCGTGTGGCAGCTGCACTTGACCCGCGCGGGTACGAAGTTAAGCCCATAGCCGCACCTGAGCCGTCAGAACTGGCAAGGCACTACCTCTGGCGCTTCTGGACAAGGTTGGAAAATGATGGTCACTTCACCATTTTCGACCGCACATGGTATGGCAGGGTGATGGTAGAGCCGATAGAGAAGATAACCCCGCAGGAACGTGCGGACATGGCTTATCAGGAGATCAATGAGTTTGAACACCAGCTGACCGAATGGGGTGCTGTGGTGATAAAATTCTGGATAAACATTGATAAGGACGAGCAGTACCGCCGTTTCAAGGAGCGTGAGAGCACACCCTCAAAGCAATGGAAAATAACCGATGAGGACTGGCGAAACCGTGAAAAGTGGGACGAGTATGAAAAGGCAGTTGACCGTATGGTAGAACTGACCTCGACAAACTTCGCACCCTGGACGATAGTTGAGGGCAACGACAAAAAGTATGCCCGCATCAAAGCGCTCAAGACGATCTGCAAGCGCCTTGAGGAAAGACTGCTGGAACTGGACGACCTCAGATAAAACAAGGACACTTCTGCACGATGCGGAAGTGTCCTTTTTGGTGGGATATTTAGTTCTCAGCATATCTTTTCGAGATTTGCTCTTATGGCTTTGAGCGTTTTCTTTTCAAGGCGCGATATGTATGACTGTGATATGCCCACAGTCTGCGCGACTTCTTTCTGGGTCATCTCATGCCTGCCGTTCAGCCCGAAGCGCATCTCCATTATCATGCGTTCGCGCTCGCCCAGCTTGTCTATCTCGCGCCGCAGGAGAGTCTTTTCCACCTCGCTTTCAATGCCCTTGTGTACGGTATCTTCATCTGTGCCCAGAATGTCTGACAGCAGAAGTTCGTTGCCGTCGTGGTCAGTGTTGAGCGGTTCATCTATGGATATTTCTGTCCGCCGCTGAGAGGCTTTGCGCAGGAACATCAGTATCTCATTCTCGATGCAGCGCGAAGCGTAAGTGGCAAGTTTTATGTTCTTATCGGGGCGGAAAGTGTTTACTGCCTTTATCAGCCCTATCGAACCGATGGATATAAGGTCTTCAAGACCAACGCCTGCGTTCTCGAATTTTCTGGAGATGTAGACTACCAGCCTGAGATTATGTACTATCAGCAGTTCTTTTGCTTTTTTCTCATCGGTGGCGAACAGTTCAAAGGCTTTCCGTTCTTCTTCTTTTGTCAGCGGGGGCGGTAACTTGTCAGCACCGTTTATATAGTCTATCTCTTCACTGCTGCCGAGTAATTTTGATATAAGTTCGCCAAATCTTGTTCTTATGCTTTTCATTGCTTTTTCTCCTTTCATTCCAACAACACAGGGTCAAACACCGCGCGGCTGTGTTTGCCTGATGATGGCTTAACGCCTGTACAGCATCGCAGTACTTTATTATTACCATGTTCGTCTGTTATGGTTACAGTGCCTTTTGAGGTAACAGCTATCAGTCCGCTTCCGTCGATGGTACTGTAGGGTGTCAGGCGGAATCCTGTGCGTGCGGCAGCTTCAGGGTCGTAGAGCGTGTAATGGCTGTACATCTCGTCACAGCAGAATACCACTACAGGCAGACCTGTGAAGCTGTCATTAAGGCGATTTCCCGTGTCTGCCACTGCGGGCAGCTGTACCTCATAATCTCCGCTGCGGTAGACTGCCCTATAGCAGACGGCTCTGTTTCTGAAACGCCGTTTAAGGAACTCACAGACTGTCAGCAGGCAGTAGGCTGTTATCAGCGCAGCTGTCAGTTTAAGCAGTGAGATGTCGAAATAGGTGGTGAAGTTGCGCACCATTATCCGCCTGCTTTGAGAAAATTCCCACCAGATTATGATAAGCCCTGTATATGCCGCCCGCACAGCAAGATATATCATAAGTGTACGGAAAAAATCTCCCACGCGGCTGAACTTTACGCCGATAAGCAGTGTCAGCAGTAAGCTGACTGCTTTTGATATGGTTATCGCAAGCGCACCTGCAAAAGTTCCGCCATCAGCACAGAACAGCAGCGACATCGCCCCGCCGAACAGACAAGCCGCGCAAAGCCGCCCTTTGCTGAGCCTACGGTGGGTAAACAGCGCTGTGGTCTGTAAATATATCAGTTCGACTATGCAGTTTGTCACCACCAGCACATCGGCGTATATCTTCATCGCACCGCCCCCTTACTGTTAATATTATACCCCTGTCTGTATCGGAAATTTGTCGTATAAGCAGACCGCCCGACCACAAAAAAAGAAGCCTGCCGAAGCAGACTTCTTATAGATAAAAACTTATTTATCCTCGAAGAATACCTTGAATGATTTGTAAGCCATATAGTTATCCAGCTTTGAAGTTATCTCAAAAGGTGCGTGCATCGAAAGCACCGAAACGCCCACATCTATCACATCGAAATCGAGGTTTGCGATGAACTGTGCAACAGTTCCGCCGCCGCCTGCGTCTACCTTGCCGAGTTCGCCTGTCTGCCAGATGATGCCGTTCTTGTCGAACAGTCTTCTTACTCTGCCAACAAATTCAGCCGAAGCGTCAGATGTGCCCGACTTGCCCCTTGCACCTGTGAACTTTGTGGCTACAACGCCATAGTTCAGCTGTGAGCAGTTCCTTATTTCAAAAGGCTCGATAAAAGTTGGGTCAACAGCGGCATTAACGTCAGCTGACAGGCATTCTGATCTGCTCATTACATTGTAGCCGTTCACGCCGTAAACTTCTGCCAGATCGTTTATGAAATAAGGCAGATAGCTGCTGTTAAGACCTGTATTTCCATCGCTGCCTGTTTCCTCCTTGTCGGTGAGGACGGTCATGCAGGTGTATTCGGGCTTTTTAAGCTGGAGTATAGCCTGAAGAGCAGTGTATGCGCAAACTCTGTCGTCCTGACCGTAAGCGCCTACCAGACTTCTGTCAAAGCCAACATCAGATGCCTTGAATGCAGGTACAGCTTCAAGTTCGGCAGAAATAAAGTCATCTTCAACGATGCCGTACTTCTCGTTCAGTATAGCCATTATGTTCAGCTTGACTTTCTGAGATATCTTGTCGTCCTTGAAAGGTCTTGAACCAACGATGATATTCAGTTCCTCACCTGTTATCAGCTTTGGAGCGGGGCGCTTGTACTGGCTCTCTGCCAGATGGGGCAGTATATCGCTTATGCAGAATACAGGGTCGCCTTCGTCTTCACCGATCCTTACCTTAACGCTCTCGCCGTCAGCCTTGATGATCACACCATGCAGAGATAGCGGAACAGTAGGCCACTGATATTTCTTGATGCCGCCGTAGTAGTGGGTCTTGAAATAAGCTATCTCTTTATCCTCGTATAGCGGGTTCTGCTTCATGTCGAGTCTTGGCGAGTCGATGTGTGCAGCTGCCAGCCTGATGCCCTCAGCGATGCTCTTTTTGCCCATAACGGTCAGTATAACAGCCTTTTTCCTGTTTACGAAATAGAACTTGTCGCCTGCCTTATATTTTTTGCCGCGCTCAAAGACCTTGAAGCCTGCCGCCTCAGCCTGTGCAGTTATTTCCTCGACTGCCTCGCGTTCGGTCTTTGCTGTGTTAAGGAATGCTTTGTAGCCCTCGTTGAAATCATCGCAAGCCTTAAGTTCCTTGTCATCTACGCGAAGAATGCCGTTCTTTGGCTTTGAAAGCAGCTTTTCGCTGAGTTCCTCCGCAGCAGTTTTCTTCTTGTCTGCCATTTATGATACCTCCTCTAAAAGATCATTTTATTACTCATCGGCTTTTGAGATGCTGCTTTCGGTGTTTCTTTCCTCCAGCAGTTCTTTGTAAGCCGAATAAGCATCGTTTATTTTGTTTACATAGTGTGAAGTCTGGTCGTTCTCTTCGGGAATATCGTTTACATCGAAATTCTCCGCAGAGATGGTACCATCTTCCAGCCAGCTGTCTACCAGACCCATGCCGCAGTGATAAGCCGCCGCAGTAAGGTCTATCGAACCGTCATATCTCTCCATAAGAAAACTGAGATAATAGCTGCCGTATTTTATGTTTATTTCAGGGTCGTACATGTCATCAAAGCTTTCGCTGTCGTCATCAAGTCTGAACTTTACCCAGTCGTAGGCATCACTCATAAGCTGCATGAGCCCGCGTGCTCCGACATTTGAAGTTGCTCTCGGCTGAAAATTGCTCTCGACCTTTATCACCGAGAATATAAGCACAGGATCGACCTCGAACTCCTCACTGTATTTAAGCACATATTCTTCATAATCAGTGGGGTATGTAAAGCCCTGCGGCACATATTCCTGAGTTTTCTCTTTCATCTCACGCAGACCGTCGCTGACACCGTTTTTCAGTATCGTGACCGTTGCAATAAGTATGCCGAAAGCCACTGCGATACCGAAAAGTACCGCTAACCAGTTGCCGATGGTACTGCTGCTTTTTTTCTTTTTACCTTTTGCTGCCGCCAATTTTACCTTCCTTTATCTCGTTTATTATTTTTAAAGCCTGCGCTTCCGATTCTGCACTGCTCCCGTTATTTCTTATTATATAGTCGCTGTGCGCTTCAAAGAAATCTTCGTCGTGTTGTGATGAAAAGCGCTTTTTAACGCTTTCCTCATCGATCCCGTCACGTTTAGTGACTCTTTTGAGCCGCAGTTTTTCATCTGCTGTTACAGATACTATCACATCACATTTGCTGTCAGCCCCCGCTTCAAATAGTGTGGGCGCATCCAGCAGTATGAAGTCACAGCACAGGCTGAGTTCTTTAATTTTTTCGTCTATCAGCGCGTTTATGTATTTGAATATTATGCTGTTCAGCAGGTCGAGCTTTTCTCTGTCAGCGAAGACTATCCGTCCCATCGCCCGCCTGTCAAGCACGAACTCTTCATCAAAGCACTCGGGGAAATATCCTGCAAGTTCTTTGTTGCATCCACTGCCCGCTTCTGTGACTTCACGCGCCACATGGTCGCAGTTTATGATCCCGAAACCCTCTCGTTCAAATACTGCCGAGATAAGCGTCTTGCCTGCGCCGCTCTGTCCCGTAAGACCCACAACCGTACTCATGGTACTATCACCCGAAAAGCCGCCGCTCTCAGCAGGCGGTTATATACTGCAAGTCCGACACCTGTTTTATTGGGACATCTTGCATAGACTTTCTTTGCGCCCATCTCGTCAAGTTCTCTCAGCGCATCGAAAAGGCGCTGTGCCTGTTCTTCATCACTTTTGCCGAGAACCAGCAGACGGTTTTCAAGACCCGCCGCATCGCTTTCATCAAAGACCATCAGCACATCATCAGCCGATGCGTTCTTCATGCAAAAGCCATTGAATTCGCCGCTGTTTCCGCAGACTATGCTCACCTCAGCCTTTGGCGCATAATGCTTGTATTTCATGCCGGGACTGCTTACGCGGGCATTCTCATCAAGCATTTCCAGCACGCCTTTGTCTATCAGTACATTTTCAGTCACTTCACGCAGGTCTTCTGCTGAAACGAAACCCGGTCTTAAAAGCCTTATCCCGTCACCCTCAAATGATATGACTGTACTTTCCACCCCGACACCGCAGGCACCGCCGTCGATTATTGCAGGTATCCTGCCTTTCATGTCATTTAACACATGGCTCGCAGTGGTTGGTGATGGACTGCCGGAAAGATTTGCCGACGGTGCGGCTATGGGGCAGCTGCATTCTTTGATAAAAGCCCTTGCGGTATTGTTTGACGGCATGCGTATTCCGACTGTGTCCAATCCGCCGCTGGTCACCATAGGTATCATGTCAGACTTTGGCATTATCATAGTCAGCGGTCCGGGCCAGAAGAGTTCAGCGCACTTTCGGGCAAGTACGGGTATCTCGGTCACAAGGGGAGATATCTCCTCAAAACTGCTGACATGTACTATCAGCGGATTGTCAGCCGGTCTGCCCTTTGCAGCGAATATCTTTCGCACTGCATTTTCATTGAAAGCATTTGCCGCCAGCCCATAGACCGTTTCGGTGGGCATTCCCACTACTTCGCCCGTGCGTATCAGATCTGACGCCTTTTTTATGGAATTCTCGCTGCTGTCCAGCAGCATTGTATCAAACATATCTACGCCTTCTTATTCTTCCTGCTGTGCCGCCAGCTTTGCAGCCTGGTCGGCAGTGGCAAGTGCATCTATAACTTCATCGAGGTTTCCGTTGAGTATCTGTTCCAGTTTGTAGAGTGTCAGTTTTATGCGGTGGTCGGAGATTCGGCTTTCAGGAAAATTGTAAGTCCTTATCTTCTCCGAGCGGTCGCCTGTGCCGACCTGTGAACGCCTGTTTGAAGCTATTTCATTCTCCTGCGCCCGTACCTTTTCATCAAGCAGCTTTGCTCTCAGCATTTTCAGGGCTTTGTCCCTGTTCTGGAACTGCGAGCGCTCGTTCTGGCACTCAACTACTGTACCTGTGGGTATGTGTATCAGTCTTACCGCAGAAGAGGTCTTGTTTATATGCTGACCGCCTGCGCCCGAAGAACGGAAAACTTCCATTTTGATATCTCTCTCTTCATTGAGGTCAAGCTCAACTTCTTCGGCTTCGGGCAATACTGCAACAGTAACAGTCGATGTGTGTACACGCCCCTGACTTTCTGTTTCGGGCACACGCTGTACTCTGTGTACGCCGCTCTCGTATTTCAGTCTTGAGTATGCGCCCTGACCGGATACGGTAAAGGTTATCTCCTTATAGCCACCCAGTTCTGTTTCATTGGCGCTCATAACATCTATCTGCCAGCCCTTCTGTGCGGCATACATCGTGTACATTCTATATAGTGAGTTTGCGAACAGTGCCGCTTCTTCACCGCCTGCACCGCCGCGTATCTCGATTATGACATTGCGGTCATCATTGGGGTCTTTGGGCAGCAGAAGTATCTTCAGGTCATCTTCAAGCTGAGCCATAGCAGTTTTAGACTCGTCATACTGCTCCTGCACCATTTCTTTCATATCCTTGTCAAGTCCGCCATCGTTCATCATCTCGACAGCTTCATCAAACTCAGCCTTTGCCTTGTCATACTCTTTCAGCTTTTCAACTATCGGCTGGAGATCTCTATATTCGATCATCAGCTCGGTATATAGCTTTGAATCGTTTACGACTTCGGGCTGCATGAGCCTTTCATTTATCTCGTTGAATTTATCTTCAAGTGCTCTTAATTTATCAAACATAGCTATTACTCCTTTTTATTTCAATTTATTATATTGTGAGATACATGTGAGCGTAGCTATGACTCCGCCTCGCGGATAACAGTTTTCACATTTTTTTCAGCTTTGCTGCGCGGTATCATGAATTCACGTCCGCAGCCGACACAGCGAAGCTTGAAGTCCATGCCCGAGCGCAGCACAAGCATCTCGTTGCTGCCGCAGGGGTGTTTTTTCTTCATAACAAGCCTGTCGCCCTTGATGATATCCATATGCTTCACCGTCCTCTCTATGATGTTCCAATACCTGCGATATATGCCATAAGAACACATAAATGTTCACAGATATTCCTTAAGAAAAATGAATGCTGCGGTATGACCGTAAAGATCTTATCCGCCGATACATCGGTAGATATTTTTACTGTCATATACCAGCATACCTATAAATTATAACACTTTTCGGTCGGTTTGGCAATAGCTGTGCGAAAAATTAAGATTTTCATAATATGGCTTTTCGGTTCGGGATAGTCCTGCATTTTGGTGAAAATTATGTGATTTGTCTTGAAAAATAAATCGGTATATGATATAATAAAAATATATGTAGTCAAAAATAAATAAAGACAGGAGAATAGAAATGAGTTCAAATCTTACAGAAGGACAGCGCGCTGTCCTCAGTATGTCACAAAACGTTATCGGTGAAGTAAAGAAAGTAGTTATAGGCAAGGACGAGATAATCATCAAGGTGCTGCTGTCGATACTGGCAGGCGGTCATGTGCTGATAGAGGATATTCCCGGAGTGGGCAAGACTACGCTGGCAGTGGCGCTGTCTAAGGCGCTGTCACTGGATTATAAGCGTTTGCAGTTCACGCCTGATGTTTTGCCTACTGATGTTACCGGTTTCAACATACTCAACAAGCAGACCCAGCGCTTTGAGTACAAGCAGGGCGCTGCGCTGACAAATCTTTTTCTGGCGGACGAGATAAACCGTACCTCTTCAAAGACACAGTCGGCACTGCTGGAGATAATGGAAGAGGGCAAGGTCACCGTTGACGGCGTGACCAGAAAAGCACCCGATCCTTATATAGTCATCGCCACACAGAACCCTATAGGTTCGATAGGTACGCAAATGCTGCCCGAATCGCAGATGGACAGATTCATTGTCAAGCTGACAATGGGCTATCCGTCGGTCGAGAGCGAAGTTATGATGCTCAAAGCAAAGCAGAGTCTTGTGCCGATGGATAATGTTCATGCTGTCGTGTCCGCTGAGGATATCATCGCTGCGCGCAGAGAGGTCGAAAATATATATGTGGCTGACCAGGTCTTTGACTATATAGCAAGGCTTGCGGCTGCCACAAGAAATCACCCGATGATAAAGCTGGGTCTTTCGCCAAGAGGCACCATAGCACTGCTTAGAATGACAAAAGCAACGGCACTTCTTAAGGGCAGGGACTATGTCATACCCGATGATGTGGCGTATTCCTTCAATGATGTTGTGCTGCACCGTGTTATTTTCAACTCAAAGGCGAAGATAAACGGCGTTACAGGCGCACAGGTACTCAAAGAGATAATCAACACTGTAGATGTACCCAGAATAAGCAAATAAGGAGCGGACTATGCCTTTTTTATACATGGTGCTGCTCATAGCCTCTGTGTTTTTTTATATACTCTATGAGCACGCATTTTCTTTCTATTTGTTTGCTTTTTTGCTGCTTGTGCCGATAATACTGCTGATATTGACAATATATACTGCAAAGCGCACAAGTGTGAGTTTTGTGGACAGGCAGAGCAATGCCGGCAGGTCTGCGAAGATGCCTGTAAGATTGCGGGTGGTGAACAAATCACCGCTGCCATGCCCGAATCTCCTTATAGAGATAGAGTACTGTAATCTTCTTGACGGCAAAAAAACGGTGCTGAAAATAAACACACCTGTTTATCCCCATGAAGACCAGCTTATGACGCTTACGGTCTCGGCTATGCACTGCGGCACAGTTGATTTCAGGATAAAGCGATGCAAGATCAGCGATATGCTGAGGCTGTTCAGCCTGCGGCTGGGGAAGAACAGCACCGAAAGTATCGGCTCGAATTGTACTATAACTATAATGCCTGAGTATGTGTCACTTGAAAACCCCATAGACAACTATGCTGATATGGGGCTTGAAACAGACGAGTACTCAAAGACACAAAAGGGCGATGACCCGTCTGAGATATTTGATATACGTGATTATGTGGACGGTGACAAGCTAAACCGCATACACTGGAAACTCTCGGCTAAGCAGGATAAGACTATGGTCAAGGACTATTCACTGCCCATATCTAATTCCATCACACTTCTGCTGGAACTTGTAAGACCAAAAAGTGATGGTGATGAACTGGCGCGGTTCGATGCACTTATCGAAACTGCGGCTTCGGTGTCAAATTATCTGCTGGAGAATGCGGTACCGCATAGAGTTGCATTCTATGATGTTGTCAGCGGCAGGCTGAATGAACTTGAGATAAACGATGATGAGAGCCACGCTGAGATGATAAGCATGCTGCTGTCGGCAAGGCTGTATGATGAACAGGATATGGCAGTGAAGTATTTTATCGCTGCTGATGATCGGGCAAGGTGCGGGCACATACTTTATTTATCGGATGTCTACAGCCCCCTCGCTACAGAACTTTTGAGCGATGCTGAACTCGCTAACAAATACACATATCTGCTGATGACAGATGACAGGGAAGAGCCGGTTGAAATGTATGATGAATTCGCTGAACTGATACCTGTATGCAGCAGCAGACTGGCAGAGTCGGTACAGGAACTCTGTCTGTAAAAAAGAACAAGGTGACAAAATGAGAAACGATAAAATAAAAGAAACAGGTATCGTCGGCAGCGGCGGGGTCTGCATAGATGGCGATATCGCCATGCGGTTCGGCAGTTACCACTCAGCGAGTATGTTTTTTGCATTCAGGATAATGCTGGCGTTTCTTGCCACATTCTCGACAGCTTTGCTGGCTGTCAGCTTTACTGATGCAAAAATAAGACCTGTGTTGATATTCTATGATTGTGCTGTGGCTGTGCTCTCGCTGAGCCTTATGTTTTCAAAGCACAGCGTGGTCAGGATATGCTCGGCACTGGTCGCGGGGATATATGCGGCTCCGATAATATTCCATATAAAAATGACTGCTTACGGTTTCATGATAGCTGCCAACGGCTACCTGACCAAAGGTGAACTGCCCGAACAGGGGACAGGACAGTTCAAACATCTGCTCACGACACAGAGCGAAGTATCACAAAGTTTGTATTACTTCTTTACAGGGCTGATATTCATTGTAGCACTGGGAGCGGTCATCGCCTGTGTGATGAGGATAGATTTCCCTGTGCTGTTCATAGTTACTTTCCCTGTGGTAGAACTGGGGCTTTATCTCGGATTTGAAGTGCCTGTATTTGCGGCGCTGCTTATGATAGTTTCATGGGTGACAGTGCTTTCGATGAACATAATAAACCACACCACCAACAAAGCAGGCAGGAAGAATACTTTTGCCGTCCACGAAAGGACGAAGACTTTCTATTTCACATCGTCACAGGCGAAGGCTGAATTCTACACTGTTTATATAAGGTTTGTGGCACTGCTTACGGCAGGCGTGTTCATACTGGTGGTGCTGTTCTCTAAGATAAGCGGGTTTTATCGTCCTGCATCTTTTGATGAACTGAGGTATAATCTGCACCATGCTGTCGAGCGGTTTGACCTTACCCACGCAGACGATTTTCTGATAGATGTCAACGGCGGCTCTAACCTTTACGGGGTAACTACTGTGGGCGGCACCAACGGTGGTGTGCTTGGTACCACCAACGGCATAACTTTCAACGGTTCAAAGGCACTCCAAATAAAGACTGAGGCTTTCAATTATACCATGTACCTGCGCGGATATGTGGCAGGGGAGTACAAAGACAACAAGTGGCAGCCGCACGATGGTGACAGCACTATACGTGAAGTTGGTGATGAACTGGCACAAAAAGGCTACTACGTTCAGGATCTGGACTACATGCTGCTGGACGGCTATGATGAATCAACAGGTTCACACACCGCTCAGATGGAGATAAAAGTCAAGGGCGCATGCTCGAAATTCGTATATGCACCCTACGGCACTGATTACAGCACATCATCGGTGATGTCGGAAAATGAGATGACACCATACAATGATGCTTATGTGCGTATAAGCCAGTCAAATACGGACTACAATATGATCTACAAGAATTTCAGTGCGCCCGACTGGTATTCACGTTCGGCAATGCTCGGCTCTTGCATGCTGGATTACGAAAAGTCCATCGCGCCCACTATGGCGATGTACGAGGACTATATCTCCAAACATTACACTAAGTCGGAAAAGCTGAAGTCGCTGGATGAAATGTATGACTATATCTGCACCAACTATCTTGACGGTTCGCCTGAATATGCAGGCTATCAGCAGGTGTGTCAGGCAATAAAGCTGTATTTCCACGATATGGGATTTACATACGACACAAATCCGGGAAAAACACCTGATGGCGAAGATTTCATCGAATACTTCCTCACCAAACAGAAAAAAGGCTACTGTGCTTATTTTGCTTCGGTGGGCGCTCAGCTTATGAGAAAGTTCGGATACCCCTCAAGATATGTTGAGGGATACATGATTCTTCCCTCACAGCTGAATATCAGCACAGAGAGCGATGGCATCTACGATGTGGAGGTAAAAGACAAATGCGCCCATGCGTGGGCTGAGGTCTTTATAGACGGCGTTGGCTGGGTGCCTGCGGAGTTCACACCCGGATATGACAACGACAACCCGAATCTTACCCCTAAGGAAAAGGGAACTGACAAGAAAAACGACAGCAGTTCACAGAGCAGCAAGCCTGATACATCGTCAAGCTCTTCACCCGAGAAGCCAAAGTCCGACAGCAGCAAGTCTAATGTCAGCAAGAGCGGCGGAAATAACAGCAAGCCTTCCTCTGACAGCCGCAAGTCACAGGGCGGCGGCGGACAGAAGACAGGCGGAAAGTCAGGCGGTAGCAATAGTTCTCAGGCAGGCAAGCCGGCGGGCAAGGGCGGCACTAACAGCGGAGGAAAAGGCGGCGGTGTCAGCACGGGAATATCGCCTGCGGCAAGGACTGTACTGATGACTCTGGGCGCTATTGTAATAGGCATCGCGGCGGTGCTGATAAACCGCAGAAGAAACCTTGACAAGATGCACGACCGGTGCAGCCAGAAAGACCTGAACAAGCGTGTGATGGCGATATACAGCTATTCGCTGAAATATCTTTCGGTGCTGAACATTGAAGTGAAGAAGAATATCTCGGATATGCAGCTTTGTAATGAATTGCTGGTCAAGTGCCATGAGCAGCGCATTCATGAACTGGACAGCAAGCTGGCAGAACTGACAGCTATCGCGGTGCAGGCACATATGTCGCCCGAACGAATAAGCGAGGAAGATGCTGAAAAGGCTGCTGAGATACTCAGGTGCATATCAGAAGAAGTCGTGGCGAAGCGCGCTGATGCGCTGACTATGTTATCAGCGAAGTTTTTATACTGTCTGTATTGAGATATCTGACCATACAATAATATGAAAGGAACTGAACACTATGGCAAATAAGAAGAAAAACAAGTACGGCAATCCCCAGAAGAATATCGATGCCCTGAAAGAAGCTGAGGCTGCAAAGTTAGCCAGACAGGTCGATAAGGCGCTTGTCGAGCAGAGGACACCAACTGACAGCAAGCCGATGTTTATGCGCATCATTGTGCTGGCTATCGTTGCTGTTATGATACTCGGCGTAGTCATCGGGGCGGTGGTCAGTGTCTGATGGTCAATATAGGAAACAGCTGGGACAGCATACTTGCAGATGAATTCAAAAGTCCCTATTATTTACAGCTTCGGGAATTTCTCAAGCGTGAGTATGCGACACAGACGATCTACCCCGACATGTATGATATATTCAATGCACTGAAATACACCGCCTACGAAGATGTGAAAGCCGTCATTATAGGGCAGGACCCATATCATGGAGAGGGGCAGGCACACGGGTTGTGCTTTTCTGTAAAGAGGGGCATAGCACCTCCGCCAAGTTTACAGAATATCTTCAAGGAATTACAGAACGATGTGGGATTCCGCATACCGAACAACGGCGAACTGACTGACTGGACGAAGCAAGGTGTGCTTCTGCTGAACGCGGTGCTGACAGTTCGTGCGGGGCAGGCGAATTCTCACAGGGGTAAAGGCTGGGAAAAACTGACTGATGCAGTGATACGTAAACTGAACGAGCGCGAAAAGCCCATAGTTTTCATGCTTTGGGGCAGGAACGCCAAAGAAAAGCAGGCACTTATAACAAACAGCCACCATCTGGTACTGACTGCGGCGCACCCATCACCGCTTTCGGCTTATAATGGATTTTTCGGATGCAGGCACTTTTCTACTGCCAATGATTTTCTGAAATACACAGGTCAGCAGCCTATAGACTGGTCTGTGAGCGACAAGTGAAAATATGACTATCCCTTTATCACACCAACTGAAAATGCGGTAAACAAAAGGATAATTGAGTGTTGTATAGCCGCTGTTTTTGTGGTGTGTCAGCGGGATAACCACAAATGAAAAAGAACTCCCGACAAGCAGTTTGCTTGTGCGGGAGTTCTTTGTTGTGCAAAAAGATCCCCTGCCGCGCGGCAGGGGATTTTTGTATGCTTATTTCTCCAGATACTTGTCCATTATACCTGTAAAATCGAATGTCGCAAAATAGTCTGCGGGAGTTTCGGCGCGTCTTATAAGCTGTACATCGCCGTCCTCTTTCAGCAGAAGTTCTGCCGAACGCAGCTTGCCGTTGTAGTTGTAGCCCATCGAGAAACCGTGTGCGCCTGTATCGTGTATGCAAAGGATATCACCCTTTTCAAGTTCGGGCAGCATACGGTCGATGGCGAACTTGTCATTATTCTCACAAAGACCGCCTGTGACATCATATTTGTGGTCGCAGGGAGCATTTTCTTTGCCGAGAACTGTTATGTGGTGATAAGCACCATACATAGCAGGACGCATCAGGTTGCATGCGCATGCGTCAACACCTGCATATTCCTTGTGGGTGTGCTTGAAGTGCTTAACGGTGGTGATAAGATGACCGTAGGGAGCAAGCATGTATCTGCCAAGTTCGGTGAATATAGCAACATCGCCCATGCCTGCGGGAACGAGTATCTCATCGAATGCTTTGTGAACGCCCTCGCCGATGGCGAAGATATCATTCTGCGGCTTGTCAGGCTCATATGCGATACCGACACCGCCCGACAGATTGATGAATTTGAACTCAACGCCTGTCTTTTCCTTTATCTCTACTGCCAGTTCAAAGAGTATGCGCGCCAGCTTAGGGTAATACTCGTTGGTAACAGTGTTGGATGCGAGGAAAGCGTGCAGACCGAAGTATTTAGCGCCCTTTTCTTTCAGCACTTTGAAGCCTTCGATTATCTGTTCGTGGGTGAAACCATACTTTGCATCACCCGGATTATCCATTATCTTTGTTGCGATGGAGAACTTTCCGCCGGGATTGTAGCGGCAGCAGATGGTTTCGGGGATACCGCACAGCTGATCGAGATACTCGATATGCGTGAAGTCATCAAGGTTGATATATGCGCCTAGTTCACGGGCTTTCAGATAGTCCTCTGCGGGAGTGACATTCGAGGAGAACATGATGTCATCGCCCTTGAAGCCGCAGCACTCACTCATCATGAGTTCGGTCAGTGAAGAGCAGTCAACTCCGCAGCCCTCTTCCTGCAAAATTTTCAGTATATAGGGGTTAGGGGTAGCCTTGACCGCGAAATATTCCTTGTAACCCTTGTTCCAGCTGAATGCTTTGTAAAGGTTCCTTGCATTTTCGCGTATACCCTTTTCGTCATAGATATGGAAAGGCGTGGGATATGTCTTGATTATCTCCTGTGCCTTTTCTTTGGTGATAAACGGTTTCTTCATATTTCATCGTCCTTTGCTGTAAAATTCAAATTACCATTATATAATAACATTATTTTCATGATAAGTCAAGAGCCGATGACGGCAAAAAAGAACATTCCTGCAAAGATATCTGATAATACAAGGTAATTTCAAACAGCTGTCATTCTGTTTTCGTCGAACTTTGCGAAAAATGTGTTTCAAACACTTGACTTATTGCGGAAAATGTTGTATAATGATTTGGTTAAAGACTGTTTTGATATAAAAGCAGGAAAGGATCTGAATTATAATGAAAAATCTGAAAAAGGCGCTGGCTGCGCTTGCGGCTTCTGCTATGATGTTTTCAATGGCAGGCTGCTCTGATACAAGATACGCTATGACATATAACGGCGGTGAAAAGGTGAATGCGGGCGTGTACATCTACAATCTGTACACCGAGATGTCTTATGAACTTACTATGGCATACTATACCACAGGTGCCGCTACCATAGACCTCGACAGTGATAAGGACGGCAAGAAGCTGCGTGAATATCTGGTGGAAGAAGCAAGAAAGGCTACTAAGGAGTATGCGGCTATAACTTACGAGTTCAATAAGCTGGGTCTTGAACTGACCGATGAGGAACTCAGCACCGTCAATGACAGTGTGAAGAGTGTATGGGAACAGAGCGGCGAACTGCTGGAAGAGGAAGGTGTTTCAAAGGAGTCGGTTCGTCAGGTGTACAAGGCGCAGACAATGCGCACAAGATTGTTCGATTACTACTATGCTGCTGACGGCGTAGAGGGTGTCAGTGATGATGTGATGAAGCAGTATGTTGAAGACAACTATGTCAGATACAAGGCTGTAAAGATACCAAAGTCTGCGGCTGAGGACGCAACTGAAAAGGATAACGAAAACAAAGAGAACGAGTCGGTCAGAGATGAGTTCCTTGCTAAGGCTGAGGGCATGACCTTTGATGAGTTCGATGCTATAATCGATGAATATAACGCTTATGCACAGGCTAAGCAGGAGGAAGAAACTTCGGCTGAAGAAGACGCTGCTGATGATGGTACCGTAGGTCCTGTGATGGGTGAAGAAACTGATACTGAGGTAGAAGCTCCCGAAGAGGAAGTCCCCGCAGAAGAGGGCAATGAGTCTGCTGCTGAGAGCGAAAGCGGTCTTGAAGAAGAGGCTGTGCTGGACGAAGAAGAGGAGAGCGTTGACGTTTCCGAACTGGCTACAGCTGACGAAGACGAGGCTGCTAACAGCAATGAGGTAATGTTCAATTACGGCGAGATGGACGAGGAGTCAAAGGCTTCCGAGAACGGCAAGCTGGTCGAATTTATAAATGGTCTGGATATCAACAAGGTAACTGCTTATGATGACGACAGCTTCTATTATATCGTTATCAAGGGTGATATCACCGAAAACAGCGCAGATTATGCTGAAACAAACCACGACTCGCTTCTCCAGACAATGAAGGGTGAAGAATTCCAGACTAAGATAGACAGCTGGGTAGAGGAGATAGGCATATCTGAAAACTCCGATGCTATCAAGAGATACACCGCTCAGGCTGTTTACGATAAGCAGAGCGAATACTATAACAAGCATTCCAACGTATAGATCTACAGCACATTACTCCCGTTCTTTTGAACGGGAGTTTTTTGTGACAACAAAATAATATTTGGTATAAGATCAGCTTATATTTTACATATCACATGGCAAAATATCGGTTTTGTTTATAAAAAATTCACTATTTCAGCCGACATATGGCTTGACATCGGGGAAAACTTATGTTAAAATATATATAGTTAGTAAATACTAACTGATTTGCGCGGACTTTGTGCCGCTTTATATATTAGCATATGGTTAGTTAGTTCTAACCAGACCGTATCGTTTAAAAGAAATGAGGTATAATATGAGTGTGGTCATCATAGGCGGCAACGACCGAATGAGTACCAGATATAAGGAAATATGCAAGTCTTTCGATGTTAAGGCTAAGGTGTTTATAAAGTATGCCACCGATCTTGACAAAAAAATAGGATCTCCGGATTTTGCAGTGGTGTTCACTGACACAGTATCGCACAAAATGCTGAACAGCTTGAACGCAAGGGCTGAAAAGCTGAATTTCCCTGTAGAACTTTGTCACAGTTCAAGCGTATCGGCGTTGAAAAAGGTGCTGTGCAAGTATTGCGGCGGTAATTGTGAAAAGTGTAGATTGGCTCAGTAACAGGCGGTGATAATATGTCTGAAACCAAAGAATTTGAGCGTGAACTTGCTCTGCATACTGCACCTGCCATGTTGGGCGCAAAGCCTGCCAATCTTCTGACGATGGAGGGCAATAGCCGTACCATTAGCGAAAATGTTGCCAGGTTCAACAAAAAGGCTGCGCAGAAAGGTCTGCACATAAAGGAATTGCGCAGGATAGGCAACAGGACACTGATGCTACTCTACAACGAGCGGCTGCTGAATAAGCGCTTGTGTGAAGAAGAGGTGCGTAAGATGTTTTGCGGCTTCGGCTACGGGGCTTGCAAAGATTGCCCGCAGTATCTCGAAAAACTGTGCGACCGCATGGATGAAAGTGGAGATTTTCCGCATGAGATAGGTCTTTTTCTGGGCTACCCTGTGGGTGACATCAAGGGCTTTATCGCCAATAAAGGGCAGAATTGTCTGCTCTGCGGCTACTGGAAAGTCTACAGCGATGCAGAGGGTGCGCGCAGGACTTTCAAAAGATACAACAACTGCACAAAGTATATGGTCGATTGTCTGGCGCATGGTAAGGATATCTACAGTGCGCTTAGGATAAGCTGAAATTGTACAAAATGGTTATTTGATACTAACTTTAGTTTGTTAAAACTAACGAAATATTTCAAAGGAACCGAAAATCGGTTGACAAAAGGCTTTTTAGCTGATAAAATATTATAGGTTAGAATTGTCTAACCTTTCAGTCCATAGCAAAGGGAGGAAAAAAACATGCCCCTGACGCTCGCAGCAGCAGGAGAAACAAATATCATAAAGGGAATAGACGGTACAGCTGAAACCAAGAGATTTCTTGAAAATCTAGGATTCAAAGAGGGTTGCAGCGTGACCGTGATAAACAGTATGTGCGGCAGCCTGATAGTGGGTCTGCACGAGGATATGGTGGCGGTATCGCAGGATATGGCAGCGCGTATAATCGTATAAATATTAAGATAGTTCGGAGGAAAGTATCTTGCTGACCAAGTCACAGAAAAAGTATCTGTTTGCTATCTATCTTCTGGGTCAGGACGGCGGTTCGGTGAAATCCACCTCAGTGTCGGATTTCCTGAACGTTTCAAAGGCAAGCACTGTTAAAATGACCCAGAAACTTATAGAAGAACAGTACATAATCAAAGAGCCGTATCGTGAGATAAGGCTGACACAAAAAGGCATACGTGAGGCGAACAAGCTGTTCACACCGAGCGTGATATTGCAGAATTTTCTCATAGCAACGGTAGGCGTGCCTTCCGACAAAGCCCGCGAAGCAAGTGTGATAATTGCTTCGGAACTTGATGAGGAAACTCTCGATAAGCTGGTGAAATACAGTCTTTCTCTTGCCAAATAACACCCTGAAAAGTCCCGCTTTAGGCGGGATTTTTCATTTTTGTGTGATGTCGTTTCATAGAGTATCAACATTATTTTATTTAAATTTGAAGAAAACTCTTGACAAATTGACGAAAATTGTTTATAATAAAGTTAATATTAAGTTTTAGGACTTAACCAAGGAGTGATAACAATGAAAAAACCTGTTACCCTTATCGACATCGCAAAAGCCTGCAACACCAGCAACGTTACTGTTTCTAAAGCACTTGCAGACAAGAGCGGCGTTAGTGATGAGTTGAGAGCAAAGATAAAGCAGGTTGCTGAGGAAATGGGCTATGTTCCCTCAAAGACTGTGACATCGCGCAAGAAGAGCAATATCGGTGTGCTTATACCCGAAAAGTATGTGGGGCTGAGCGGTTCATTCTACTGGACGCTTTATAACAGCCTTGTACAAAGGCTCAAGCGCGAAAATCTCTACTGTGTCATCGAAAATCTGGAGTATAAGGACGAGCAGAACCTTGTGCTGCCGAACATCGTCACAGACAGGAAGATATCTGCACTGATATCGCTGGGTGAGATATCCCATGTGTATGCGCAGCGTCTTTCGGAGAATGTTGAGCATCTGATACTGCTGGATTACTATGTGCCCGGTCTGAAAGTCGATTCGATAGTCACCAACGGCTACAACGGCGGCTATAAGCTGGCAAATTATCTTATCAGTTTAGGTCACAGGCGTATAGGTTTCATAGGCTCCAAGACTGCGACTTCCAGCATATTTGACAGATATATGGGCTATCTCAAAGCGCTCATAGAACACGACCTGGAGATACGTGATGACTGGATAGTTGAGGACAGGGATAAGTACAGTGACCCCATTGAACTTGTATTCCCGAAGGACATGCCGACCGCTTTTGTATGCAACTGCGATGAAGCTGCATTTCAGGCGATAAAGGCTCTGCGTGAGCATGGTTATGCGGTGCCTGATGATGTATCTGTAGTAGGATATGATAACTATCTTATCTCGGAGGTCAGTGACCCCACGATCACTACTATCAGTATCGATGCTGAGTACATGGCTGAATTGACTGTCAATACTCTTATACAGAGGCTCAACGACCCAAGCACTGTTTACCGTATGCGTACCATCGAGGGTGACCTTGTTATAAAGAACTCGGTGCTGCCGCTCAACAGGTAATACATAACTATAATTGAAATTTATGACCGCAGTCGGTATCGGCTGCGGTTTTTGATAAGGAGAAAACTATGTCAATTAAGACTGATAAAGCGATAGAGAACCACAAAAACGGTTATACATGTTCAGGTGCGGTGATGTGTGCCTTTGCAGATGATGCAGGTTTGTCCGAGCAAGAGGCTTTCGATGTTTCAAGACCATTTGCAGGCGGTAGAATGGGCAAATGTGGGGCTGTTCTGGCGGCTGAACAGGTGCTTAGGGAGAAGTTCGGAGAAAAAGCAGACAGCATGATAGCCGAGTTGGAACGCCGTTTCACCGAGATGAACAGCAGTGTTGTCTGTCGTGAACTGAAAGGCTTCGGGACGGGTAAGGTGCTTCGTCCATGTCGCGGCTGTGTGACCGATGCAGCTGCTATCCTGGAAAAAATGCTGTCTGAATGACTGAGGCAAATAGGATAACATTCTGATATTTTTGTTACAGCAGTGATATTATATTAAGCAGATATGTGGTATCCTATAAACATGAAAGGCGATGCAGCTATTTCAAGTGAAACGAACGGAGGTCATAAAATGAAGGTATTTGATGGTTTTCAGAAGGGCGTAGACCTCGGCGGCTGGCTCTCTCAGGGCAGCTACGACAGAGCGCATCTCGACAGCTTTATAACAGAAACGGACTTTGAGAAGATAGCAGGCTGGGGATGTGACCATGTTCGCCTGCCTGTTGATTACAACATATTCGAGAAAGAGGACGGCACGCCTGTCGGTGACGGCTTTGAACTGTTGGATAAGGCTCTGGCATGGTGTGAAAAATATTCGCTGAACATGCTGATAGATGTACATAAGGTCTATGGCTATTCGTTCTATTCGGGCGATGGTGAGAACGGATTCTTTGACAGCGAAGCGCTTCAGGAACGTTATTATAAGCTGTGGCAGCGCATAGCTGAGAGATATGGCAGATATCCTGAAAGAGTGGCTTTTGAACTGCTCAATGAAGTCAATGATAAGGAGTTCAGCGCGCGTTGGAATGCTATTGCAAAACGCGCAACCGAACTGATAAGACCACTTGCACCCACTACCAAGATAGTTCTGGGCAGCTATTGGAACAACTCTGTAGACGCTCTGGCTGACCTTGATATGCCGTATGATGAGAACATCGTCTACAATTTTCACTGCTATGACCCGTTTATGTTCACGCATCAGGGGGCTGACTGGGTAGACGAGATGCCGCTTGACCTCAGACTTGACTATCCCGGCGATATAAATGATTACCGCCTTAAAGCTAAGGAAACAGGTCTTACACGCATTCAGGATTATCTTGATGTACCTGAAAGCGGCTTTGATGCAAGCTATTTCGAGAAGCGTTTTATCGGAGCTGTGAAACTCTGTGAAGAGAGGGGAGTTGCCCTCTACTGTGGCGAATACGGTGTTATCGACAGGGCTGACCCTATCCAGATACTTGCATGGTACAAAGATATCAATTCTGCTTTCAAAAAATTCGGTATAGGCAGGGCTGCATGGAATTACAAGGAGAAGGATTTCGGTCTTTCTGCTGAGAGAATGCTGCCTGTTATCGATGAACTGGTCAAATACCTGTAAAACGATCACCAAAGCCATAACATAATATTTTTCTCCCATTCCCCGCAGGGCTCAAAGTCTTGCGGGGTCTTTTTTATCTCAGCGTATCTTACTTGTTTATTGTAAAAAAAGACTGCTGCAAAAAAGCAGCAGTCCTGTAATGATCGACATAAAATATTGCTCATATCCCTACCACAGAGCCAAATATCACATGCTTGTCGGGTGGTTTATGGTAAAATATTTATATGACTATCCCTTTAGCACACCAACTAAAAATGCGGTAAACAAAAGGATAATTGAGCGTTGTATATTTTTCCCCCGCCGCAGGCGGGGGAAAAATATACGCCAAGAACCTTAAGTTCTGTATAGCCGCTGTTTTTGTGGTGTGTCAGCGGGATAACCACAAATTTTTATGTTGTTTACTATGATGTTTTTATGTTCTGGTTCCGCATACTGGGCAGACCGTTTCGTTTGCCTGCATGCGGCAGCCGCACTCACTGCAAAAATGTACACCTGTATCGGCAGACTGCGGCTGATAGCTTCTTTCAGGTATAGTCCGAACCATTGTCTGACCGTATCCTGTGGGCTGTTGAACGCTTGTATAGCCTCCATTGTTCGGGTAGCCGCCCTGATATCCTCCTTGCGGTATCGCGCCGTAGGTGGCATTTCTGACATGCTCAGACACAGGTCTGCCGCCGAATCTCATCGGGTCACAATTCTGTGGATCAAATGCGGGCGGAGCATATGGAGTCTGTCCGAAAGCGGGGTGTTTATACATCTGCTGACTCATGACATCATGCCCGAAAACAGGCTGTGCGTAGTTCTGCGGCATGCTGTTCGGCTGTGCCGACGGAATGGGCGAATAGCCCGTCATCTTATCGCTGGTCTTGTCGCACATATCCTGATATACGCCATTAAGATGCTCGTAGTAGTACTTATTGTATATAGGCTGGTCATCGCGTCTGGCTTTCTTTATGGTGAAAATCATCATCAGGTAGACTACTATCATTATAACGATGATAGCAATTATCGTGAGTAATGCGAAGTATTTCGGCGCGTCCTTTGCATCGTTAGCCATAAGGAAAAAGTCGTACAGCGCATGTACTATGACAGCTATGAGATAGGCACGCCGCTGAGGGTTTTTGTCGTGTTTAATGTCATTGTATTTCTTGTACTTTGATATGCCGAAATAGTAGCCCATGAATATGCCTGTGCATGCGTGCAGCGGTACCGACAGTACAGCCCTTATAACACCTGTGCCGAACCCGCCTTGAAAAACATAGAGTATATTTTCCAGTGTAGCAAATCCCAGAGCCGCCGCCGCACCGTATATGACACCGTCATATGTGTTGTCGAATGCTCGGTCGTGGAATATCATCAGCTTGAAAGAAAAGTACTTGCAGCCTTCCTCGACCATTGCTATGACGAATATCGTTTGGAAAAGCATGCCCATAACAGTCTTGTAATCCTGCCCCATAGAACTGAACAGTGTTTCCATCAGTTTGTCACCGATTTCTTCGAGTATTATCGCCGCGATGGTGGAAGCCACGCTTAGAAAAAATACTTTAGCCACCTTGCGGAATGGTTCTTTAGCCGCCCGCGCATTCTTTATTACTATCGCAAATATGACGAAAGTCGGCAGTACTGCGATGGAAAGAAGTGCTTTTCCCATTTTGTTTCCTCCTTATGTATCTGTATATTTATAATTCTATATATGACTATCCCTTTAGCACACCAACTAAAAATGCGGTAAACAAAAGGATAATTTAGCGCCATACGCCAAGAACCTTAAGTTCTGTATAGCCGCTGTTTTTGTGGTGTGTCAGCGGGATAACTATATTTCTGTTTATATGTTCATATCTCCTCAAATGCACCCGATGTGCGTATATAGTGGAAAAGATACTGCTGTGCTATGCCCTCTGCACCTTTTGTACATTCGGGCAGACCGTTTGGGTACCAGTTAGCCATCACACGCTTGACCCATACGTCCATTGGAAACGCTTCTGTTCTGTAAAAACCGAACAGGAGTGTGCACTCAGCAACTTTCGGACCTACGCCTTTGATGGTCTGTAAAGTTTTGCGTGCATCTGCGATGTCCATTTTTGCCACTTCGTCAAGGTCAATTTCACCGCTTGATATCTTTGCAACGGCGTCCACAAGGTATTTTGCGCGAAAACCCGAACGAAGATATGCAAGGCTTTCTGCTGTTTCATCTTTCATTTCCTGCCATGAGGGATAACCGTCGTAATGCTCACAAAGCCGACCTATTATGCCCTTGATGCGCGGGATATTGTTGTTCTGACTTATGATGAATGATGACAGCGCTTCCCACCTGTCCTGTTTGAGAATGCGTATGCCGCCCGCGTAACCGCAGGCTTTGGCAAGGGTACTGTCTTCCGAAAAACGCCTTTTCAACTCGCCGTAATCGGTGTATAGGTCGAAGTATTCAGCCCAAATTTCCAGAAGGTCAGACTCATTGGTGTCGTGCAGTCTGAAAATGCCTTTTTCCTCTTCACTGCTTATCACAAGTCCTTTGTTGAGGAAAGCGCCCTTGTATGTATTGTCAGATATCTTTTCCCACCTGAAAGCCTGACCGCAGTCAAGTGTTTCATCAAGGTCGAAATCCGCCTGTTTCAGCAGGATATCATGACCGTCTTTTCTATAGTCCATTATATTCACACTCCGTCCTGCCATGTGACGCAGGCAGGTAAATTCAAGCTATGGCAGAATTCTTCTGCGCATAAAACGGCTTCATCAAGGCTTATGACAGCATTTGCAGGTGCGAGCCATTCTTCACCGCCCGCTCTGAACATGATCTCGTGCGGATAATTTCCCGGTGTCATTTTAATGTTGCCGTTATCAGTGCCAAAAAAATCCACACAGGCGTGATCGCCGTTAAGCAGTATTGCAATGGCAGGGTAATGCGCATCACCGCTGAGCCATATCTCAGCAGTTCCGTCTGCTGCCGAACGCCTTATAACTGCTTCGATATCAGCGAAGCTATCGATGAGGACTGTGCCGTTTTCTGTGCTGACAAGCATTTGCATAACTCTTCACCCTATCATATATAAAGCACTTGCAAAATCCTTTAAAATACATTATACTATATAATGAAACATTTTTCAAGTGATTTTTTGCACAAGACTTCCTGAGCGTAAGTCTGATAAAGAAAGGACTGATACCATGAGAGAAAGCATTCTTACCATACCTGTTACCGAAATATTTGAGCCGAAATGCGGCTGTCCCATATGCCGACTGCGCGATACTCTTGAACAGCGCACTGTTGACTACATAATGGGTGCCGCCATGATGGAACCTGATGTGCGTATCGAAACCAACAAACAAGGCTTCTGCAAGGTGCATTTTGAACAGATGCGTGCCTGCAAGAACCGTCTGTCGCTTGCACTGATGCTGTCAACGCATCTGCAATCGCTGCAGAAGAACGTGCTAAAGCGCCAAAGCATATTTGAGGGCAAGAATGCCAAACAGAAGCGTGTTTCAGCAGTCAACAACGACTGCTTTGTCTGCAATAAGGTCGAGTGGGGTATGTCGCGCATAATGGTGACTCTTTTTGAAATGTATGAACAGCAGAGTGAGTTTCGCTCTCTGTTCAGCGAGCAGGAGATGTTATGCCTGCCACACTATGATATGCTGGTATCTGCCTGTGAAGATAAGATGGATAAGAAAATACAGGTCGGTTTTAAGGAAGCGTGCGCGGCACTCACTGAAAAATACCTCTCTGAACTTGAAAAGGATGTTACCCACTATTGCAACATGTACGATTACCGCAACAGCGGCGCTGATGCTGACTGGGGCAACTCAAAAGACTCGATCGAGCGTGCGATAAAATTCCTGACTACAAGGTGAACTGACAGAAAAAATACACTATGATCGTATAAAAATACTGTTTTTTGTACAGAATTTTACTGTCGGAAGATATATGCTTAATAGTTGACAAAGTGTACGTATTTGTGTACTGATACGATTTTTTACCCCTAACAAATTAATAGTGGTTTCTTTCCCCGAGAACACTCGGATACGATATAGCGGTTCAGTTTAACAGACTTCTGTTTACAAAAAAGTCATACTTTTGGCTCGAAAATCTTTCGGCTTTGTTTTCAGATTTTCGGGTCGGGTACATATTTTTGTCCATAAACAAAATTTTCAACAAAATCAAACATTGTTGAAAACGTGGAAATTACACTGCTTTTTCAACTGTTTCAACAGAGTTTTCAACATTTTCAGCGTTGATAACTGTTGATAGCTGATAAGTTTTCAACTTTTCAACATCAAATTGTTGAAAGTACATTCAAATGGACTTTAATGTGAAAACCATCTGATGAAATGAGGTCGAAAGGTTGATAAAAGGGGTAAACAAGAAAATTATAGACATTAAGTGTACAAACAGTGAATGTTTCGATAGAGCATTGCTGTTCGTAAATGCAAACTGCATGTTCTCCGAAAATGAGAACGAAGAACTTGCGAAAAAGTATGTCGCGCGGCTGACTAAGGAGTTCAAAGATGGCGGTGAATGCTGTCACGAACAGCATCGGGCATTCACGAAAAACATTTTCGCTGTGCTGCCCTGGGTGATAGCTGCTGCTGCACTGGCTGCAGCGATAAGATTTGCACTGTAAATAACAAAATTAATAAAGCGTATTTGTAACAACTGCAAAAAAATCCTTAAGGGCTATTGGCTTTTGAGGATTTTTATGTTATAATGTTTTATAATTGCATTTGTTTAAAAGAGGAATTTTTTATGCGTGATAAAAACGAAAAAACTAAAAATACAGAAAATGCTGCCGAAGAAGAACTTATTCTCGGCAGAAACCCCGTGATCGAAGCACTGAAAGCTGACAAACTTATTGATATTATATTTGTCAATCCCGATGCTAAAGGCTCGATCTCACTGATACTCAAACTGGCGCGTGAGCGTGACATTCCTGTAAAGCAGGTGCGTGAGCAGAAGCTGGACTTCATGGCTCACGGTGCAGCGCATCAGGGTGTTATCGCGATCGGTGCCTGTGCTGAGTATGTTGAGGTCGATGATATACTTAAGATAGCGGCTGACAAGGGCGAAGATCCTTTCATAATAATCTGTGACGAGATAGAAGATCCGCATAATCTCGGTGCTATCATAAGAACGGCTGAGGCTGCGGGCGCACATGGCATCATTATCCCGAAAAGGCGCAGCGCTTCGCTCAACCACACGGTTTTCAAGACCTCTGCGGGGGCTGCGAGCTGGCTGCCTGTGGCAAGGGTGGCAAATCTGCCTGCGGCGGTCGATGACCTGAAAAAGCAGGGCATATGGATATACGGCACCGATGGTGCAGGTGAGAATTATTCGGGCGTAGACATGCGCGGCCCTGTTGGGCTGGTGGTCGGCTCTGAGGGCTTCGGTATGGGCAGACTTATGAAAGAGAAATGCGATTTTCTGCTCAGCCTGCCGATGGCTGGCAAGATTACTTCGCTAAACGCTTCGGTGGCGGCAGGCATATTTATGTATGAGGTCGTTCGACAGCGTGCGAAATAGATTTGGAGTGATATGATTGGCTGATAAGCATTCCATAGAAGAAATAATGTCAGAACTCAGCAAAAAGCACCATCTGCCCTCGGATGAGCAGGACGGAGATGCTTTTGATATCAGGTTCGCCCCAAAAGGTGAGGCGGTAAAGGAAGTTTTCGGCAAGAGCGATGAAGTGCGCGGGCATGATAGTTCCGTACAAAGAACTGTCAAGGCTTATGATGACAGCAGTGCGGAGAGATCTGCTGTAAGAAGTGTTTCTTCAAAGAAATTATCTGAAGGCAGTGAAAAAACTGCGGCAGAAGAGAGAACTCTTGTACGCGAAAAGCCTGTTATCCCTGTCATAAGCGAGAGTGCACCTGACGAGAAGCGGGCTGTCGATAATGCGCGGCGCATCAGTGAATTGTCAAAGCACAGCGGCAGGGACAAGCGCAAGGGTGAACCTGCCGATGAACCTGTAAGGCGCACAAGCATCAAGGATGTTGAACTGGGGCTTGAAAATAAGCTGATAGAGGACACTGTTGAGGTCTTGAAGCATGAAACGGCTTCTTCATCGGCTGATGAAGAGTACTTTAGCAAATCTGCACAGGTAAGTGAACAGCGCCGCAAAAAGGTGGAGGACTTTGTGCTTGACGGCATGTCAGACGATCTAGAAGGATCTGATGAAGTTACACCGAAAAAGGTATCATACGGTCAGCGTGAGTTTGAGAACTACGATGATGCACCGAAGATACTCAGTGACATAATGCAGGTAAAGAGCAACTTGTTCCTTAGGTTGTGCGTGCTTCTGTTCACCGGGCTGTCAAGTCTGCTGATAACCATTGCAAATGACCTTGAACTGCCTGTGATAAAGGTTTTTGACAGGTCGGTGTCGCCATCGGCATACCTGTTTTCAAACACGATAATGGGTCTGCTGGCGCTGGGCGTTTCATATAACATAATGACTGCGGGCATAAAGAACATCTTCACTCGAAAGCCTGATAATGATTCTATAGCGGCAGTGGGGATATTCGTGTCTGTCATTGCGGGCATAGCTACTCTGTTTGACCCTGATTCTGTGCGCGAAGGTTTCTATCATGTGTACATCTCGGCGGCAATAGTCGGGCTTATCTTCAACACACTGGGCAAGATGATGATAGTTCAGCGAACAGAGAAGAATTTCCGCTATATCGCAGGCGAATTTGACAGATATGCTGTCAAGAGCGTTGACAGCAGTACAGCAGTCAACTTCGGCAGAGGTGCTGTGCCTATCAACGCGAATATGACGGCAATGCGCAAGACGAGTTTTGTTGAGGATTTCATAAAGAACAGCTATGCGCCCGATGTTTCGGATAATTTTGCAAAATATTCAGCGCCGCTGATACTTGCTGTTGGGCTTATAACAGGGCTTCTCTCCTTTATCTGCGACAAGCATGCCGGCTCGATGGTGGAGAAGATATATGTGGCGCTGGCGGCGTTTTCGGGAACTGTTACCATGTGTTCATCGCTTTCGCTGATACTGGCGGTAAATCTGCCGATAAATCGCGCTACAACGAAATATCTGCAATATTCTTCTGTGATACTGGGATACAGCGCAGTTGAAGAGTACGCAGATGCGAACTCGATACTGGTGGAAGCCGCTCAGCTTTTCCCGAAAGAAAGCGTTGACCTTGTCAACCTCAAACTGCTTTCCACCGATCCGCTGGACGAATGTATACTGATGGCGGCAAGCCTTGTATTCAGGGCGGACAGCGTGCTGAAAACGTCTTTCTACAGAATGCTGAAAGGCAAGCTGGACATGCTTTACCCCGTTGAAAGCTACATCTTCGAGGATGAACTCGGACTGTCAGGCTGGATAAACAACAAGCGTGTCCTGCTCGGTACACGCAGGCATATGGAAGACCACTCTATCGACGGTCTGCCGCCTGTTTCAAAGGAAGCAGAGTACGGCAAAGGCAACTGCATACTATATCTGTCGATATCAGGGGTGGTGTCAACAATGTTCGTAGTAAAGGTGACACCATCGGCGGCAGTTTCAAAGTGGATGCGTTCACTTGAACGTGAGGGCATCGTTACAGTGGTCAGAAACGTTGACGGATTTATGACTGAGGCATATCTTGAAAAGATATTCGACCTTGACCACGGCTCAGTCAAGATGCTGCCGTTCAGGTATCACAAGGAGTACGAAAACGAAGTCGGCTACAAGGAGCGGGAGTCATCTTCTATGTTGTGCAGTGGTAATTTCCCTGCATTTGCCATGCTTATGACAGGTGTTAAGCGCATAAAGTCGGCGGCACAGCTTGGCATAGCACTCCAACTCGGCTCAGTGGTTCTGGGGGCGGCTATATGTCTGATATCGATGATATTGGGAACATTCTCACAGATAACGCCGACACTGGTAATAGTTTACCATCTTGTATTTGCAGGTTTGACGACATTCCTGTTAAGCAGCAGGAAATTCTGATAAAAATATTACGCAGTCCGCAGAAAATGCGGACTGT
>NZ_ADKM02000084.1 GCF_000178155.2 Hominimerdicola alba 8
GACAGCAACCACTGTCCGTCAAATCATGTTTGGAGATAGATATGTTCAAATTGTTCCGATATCTGAAAAACTACAAAAAGGAAAGCGTAATTGGTCCGCTGTTCAAGCTGATAGAGGCTTGCTTTGAACTTGCTGTACCGCTGGTCATGGCGAATATCATCGACATCGGCATAAAAAATGAGGATATGGGCTATATACTGAAAATGGGCGGTGTCATGGTGCTACTGGGCTTTCTGGGACTTGCCTGTTCGCTTACGGCGCAGTTTTTTGCGGCTAAGGCATCGGTAGGCTTCGGCACTGCTTTGCGCACCGACCTGCTTAAACATATAAACAAGCTGTCATATACCGAGATAGATAAGATAGGCAGCAGCACTCTCGTCACCAGAATGACTGCTGACATAAATACCGCACAGTCGGGCGTGAATATCCTTCTAAGACTTCTTCTGCGCTCGCCGTTTATCGTTATAGGTGCGGTCATCATGGCGTTCACTATCTCGGTGAAGCTGACGCTTATCTTTCTTGTAATCGCGCCATGTCTTGCTTTTGTCATATATAAGATCATGAGCATCACTATCCCGCGTTATAAACATATCCAAAAGACTCTCGACCGCACGAATCTGCTGACAGGTGAGGCGCTGACAGGCGCAAGGGTCATCCGCGCTTTTTCACGTCAGCAGGACGAGGAGAAAGAGTTCAGGCAGATAACCGATGAACTGACCGACCTACAGATAAAAGCCGGCAGGATAAACGCACTGATGAACCCCATGACCTATGTTATCGTGAATATCGCCATAGCCGTCATAATCAGGGCGGGCGCAGGTCAGGTGTTCAGGGGGACTATCAGTCAGGGCGAGGTCATAGCGCTGATAAACTACATGAACCAGATATTGCTGGCGCTTCTCGCTATGGCGATACTTGTAACGAATATCACCAAGATGCAGGCATCAGCCATACGCATAAACGATATTTTCGCAGTAAGTCCATCTGTCAGCGATGATGGCAATATCGAGGTAAAGGCTGTCGAAAATGCGCCGTGTGTCGAGTTTAAAGATGTCAGCTTTTCCTACCATGACAGCGAAGAGTATGCGCTTGAAAATATCAGCTTCACGGTCGGCAGGGGAGAAACTGTGGGCATTATCGGCGGTACAGGTTCGGGCAAAAGTACGGTCATAAATCTTATACCTCGTTTTTACGATGTATCAAAGGGTCAGGTGTTGGTGGACGGTGTTGACATAAAAAAATATCCTTTCAGACAGCTGAGAAAGAAGATAGGTCTTGTGCCGCAGAGGGCGGTGCTGTTCAAAGGCACTATCCGCGATAACATGAAATGGCGTGATAAGTCTGCTTCCGATGATGAGATAATAAGCGCCTTAAAACTGGCGCAGGCGTATGATTTTGTTATGGAAAAGCCCGATAAGCTTGACGAAATGATCTTACAGGAGGGCAAGAATCTCTCAGGCGGTCAGCGGCAAAGACTGACTATCGCGCGGGCTTTTGTAGGCTCGCCCGAAATTGTCATACTTGATGACTCCGCATCAGCCCTTGACCTTGCCACAGATGCAAGACTGAGAAAAGCTATCGCTGAACAGACAAGCGGCATGACCGTTTTCATAGTATCACAGAGGATCTCTTCCATAAAAAATGTTGATAAGATAATCGTTATGGACGATGGCAGGATAGCGGGTATAGGTACACATCAAGAACTTTACAGAAATTGCAGTATCTACCGTGAGATATGTCTTTCTCAGCTTTCCGAACAGGAGGTGAACGGCATTGGATAAGAATAAAACAATAAATAAACCTGTGCTTAAGCCTCTTCTTTCGTATGCAAAGCCTTATATATGGCTGTTCGCTGTGTCTATGGCGCTGGCGCTGGTCACGGTTGCTACTACACTTTATGCGCCCATACTTATCGGTCAGGCTGTTGACCTTATCATAGGTCCCGATAACGTTGATCTCAAGGGACTTGTGCCGATAGTTATAAAACTCTGTGTGACTGTTGCGATGACAGCACTTTCGCAATGGCTGATGTCGCTCTGCACCAACAAGATAACTTTCAACGTTGTGCGCGATATAAGGAACAAGGCTTTTGCAAAGCTGGATAAGCTGCCGCTTTCATATATAGATTCGCACCCTCACGGCGATATCATCAGCCGTATAATCACAGATATCGACCAGATATCTGACGGGTTGCTGATGGGTTTTGCTCAGCTGTTCACAGGCATATGTACAATTATCGGTACTATAATCTTTATGCTGGGCATAAATGTAAAGATATCGCTGGTGGTCATCATACTGACGCCGCTTTCGCTGTTTGTGGCGAGGTTCATCGCGAAAAACACATTCGACCTATTCCATAAGCAGTCAGAAGCACGCGGCGAGATGACTGCACTTGTGGAAGAAGTGACAGGCAATCTGAAAACAGTTCAGGCTTTCGGCTATGAACAGGAAGCAGAAGAGCGCTTTGATGTCTTTAATCAGAAACTCAGAGAAGTCAGCGTAAAGGCGATATTCTTTTCGTCACTTACCAACCCGTGTACACGTTTCGTAAACGGACTTGTCTACATCTCCGTCGGCATTCTCGGAGCGCTGACCGTGTTCGGTGGCGGGGGATTTACTGTGGGCAATCTTTCGAGTTTTCTCTCTTACGCAAACCAGTATACAAAGCCGTTCAATGAGATATCAGGCGTTATCACCGAACTGCAAAGTGCCCTCGCATCTGCAAGGCGTGTCTTTGATATCATCGATGAACCCGAAGAAAAGCCCGACAGCGAAAACGCTTTTGTACTCAAAGATGTCGATGGCACTGTTGATATCGAAAATGTTTATTTCAGCTATGACCCCGATGTCAAACTGATAGAGGACTTCAACCTGCATGTCAGGGCTGGCGAACGTACCGCCATAGTAGGTCCCACAGGCTGCGGAAAGACCACTATGATAAATCTGCTGATGCGCTTTTACGATGCCGACAGCGGCAAGATAAGCATCAGCGGCAAACCGATAAAAGACTGCACCAGAAATTCCATGCGCTCGATGTATGGCATGGTATTGCAGGAAACATGGCTGAAGACCGCCACTATCCGCGATAATATCCGCTACGGAAGACCTGATGCCACCGAAGAAGATGTCATCGCGGCGGCGAAGTCAGCCCACTGTCACGGTTTTATAAAGCGTCTGCCGCAAGGCTATGACACTGTCGTTTCAGATGCTTTCAGCACCCTTTCTCAGGGTCAGAAACAGCTTCTCTGCATCGCAAGGGTGATGCTGTCACTTCCTCCCATGCTGATACTTGATGAAGCTACTTCATCGATAGATACCAGAACTGAGATAATAGTTCAGCGCGCTTTTGCTAAAATGATGAAAGGCAGAACGAGTTTCATCATAGCCCATCGCCTTTCTACCATAAAAGAAGCTGAGAATATAATCGTAATGAAGTCAGGTCATATAGTCGAACAGGGAACTCATGACAGCCTGATGGCAAAAGGTGGCTTCTACAGTGAACTTTACAATTCGCAGTTCACCATAGATTAATAAAAAAGGCAATACCCGCGCGGTATTGCCTTTTGCTTTTGTCATATCACATCTGTTCGGTGATGAAACTGTATGTGGTGCCGCAGTTGTGCTTGATGGTAACATTACCTGTATCAGGACTTATCCTGACTTCCACGACCCTGCTGTCTTCGTACATTTTCTTAGCAAGTTCTGCCGCTTCGTTGAATGCCTTTACCTTGTTTTCTGCGGAATATCGCCCCAATGAGTCTGCATATTTTGAAGATATCCTGCCAAATTCTTCGATGACCTTTTTAAAATCTGCGTTGTCTTCCGGCAGTACATCATCAGTATATGTTCGCACGCGGACGGTATTTGACACATTATCACCGTAAACCGCATATACATTGTATGTCACCCAGCTGTCGGTGTTCGGCTTGAAATAACAGCTGTAGACATTTTCATCGTTTGCTTTCATCTCGCTTATCTGCTTTCCGTCCTCGCTGTATAAGGTGACTTTTAGTCCCGCGCTCACCTCTTCGGGCGGAAGTTCAAGCCCGAAATAAAAACCGAATTCGTCATCAGCCGGGATAAATGTGCGATTAGTTGTCAGCTTGCGGATAGTTTCACCCTCCATGAATTCTTCCATATCTGTCAGTGTTTCTTCCTCTGTGGTCGTTTCGTCGGAAGTCGTATCTTCATCGGGGGTAACGGTTTCATCCGGTATTACAATTTCTTTTGTACTCTCATAAATTGCGGTAGTTTCGCTGACAGAATTTGCGTTTATATCATTTGGGTTTTCACTGCACGCCGAAAGCCCTGTACATAATGCAAGTGCCAGCACAGCAGAAAGAAATCTCTTGCTCATTAAACTATCTCCTTTATAAAATAAAACTTTTACACGAAGTTAAGTATATCAAATTTTCAGCCCCATGTCAACGAAAACCACTTTTATTCGACTATTTGCATAAATGCACGCTTTGCTGTTATCTTAAATTTTGTGGCGAAAACAAGCCCTCACCCAGACCCCCTGTGCCTGTTCGGGTTAGGAAGTTGATGTACCCCCCGCCGCCTTTGAGCATCTCGATACGTTCTCCGCCCTTCTGACGTGTGACTTTTATATCGTCATTCTCGACGAAGCCCATCTCATCCAGTATCTTGACGATCTTCAAAAATGCCGTTGTCGATGTGTTAGTCAGGTGGGCGGTGTACAGTACCGCTTCATCGTGGAGCAGACCCCAGATAGCCCTTGCAACAGCTATCTCTGATTTACCGTTTCGGCGGGGTATCGAGTACCCGAACTTGATGTGTACCCAAAGCCCGTCATCATCGGTCGCCATGATATCGTAGAGCATTGACTGCTGCCATTCCATCGTTTTGCGGCTGGACTGGTCGTAAAGCAGTATAGCTTCGCCGCCCTTTGTCTGAGTGTACGGCAGTACCACCGATTGTGTAGGAAACTGTCTGCCTATACGCTTTTCAGCTTCGGGCATACAGTTCTACCTCCCTTATAGGTATAAAAAAAGCACCTGTCGCCGACATATATGTCGGTTGCAAATGCTAGATGTTCTCGGCGGTTCTGCCCAGCACCTGAATGGCGTGTTCTGCCGTTTCCTTGACAGCCGCACCGCCTATCGCCGCCCGCACACGTTCGGCAGGGAAGTCAGCTTTCTGCGGTTTCAGACCGATGCCTTTCTTTGCATCTAGGGCGGACTGGACTTCCGCGCAGATGGCGTTCACATCATCGTAATTGCCCCGCAGGAGCGGTTCTAGAATGCTCTGGGCGATGTTGTTGCAATACACAGGGCGTAATTTTTCAGCCACATCTTCATCGATTTTGTTGCATTATATAACGAAATATGGTATAATGGTATTAAGCTAATCTTAAGATTTCCCCCACCCCGGATTTAAGAATAATGCCTTATCATATAAGCATACAAGGAAAGGACATAACGTTATGGAAAAACTTGCAGCAACGATATTAGTAGTGGACGATGACAGAGATATAGTGGCAGCTATCGCGAAGCTGCTGGAACTTGAAGGCTATTCTGTCGTTAAAGCATATGACGGCATAGATGCTCTGGAAAAGCTGGCAGAAAATGATATACAGCTTATCCTCATAGATGTCATGATGCCGCGCATGGACGGACTCTCTGCAATAATGAAGATACGTGACAAGCGAAATATCCCGATAATCGTCCTGTCTGCCAAATCAGAGGATACCGACAAGATACTCGGTCTTTCGATGGGTGCGGATGACTATATCACAAAGCCCTATAACCCGATGGAGCTGACAGCGCGCGTCAGAAGCAGTCTGCGCAGATATATGCAGCTGGGAGATATAGGCAGCATAAACAAAACGGACGTTATAAAGATAGGCGGTCTGGAACTTGACAAAAGCGCAAAACAGCTGACTGTTGACGGAGAACCTGTCAGACTGACCGCCACCGAACTGAAAATACTCGAACTGCTGATGGAGAATGCAGGCAGAGTCTTTTCGGCGGAGGACATCTATCGCCGTGTCTGGAACGAGGACGCCTACGCAGTGGAGAACACGGTAATGGTGCATATAAGGCATATTCGGGAGAAAATAGAGATAGACCCGAAAGAGCCGCGATATTTAAAGGTGGTGTGGGGCATTGGATACAAAATTGAAAAAAATAAGCAGACTATTTCCTAAGCCTGCGAGAGTCACTGCATTCGTGCTTGCCTGCATAACGGCAGGTTCAGCGATATTTGGTGCGGTGATGACGAGAGAGCGCGAATGGGTGCTGCAAAGCGATGACAGCTATGGCAATATAGAAACAAGCTACCTTGCTTCTGAAAATTACCGCCGTCAGTTAAGAGATATGTACGAACAGCTGTGTATACTCGGTGTCTGTGAACTCGCCCAGTGCGATGACGACATGAACTATATCGGCAATAAATACGTGCAGTCGGATTTCATGTGGTATCTCGACTTTAACCAATATAAATACAAAAAGACCGACAGCGGATTTCTTCCGGTTTCTGATATGTTCGATTATTATGTTTCATATACGAGACCTGTCATTGAAGAAGTCATAGCTGATGAAACGGTAACAGACGAAGAAACTACTTATCAGCAAACGGCTTCGACTGATATTCCGACAGAGCCGAAAACACTGTATGTTACGAACCTTTCTGCCGATACGATACGCGATGACATGACAGAAGAAGAGCGTATTGAAAAGCTGAAAAAAATTTCTTCTTCGTATATCCTGCGTGATGACGATGTCTTATCCTCTGACATGACATCATCAGGCACGATGCTTTATTATGATTATCCCGCAGTTGAGGACGGACATCTGATCGAGGCAGGGGAGAGTTATCCCAATAACTTTCTGCCGATGGGCGGGTGGTATCACGACAGCTACGGAAGATACGTTTACAACTTCGGCAACTCTGAACCTATAAAGTTTTATACCTATCCGGGCAACAGCAAAGCCGGTATAATAGCTAGGCGCGAGGCTATAGAGGAAAAGGTCAGGTCTGATGAGTTCTGGGCTTCAAAAAGTTACTCCGATACTCAGCGGATAACATGGGTGGAAGAGGACGGCGGATATGTGACCTACAGCGGCGATATCTTCTCACAGCCCGACTATCAGGCGTATAAGGGCGACACATCGGGGCTTACAGTATTCATCGCCCCGAAGGAAGGTGTACTTGAAAAATATGGTGAAGAGTACGCGGGTGTACTTCATCAGTACAATGTGATCAAAAATGTCACAACAGTGATGGTCGTGCTGGCTTTGCTGTTGGTACTCTATCTGATGACAGCCGCCGCAGTGAGCGGGCTCACACATGAAGAGGGCGGCGGGTTATTGGTGCATATCCCGTTCGAGGTGCATCTGATCGTTCTGCTCTTACTGTTCTTCTATATTCTCGGAAACTATTACAACGGCGGCTATGAGTTATCGCGTGATCTGCTCGAACTTACAAACTCCCGTCTGCCCGGCAATATATTCAGTTTTATATGGGACTGCGTACTTGCGGCGGCAGGTCTGCATATCGGCACACATATCATAAGAACGGTCTTTGGCAGAAAGACAAGGCAAAGCCTTTGTACACCAAAGCTGGCAGGCAGATTAGCCGCAAGATTCCGAGAAACCGAGTTCTGCAAAAACAGACAGCACATGCCTGTCGGTAAAAAGCTGAAAAGGCGCACTCTCTGGACTGTAGCGGCGGCTGCGGTCGCATTCTATGCAGTAGTGATGCTGTATGAGTATGGGTACAGTGTGGATATACCTGTTATGATGGGTATAGCGGCACTTGTGGTGTTCATCATTACTCAGACGCAGAATTTCATGCTCTCGCGTGACCTTTCCAAACTCGACCGCCGCATCGAAGCACTCAGACAAGATAAGCCCTTTGATGAAAAAGTATCTGCCATTTCTGATATCAAGGCTGATATCGACATGCTTGATTCCATATCCGAAACTGTCAATGAAGCGGTGGAAGAAAGGATCAAGTCAGAGCGCATGAAGATAGAATTGGTGGCAAATGTTTCACACGACCTCAAAACGCCGCTGACATCGATAATCAGCTATATCGACCTGCTGAAAAAATCTGACCTTGATGACGAAGCATCTGCATATGTGCAGATACTCGATAAAAAATCACAGAAACTCAAAAGCATAGTCGCAGATGTTTTCAGCCTTGCCAAAGCCACCAGCGGCATCGATGTCAGTATGGAAGAACTTGACTTTGTGATGCTTTTCAATCAGAGCCTTGCTGATGCTGATGACAAGATAAAGCAGAGCGGAAAAACTGTCAAGGTAACGGTCAGCGAGGACAGCGCCCCCATAGTCGGTGACGGCGCAAAGCTGTACAGGGTATTCCAGAATATCATTGACAATGCGCTGAAATATTCTATGGACGGTTCGAGAATATTCCTTGAGATAGGCAGGGTCGGCAAAAATATCGTATTTACTGCAAAAAATACTTCCTCTTACCCGATAGATTTCACACCCGAAGAGATAACCGAACGTTTTGTGCGCGGCGACAGTTCACGTACCGACGGCGGAAGCGGTCTTGGGCTTTCGATAGCAAAGAGTTTTACCGAAGCCTGCGGCGGACGCTTTGATATAGTGCTTGACGGCGACATGTTCAAAGCATCTGTCACCATGCCGATAACCGAGAAAAATGAACCTGAGAAAGAAATAATATGAAAATGAAGTGAGAAAAAAACAGCACTCTCGTATTAACGAGGGTGCT
>NZ_ADKM02000083.1 GCF_000178155.2 Hominimerdicola alba 8
CTCACTCCCATTTCTTGATAAATTATAGCCGATTATAAAACATAATTCTACCTTTTCATTATATCACTCCACACTCCAAAAATCAATCCCATTTCCGAGAGATCCACCCTCTAAAATCACCGTCATCATGGGCAGAGATCCCGTGTTTAAACAATGCAAGAGGGAGAATTTCCATGAACAATCTGTAAACTCCACAAAAAAACATGCCAAAAAACTCAGATTTTACGGTAGATAGGTTAAAGCAAGTGATGTTATAGGCAATCATTAAATCCCGCGTATTTTAAGTGGAGATAGTAGATATGAACAGTCAAAGCCCCATACAAATGTTGTGTGAAATTTTGAAACGGACAAAAAATGCAGAGCCGGTGCGGCTCTGCATTGGGGATGAAAATACAACATGAAAAACACTAAAACAGGAGTTTGATAATTCAAAAATATCCTTATAGATCCTCAATATAAAACGTGGTTATCCCGCTGACACACCACAAAAACGGCGGTTTTACAGAACTTAAGGTGGTTGGCGTACGGGCGCTCAATTATCCTTTTGTTTACAGCATTTTCAGCTATAGCAATCCAACTGTTTAAATTCACAAAATCCAGTCGCAAAAGCTAGGATTTATGGGTTTTGTGACTGGATTTTGTCTGAATTTTAAGGCGGATTGCTATAGTGTGCTAAAGGGATAGTCATAATATAAAATTCCGTGAGGCATATCATCACTTCAGCGAATCAGTGATCTCAGCGGTCAGCTTATCAACGGAAATACCGTGAGCGTCCAGCAGTTCCTCTGCCTTGAATTCAGTGTGGAATGCCTTTGAAATACCGTGACAGTGGACACGCATTTCACTATCTCCGTAGAATGCCGCGATATTCTGTCCGTAGCCGCCCATTACCTCACCGTCCTCGATCGTGATAACAAGGCTGTGATCTGCTTTCAGTTCGTTCAGCAGTTCCTTGTCTACACCGCTGACAAATCTCGGATCAATGACCGTAATTTCAACGCCTGTATTTGCCTTCACCTTGTCAGCGACCTCCAGCGCCATTGGAACAAGTCCGCCCACTGCAATGAGTGCGACCTTGCCGCCCCTGCGTTCTATCTTGTTTTTCAGAACGGAATAATCGGTATCGTCAGCGACACCTGTTGATTTCAGATTGCCAACTACCCTGATAGCAACAGGGTGTTCCTTCTGCGTTGTCGCATAACGGAACATCTGCGTAAATTCCTCGTTGCTTGCAGGTGCAAGATAAATGAGATTTGAGATATGCGCAAACATCTGTATATCGCAGAGCGCGATGTGAGTATTGGAATTCATTCCGTATGCGCCCGGACTGAGGATAAGGAAAGTCGCAGGGCTGTTATTCAGGCAGACATCGTGTGACATCTGATCGTAAGTTCTCTGGAAGAAAGGAGCGAATGTGCCGAACACCGCTGTACCGCCGTTTCGTGCGATACCGCCTGCCATAGCGACTGCATTTTCCTCAGCGATGCCAACATCAATGAACTGCCCACGCTCAACATATTCCTCACGGACACCCTGCACAAAGCCAAGTCCCATAGGAGTTGCGGCGTTCAGAACAATTGCATTTTCGTTGGTATCCAGCAGTTCTTTCAGGCAGTTGAACACCACATTTTCGCCGCCCTCATCAGGGTATATCGGAGAGCCGTCCTCAACGTGGAAAGGTCCGCCTGCGTGCCAGCTTTCACGGTCTTTTTCAGCATATGGCAGACCCTTGCCCTTGATGGTATGGATATGCAGTACAACAGGGTGGTCGATGCCTTTCACGCTTTCAAACAGTTCTACCAGCTTTGCAGTATCGTGACCGTCATCAAGATAGCGGTAATCAAGCCCCATCGCACAGAAGAGATTATCTTCGGCAGTGCCGTTCGACTCACGGAGTTTTTTCAGCGTTTTGTAGAGTCCGCCGTGATTTTCAGCGATACTCTGGTCGTTGTCGTTGACGATGATTATAAGGTTTTTATCATACTCGCCTGCATAGTCCAGCGCTTCCAGCGCCTCGCCGCCCGAAAGTGAACCGTCACCGATAAGTGCGATGATATTCTCACTGCCCTTATTCAGGTCACGTCCTTTGGCAAGTCCCAGTGCAAGAGAAACAGAGGTCGAAGTATGACCTACGATGAACATATCATGTTCGCTCTCGTTGGGGTTGGTATAGCCCGTCACATCATGGAAGTGTGCATCGTCCAGAAAGGCTTCCTTTCTGCCTGTCAATATCTTGTGCGGATAGCACTGGTGTGAAACGTCAAATACTATCTTGTCTTTTGGTGAGTCGAACACATAGTGTAGTGCCACTGTCAGTTCCACCACGCCGAGGTTCGGTCCCTGATGTCCGCCCGCCTTGCTTATCTTGTTGATGAGTGCGGCTCTTGTTTCGTCTGCAAGTGTCTTTAGCTGTGATACCTCCAGCTTTTTTATATCGGAAGGTCCATTGATTTTTTCTAAGTACATTTTCATATCCTCCTTGTGTTAAAGTTCCAGCCATTCTCTGACATAAGTTTCTGTCAGATGATTCCCGTCAATGCTTTTGTGAACATTTCCCCTGCACAGCTTCTTTATGTCGTCAGTGCCCACAGCGCCGCTGCCGCCGTGAGTATTGAAGAGATAGACATTCTTGCCTGTCAGGTCATACTGTTCAAGAAATCTCAGAACGATCATGGGACAGGTATACCACCACGCGGGGTAGCCCAGCACGATATCGGTGTACTGCGATATATCAGCAATGCCGCCTGAAAATGGAGGTCTTGCGTCCTTGTCACGCTCTTTTTTCGCCTGTGCCGCACATATCGGGTATATCTTCGAGTATGCCTTTTCAGGTCTTAGTTCAAACATATCACCGCCTGTTGTTTCAGCGATGAGTCCGGCGGCTTTTCGTGTATTGCCGCCCCATGAAAAGAATACAGTCAGGAATTTTCTTTCCGTCATAGCAAACAGCACACCTCCTTTTGGGTTGATTTTGATACTGACTTGTGTTATAATATAAGCAGATATCCTGTTATGACCATATTATAGCATATTATTATTGAGATGTACAATGCCGAAATAACATACTTCTATAAACCAAACTTATACTGAGGTGATACTAATGCCGGAATTATATCTTATGCGGCAGCTTGTCGCATTCAAAGAATACGGCACACTTTCCGAGGCAGCCGAAAGGCTGTACCTCTCACAGCCTGCACTTAGCCGAAATATGAGAAAGCTGGAGGATGAGATAGGCGTGCCGCTGTTCGTGCGCAGCCGCAATAAGCTGGAACTGAACGAAAATGGCGTACTGACCGCCGAACTTGCCGAGAAAGCCATATCCGAGATAGACAGCATCGCAAAACAGGTGCGTGACTTTGACCGCAGCAGAAAAACCATATCACTGGGGGTCTGTGCCCCTGCACCCATCTGGAAACTGACACCTCTGCTGTCGCAGCTATACCCGACAATGACGATAAAGACCGAGATTGCAGATGAAACCGAACTGCTGGAGGGTCTGCACAATGGGCAGTATCAGCTGATCGTGCTGCATTTTAAGCCCGAAAACAAGCACTACATCAGCAGCGCCTGCGGAACGGAAAAGCTGTTTTTCTCGCTGCCGCCGACCCACAGGCTTGCCAATAAAACGACGCTCAGCTTTTCCGAACTTGACGGTGAGAGTTTCCTGCTGATGTCAGAGATAGGGTTCTGGCATGATATGACGGTCAGAAAGATGCCACATTCCAGATTTCTGATACAAAATGACCGCACTACTTTCGATGAGATAATCAATGCTTCGGTCCTTCCCACATTCAGTACAGACACCGCAAATGCGTTTCTGGGAAAAAGCGCCGAACGTGTCGAGGTGCCCATTACCGATGAAGAAGCGGAAGTACATTATTTCCTTGTTTGTCTTAAGGATAACGAGAAGCAGTTCAGACAGCTGCTTGAAGGAACTGCGTGAGTATCTTGACAGCGAACTGAATAAACACAAGTTCTTCGGACAACGTGTACCGCGCTGATTCTGATCTTATACAAGCAACAAAACGGCGATCCGTCACAGGACCGCCGTTTTTATGTTATATTAAAAGCCTAAGCCGTCAAGCCAGTCACGTACAGCCTGCTGTGTATCGGAACTGAATTTCTGCGCTGTTTTGCCTTGTATCGCCATGCCGTCAAGCACCTGTGCATTCGGCAGATAGCTTGCTATCGCAGAATATGTTCCCGATTCGCCGCTTCCCTCATGGGTGTTGAACGGGATAACTACCTTGTCGGAAAAGTCGCAGCTGTCCATAAAAGTATAGACCGCCATCGGCATATCGCCCCACCATATCGGGTAACCTAAGAACACGATGTCGTACTGCTCCATATTCTCCACACCGCCCTGAATTTCGGGGCGTGCTTTGTCGGCAAGTTCCTGCTTTGCCACATCACAGCATTCGTCATAATCCGCAGGATAGGGCGTTACAGTTTCGATATGAAAGCTGTCCGCACCGACCTCACTTGCGATATACTCTGCCACAATTTGAGTATTGCCCACATCTATCGTGCCGACATTGTAGTTCTCGTCGGCTCTGGAAAAATACGCCACAAGGATATTCTTGCCGTCACTTTCTGTCGGAGTTTCTGTATCAGCCTGCGTTGTAACGGTACTTTCATCAGACTGCTTATCATCGGCTTTTGTTTCATCGGTTTTGCTGTCCTGCCTGTTCAGCTTTTCCTGCACTGCCGCCTTGTCATTTTCAGCAACGCTGGGTGCAGAGGCAGGCTCGCCGCTTCCGCAGGCGGTCATACCCAGTGCCATGAAAAGTGCAGAAACTATGACAGCTATCATTTTTTTCATACACAGACCTCCTTAATCCTTCATCCGCTCAGAGTCAAGCATTTTGATGACCTTTGCAGGCACACCGCCGACCACCGCGTAGTCGGGAACATCTTTAGTGACAACTGCACCTGCCGCTACGACAGCATATCTGCCAATGGTCACGCCTGGACAGATCGTACAGCCCATACCGAGCCACGCATTTTTACCGACCGTGACTTTGCCGTAGGTATAGGTGGTGTGACGGTCGTACATATCGTGATTGATAGTTGCTATCCTCAGTCCCGGTGCAGCCATTACGCCGTCCTCAAATTCGATGCCGCCCGATGCCGAAAGAATTGCCGAGTGATTTATAAACACATTCTTTCCGAACTTCACACGGTTGCCGAAATCACAGGTAAACGGAGTGAGTATACGTACATCATCGAGTTTGCGCCCGAACAGTTCTTCAAGATAGCCCACATACGACATATCATCGGGAAGAACAGCATTCGCTTTTGCGCACAGCACTCTCGCCCTCATCATTTCATCGACTGCTTCTTTGAAGTAAGGTTCAGTAACTTTTGTTGGACCTCCCTTATCCATCAGGTCGTATACATAACCCTTCTCGTATTCCATTTTATTTCCTCCTGTTCGTGTTGAACTCAAAACTGCTTTTTAAGTATTTCGATAAATTCGTTGGTATGTTTTTTGGGATTGTCCGCTTTCATAAACGCACAGTACCGCCTGATGATCGGCTTGCCGTTCCGCAGCAGCCGCACCGCTTTTGTGGTGGTCTGCACCGCATCTCCACTGCCCTCGATGGGCATAAATCCATTTCCCTGAATGACCTGCATAAGCGCATCGTCAATGTATTCCGTGAAGTATATCTCGCTTTTGAAGCCTAAGTCATTGGCATAAAAACTGCGTTCCGTTTCCTGCTGTTCGGGAGAGGAAAGGAGTATCAGCGGCGTGTTTTTGAGGTCGCTTATCTCAACCTCGTCAAGCTGTGCAAGGGGGGAATTTGCCGATATCTCAGCATAATACTCTCTGATGTCAAGCACGATGTTCACATACTCGTCCGAGAACGCCCTGCGCTGGTCGTTCAAGACAATATCAAGTTCACCATTCCGCAGAAGTGCATAAAGAGCATCGTGATTTCCGTGTGTGACCTCCACTGTTACATCAGGGTACTGCACCGTGAATTCGGAAACCGCAGAATTGAACTCCTTGCCGCTGTACCCTTTGAGC
>NZ_ADKM02000082.1 GCF_000178155.2 Hominimerdicola alba 8
GTATAAATTAATTAAGCAAATTGATTATCCTAACTCTTTAGGCTATTTTTATGCTGTGGCTACGAAATTCTTAGGCTTTGAGCCTTGGCATCACGAAGGAAAAACAATGGCGTTAGCTGCTTATGGTCATAAAAATTCCATGATAGATCAAAAATTAAGTACACTTTTTTCGATTAAAGAAGGTATTTATGATTGCTCGGAATTCATATATAGAAATTCAGCTTTGTTTTTAATGGTAGACATGGATAAAGCTATTGCTGAATTGGAGCAATTATTTGGAGTTAAAGCGAGAAATCACAGTGAACCAATTAGTGACTTTCACATGGATTTTGCGTTTGCAGTTCAAATGCTTCTCGAAAATAGTGTCATAAGTGTGGTGAATTATGGTATAGAAAAGACTGGAATAACGCAAGTATGTGCTTCCGGTGGAATTTTTATGAATTGTAAGATGAATATGGTAGTGAGAGAACAATCTAAAGCATCTGATTATTTCGTTCAACCACTTGCTGGTGATTTAGGACTTGTTCTCGGTTCAGGCTTGTTATTGTCAAGTAGTAAATATACAAGTGAATTTTATAGTGTGTCATTAGGACCGGATTTTTCCGATGAATACATTGAATCAATTTTGAAAAAGTCTGGTTTAAAATATATGAAGAGTCCTGATATCGCATATGATGTAGCAAAATTACTCTCTGAAAACAATATAGTATGTTGGTTTGAGGGACGTATGGAGATGGGGGCGCGAGCTTTAGGCAATCGTTCTATTTTAGCAAATCCTAGGGATGCTCAAATGTCTGATAAAATCAATGAACTAGTGAAACATAGAGAAGTTTGGCGACCATTTGCATGTTCTATACTTGAAGAATACTGTGAGATAGTTCTTGAAAACTATCCTTGCCATAAAAGATACCCCTTCATGATCGAGGCATTTAGAGTTAAAGATAATTGGAGAGATAAAATCCCCGCAGTGATTCATAGGGCAGATTACACTACGAGACCACAAACAGTTAGCTGTAAAACTAATCCACTATACTATGATGCTATAAAACACTTTTACGAAATAACAGGTTGTCCATTGGTTCTTAACACTTCATTCAACGACAAGGGGCAACCAATAATAATGTCGCCTGAATTAGCCGTTGATTTTATCAAAAAGAATCCTGTTGATGTTTTGGCTATTGGCAATTATTTGGTGATTAACAAATAGTTATCATGCCGTGATCTATAATAATGTTTTGATATGGGGGGCGTTTTTATGTTAGAAGGTAGACTCTTGTTAATTAATCCTTGGCAGACGTATGAAAAAAAACTCGAATCTGAATACCAATCATATATTCCATATGGTTTGGCTTGTATAGCTGCAATTGGTGAATCCGAGTCTTTTAACACTAGAATTGTTGATTGCCTTGAGGATGAAACAACAACTGAAATTGGGGATAAGGTTAGATATGGGAAAACGCCAGCAGAGGTTGAGAAAATAATCAAAGAGTTTAAACCTGATATTGTTGGAATTAGTGCAACTTTTAGTATGTTTGAAAAGGATGCAACAGAAGTCGCAAATATGGTAAAAAAAATAGATTCCTCTATAATCGTAATTCTTGGTGGAGTAACTGCAACTCTTCCAGAAATTTATATATCGCTTCTTCATAATAATGATGTATATGATATTATGTCTAGGGGTGAAGGAGAATACACTTTTATAGATCTTTTACGTAACTATAATAAAAAAGAAAAGAAAATAGATAATTTATCATCGATAAAGGGAATAGCATATAAAGAGAATGGCGATATCATTGTGACAGATGATAGACCATTTATTGAAGATCTAGATACGTTGCCTTTTCCTGCTCTTCATTTACTAAATCTCGACAAAGTATTCAACAATAAATATTATTCAAGGTGGAGAAATAATCCTAGTAATAAAAGAACAATTCCTATTTTTACTAGTAGAGGCTGTCCATTTAATTGTTGCTTTTGTAGCGTACATAGTCAAGTAGGATATAGACATAGGACGTATAGCATAGAGTATGTTATTTCACTAATGAAAAAATGTATTTTTGATTATGGAATTAATCATTTTCATTTTGAAGATGACAATTTAACGCTTGATATTGAAAGAGCAAAACGTTTGTTTAAGGAAATAGCTAAACTAAATATTACTTGGGACACTCCTAACGGAGTGAGAGCGGATAGAATAGACGACGAAATGGTACAGCTTATGATTGAATCCGGTTTAACTAGCTTATCCATAGCAGCAGAATCAGGAAATGAGCAAGTTCGTATGAAGATAATACATAAGAATTTGAAAACTGAAAGTATTATTAATGCTGTCAGAATATGTGATAAATATGACTTACCATGTATAGTTTTTTTTGTATTAGGTTTTCCAGGTGAAACTATGGAGAATATTGAAGACACTGTCAGATTTGCGAAAGAAATAACTAATAAATATAACACAATAAATATGATTTTTATTGCCAATCCACTGCCAGGTACCGAACTAAGCAAAATATCTGCTGAGAACGGATACTTTGAGAAAGAAATGACTAATTCTGACTACTTTGTAGCTATTAGAGCTAATCAATCATCTATGATTAAAACGCCAGAATTTGACAAGAAGAAAATATTCTTGTTGTTAAAGCAGGAATTAGATTCACCTGAATACTCTGTACACAATATAGCCCAGCCTATGTTTTGGGCAAATACACTAATCGCTAATCAGAGAGCAAAAAGAGTTTTTCCTCGGATGTCTAATAAAAAAGTAAATTGGGAATGGATAGGAGAATAATATGGCGTTATCTATAATCATCCTTACACATAATTGTTATTCAAAAAAAGGAGGATGCATAGAAACTGTTTTATTGTCGATTTTAAATCAGTCATACACTCAATATGAAATCATTGTTATAGACAACAACAGCGAGTTAGAAAACTTTCAAAAACTCCATGTATTTACCAATTCAATTAAACCAAAATGCGATCTTCAAGTAATCCGTAATAGTCAGAATAATATTTCGATCGGTCGAAATATCGGAGTAAAAAAAGCAAAATATGAAACGCTTATTTTTTTAGATGACGATACAGTATTAATAGATAATAATACCTTGTTTCTGATTTCAGAATTATCCCAAAAGAGTATCTATGGTTATTCAGCTATTAGATATTGGACAAAACTTGGATGGTATGAAAAAAACAAGCACGTTATTGATGATAACATGGTAAATGGCTTACGAGATCATTACGGAATAGATTATTCATTGCCAGATCCTAGTATAAGAGATAAAGAAAACAACAGGCATCTTATAAGAACATATATAGGAAACTTTGGATTTGTGAATCGAAATGCTTTTATAGAAATTGGAATGTGGGATAGTTCTTATACTGGATATGGAGTGGAAGACGATGCTGCCGCTTTTGCTCTTTTCTCTGCCTATGGTCGCCCAACGCTACTGACAGAAATTGAAGTGGTTCATATTACTCATAGAATAAGTAAGGCAAACCTTAATGAGCTATCATTGAATCGTCAAAAGTTTGATTATTATTTAAAATCTAAGGGGATTAAAGAGTTTCATGTTGGGAGGTTACTGTATTGCGAACCAAATGTGATAGAGTATGTCGAATGATTCTCTTTTGTCCTATTATCGGAGGTGCTTATGCAGTTACAAGCCAAAAAGATAAGTATAACTATAAAA
>NZ_ADKM02000081.1 GCF_000178155.2 Hominimerdicola alba 8
GATAACAGCATAAAAATACCTCCATAAAATAAAAAAGCCGACAACTATTGCGTAAAACGCAGAAGTCATCAGCTTATGATAAGCGGTTTCGGTTTCCCGTGGGAGAACATCATTCCCGTATGAACTTTTCTGTTATTATTATAACATTTTGCTGGCAAGTTGTCAATAGTGAATTTAAACCGAGAATTTCAATTTTGTACTTGACATAAGTCGAAAACTATGCTATAATTGACATAAGTCAGAAAGGAGATGCGAAAATGCCAAGACCACAGAAATCACGCCGTATCTGTTGTTACCCCGATTACTGGAGCTTTGCGCCCGATCAGGATACAGCTAACGATACGGTCGTTATGTCGCTTGACGAGTTTGAAACGATACGTCTGATAGATTATCAGTCAAAGACGCAGGAACAATGCGCTCAGGAGATGAACGTGGCGAGGACAACTGTCACGGCTATCTATGATACCGCAAGAAAAAAACTTGCTCAGGCTCTGGTCGAGGGCAGACGCATCATCATTTCAGGCGGAAATTATACT
>NZ_ADKM02000080.1 GCF_000178155.2 Hominimerdicola alba 8
AAGTATGAAACTTTTGGACTTTTTTTATTATACAACCGTTGTTTTACCGAGCATAAACGGCAGACCTCTTGTCGAAATCTGCCGTATGCGGACTTTGATTCCGGTGGAGTCAAAGTTGTTTATTCGATTCCTTGCTTTTTGCTCCTACCCTTTGTCTGGTTCTTTGGCGTTCTCGGCTTCTTGGCGAGCCTTGCGGCATCTCGCTTCATCTTCGCCCTCTCAAAGTAGCAAGTTTTTTCACGCTTCGGAGCATTCTTCTTAGCTTCGATAGCCGCCTGATTCAGCTCATCAGTTACGACTTTTAGCCTTTGCTCCTTAGTATCAAGCTCATCCTGCTGGGGGAACGGCTCTGCAACGATCTTCTGTGCTTCTGCGTGATCAAGCCTGAGCTTTGCAAGGTTGTCCTGCGTTCTCTCAATTCTGCCGTCAATGTTGTAGAGGGCAGCTTCAAGACGGTTCAGGTTATGTGCAAAACTCTCGATCAGCTTGGTTGTATGCGAAGCGGCACCTTGCAGACAAGCCGACATACCGCCGCCCATCATGTTGCTGTTTACCGTCACACTCAGCTCAAAGCCCTGGAACGAGCCGATTTTAATGGGAGTATGATAGCCAGTACCGCTTCTTCAAAAGCCTTAGCCGCTTCTTTCTTGTCCGTGTACTCCACATCACCGACCTTCATTTTGAATACCATGTCATTGTAGTCTGTATCCACATTTTATTGTCTTTGAAAGTGTCTGATAGCCGATTCTTCCAGAGAAGAAACCCACAAACGCTTGACGGGCTTTCTGTACCGAGCCATTTGATAGACATAGCGGAAAATACATTCTCCCTCACGGTCAGCGTCCGTGGCACAGATGATCTCGGTCACGTCATCACGCCCCATAAGCTCCTTGACAATGCCGAACTGTTCCTTTGTGCTTTCCGTGACCTTGAACTGCCATGCTTCGGGTATCATGGGAAGCTGAGAAAAGCTCCATTTCTGTTCCCAGCCACAGCTGTATTCGTTGGGATTTTTAAGTTCGACCGAGGGTTTCTCGGCAAGAATAAGGATCTTTATTTATCACGACCTTTCTGCAAGATGTTCAAATATGCCGTAAATAACCGAATTTACCGCATTTGGCTATTGATTTTTTGGTTTTGATGTGGTATAATATAAGTGAAAAGAAACATAGTATATAAGAGGTGCATACCATTGGCTAAACTGAAACCGGATATTACACCCGAAGAAGAACGTAAACAAAACCTTGAACAGCTTGCAAATTACCGTCCTCTCGATGATGATTTCATGCGTGAGCTTTTCAGGAATGATCTGGAACTTGCTCAGTTCGTACTTCGTATCATAATTGACAAGCCAGATCTCACACTGATAAAAGAAGAATCACAGTATGATTTACAGCACCTTTTCGGTGAGCGCTCTATCTGTCTTGATGTGTTCGGTGTTGACAGCGAGGGTCAGCAGTATGACTTCGAGGTACAGCGACAGGATAAGGGTGCTACTCCTAAAAGGGCGAGATACCATTCAAGTGCTATGGACGTTGACAATCTCAAAGAGAAGCAGAAATTTGACGCTCTGCCCAACACTTATGTTATCTTCATTACTGAAAATGATTTCTTCGGAAAAGGAAAAGCAGTTTATCCGATAGAACGTATGAATCTTGCAACAGGTGAGCCGTTTGGTGACGGAGAGCATATTCTCTACATAAACGGCGCATACGAAAACAAGGACGATAACTCCGATCTCGCCAAGCTGATACACGATTTCAGATGCAGCAAGGCAGACGAAATGTTATTGCAGCCGTTAGCAGACCGTACCAGATATTTTAAGGAAACACCGGAAGGAGTGGAGTATATGTGCAAAGCTATGGAAGATAGGATAACTGATGAGAAAATCAGGATTGCTTATAATTTATTGCTTTTAGGTACTATTTCAAAGGAAGACATTGCTAAAGCCACTAAACTTCCTCTTGAAACTATAATTGAACTTGAAGCAGAGATTAAATCCGTATCAGTTTAAGTGGTGTAGCTTATGAGTAAAGCTATGGAAGATAGGATCAACGAAAGAGTTAAGATCATCGTGCTGAAAATGCTCGCAGACGGAAATCTTTCCAAAGAGCAGATCGCAGCATTTACTGATCTTACCGCCCAACAGGTTGAAAGCATTGAAACAGAATTCAAGTCTGTTTCTGCATAAGTCGAAGAATAAAATATGATGAATGATAATGTTCCACATTGTAAAATGATCGATGATATGCTTGAAGAAGTAAGGCAAGAGGTAAAGATACGATGTGCCTTACGAATGATCCGCAACAGCAAGCTGTCTGATGAAGAAATATCTAAAGTAACGGAACTGACACTTGAAGAAGTCAAGGAACTTAAAGCTCAGGCATCAGCCGTTACCGCATAAACCACATCAACCTAAGCACATTCCCCACATCGGGGAGTGTGCTTTTCTTTTTAGAACAGGTCTACAAGTGTCATATTCTTGATATAGACCTTTCTGCTGTATCTGTCACCTCTTGCAGAAACATAGCCTACTCCTTCAAAGATATTCAGCAGATTTTCTGCTTCTGAAAAAGAAATGCCAAGCTCCTCTCTCAGCTTCTTATTGGAAACAAGGTCATTCCCGATAATAGCAAAAACAGCCTTCATTACATCTTTAGTCGAGAAACTGCATGAGTCGATATTGCGAAGTCAGGTGAAAAAGTGATCACTGTTGTCACGGTTTTAATCATCTTCCTCAGTATCGAACTTATCAGCTTACCACAACATATAATCTTCATGAGGCGCAAGTAACAGCCATGTCCGAGGAATTATCGCCGCTGTTCACTCTGCCGTTGACTTTCTCAGCTGCCTGAGCCGCTTCTTCGAGAGTGTACTTCGGATTTCCGTCCTTATCCTCTTCGCCAGCATAGAGAAGTGAATAGAGATCATAATCGTCAACTTTTGCAAGCGGTCAAAGTCCGGCATATAGCGTAGTCTTATGCCAACATAGTGTCTATGATACGCTTATCCGTCTTTTCTGCGATCATATCCATGACAATAGCTTCAAACTCGCTGTGGAAAGAATAAAACAGCTCGTCTACTGCCTTGTATTCGGGCATAGTGTCACCTCACAATCATACGCACCACCTCCTTTGCGGTCAGTCATCGAAGTCTTCATGGAGAACATTCTTCCGAACATCGTAGTCAATGCTCATATCCTCATAGCTCTGAGTGAAGTCAATATTGTTCGCCAGATTGATAAGACAGCTCATCAAATAACTCATAGGGTTATGGATACCCATAGTTTTCTTCATCACGTCATAGCCCCTGTCCAGGCAAGCCCTGTTCACTCTCAGCAGAGAGTCCTGAACTTCCTGAGCAGAATAAACTATGTCATCAATGACTCGCCCTCGCCGTGATACAGCCGTCCTCACCATATTGCTGACGATCTGATCCAGCCCACTGACGGTCATAGTGTCACTTCCGAAAAGCTCTATCCACTCGACATACTCGTCGTATTCGATATTCTCCTTGATGATATTTTTTATCTTTTCTTTGTCTGTGATATATCCATCCATCAATCTTGGGGCAGAGTTTTCAACAAAACGCTCTGCTTTTGTGCCTGAAACAGCCGATTGATTGATAGATCCTTCATCACACAGTATTTTATTTTCTTTATTTTGTTCTTTAGTATTATATTGGGGGCGATTTTCTGTCGGTAGAACTTCAAGCGGTAGATCATCAAGATATAGGTTTTCTACCCCTTGTTTTTCACCCTCTTGCGGAGCTGAAAAATCAGCGGTTTTCAACATCTCTGTTGAAAGTTCCGCACCCGATACCTTTGCTTTTGCTTCTGCCTTGACCTTTTCTCTGTGCTTGTCTGCTTCGTCCTCGCTTATGGGGTTTTCAAAGAAGTCATAGACATACTCAATGCCCTTGCTTGCCGTCAAATTGGCATACAGCTTGGTGACTACCAGATAGCCTATGTTTTTCAGTTCTTTCAGTGCTGAGTCGATAGCTGTCTTGCCCTCTTTGCAGATGAACACAAGCCCTGCAACGGAGTAATCCCAATCATCGGGAAAGGAAAGAACTCTCAGGAGCAGACCGAGGGATTTTAGGCTGATCTCCTTAGAACGGAGAAGCAGACTGCTTACTATGGTAAAGTTGTCGGTCTTATTGACACGGCAGCGCTTGGACTTGTTGGAAGGCATATTGCCCTCAGCCATAACAGTGCAGGAAAGAGTCTTGTCCTTCTCCGAACTTTCATAGAAGTCATAGACATAATGTATCCTGCCGTCCTCAGTTTCGTTCGGGTAGAGCTTTGATATTTTAAGATAGCCCCACTCCTGCAAGTCTTTCAGGACGGTCTCAATAGCCGTTTCTCCTTCTTTGCAGATAGAAGAAAGACCCTTGATCGAGTAGTCCCATTCTTCGGGAAGTCCCATAACACGGCCCAGCAGACCGACAGAAGCCAGACTGAGGTTTGATGACCGCAGGAAGGAATTACTCAGCAGAGTAAAGTTTTTCGATTTATGTACACGGCAGACTGATGATGAAACGGTCTTGCTCTTTTTTATTTTCTTGCCCATTTGTATCACCCTGTCAGTTATCTCAGCTTCATATTCGGTATACGCAGCTTATTCACTGCATAGGTGTTGCCGTGAATGATGATAACGTACTTTTCGTCTTTAAGCTCTGTCAGAGCATTTCTGACCGTTGAAGGCTCGTCTTTCGGAAAGAAAGAACACAACTCCTCAAACGTGCGGTAGTCCCTCTCGGGAACATTGAGCATATTGTCGAGGATCGCATAAGCCGGCAGGGTGAGTACACCGTGGTCGTTCGGAACAATTCGCATAGGAATTGGCATGGATAGTTTCCCCCTCACAAGATAAAAAGTTTACAAAAAGTTCAAAATTCATCTTGACGAATCTGATATACTGTGATATAATAACTGAGTCAAGATATTTGACAAATAATTAAATATATTAAGGGCGAAGAATGTGCTGTTGGCAGGCCCTTTGAACATATTTTGAGTATGAAACAAAAAAGCTCCCCATTTCTGAGGAGCGATACAGTATTCGGTTTTTAGGCATAAAAATAGCGTATAGCGCTCCAGATTATTCATCATAGAGCGATATACGCTAATCCAATGTTTCCCATTTTTCAACCGTGGTAAACCTCTTTTGGCTTCTACCACGTTTCTACCAACTTTTTCTTTCTACCAGCCTTATTCTCATTACTTTCTACCACACGTCTACCAAATCACCTAATTTTTCGTTTTTTCGGTTTTCCCGATTTTCCGTATGTTTGCATTCTTGAGGCTTGAAAAGCCCTGAAAATAGGGGATAATCTGCCGTATACTGCTACGCTTTGCAACGATTTGCAAAGTTGCCTACAATTCTCAAAATCTGCCGGTAGCAATACCGTACCGGTTCAAGTCCGGTCAGCGGCATAAGGCGCAGTTTCTTTTAAAGAAGCTGCGTTTTTTCTTTTGCCGTATTTTCTGACACAAATATGACAGAATTGTCACTTTCAAATTCACTGTAAAGTCATTCTGGGAGTATATAATAAACTAAACAAAAGAAACGGAGGACAACAAAATGGAAATACTCAGAGTTGAAAATTTAGTCAAGGAATATGGTGACGGCGACACAAAGATAATGGCGCTGGACGGTGTTTCCTTTTCGGTGGAGAAAGGCGAGTTCGTATCGGTAATAGGACCTTCCGGCAGCGGCAAGTCAACACTGCTTCACATACTGGGAGGTGTTGACAAGCCAACTTCGGGCAAAGTCATCATTGACGGCACAGATATCTGTGAGTTGGGCGAAGACAAGCTGGCAGTGTTCAGAAGGCGTCAGATAGGGCTTGTTTACCAGTTTTACAACCTTATGCCTGTGTTGAATGTCGATGAGAACATAGCGCTTCCACACCTGCTTGACGGCAGGAAGCTGGACAAGGAGAGGCTTGACAACATAGTAAGTCATCTGGGACTTGAGGACAGGCGAGAAAATCTTCCCAGTCAGCTTTCGGGCGGACAGCAGCAGCGAGTTTCGATAGGGCGTGCGCTGTACAGCAGACCTGCTATACTGCTGGCAGACGAACCCACAGGCAACCTTGACAGAAAAACAGGCGAAGAGATAACAGCTTTGCTGAAAGAGTCTAACAGAATGCAGAAACAGACTCTTATACTCATAACCCACGATGAACGTCTTGCAATGCAGGCAGACAGGGTCTTCTACCTTGAAGACGGCAAACTGATAAAGAACGAAACAGTGAGAACAAGAAGATAATACATGGAGAAAAAATGATGAACAATATAGTATTCAGGGTGACAAGGAAGTATATGAGTCTGAATCGCCGCCGCACAGCCATCGCGTTTATGGGCATAGTGCTGATGGTGGTGATGATGACCTGCGTTTTTGTGGGCAAGCAGACTGTCATGGCTTATCTTGACAAGGTGGCTTCCCTTGACAAGGGCAGCTGGCATCTTATAGCTTATGACCTGACACCCGAAGAAGCCAAAAGTATAATGCAGATGGAAGATGTGAAAAAGACAGGCATATCCGAACAACTCTACAATATGGAGTTTCAGGCGACCGGCGACCCTGATGAAAGACCTTTTATAGATGTCAAGGCATACTCTGCCGAATGCTTTGAGATGAACAACATAACTCTTGCTGAGGGCAGATTTCCTGAAAACAGCCGCGAGTTGATAATAAGCAAAACAGCCATCGAAGACGGCAGCAGCATAAAGATAGGTGACAGGATAACAGGTGATTTTTTCAAACGCTCAATAACAAACATAAACGATAAAGGCACGCTGGAGTTTCCGTTCATGGGTATCGAGGTTGAACACGGCAAGACCGCAGAAGTGCCTGTGAACTTCATGTCTTACATCGAAAACGATGATTATGTTGAAAACCACACCCCTACAGGCGTTAAGGGTGATTTCACCGTAGTGGGCATAATGGAAAGACCAACGTTTGAAAAGATCAGCGGTGCAAGCATTTCTGCGCTTTGCGGGCTTGAAGAAGCAACAGGCGATAATGTCAACCTTATGATATATCTTGACACCGAAAAGGCTGTCGGCGCATACGACCTTGAGAGCAGGATAAACTCGATGACGGGCAGAGATAACCGCTTTGAAACCAATGAAATGCTGTTGGCTTTCTCGGCAATGTCGGGCGACAGCAACATAAACACCATAGTCATTTTTGTAGAGATATTCTTCACGGTGTTTATCATGGCGGCATCAGTCATACTGATCTATAATGTGTTCAACATGTCATTTGCGGAAAGAACAAAGTATTTGGGTATGCTTTCTTCAGTCGGTGCAACACGCAGGCAGAAAAGGCAGAGCATCTATTTCGAGAGTTTTGCGCTTCTTTTACCCGCACTTCCGTCAGGCATACTGCTGGGTATGGGGCTTGTGTACGGAGCATCACAGGTGTTAAAGCCGCGTTTTGATACTATGCTCTCCATCATAAAGAGCTCACTGCCTAAGGATATACCGCTGACGCTTTCATTCGGTGTTTCAGAGATACTGGTGATAATCGTCATGTGTGTCGTTACGGTGCTTGTATCGGCGCTGATACCTGCCATAAAGATAGGCAGGATAGCACCTGTCGAAAGTGCAAAGGGTGCGGCTGAAACTGTCAGCAAAAAGCACTACCGCACAAGCGTGAAAGCGCTTGAAAAAGGCAGACCCGAACTGCTGCTTGCTGTCAATTCCACTTCGCGTTCGGGTCACCTGACAAAGAGCATAATCCGCAGCATCGCAGTATTCACCACACTTATAATGGTCACTCTTTACGGCGCACAGTCGCTTATAAAGATAGTTGAAACAAAGACCGAAGAAGACGGCTGGATGCCCGATTTTGATGATTACGAATATGTGATAGTTGATGAACATGCAAAAAACTCCTACAGCAACGTTAAAGAGATACTGGAAAAAGATGAAAATGTAGGTGAGATAAAAGAGATAGTCACAACATCGTTTGATGTCACAGTGCCGATAAATAAACTGACAGATGAAGTATTTGACGCTCGTAAGGCTGTATACATGCAGTTTGACGGCAACACCGAAGAAGACTGGGAGAAAAATAGAGAAATTTTCATGGACAGCATGTTTGTCAACACCATAGAGGTAGATGATGAGGAGTTTGCTCTGCTGGCATCAAAGGGCAATGCTGACATGGATATCGCAGAAGATACTTCAAAGCCCGCAGTACTGCTTTACAATGAGAGTGCGTTCTCGACTGACTTCTACATTTCAGGTGATAATTGCAGCGGCTACAAGTATATTCTGGTAGACAATGTATTCAATGTGAAAAAGGGTGATGAATTCATCTTAAACGGCATGAACAGCGTAAAAGGCGAAGTTGAGATGAAGCTGGCAACAGCAGGCTTCGTCGATGCAGATTCTGTCAAGGGCAGGTTCAGGATAGTGCCAAACGGCTTTTACATCTTTATAAACCGCGCCGCAGGTGAACTGATATACGACAGCGTTGACAGCATACCCTACAGCTGTATGTTCTTCAATGATGACAACGAAGAGTCCGTAAAAAGACTGAGTCAGGAGTTCTCCCGCGATAATGAGAGTGCAATGAACTCGGCAGTCATGGCAAGGGTATCGGAACTTAATGCAGCGAAAAGCATCAAGCAGGTGATATCTGAGATTGTTAAGATACTTGCTTACTGCTTCACAGCGATGATATCACTGGTTTGCCTGCTGAACCTTTATAACTCGATACGCGGCAGGGCGGCTGAACGCACAAAGGAAACAGCATCACTGCGCTCGATAGGCATGACCGACAAGCAGTTCACCAAGATGCACAATATCGAGAACATTATACTGCTAAGCAAGGGTCTGCTGATATCAGCTGTATTATGCACTGTGCTTTGTCTGATACTGAGATATGTTATGGTCAGATTTTTCGGCAATGTGCGCATGACTTCGCCTCTGCTGCCGGCACTGGGCATATCCGCAGCCGCAGCAGTTATATCTTCAGTAATGACCGGATATTGCAGCCGAAGAAGCAAGGTAGATATAATCAGCGAGATACGCCGCGAAACTGTCTGAACTTGACAAGCTGATGAAAATATAGTAGAATATGTATATCTATTTTGTGCATCAAATGATATGGTTATTTTTTAGACTCCACTAAAATAAAGGTATGATATTGTTAATGTCCGCTGAAAGGCTGTTTATAGCAATCCGCCTTAAAATTCAGACAAAATCCGGTCACAAAACCCATAAATCCCAGCTTTTGCGACTGAATCTTGTGAATTTAAAAAGTTGGATTGCTATAGTACAGTGGGGCAGCGTGATGACCGAATCATATAATTCACCAAGACCCCGCAGTGCTGATGTGCTGCGGGGTCGGGGGTGTTTATGGCTTTTATAGCGATACAACTATTATAATTCGCAAAAGCCGTGAGCTATGGGTCTTGTGGCGGAGCGCTATAGTTAACAGGAAGGAAGATGGTGACAGCAATGAAGATACTACTGGTAGAGGACGACCCCATCATACAAGAGGGGCTGAAACTTGCACTGACTTCTGAGGGCTGCGGCTTTGCGGCGGCATCTTCGGTGGCTGAGGCTAAGGCTTTGCTTGGCGGTGAATACGATATCTGCATACTTGATGTCATGCTGCCCGATGGTACCGGGTATGATGTATGTGCCGAGATACGCCGAAAAGGCGATACGCCCGTTATCTTCCTGACTGCATGCGATGACGAACTCCACACGGTACTGGCACTGGAAAACGGCGCTGATGACTATATCGCAAAGCCTTTCCGCATGCGTGAACTTATGGCGAGGATAAAAGCTGTTCTGCGCAGGATGGGCAGAAAGACTGACAGCGAAGAACCGGTAAAGGTCGGCAGCAACGATGTGAACGTTCGCACAGGCAAGGTATTCCGTGACGGCAGCGAAGTGATACTCACTGCGATGGAATACAAGCTGCTGCTGATATTCATAAATAATCGCGGCGCTGTGCTTTCGCGTCAACAACTGCTGCACAATATCTGGGATGTTGCGGGCGACTATGTCACCGACAACACGCTTACTGTATATGTCAAGCGCCTGCGCGAAAAGCTGGAGAACGGCGATGAAGTCATACAGACAGTTCGCGGTCTGGGGTACAGGCTGATATGAACACAAGGACTTATATCAGACTTTTTGCTGCTGCGGCGGCAGTAATCACGTGTCTGATGCTGCGTACTGCTGCGGGCTGCTGCGCGGCACTGGGCGTGCTGGCGGCATTCCTGCTGGTTGAGGGCATCGTGACCGATATGCGCCGCAAGCGCAGGCTTACCGAACTGACAGACTACATCACCCGCGTACAGGACGACCTTTCGCTGGCAGCGCCCGAATGTTCGGACGAGGGGCTTACGGGGATACTGCAAAGCGAGATATACAAGGTAGTGGCACTTCTGCGCGAACAGTATTCGGCAGAAAAAGACCGTAAAGAGTATATGTCTGATATGCTGTCGGATATCTCTCACCAGATAAAGACACCGCTGACTGCCATACAGCTTATGACCGAACTGCTTGAACAGTCCGACCTTGACGCTGAGAAGAGAATGCAGTATGCTGAGAAGATAGACTCGCAAGTGGGGCGGATAACGTGGCTTATACGAAATCTGCTGACCCTTTCACAGCTGGAGGCTGGTGTGCTGAAAATGAAGCCTACAGCTGTCGGGCTGAGTGAACTTATGGGCGATATACGCACATCGCTGGAGATAATGGCTGAGGTCAGGGGCGTGACGCTTGAGTTTGAGATGCCCGATGCCGAGATAGATGCAGACCGTCACTGGCTGAGAGAAGCGCTGATGAACATCATCAAAAACTGCATCGAGCACACTGACGAGGGCGGATATGTCAGGGTGAACGGCACACAGAACAACATCTGCACCGAGTTGACCATCGAAGACAACGGAAGCGGCATCAGTGAAAAAGACCTGCCGCACATATTTGAAAGGTTTTACAAGGCGGATAATTCATCGCCGCAGAGTGTCGGGATAGGTCTTGCGCTGGCAAAGAATATTATCAATGCGCACAGCGGCATTATAGCAGTCAGCAGTACAAAGGGTAAAGGCACAGTCTTCACAGTGAAATTATACACGGTGTTCTGAGATGAAAATACAAAAATGCGCCGCAGGAGAAGTTTGTTCCTGCGGCGCTTGATATATGGCAGTATATTATCCCATTATCTCGTTTATGTTCCTCACGATTATGTCGTGCAGAAGTTCAACATCATAGTCGCCTATTATCGGCTCAAGGTGAGAACCGCCAACACCCGAATCATCGGTAAGGAAAACATAATTGCTGTTGGTGCATATCGCGACAGCCCTGCCGAAAAGTTCGGTCGCGCGGTCACTGTTAGATGCTACTACAGGCACAAGATGGATACCCTTTTCAGCGGCGCTCTTTACAGCGCCGAGTATCATTTCTTCTTTATCTTCGTGGGGAGGCGCATCGAATATAAGGAATGCTATCTTGTTGCTGTCCTCGCTCCAGCTGTTGCCTGTCATCGTTTCGTCAAGTATCTCAGCGACTGCTTCGGGCGTATCTCCGCCGCCGTCAGCATACTCGGCATTCAGCAGACCGCGCAGTTCCTTGATGTCAGAAGTGAAAGGATTGCATCTGGTAACATAGTCATCACCTTCATCGCGGTAGAAATTCACTGAGAAAGTCACATTTTCATTGCCGAACTCTTCTGCGATGGAAGAAAAATCCTTTTGCAGATAGGATATCTCGTCACCCATCGAACCTGTGGTATCAAGTATGAACATTACCTCAGTCTTGTCGTATTTTACAGCTTTGCTCTCAGCCTTGAATTCCACCGACTTCGTAGCTTCATCGTCAGAATGACCCTGACCCTCAGCGGCATTTTCGCCGCCGTCTGATACGGTCACCTGTGAAGTCTGCTCGCCGTATCTGACATTTTCGGGCTTGTCATCACCGCTGTAGAAAAGATATGCCTTGCCGTTCTTATCAGTCTTTGCAGACCAGATAATATCGCCCTTGCCTGAAAGCAGTTCGACCTTTTCGTTGGGCAGAACGCCGTCATCGCCTGTTATGGTGACCTCTATCCTGTTTCTTGGGTCAACGCCGTATGCTGGGAATTCCACAGTGCCGTTCTTTACAAGGTTGGTGAAGAAGCCCCAGTTCTCGTTGTCGTTCCACTCGCCCGCAGTCAGCACAAAAGGCATTGAGTCATCTTCGGGCAATTCGGGTTCTGCGATGTCGGATACATCTGCTTCACCATCACCTGTATCAGCAGTACCGCCGATCTCAGTTATGCCCATAGCCGCTTCCGCTGCGGCGTAATCAGCCACATCTCCTTTTGCCGTTTCGCCGTCAGCAGACCTTTCTGCCATATCAAAAGTGATATCATCGGAAAACATATTCACTTCTGCTTCGCCTGCTGTTTCGGCAGATGCGCCTGCTTTGGCTTCGGCATCGGCGGCAGGTGTTTCGGGTGATACTGCATCGGCTTTGTTGACCTCAGCATGGTCAGCCGCGTTGTCATCGGGGATCGCGTTGCTCAACCCGTTGTTTCCGCAGGATGCAAATGAACCTGCGACTATCGCCATTGTAAGCATGAGTATGATGTTCTTTCTGAAATTTGTCTTTTTCATAATGGTTTCCTCCCTGTTATTTCACTGCCGTGACAGTGTGTGATTTTTGTCTGCTGAACTATAGCGATCCGCCTTAAAATTTGGATCTGATATATATACGTTTTGGGAGTGGGATTTTTATGGCTTTTTTTGCATGTAATAGTAAACATATTTTTGATGCTGTTTTTGTGCTTTTTAACAAAAACAGCGTGCTTTTCGGAGGTATCACAGAAAACTGTGACTGACGCAGTGTGAAAAAGAAAGAATAAACGCAAAAACGGCAGGACAGCGCTTATACCGTCCTGCCGTTTTCTATTTTCTCAGCCTGTAGCCTATACCCCATACAGTTTCGATATAATCTTCATCCGGAGAACATTCTTTCAGCTTTTTTCGTAATTTGCTTATGTGAACGTTCAGCGTGTTGTCATCGGCGGAATTTTCATAATCCCACACGGTATCGTATATGCGGCTCTTGGTGCAGGTGCGTTTCGGACTTTCCATAAAAAGTTCCAGCAAGGCAAATTCGTGCTTTGACAGTTCGACCGCTGTGCCGTGACAGCTGACGGTGTGTTCGCTTTTATTCAGTATGATGTCTTTATAGGTCAGCACATCACCTTTTGTCTGTTCGGGCAGAACATTTCTCAGTCTGGCACTGATGCGTGCCAGCAGTTCCTCATTGTGGAACGGTTTGGTCACATAGTCATCTGCGCCGAGTGCGAACAAGTCCACTTTTTTACTTACATCATGTATGGCGCTGGTGACTATCACAGGCACGTTTTTCTTCTCTTTAAGCCCTTTTATGACAGCCTCACCGCTGAGTCCCGGAAGCATAAGGTCGAGAAGTATCAGCGATACCTCTTCCCCGTGAGCAAGCAGACCCTCAGTACCCGAATAGGCGCTTATGGTATCGTAGCCGTTTTGTCTGAGAAGTACGCGAAGCATATCATTGATGCCCGCATCGTCCTCGATTATAAGAATAGTCTGCACTGTTATCACCTCAAATCCAACCTGAATGGGAAAAATACCCCGACATTTATAATAGCACATTCGCGTAAAAATTGCAAGATGTTCCTATAAAACCGAAAAGCCGCCGCAAAAAACTGCGGCGGCAAGATATCGCTATTTCATCGGGACAAAGTCGCCCCAGTCAAGTTCGTTATAGGGTGCTTCTTTTTCGCCTGTGAGAACAGGCTCGTCCTTTTTATTATCACGTTTGGTCTCGCTCTTGGTTTCAGTCTTTGACTGAGTTTCGGGTGAACTTTCAGGCACATTGGTAACAGTCGGCTTCTTTGTCACCGACTCGGTGGGCTTTTGTGTGACAGCCCCGCCGTTACCTTCATTACCGCCGTTCCCTTGCTCCGAAGGCTTTTCGGTAACAGCAGCTTTGCCCGAAGTTGTCGGTTTCTGTGAGCCATCAGACTTCTTCGTCACCTTGCCTGTGGATCTGCCTGTAGACTTGCCTGTACCTGTAAACAGGTCGGTGAACTGGTTGGGCTTTGTTGTTGCTTTTGGCGCAGCACTGTTTGTTTTAGTTTCGGTCTTTGAAGTCGTCGCTGCCGTTGTTGTTGTGACAGCTGCGGCAGTGACCGTTGTCGTTGACTCAGTTACGGAAGTCACAGGTGCAGTGGTGGTAGTAGTGGTTTTTTTGGTGCTTTCAGGCGGAAGTGTAAATGCTATCACATCATTTTCGTCAGCCGTAACACTGCTGTTTACTGATTTTTTTGTAGTCGAAGAAGTTTCGGCAGAAGTTTCCGTCTTTGTGGTCACCGCAGTGGCTTCGGTCGTCTGCTCTGTCACATCACCGATAACGCCCTCAGTGGGCTCTTCGGTAACGGAAGTCAGTTTAGATGACTCGCGTTCAGCCCTGCGGGAAACTATGTCATTCGCCATACTTTCATCTCTTGAAATGACACTTCCGCAGCTTGTCATTACCAGAGCCGCCATAAGTACCACAGCAGCCGCAATTGATCTATTCAAGTCTATCCTCCTATCATAAATATGACTATCCCTTTAGCACACAAACTAAAAATGCGGTAAACAAAATGATAATTGAGCGCCTCATATCTTAAAGATATGTGCCAGGAACCCTATAGCAATCCGCCTTAAAATTCAGACAAAATCCAGTCACAAAACCCATAAATCCCAGCTTTTGCGACTGGATTTTGTGAATTTAAAAAGTTGGATTGCTATAAGTTCTGTATAGCCGCTGTTTTTGTGGTGTGTCAGCGGGATAACCACGATCATAAATGGTCATATCGGCACAAACGGTTTTGACCGCTCAGACAAGTTCGATGTCTGTAATGGTCAGATCTTCTGCTGCTTCTTCGGGTATTCCCGATATTACCGCTGCCACGAAGACATATCCGTCATCAGGGTCGATAATCTCGCCCTGCTGAGATACCGCGCGGTAGAATTTTCCCGAACTTACGCTTGCAGACTGACCGCTCAGGTCAAAAGTGAATTTTACCGATACGGCATCTTCCACATCTTCTTCCTTTACCATCATCACTGCACGCGCGTAGCATTTTCCGTTTTCATCAGGCTCGGTGAATTGCAGATACTTTGTGTAAGGTTCAAGCACCTTATCGGCTGCAAGCACCTCATAATAAACCCTGCCCCACGAACTTTCAGAAGTTATCTTTATCGAATCGCCTTTAAGTTCATCGGCGGTCAGCACACGTTTAAGACTGTCCTTACCTTTTTCACTGCCCAGTCTGAAACCGCAGCTTCCGGTGAACCTGACCGCAGTGACTTTTTCAGCATCAGCATCACCGAAAAGTTCTTCCATTGTCAGGTCATATGTGATCTTGCCGCCGCTTTTCAACTTAAGGTCAACATAGCCGCTGTTAACGACTTTTGTACCCTTTTCGGCATCAAAACTCTCCAGAACTGTACCTGTTACCGTACCGTTCTTGTATGTATCAATGAGTTTTACGGCTGCCTTGTCGTACTTGCCGCCGATGTTTTCAAACACTGCGGGAACGCCCAGCTGCTTTGCCAGAGTGCCGAAACTTTCAGCCCACTTGACATTTTCATCGGCTTTTGCAAAACTGCTCTCGGAAGCGCCACTGATAACAACGGGTATCCCCGCGTCCAGCCAGTCGAGTTCGTACCTGCCCAGCTGAGTTTTTATCATGTCGGTATCTTCTTCTGTAAAAGCAGTACCCGTGACATCGAGGCTTTCGCCGCTTACCGACACCATCATGTCAGCATCGGCAGCCACATCATACCAGTCTGCCGAATTTAACAGCAGTACCCTGTGTTCATTGCCCTTGACTGAGCGAATGGTCTGTATGACACTCTTTTTCTCTGTCTTGTCAGATGTGTTATTTTTCCCCGAAGTATCATTCTCAGCCGTTACAGGCTCGGTAAGATCGCCCGCAAAGATCAGCTTTCTGTCATATTTTGCAAAATTTTCAGCCAGCTGTTCCCAGACAGCTGACCTGCCATCGTCAGATTTGCTCTCTGCTTCAAGGATAATGTACATATCCTGCGAAACAGCAGCGTCAACAGTTTTTTTCAGACCTGCCAGCCAGTCGGCATCAATGGTGTATTCGCCGTCAGCCGAAACATGCTCAGACCAGTCCGCCGAAACCTTGACAGTATTAAGACCGCGATCTTTAGCGGATCTTGCCTGCGCCGTATCAAAGCCCTCGTTCGCCGCCAGACCAAGTCCCATATCAGCGTTTAGCTGAGCGGCTGTATATTTTGAAACATCTTTAGCTGTAACTTTTGTAACCGCTGTGTCACCTGTTGATGCCGCATCAGCACAGACGACGGCTGTTGCGCCAAAACAAAGCAGACAAGCGGCAACTCGTTCAGTCAGACGCTCTTTGATTTTCATTTTATCACTCCTAAGGGTCGAAAAAACATATAATATACCATTTTTATTATAACCGATTGTAACCATTTTGTCAACTATCTGACTGTGCATTTCACAAAGTTGTCATATTATGGTATAATACTGCTTTACTGAATACTTTTGCAGTGAATTATTGCAAACGATATTTGATCTCAGACATATCCCGCTCACAGAAACAATTATCGAAGTATCTGCGAAAGGGATATGTGAAATTTTTTATGTGGTTATCCCGCTGACACACCACACAAAACAGCGGCTATACAGAACTTAAGGTTCTTGGCGTATATTTTTGTTTACCGCATTTTTAGTTGGTGTGCTAAATGGATAGTCATAATTTTTTATGTCGTTTACCATATCGATTTGGAAACAGGTAATTCGTTCTTGATAAAATAAGGCTGTATTTTTGTGTATTCTTCTCAGCAGCAGGCAGGGAAGAATATACTTGACGCAATGATCTGCGTAATTCGGGAAACTCACCCCTTTACTTTTGCAGAAAAATGTGTTATAATAACAAAGTGTGGCTATCCCTTTAGTGCATTATCTGAAAATGCTGTGCTCAAAATGGTGTTTGAGCGTTATATATCTTTACGTCACTTGCAGTGGTCGGAATAGATGTGTTAACAGCTTTATGCTCAGGCAGACCGCGTTTGTTGGGGTGCTTTTAGTGTGGTGACCACATAGTTTTATATGTATGTGGACCGAAAGGTCCGATCCCGATAAATAAAGAAAGGAACGCATATGAAGATAATCGGAGTGCGCTTTAAGAGCGTTGGAAAAATATACTATTTCGACCCGCAGGACACTCAGCTGACAGAGGGCGATAAGGTCATCGTTGAAACAGCCAGAGGTGTTGAGTGCGGTGATGTCGTGATGACTGACCGCGAGATAGATGAGAAGAATTTCAAGAACCCCATCAAGCCAATTATCAGAAAGGCTGATGAGCGTGACCTGAAATCCATCGAGAAAAGCAAGCAGAAAGAAGCGGAAGCATTCGAGATATGCCGCAAAAAGATCGAAGAGCATAAGCTGAAAATGGATCTTATCGATGTTGAATGCACTTTTAACAACAATAAGATGCTCTTTTACTTCACTGCTGAGAACAGGGTGGATTTCCGCGAACTGGTAAAGGATCTGGCGGGCATATTCAGGACAAGGATAGAACTCAGACAGATAGGTGTGCGCGATGAAGCAAAAATGCTGGGCGGTCTGGGCATCTGCGGTCAGCCGTTCTGCTGTTCGAGGTTTCTGGGCGACTTCCAGCCTGTTTCCATCAAAATGGCTAAGGAACAGGGTCTTAGCCTTAATCCCACAAAGATCAGCGGTTGCTGCGGCAGACTTATGTGCTGTCTGAAATACGAGCAGGACAGCTATGAAGATCTGCTGAAACACACCCCGAAAGTCGGCGCGATAGTAAAGACCGCTGACGGCAAGGGCGTGGTGCAGGAGGTAAATCTGCTTACGGGCAAGCTGAGGGTCAAGATGGATCGTTCGGACAATGTGGTGACCGTCAAAAAGGAAGATGTTGAAGTCATCAAGGACGGCAATATCAGAGTCGATAAGAATGAACTTCGTGCGCTTAAAGGACTGGAGGGGAAGTAAATGCCATCATCACCTGTACATCTTCTGCTTGCTTATGATATGGCTGAAAGTCTGGGCGTTGAGGATAAGGCTGACTTCCTGCTGGGCGCGATAGCCCCCGACTGTGTCAACTACGGCATGGAACAGGCAAGCGAGAAAGTCCGCTATACCGCTCATATCCGCGATAAGGACTATGACAAGTGGAAGGCTCAGCTTAAGGCTTTTGCAAAGGATAACGCTGAACAGTTCGCGGACAGCAGAGATTTCCTGCGCGGGTATCTGTTCCACTGCTGGTCGGATATTGCGTGGGACGAAGCAGTTCAGCCGAAGATATTTGAGTTTCTGGGGACGCTGGGCTTCGGTTATGATGATATGACCGCCCAGAAGTGGAAAGAACTATACAAGTTCAACAGCCTTGTGACAAAGCAGGCTGACTATGCTGAGTGCGTAAAGCTGGTAAAAGCGGGCAGACCACGAGATATAGCGGGCTGTTCTGCTGAACTGATAGGGAAGTTTGCGGCTTATGTTGCTGATGACTACAGTGACAAGATAATCGATGAAGCCCCGCTTTTCCTGACCGAAAAGCATATCGCTGACACGATCTTGCAGATGGATAACTGCGGATACAGCGATGAACTGAGAAATATTTAGATAAAAATACGCCGAAAGGCGGACAAAGACATAAAACGGAGATGTTTAAAATGTTCACAATACTGTCAAATGACGCTATAACTACGATGCAGAACGTGTATACACCGTTCCCGATGGGTATGCACCTTGTTTTCTGCGTGATCGCAACTGTCGTGTACGGCTTGCAGTTTTTGAATAAGAAGTCGCTTCACTACTTGCTGCTGCTGTTTGCCTGCGATGCGACTTTCGTTACGCAGATAAACACATCAAAGCCTGTTATCACAGGGCTTTTCGTGGCTGAGGTGCTTCTGCTGGCGGGCGCGGCTGTATTCTCGTTCAAGTACAGCAAAAAGCTGAAAGCTGCTGAGGCTGAGAAGAAGAAAGCGCCGAAAGAGAACGGCGATGCTGTCGATAACGCATTTGAGGACTGAGCCATGAAAATAGTTATCCTTGACAGCGAAACTGTTTCGCGCGGGGGCGATGTCAGTCTTGATGGCATAACTTCGCTGGGCGAAGCGCAGGTATACGGCTATACGCCCAATGAGGAAGTCGCGGATAAGATAGGCGATGCTGACGCGGTCATCTGCAACAAGTGCCTTGTGACCGAAGAGGTCTTTGAAAAGTGCAAAAACCTGAAATATGTTGGTCTGTTTGCGACAGGCTATAACAATGTTGATCTGAAAGCCGCTGACAGACACGGCGCTGTTGTCTGCAATGTACCTGCTTATTCTACCGATTCGGTGGCACAGCACACATTTGCGCTGATACTCAACCACTTCAACAAAATTCGCGCTTATGCAGATACGGTAGATAACGGCGACTGGGTAAACTACAAGCTGTTCACCTACTTTTATATACCGACTTACGAACTCAAAGGCATGACCATCGGCATTGTCGGCTACGGCAGTATAGGCAGGAGAGTGGCTGAGATAGCGCGTGTCTTCGGCATGAAAGTGCTGACTTTCACACGTTCCCCCGAAAAGGTTGGGGACGGCGCTGAAGCTGTCAGCCTTGACAGGTTACTGCGGGAGAGCGATGTGGTGACGATGCACTGTCCGCTGACCGATACTACCAGAGAGATGATAAACAAAGATGCACTGGCGAAGATGAAGCCTACAGCTTACTTCGTGAACACCGCACGCGGCGGCGTGGTGAACGAGCAGGAACTCGCAGATGCGCTGAATGAAGGCGTTATAGCAGGTGCAGGCATCGACACGCTGACATTTGAGCCGATGCGTGAGGACTGCCCTCTGAGAAATGCAAAGAACATCACCATCACCCCGCACATCGCGTGGGCACCCAAGCAGACAAGAGAGCGGCTGCTTGAAACGGTTGCTGAGAACCTGCGCAAGTGGCGTGACGGTCAACCGCAGAACGTGGTAAATAACAGGTAATAATAAAAGGCGAAGAAACTGCTTCTTCGCCTTGTTTTTATGTTAAAAAAGGTCTGCGCACAGACTGTTGCAGACTAGCCCCAGACTACAGTTTGCATCTATCCGTCTGATGTATTTTGTTATCTTGTCATAGATCTCAGTGCCTGCCGAGAGGGTCAGCCTGCGGGAAAGTGCATCTGCCAGCGCGGTATCACAGCCTACAGCATCGCCGTTTGCAAGGCGCACACAGGCATCACGCAAAAGTTCCGAAAAAAGGTAGAGCGCCTCGCGCAGAAGGGATTTCTTGCCGTCAGCACCCGCCAGCGCTTTAAGAAATCCGTATTCCGAACCGCCTGCATAAGCCTGCGCTATCTGCCGCGCAAGACCTACCGCGTTGTAGAACTGCTCCTGCTCGATGTACGCTTTGCATCTGCCGATGTTGCCTTTTCCTGCTTCGAGGGCTTCGCGTATCTCTTCCATCGAGCGGTCGGGATAGTTTGCCTGCAAGAACTCGCCGCTTTCCTGCATGGTGACAGGTGTCACAGAAAGACTTACACATCGGGAGATTATGGTGGTCAGGAAAGCCTCCTTACTGCGTGCTGTCAGTATCAGCGCAGTGTGGTCGGGCGGCTCTTCTATCAGTTTCAGCAGAATGTTCTGCACCTGAATTGAAGTCTGTATCGATAGGTCAAAATCTGGTATGACATACACCTTTATGTCACCCTCATTTGGCGCAACAGGTGCATCACCGACTATGCTGTCACGGATATCCTCAACAAGATAGTTGCCCTTGTCGTTGGACTGTGCAAAAATAAGGTCGGGGTGAGCGCCGCGCTCTATCAGCTGACACGCCCTGCATCTGCCGCATGGGACACCGCTGTGTTCTTCACACATCAGCTGTGCGGCGATGTACTTAGCCATCGTCTTTTTGCCCAGCCCCTTTTCGCCGTGTATTATTATCGAATGGGGTTCGCGCCCCGCCGACACCATTCTCGCAGTCTGTGCAAGCAGAGCCTTGTTGCCGTATATCTTCATCATTTACACCTGTTCAAAGCGCTCAATGTCGGTGACGAAGATAGTCGCGCCGCCGATAGCTACCTCAACAGGGTATGACTGCCCGCCGTCGGGACCTGTGACAGTTGAAGATGGCACGAACTGCTTGCGCTTGCGGGAATGTTCTTTCAGTACCGCAATGACTTCATCGACCTGTTCATTCTGACAGCATATCATGAAAGTGGTGTTGCCCGCCATCAGAAAACCGCCTGTTGACGAGAGTTTTGTGGCGCGTATGCCCGCCTTCTGCAAGCCCTTGTTGACTGCGTATGTGTCATCGTTGTTGACTATTGCATATACAAGTTTCATATAGGTTTCCTCCGAGATATCATATGTGCGGTCTGATGCCGCATCACATTATATATTATGACTATCCATTTAGCACACCGGCTGAAAATGCTGTAAACAAAAGGATAATTGAGCACCATACGCCAGCCACCTTAAGTTCTGTAAAACCGCCGTTTTTGCGGTGTGTCAGCGGGATAACCACATTATATATTATAGCACACTTACACTGAAAACGCCATACCTTTTGAGAATTTTTATTATATCGGCGGTCATTTCTTCACCGCTGACTGCTATGGGCACTGACGGCTGACAGCTTGTGACGGTCATGCCGCAGATACAGCCCTCAGCTTCATCGACGGGGACAGTTCTCGCAGGTGACAGCGCCGCCTGTCTGATGGGCATGCGCACCACCGCAGAGGGTATCTCGTCAAATTCAGCCGCTCTGCCGCCGCTGACGGGTATCTCGGAAAGGGCGTGTTCCAGTTTGGTGTAATCTTCTTCGCTGTTGAAAGGGGTGGTCATCAGCACAACGAAATCGGGGTCGGTGTACTCAGGTTCAATGCTGTAACTGCGGAGTTTGTCGCCCAGTTCGTCACCGCTTATGCCGCATTCCCCCGCCGCGACAGTCAGTTTGCACTTTTCTTCACCGACAGTCTTCCAGCCCATGTCATTCAGCCGCTTTTTGCAAAGAGCGGTGCGCTTTACGCATACTGCAAGGTCAGAACTGTAGCCGTTCAGCAGATAGTCACTGCAAAGGTCAAGGCTTTCCATGATAAGGTAAGAAGGGCTTGTAGATGCGAAAAGCGACATCATCAGTTTTGCGCATTCGGCATAGCCTGCGGGAGCGTCCTTTGAGATGTGCAGAAAAGCCCCGCCCGTATAGCAGGGAAGTGTCTTGTGCGCCGAATCACAGCAGAGGTCAGCGCCCAGTGTCATGGGGTGAGTGTCATTTTCGAGAAATTTCAGATAAGCGCCGTGTGCATCATCGACTATCAGCGGAACGCCCGCGCCCTTGCAGACCTTTGATATCTCCCTGATATCAGCGATAAAACCGAGATAGTCGGGAGATGTTATATAAACGGCATCAGCCTTGCGGGTACATTTCTCCATAGCCCGCGCGATATCATCAGCCGTCACCCCCGATGAACACAGCGAACGGCTTCTGACCGCAGGATAGACCCAGCACACCTCTATATCCAGAAGTATGCAGGCATTAATAAACGCCTTGTGGACATTACGCGGGGCGATGACCAGCATTCTTTTGCTGTGGTCAGCGCGGCATCTGTCTGCAATGGCGAGCATAGTTTTTATACAAAGGCTTGAACCCTCAGTGGAATAAAGGGTCTTCTGCGCCCCGAACAGCTTTGCGGTCTGCGCCTCACTCTCTGCGATAACGCCCGATGCTTCAAAAAGATAATCCGCACCGCGTATCTCTGTAAGGTCAAGCGCTTCCATACCGTGAAAGTGCCTGCCCTTGTGACCCGGCATATGGAAACGCGATATGCCGCTTTGTGAATATGTTTTGGCAAATTCGTATATTGGTGCCGACATGACTACACTCCTATCCGAAACGAGGGCGATGACCCATCACTTATCGAATAGCCTGCGCATGGCATTACGGGTCAGACCGCTTGCGATGCGCTGACGTCCGCGATTTATGGTGCGCGAAACGGTGGACTTATCCACCCCGAATTTCTGCGCTATCTGCTTGACTGTCAGACCGTCCCTATAATATAATAGTATATAGCATTTCTGTTTTTGGGTAAGACTGTCCTGCAAAAGCATCTGCAATGCTCTGCCCTCACGGGTGAGGTCGGGCTTGTTTTCTTCTTCGGCGGGGTCATCGAACAGGTCTTTGTCAAAACTGTCATCTCTTACAAGATACTCCTCGCCCTTTTCAAAAGAGAGTCTTTTTTTGGTCAAGTTCTGCGAAACCTCCTGTATTTACTCTGAAATAGAAATGTAACCAAATTGTAAATTTTAGAAATGCGAATGTTCGTTTTGCGTTTTTAGTATACCATATATTGTGGTCAAAGTCAAGGCAAAACGCAATTTTCATTTTTTTTGGTCAAATTGAGTGAAAAATATCGGACTGTTTGTGCAATTTGTTCTTGATTTTTGTTGAAAGATGTGCTATAATAGGTCTTGCGATAACGGTTCGGGGAGTTAAAACGGACATCTTACATATAACAGAAAGATAAAAACGCATACATATGTTCGCAATAATTCGATGGACTGTGCATCTGAAAGTCAGGGTATTGTGTAAGCCTTGACGGGTGACGGGTATTGTGTAAGCCTGTCAGCACCTTAATAAGAGTGGGCGGCTCTTGCTTTGTCAGGTTACAGAGATATTACAAAAAGTTACAGAACCAAGTAATGAGTCTGCCGCATTTTAAAAGGAAGCAGTGTGAAAATTTATGGAGAAAAAAAAGCTGGAAAGAATATCTGAGCTGACAGCCATTTCCCGACAGAGGGAGCTGACCGAAGCGGAGAAGTCCGAAAGGGAAGCGCTGAGGTCGGAATACAGGCGGAGTGTCATGGCGAATTTCACAGATACTCTTGAGCACACCTCGATACTTGAGCCTGACGGTTCAAAGATAAAGGTGAAGGATATGAAGCGCAGCGGGGAGGATAAATAAAGTGGCAGCTGAAACAAGACAGAAGTTAAAGCTTCTGACCATGAAGAAGTTTTTTGAAACGGAAACAGATGAAAAGCACACCATTACAGGCGCGAAGCTGATCGAATGGCTCGGTTCAAGGGGCATAAAGGCTGAGCGCAAGACCATCTATGATGATATCAGGACGCTATGTGAGAGCGGAATGGACATCGTGACTGTTAAAGATGGTCATTCAAACGCTTATTATCTGGGCGAGAGGACATTTCAGCAGGAGGAACTGCTGGTGCTGGCAAACATCGTTGCATCGAGCAGATTTCTGACCAAGAAGAAGTCCAGAGAACTTATCAAGAAACTACAGACACTTACCAACAGATTTGAGGCTGAGAAGCTCTACGGACAGATATATGTAGACAACCGTGTCAAGAGTTTCAATGAAGTCATCTACTATTCTGTAAACAAGATACAGGAAGGTATAAGCGTTGGCAAGGAGATAAGGTTCAAGTATACCGAGTTCAACCCTGACAAAAAACAGGTGCTAAAGCATGGCGGTGAGTTCTACACGGTAACTCCGTACACTCTGGTGTGGGAGAACGAGAACTACTACATGGTGTGCTACTGCAACAAGCATGAAAAGATCTGCCGTTACAGGGTAGACAGAATGCTGAGCGTTGAACTTACCGAAAACGATGCGAGAAAACTCACCGATGAGGAAAAGGCTGAGGTCGCTAACTTACAGTCGGTGTACGGCATGTACGGCGGCAGAACGGAGAGCGTGACCATGCAGTTCGACAACTCGCTGGCAAATGTCGTTATAGACAGATTCGGGCTTGACTGCCACCCCAGCAGAAATTCTGAGAGCACTTTTGAACTGACCGTCGATGTTCAGATCGCGCCGACTTTCTGGGGCTGGTTCTTCCAGTTCGGCAAGAAGGCAAAGATAGTTGCACCGCAGAACGTGGTGGAAGAGGGCAAGGCATATATCGAAGATATAATGCAGAATTTCTGACAAGCGCAGAAAAGGCGGCGCATTGGAGAGGCGCATGCTTTTGGAGAGGAAAGGGAAGAGTATTCCCGGAGAAACGAGAAAAGATCACATATGATAAGCAGATCGGCCTCCCGGCGAAAGGTCAAGCCTTACGGGAGGTCGAATTGTATGCAGACGGATCATCGAAAGGAGAATTTATATGTTGTTGGGTCTGGCGGGACTGGTTGTGGCGTTGGCTGTTGGAATAGCGCTGTTCTTTTCAGTCGGTCTGGCGGCTGCACTGATAGGCGGGCTTTTTTTGGGGATATCCATGACTGTAATCAAAATATTCATCGTGCCGCGTTTTGAACAGCGTGACAAAATGCGCCTTGCGACCGATAATGTGCGCATTATCCCCGAAAAGCTGGAAGTGAGGTTCGACAATTACAAGAACGGCTATGTGATCGACTGCTATTACCATTCCCCCGAAACAGGCAGACAGTTCGTGTTCACCACACAGCCCATGCCCAAAGACCCCACTCCATACCTGATGGACACTAAAATAACTGTGGTCACCAACCGCATCGACTACTCGAATTATTATGTAGATCTCGGTGGATTGGGCGGCTGCCTGCCCGATAACAGACAATAGTATTAATGCCGCACCGTCCTGCGTGACGATGCGGCATTTTTCTTGTGTCAGTTGCCCGACCAGTGCTTGAATTGTCTGGTCTTGATGTAGTATTCATCGGGGTCGCTTTGTTTTGCTTTGCGGTAGCGGTAGTCGTAGTACTGTCGTTCGCTTTCCTTGCGCCTGCGCTCGTCCTCCTCAGCCATCTGCTTTTTTCTGGCATTTTCAGCATCAAGCTGCTGCTGGCGTATTTGAGCGGAATTGTCATAATGCGGTTCATAACTGCTCATGTTGATGGAAGTGTCGGGCGGCGAGAAAGCATCATCAAGGAAAGTCGCAAAAGCGGCTCTGCCGAGCAATCCCAGTGTACTCGGCTGTTTGACAGCGCCTCGCTGAGGTGTTTCGGGTTCCTTAGCATCTGTGCCGCCTGAGAAAAGAAACAGCGCCAGAAGCACAGCCGCGATCGTTATGCCGACAGACCAGCCTGTCCCGATATTTGAAGCTATGCCCTCACCCCATAAAATGTAAAGCCCGTATACTATCAAGCCTACTATGACAAATCTGGTAAAACTAAAAAGAAGGTGTGCTATCCAGAGGACTTCATCGCCGTTTTCCAGTTTTATTTTTATAAATGAAATAATGAAAGCTGCCGCGCCGATCACGCAGGCAGTAAGACCGTCACTGCTGCCGCCAATGAAATACTGATATATTCCCCAGAGAGCCGCACCTGCGCCGCCGACTTTCAGTACTATATTTAATATGAATGATGATCCTTTAAGTATATACTTCATGTTTGACACCCCTGTTTTATTATCTGACCGACTTCCCCCATGTTTATTTAAAATGATTATAAACCATTTGTTTTTAAATTTCAATACAAGTTAAGGTAAGTTTACACATTGTTAATAAAGAAACGCATATTTTTATATTTTTGTGACTGAAACGATAAAAAATAACATTTTCTATCTGACAGATATTTGCTTGAAAACACCGAAGTTCTGCAATTCGCGACCAAAACTCTGCAATTCACGACAAAAACGTGCAAGTTGCGAAAATTGTGGTATAATGTGTACAATAAAAGAATGCGGAAAAGACAAATAAAACTATGCCGCGAAAGAAATGGATACACCTTTAACCTATTTTTCCTAAATTATTACAATGTTAAGATCATCATGGCTGTGCTGTGGTGGTCTTTTCATTTGTGTCCGGTAGTTAGAAATATCTAATGTGTACAAAATCATCAGCTGTGAAAATAATTTTTTGGCTTTGCAAACGAATTATTGTAAACTAAAAATGAAATCTCTTGACTTGATGGTTAGGTTGTGCTAATATTAATGACGGTTAGTGAGAACAAATAAAATTCAGAAAAAGTTGGCTTTGTGCCGACTTTTTGTATTTTATGGCAAAGTTAGCTTAGGTAAACTAAGTTAAACATGCCAAACACTAACAGACAGAAGGCATTCAGCCTCAGTGGGAGGAAAAAGGATAATGTATCATAAAAAGACGGCATTTGGCAGGTTGCTGCCGTTACTGACGGCATTGATGCTGGCACTTTTCAGCACAGGTATCATCGCTTTTGCGTCAACTGATTACTACCCCTCTTGGGAGGAATACAAGGCGGCGGGTCAGCCTGCCAATACATGGAACGATGTGGCGGATTCCATCGATAAGCTGATGGAAGCATCATATCAGCTGTATTCGCGGGGCAATACCGAAGAAGCATACACGCCTATACTCAACGCCTACAATTTCTATTATGAAACATCGGGCTTTGAAAGAAATGTCAACGGTTATTCGGGTTCGGAAGTCAGCAAGGCTGAACTTGCTTTCAAGACGGCGCGAAAGGCTGTCAAAAAAGGCGAGGATATCGAAAAGATAAAATCGAACTTCAATGACCTCAGCGCGATACTTCACGGTCAGGCTAATCACCTTGATGGTCTGGGTGACAGCGGTGGGTCAAAGCTGACATTCGGTGAGGGCGGTGCTGCTTCAGAAACGGCATCGACTACAGAGAATGCTGCACAGACTGCTTCGGCTGAAACACCTGCGGCAAACAGCGGCTCATCACCGCTCGGCAGCGGCGGCACGAATGTCTGGGTGACTTTTGCGAGCTGCTTCGCGATAATCCTGCGTGAGGGTCTTGAAGCGATACTTGTTGTCGGCGCGATAATCGCATATCTTGTGAAATCGGGCAACAAGGATAAGCTGAAACACGTTTATATCGGCTGTGTTGCGGCTATCGGCGCAAGTTTCCTGTGTGCATGGCTGCTTAGTCTGCTTAAGCTGGCAAACACCGCAAATCAGGAAATAATCGAGGGTGTTACCGCGCTGACTGCTGTGCTGGTGCTGTTCTATGTTAGCAACTGGATGGTTTCCAAAGCGGAAGCTGATACATGGAACAAGTACATAGATGAACAGGTGAAAGTATCTGCTGAAACAGGCAGTGTGTTCACTCTGGCATTTACTGCGTTCCTTGCGGTGTTCCGTGAAGGTGCTGAGGTAATACTCTTCTACCAGCCTTTGCTCAACGATGCTAAGAGCATGAGTTATGTCTGGGGCGGCTTCGGCGTGGGTGTCGTGGTACTGGCTGTCGTGTTCCTGTGCATCAGATTCTTAAGTGTGAAACTGCCTATAAGACCATTCTTTCTCGGTACCAGCATACTGATGTTCATTATGTCCATATCTTTCTTGGGCGCGGGCATCAAGGAACTTATCGAGGGCGATGTCATCGACATGACTTCACCCGAATGGCTACAGGCTATCATACCGTTCAACGATGTGCTGAACGTACTTGGTATCTATCCTGTGCTTGAAACGCTGATACCTCAGCTGATACTGATATTTGTAACGCTGATGATATTCGTTATGCAGAAGTTTGGTACCAAAAACAAGAACGAAGCCGGCATACTCGCAATTGTCTTCGGCGGTGTTGGCGGACATAAGTTCTATCTGGGCAAATACGGTCAGGGACTTGTCTGCGTGGCATTCTGCTGGAGTGGTATACCCGAACTGCTGGGCATCATACAGGGCATACATTACCTGACTGAAACGACCGAACAGTTTGAAGCGGAGATCGCACCCAAAAAGAAAACGCCTAAGAAAAAGGCGGCAAAGAAATAGTCTACTATATCCCGCATACAGGGTAAATATAATAGAGCAACCAAGTCATATCTTAAGGAGGAATTTTTCATGACTAAGAAGAAGTTAGTCGGCATCGCACTGGCATCTATGATGGCAATAAGCCTCGCAGCATGCGGCGACACCGATACAAGCAGCACTGCTGAGAGCAAGGCTGCTGCAAGCAATGCTGAAACAACTGCTGCTGAGAGCGAAAAGAGCGAGGGCACAGATGCAGTCGTTGAGGACACCCCTGCTGCTGATGACGGCGCTGCAGGCTTCACCGAGTATCCTATCTTTGAGGACGAGGAAGTTGGTTTCCTGAACGTTTCTGCTGTTTACTTCCAGCCTGTTCCGATGTCTAACGGCAACGAGAAGGTAGACGGTTTCAACATTCACCTTGAGGCTGACGTTTCCGCACTGGAGAACGATCTGGGCTTCGGTGTTGGTGACTGGGTACCTTACATGACCGTTGACTACAAGATCACCGGTTCTGACGGAAATGTTGCTGCTGAGGGTACTTTCATGGTAATGTCCGCTTCTGACGGTCCTCACTACGGTGCTAACGTAGCTCTGCCTGATGCAGATACCTACAGCATCGAGTTCCAGTTCCACAATCCTGAAGAGAACGGTTACCTGCTGCACACCGATGCAGAAACAGGTCCCGGTGGTAATTTCGATGAGTACTTCAAGGACGGCAACCTGAAGGTTACATTTGATGGTTGGGATTACGTCCCTCAGGAGTGGTAATTTTACATCGGTAAATTTCCTTCAAACAAAAATACTCTATGCGCTGCAGAAAATGTCTACAGCGCATATTGTGCGTTTGTGAAGTTAACAATGGTTAATCCAGGTTAACGAAAATATCCTCTGAAAGGAGAAACTCTGTGTTAAAATATTTTGTGATGACCGTAGAAACGCTGGTGCTGGCGGCTGTGCTGACAGGCGCTCTGCGGGGCTTCATCAAACTGATAAAAGAGCGTTTCGGCGCTTATGCAGGCGGGATAGGCGCAGGTGTCGGTTTCGTGGCGGCGGCAGTCATGGCTTTCATGAAAAATGCCACCACCAAAATAGATACCTCGCTGTGGAACCTGCGCATATTCACTGTGACGATAATACTTTCGCTGCTGCTGATAATAATTTCCATATTCCGCAAAAACAAGGTCATGGGGGCGATAAGCTGTGTGTTTGGCGGAGTTGTCGCGGCACTGCTGATATTTTATGCACTGCCCGATGTGCTGGCGTACCCGTACATTATCCTGCTGACAGAAAAATCGGTGCTGTCAACTGGCTTTTTGTTCAAGTGCATCGGCATAATCTTCGGTCTGATACTTATGGTCGTGGCACAGATGGCTGTACATAACGGCATGCTGAGGCTTTCGGGCTGGCAGGCTTATGCCGTTACAGCGGCGTTACTCCTTATCAACGCCGCAAGACAGTTCTGCGCAAGTCTGGGCATAATGCTCAACAAGCGCATGCTTGAAAACTTCGACCCTGACACCAAGCACAGTATTTTTGAACTGGTCAAATTTTCCTCCAATAACAGCAATATATTCGTTTATGCGGCAATTATCTCGGCTCTGGTGATGCCTGTACTGCTCTGGATAAAGAGTCTGCGTGCTGACGAACCTTACGACAATCCCGCGCAGAAGCGCAAACTGCGCAAAAAGTGGCGCGTTACCAGAACATGGGCTAACCTCGCGATATTCTGCCTTGTTTTTGGAATGGTGACATTCACCACCCTCGATGCGGTGGCTAACAGGGAAGTTCCTCTGTCGCCTGTAGAAGATGCCAAGATCGAGAACGGCTATGTGATAGTACCGTTTGAACAGGTCGATGACGGTCACCTGCACCGCTTTGCTTATGTGACCGAGAACGATATACAGATACGCTTTATAGTCATAAAAAAGCCGAATTCTTCGGCTTACGGCATCGGTCTTGATGCCTGTGATGTCTGCGGTGAAACAGGCTATTTTGAGAAAGACGGTCAGGTGGTGTGCAAGCTGTGCGATGTTGTCATGAATATTCAGACCATCGGCTTCAAGGGCGGCTGCAACCCGATTGTCATACCTTATGAGATACGTGACGGACAGATATTCGTGCCGCTGGACGGTCTGACCGAGCACGAAAAGATGTTCAAGAACAACCGAATGAGAAGCTGAGGAGGGGCAGTATGTTCTTTAGAATGATACGCGGGACACTGTTCCGCCAGTGGAAAAAAATGCTGATGATAGCCTTTACCATAGCGCTGGGCGCATCGCTCGCATCGGCTATGCTGAGCGTTATGCTCGATGTGGGCGACAAGGTAAATCAGGAACTTAAAACTTACGGTGCTAACATAACCGTTGTACCGAAGGAAAATTCGGTGCTGACAAACCTATATGAGGTCGAGGACGGCGGCGTGAGCGGCGCTTATTTGCAGGAAGATGAACTGGGCAAGATAAAGACCATCTTCTGGGCATTCAATATCGTGGATTTTGCGCCGTTCGTCAATGTTGATGCGACACTTGACGACGGCACTGAAGTGCAGTGTGTGGGAAGCTGGTTCGACCACCACATGGACTTGCCCACAGGTGAAACTCTTGATGCAGGCGTTGTCAGTCTGCGAAGCTGGTGGGAACTGACAGAAGGTTCGTGGTTAGATGAACAGCTTTCTGCCAACTGCGCCGATGAAGTGATGGTCGGTAAAGACCTTGCCGAAAAGCTGGGCGTTAAGGCGGGCGACACGCTCCATCTGAACGGTCCCGCATCTGACAAAAATATGAAAGTTGCGGGCATATACGATGCGGGCGGCACTGAGGATATGCAGATATACATGCAGCTCGACACAGCGCAGGCGCTTGCCGACCTTGAGGGCAGGGTAGACAAGATAGAAGTCAGCGCACTGACAACTCCCGAAAACGAACTTTCGGAGCGTGCGGCAAAAGACCCGTCATCGCTGACAGTGGCGCAGATGGAAACATGGACATGCACCGCTTATGCAAGTTCGATATGCTATCAGATACAGCAGGTCATCACCGATTCGGTAGCCGCCCCCGTAAGGCAGGTAGCTGACTCGGAGGGTGCTATACTCAGCAAGACACAGCTTTTGATGATACTGATAACCATACTCAGCCTGATAGGTGCGGCGCTGGGTATATGCAATCTGGTAACGGCAAGCGTTATGGAGAGAAGTCAGGAGATAGGTCTGATGAAAGCGATAGGTGCGCATAACCTGTCGGTGGCACTGCTGGTGCTGTGCGAGATATTCATAACAGCGATAATCGGCGGTGTTGCGGGCTTCTTTGCGGGATTTGGCTTTGCACAGCTGATAGGTCACACGGTATTCGGTTCAGCGATAGAGATGCGACCGATGGTAGTGCCGATAGTTGCGGTGCTGGTGGTGCTGGTGACGCTGATAGGCTCGATACCCGCCATAAGAATGCTGCTGGGTCTGCGCCCGACAGAAGTTCTTCACGGCAGATAAGAGCGGAGGCAAAGTAAAATGAAAAAGAGAAAAATGTTCATACGCATGATAACAGCCTCGCTTATGCGGCGGCGTTCGCGAATGGTCGTGGCGCTTCTGTCCATAGCCATCGGCGCGACCATACTTTCGGGGCTGGTGTCGATATATTACGATGTACCAAGACAGATGGGCGCTGAGTTCAGAAACTACGGCGCTAACATGATATTCACTGCGGGCGATGATGCTTTCACCTTAGACGATGTGCGTGCGGGGCAGTCGAAGATTGACAGCACGCAGATAGTGGGCGTTGCGCCTTACCGCTACGAGAACGTGAGGATAAACGATATCCCTGTCGTTGCGGCAGGCACCGACCCTGAGGGCGCTAAAAAAGCAAGCCCTTACTGGAGGGTCGAGGGCGAGTGGTTCACTGGTGACAGTCAGCTTCTTATCGGTGCTTCGGTAGCAGAGTCGTTCAGGCTGAAAGCGGGCGACACCATAGAGGTTTCTTACAGCCCCGTGTCAGAGAACGATGAAACGACTTCTGACGGCGAGGACGAGTTCGTTCTTGACACCTACAAGCCTTTCACGGTAATGGGCGTTTTGCAGACAGGCGGCTCGGAAGAGAACTACATCTACATGAGCCTTGATGCACTGACTGAACTTACGGGCGAAGAGGGTACTCTCGATGTGGCAGAACTGAGCGTTTCTGCCGATGCCGAACAGCTGGCGGGGTATATCAGCGAGATAAACGGCAGTGTTAAGAACGTGCATGCAAGTCTTGTAAAGCGCGTGACCGCATCGGAAGCTACAGTGCTTACCAAATTGCAGGCTTTGGTGCTTCTGGTCACTATAGTCGTGCTGGCGCTGACGATGATATGCGTTGCTACGACCATGACAGCAGTCGTGGCAGAGCGCCGCAAGGAGATAGGTCTGCGCAAGGCGATAGGCGCATCTGACAAGAGCATAATACAGGAATTTATGGGCGAGAGCATGCTTCTGGGTCTGCTGGGCGGACTTCTCGGCGCGGTGCTGGGCTTTGTGTTCGCACAACAGGTCAGCATCAATGTGTTCAGCAGTTCGATATCGTTCAGACCGCTTCTTCTGCCGATAACAGTGCTGGCTTCCATAGCGGTAACAGGCATATCGAGCCTTATGCCCATAAGAAGCGCAACAGATGTTGATCCCGCAATTGTCCTCAAAGGAGAGTAGTGGTTAATTCATAATCGTGGTTATCCCGCTGACACACCGCCAAAACGGCGGTTTTACAGAACTTAAGGCGGTTGGCGTATATCTTTCCCCCGCCGCAGGCGGGGGAAAGATATGGGGCGCTCAATTATCCTTTTGTTTACAGCATTTTCAGCCGGTGTGCTAAAGGGATAGTCATATTCATAATTTAAAATTCATAATTGTTGACATGGGCGAAAGTTCTGCGTTTTGTCGGCAGGGTGGGGGCACTCACCTATTGATACTTGCGAACGTGCGGACAAAGTGTCAAGCCTAACGTGCAAAATGTCCAGCATTACATCAGCAAAGCTGAAGTTTGGGGTGTGGGGGAGCATTGACTGTGTTGAATGCGTGTCCCCATTTAAGATAGGAGTTTAAAATGAGTTTATTGGAACTTAAGAATGTTTATAAGATCTATGGTGATCTTCATGCGCTCGATGATGTGAGCCTGAAGGTCGAAAAGGGCGAGTGGGTGTCTATAATGGGACCATCAGGCTCTGGCAAAAGTACGATGATGAATATTATCGGGTGCATGGATAAGCCCAGCAAGGGCGAAGTTCTGCTGGACGGTGTGGATATATCAAAGGAGTCGAAGAAGAACCTGACCAATATCCGCAGGGACAAGATAGGGCTTATCTTCCAGCAGTTCCATCTGGTAAATTACCTGACAGCGGTTGAGAATGTCATGCTGGCACAGTATTATCACAGCATACCTGATGAAAAGGAAGCACTCGAAGCGCTGGACAGAGTTGGTCTGGCAGACAGGGCAAAGCATCTGCCCAGTCAGCTTTCGGGCGGTGAACAGCAGCGTGTGTGCGTGGCAAGGGCGCTGATAAATTATCCTGAGATAGTCCTGGCTGACGAGCCGACAGGCAACCTCGATGAAGCTAACGAAGAGGTCGTTGTTGACCTGTTCCACAAACTGCATGACGATGGTACGACGCTGATAGTAGTCACCCATGACCCTGAGGTCGCTGAGGTCGCACAGCGCACGCTGGTGCTGAGAAGCGGCAAACTCAGCAAAGAGGTGGTCAACGAGAACTTCACAGGAAAGATAAGATTCGACTAGAGCGGAGGGATTTCTTATGAAAAAGCTGATGATAGCAGTTTCGGTGCTGGTGCTGACAGCGGGTCTGACCGCATGCGGTAGCAAGTCTTACAAGGACGGCACATACAAGGCTAAAAGTGCCGAATATCACAGCGATGACGGTACAGAAGAGGGCAACGGCTACGGAGAGGTCGAGCTGACCATATCGGGCGGAAAAATAACAGAATGCACTTTCAAGACCTACGAACTTGACGGAACTTACAAAGACGAGAACTACGGCAAGGAAGACGGCGAGATAAAGAACAAGGACTATTACAGCAAGGCACAGCGTGCGAGGGCGGCTTGCGAGAATTATTCTTCTCAGCTGGTGTCAAAAGGCGATATAGACGAGGTCGATGGCGTGAGCGGTGCTACTGTCAACTACAATGAGTTCAAGGAGGCTGTTACTGCGGCTTTGAAGCAGGCAGAGGAATAATGCGGGTACTGCGTCATGTCATCGTTACAGCGGCGGCGCTGTTTCTGATGCTCGGTCTGCCGTTTCTTAACAGTGACTATTACAAGCGTCTGCGCGGCGGCACTGACGCTGTGTCAAGTGCGTCCACTGCGCTTGACAAGCCGTCTGGTGAGTATGTGGTGTTCATAAACCGAAGCCTGCATACCAACAGCGCAAATCTCGCGGCGTGGGAGGGTTTCTTTGCTGAGGGCAGGGACGAAGAACTTTACACCGTCTTTGAGGACTTAAGCTGTACCGTAGCCGATAATGACGCGGCGGGGCTTGAAATGGCAAAGAGTTTCCAGTCGATACTTCCCGAAAATCAGATGAAAGTCAGCACCGAAAATGTGATGCTGATGCTTTCAAAAGCAGAAAACGGGCGGTTCGATGTGATAGTGATGTCAAAGGAGATAGCTGACATGTTCGGTGCAGAACGCATAGCGGCGATGACTGACGCAGATATGCTGACCGTAAAACAGGCTGAGGAGGAAGAAGCGTGAGAAGAGCAAACGCAGTAATAAGCATGCTGATACTGGCGCTTTTCCTTTTTCATGGAGTAGTGGGCGGATTTCAGCTGGCGGGCGTTATGGAGGGCGGCAATGTTGTGATGCAGGTACTCGCATACGTAATGACGGCGCTGATAGTTATTCACCTTATCATCGGCACAAAGCTGACTGTTGACACGGTAACAGCCATGAAAAAGTCGGGGACGCACTATTATAAGGAGAACAGGCTGTTCTGGCTGAGAAGAGTCAGCGGATTTGCGGTAATGATATTCATAGCGTTCCACATACTGCTTTTTCTGGGGAAAAATGACGGTGTTTATCGCCTGAGTTTTTTCGGCGGCTTACAGCTGGCGACACAGATACTTATGGTCATCTCTATCGCGGTGCATGTGATAAGCAACGCAAAGCCGATGCTGCTCAGCTTCGGCACGAAGTCGTATAAAGAACTGGGTATCGACCTTGCAATGATATTATCGGGCATACTGCTGTTCACAGGGGTGTGCTTTGTGATATATTATTTCAGGTGGAAGATGATATAATGGCGCTTTTTTAATTCATAATTCATAATTCACAATTCATAATTGTTGGCATGGGCGATAGTTTGCCGTTCTGCCGCAAGCGGGTAAGAACGGCAATTATCGCGGTGGGCGGTCATCGCTTAACCGCGTAAACAGGCGTTTGTGACGAATTTTGACGGGTTGACGAAATGTACTGTCAGTTATTGGAGAAGGTTGAACGGCTTATGGAAAAGACTATCATTATCGGTGCGGGGCTTTCGGGGCTGACGGCGGCCATCACCCTTGCGAGGGGCGGGCGGCACTGTTTGCTGGTGTCACTGCAAGCCTCAGAAAGGGCGCAGTCGGTGCTTGCTGAGGGCGGCATCAATGCGGCGCTGGACGTTATGGGCGAGGGCGACAGTCCGCAGTACCATTTTGAAGATACCATGAAAGGCGGGGTTTACCTCGCTGATGAAAACGCTGTCAGGCGGCTGACTAAGGGTGCGCCCGAAGTCGTGAGGTGGCTGGCGGGGCTTGGTGTGCCTTTCAACATGGCTGAGGGTCATCTCGTTCAGCGAAATTTCGGCGGGCAGAAGAAGAAGCGAACCGCTTACGCCAAAAGCAGTACAGGCAAGATGATAATGTCGGCGCTGATAGATGAAGCGCGAAAGTACGAAGCATCGGGGCTTATCGAGCGTTTCCCGCACCACGAGTTCATTGAAGCCGTTATTGAGGACGGCGTATGTAAAGGGGCGGTGGTGCGCGACTGCTACACCGACAAGTCTGCGGTGATGCGGGGGAAAGTGATAATGTGCTGCGGCGGAATGGCGGGGCTTTTCCCTAATATGACCACAGGCACGACACAAAACAGCGGATATGCGGCGGCAAAGCTGTTTGAACAGGGGGTCATCTTCGGCAACACGGAGATGCTCCAGTACCACCCGACTACCATCGGCATACCCGACAAGCGCTGTCTTGTCACCGAAGCGGCACGCGGCGAGGGCGGCAGGCTGTACATCGAGAGAAATGGCGAGAAGTGGTATTTCATGGAAGAAAAATATCCCGAACTGAAAAACCTGATGCCCCGCGATGTTGTGTCGCGTGAGATGTATTTTGTAAGGCGGCGGGAGGACTGCGGCGACACGGTATATCTGGATATGACAGGGCTTTCTGCCGAGATATGGCAAAAGCGTCTGCCCGACCTGCGCGCCGAGATAATACACTATCTCGCCATCGACCCCGCTGAAAAGCCTGTGCCTGTCCATGAGGGGATACACTATTTCATGGGCGGCATCTACACCGATATTAATCACCGCACCAATATCAGCGGGCTGTATGCGGCGGGCGAGTGTACCTGCCAGTATCACGGTGCTAACCGTCTGGGCGGAAATTCGATGCTTGGCGCGGTCTTCGGCGGAAAGACTGCCGCTGAGGATATACTTGCGAGGGGCGAGAACGGTAATTCGGGCGAAACAGAGTTTTCAGGGGAATGCCATGCCGATGAACCGAGCGAAGCAGTCAGAAAAGAACTGGGCGAAATATTGTACTCAGGGCTGGGCATAGTCAGGAGCGAAGCGGGTATCGACTCAGCCATAGCAAGGCTTGATGCACTTGAAAAGCGCGAGGGCATCTACCCGCGAACAAGGCTGGGACGGTCGATGCTTATGTCTGCAAAAGCCCGAAAAGAGAGTCGAGGTGCCCATTACCGCGAGGATCACCCCGACAAGGACGAAAGCCTGCGTGCGCCTACTTTATCGTGGTGCGAGGACGGCGAAGTCAGGGTGAGGATATAGTTTTTCTTTATGACCTGAATGAACTGTCAAAAAATTACTTTAGACTTTGAAAAATGTCGGCAGTGATGTACATTGACTTTATTGCCTTGCTGTGATATAATTCCTATAAAGCAGAGTAGAATTATATGATATTTTCAGCGAGGACGGTAAAAATGCCTGAAACAGGAAGAAAGGGAGTGAATGCGATGACCACCGAACTGAAAATTCTCAGGCGTGAAAGCGCACAGTCGGAAGCGTACCGGCAGAGTTTCATATTTGAAACTGAGGACGAAAACGCCGCTGTTTCCACTGCGCTGACTGCCTTAAATGCACGCGATGACCTTAAAGATAAGGACGGCAAGCCTGCAAAGCCCATAAGATGGGAGTGCAGCTGCCTGCAAAAGAAGTGCGGAGCATGCGCGATGGTCATTAACGGCAGTCCGCGACTTGCCTGTGACAGCAAGCTGAAAGAACTCGGCAGTGTTGTGACGGTCGAGCCGCTGAGGAAATTCCCTGTGGTGGCTGACCTTATCGTTGACCGCAAGGTGATGTTCGACAGCCTGCGAGAGATGTCGGTATGGCTGAAAAGTGAACTTACACCCGATGAAAATACGCAGGATATCGCTTACGAAGCATCGGGCTGTTTGCAGTGCGGGTGCTGTCTGGATGTCTGCCCGAACTTCTATGCGGGCGGCAAATTTGTCGGCATGGCGGGCGGTGTGCCCGTTTCGCGGCTGATAGAACAGCTTCCGAAAGATGAGAAGAGCGAGATCCTCAAAGAATACCGCAAAAGGGTCTATGAGGGGTGCGGCAAATCGCTGGCGTGCAGAAAGATCTGTCCTGCGGGGCTTGATATCGAGAAACTGCTGGTAAATTCAAACGCCGCTTCTGTATGGAAGTCGCTGTTTTGGCGGAAAAAGTGAACAGGCTGGGGCTTTGGCTGTTCGCGGCGGTCTATGTTGGGGTGACTGCCTGCGGGCTGACGCTGGCGGTGAGGGCAACTCAGCCGCGTTATCACTACGAGGTCAGGCAAGACCTTAGCGTACATTTTGACAACGCCGATAAGGTCATTGAGAAAGTGCGCTCACGCCTGAAAGAGCGGCAGAAAGTCATTCGCATAACCTACAGTGCCAAAAACAGCAGTCTTGATGATACTGACAAGCTGGTGCGTGAACTGATGCAGTTCGCCTGCGCCGAAACTGACTGTCCTGATGAGGGCGATTATATAGGCTGTCAGTTAGGTGGTTATAATTCTGCTTTCACCGAAGAAAGATCCGATGATGGGCATAAGAATGTCATCGAGATAACGCCGATATATTTTACCGATGCCGCGCAGGAGTTTGAAACCGATGATGCTGTCAGAGAGGTCATAGAAAGTCTGGGGCTTTCTGATGATGCGGCTGATGAAGAGAAAGTCAGCGCAGTATATGAATGGGTCTGCGATAACGTGCAGTATGACCATATCCACCGCCGAAATGACAGCTACCGACTGCGGTCGGCGGCTTACGGGGCACTGGTCTACAGGCGAGCGACCTGCATGGGCTATGCGGTGACGGTATACCGTCTTTTGCGGGAACTGGGTGTAGGCTGTCGGGTCATAACAGGTGATGCAGCGGGTGAGTACCACGCATGGAACATCGTCTGTATTGACGGTGAGTGGTACAACGCTGATGCCACATGGGATTCTATGGGCGGCGGAAGAGCGAACTATCTGAAAAGTGACAGTGACTTCGGTGACCACGTAAGGGAAGAGAAGTTTGAAACAGCCGAGTTTCGGGCGCAGTACCCGATGGCTGTCACAAGTCTGAAAGGAAAGTAATGTAAAATGAAGAGAAAAGCTATTGAATGGATATTGGGAGTTCTGCTTCTGGGGTGCAGTCTTTGCCTCAGCGTTGGTGTAAAGCTGGTGTTCCACGCCTGCGGACCGATGGAGGACGGCAAGTGGATGACCTGCCACTGGGCTGAACAGGCTGTACTGGTCATCGGCGGTGTTATGACTGTCATATCTTTGCTGGTACTGTTTGTGACCAGCGGCGGCATGCGCAGGGGTCTGGCGCTTGCACTGGCACCTCTTGGGATAGGCGCGGCACTTATACCCAACATTATGATAAAACTCTGCATGATGTCTGACATGAGATGTCATTCAGTGATGAAGCCCGCAGTTATCATATTCGGCTTAGCGGCGGCAGTACTGGGTGCTGTTTACGCACTGGTCGGCAAAAAAGACTGACTTCGGCTGACGGCAAGGCATTCCCCGAAAAATGGAAAGCCCCACCCGCCCGCCCCTCAACGCAGTCTGCTTACAAATGACAACATGGAGAATGAAAAATGAAAAGTCTGGCAATAAAAAATCTTAAGGGCAGACCTGTGCGCACCGCTGTGCTGATGGTGCTTGCGGCACTGCTGAGTTTCACGGCGCTGGGCGGCACACTGGTGGTCGCAAGTCTTGGCAAGGGTCTTGATTCACTGAAAGCGCGGCTTGGTGCAGATGTGATGGTCGTGCCGAGAGAAGCCACCATGAAAAAGAAGTTCGAGGATATCGTATTGCAGGGAAGCACAGGCTATTTTTATATGAGTTCTGCACTTGCCGATGAAGTGATACAGCGTGAGGGCGTTGGGCAGGTGTCGCCGCAGTTTTTTCTGGCTTCAACAGGTTCAAGCTGTTGTTCGATACCTGTACAGATAATCGGATTTGACCCCGATACCGACTTCACTGTAAGTCCCTGGATAAAGCGTACTTACGGCGGTGAACTGGGCAAATACGACATCGTGGCAGGCAGTGACCTAAATGCTTTTGTGGGCGATAAGCTGAGTTTCTACGGCGTTGAATGCACCGTTGCCGCAAAGCTGGAAAAGACAGGCACTACCTACGATACAACGGTCTTCACCAATAAGGATACCATAACTGCGCTGATACAGTCGTCACTGGACAAGGGCATGAACGATTTCAACGACACTGACCCTGAACATTCTGTTTCCTGCCTGATGATAAATGCGGCTGATGGCACTTCACCCGAAGAACTGGTAAACGACATAAATATCCACTGCAAAAAGGTCAGGGCTTTTAGGTCGGGCGACATGATAAGCGGTATCGCCGGAAGCCTTAGCGGTGTTTCGCAGATGATACGACTGCTTATCGCGGCGGTATGGGTGCTGGGCATAGTGATACTTCTGCTGGCATTCACCATGAGCGTAAACGAGCGCAAAAAGGAGTTCGCGGTACTTCGGGTAATGGGTGCATCGCGGGCAAAGCTGGCGGGGCTGGTGCTTAAAGAAGCACTCTGCACCTGTCTGGGCGGCAGTCTTATAGGCGCTGTTGTCGGACTGCTGGTGCTTCTGCCTTTCAACGGCGTTATCGAAAAGACACTTGCTCTGCCGTTTCTTCTGCCGAATGCGGGAAGCATAACGGGCTTTGCCATAGCAGCTGTTGCCCTTTCGGTAATATCGGGTGCAGCGGCGGCGGCAGTCAGTGCATGGCGGGTCAGCCGCATCGACACGGGGCTTATTCTTAGGGGGGACAACTGATGGAACTGATAGCTGAAAAAGTCACGCGGGAATTTGTTCGCCCAAGCGGTAAGACCAACCGCTTTTTCGCGGTAAAGGAAACTGACTTCGCGCTTCAGTCGGGCAGGCTGACGGTGCTGATGGGGCGTTCGGGAAGCGGCAAGACCACTCTGCTGAACATGCTTTCGGGTCTGCTGATGCCGTCATCGGGCAGGATAACTGCTGACGGCAAAGACCTCTACGCCATGCCCGATAAAGAACTTTCGCGGTTCAGGTGTGAGCATTTCGGCGTTATACCGCAGGGGCAGACTGCTATTCACAGCCTGACTGTCACTGAGAATATCCTTTTGCCGTTTGCACTTTACGGTGATGCCCCAGATGAAGCCCGCGCCCGTCAGCTAATGGAACGGCTGGATATTGCTGACCTTGCAAACGCCCGTCCCGCCGAACTTTCGGGCGGGGAACTCAGGCGAGTGGCGATAGCAAGGGCGCTGGTGCGCAAGCCCTCGCTGATATTTGCCGATGAACCAACAGGCGACCTCGATGACGAGAACACCGCAGAAGTGTTCCGCTTTCTGAAAGAGTGCGCATCTGAGGGCGCGACGGTGCTGGTAGTCACCCACGAGAACGATGCTAAGGGCTACGCCGACATAATGCTCAAAATGTCGGCAGGCGTGCTTACACAGGAATAAAAATACGGCGCTGAAACTGTCAGAGTTCAGCGCCGTTATTTTTTATTATGGCTATCCCTTTAGCACACCAGCTGAAAATGCTGTAAACAAAAGGATAATTGAGCACCCCATATCTTTCCCCCGCCTGCGGCGGGGGAAAGAATACCGTCAGCTATTGTTGCCCCATCACAAGGCTGTTTAGTGCAGTGTGTCAGCGGGATGATCTTATTTTTTATTTGAATGCTTTTTTCATGCCCTCGACTGCTTCTATGACCCTGTCGCACCATGCGTCAAATTCGGGGTCATCATGCTGATATTCGGGGTGTGCCAGCACGTATTCGACAGTGCGGCGTATACCCTCGCGGGCGGTGACGGTACATTTGAAGTCAGGCACGAGCGCCTTGACTTTTGAGTTGTCGAACACGACCGAGTTCGACTTGTCACCGATAAGACTGCCCACAAAATCGTAGCCGCTCATATCGGCAAGCGTCTGCGATGCAACGTGGTACGCTTTCAGCTGAACGCCCAGCGCCTCAGCGATATAGCCGTATATCTCGTTCCAGCTGACGCTTTCATCACTTGTTATGTGGAAGACCTCACCTATCGCTTTTGGGTTGCCGACCAGACCCGCATAAGCCTTAGCAAAGTCGCTGTTGTGGGTTATCGTCCACAGGGAAGTGCCGTCACCGTGTATTATGACGGGCTTGCCCTCTTTTATGCGCTTGACCACCTGCCAGCTCCCGCCGTCACCGTGTACCCCCAGCGGAACGCTTCGCTCGTCATAAGTGTGGCTGGGTCTGACTATCGTTACAGGGAAGCCCTTGTCCCTGTACAGACCCATCAGGTATTCTTCGCAGGCTTTCTTGTTGCGCGAGTACTCCCAGTAAGGGTTCTCCAGCGGCGTTTCCTCAGTTATCACATAGCCTTTCGGGGGCTTTTGGTAGGCTGATGCCGAACTGATGTAGATGAACTGCTTTGTCCTGCCGCCGAAAAGCCGATAGTCGCGTTCAAGCTGTTGTGGCACAAATCCGATGAACTCACCCACGCAGTCAAATTCAAGCCCGTCCAGCAGTTTTGCGGTCTTTTCCTCGTCGTTTATGTCGGTGGTGATGTACTTTATGTTCCCCGAAAGACCCTCGTTGCGCGAACCCCTGTTGAGCAGATAAAGTTCGTGACCCTCTTCGGCAAGGCGCTTTGTTATCGCCATGCTGATAGTGCCTGTGCCGCCGATAAACAGTATTTTCATGGCGTTTCCTCCTTAAAGTTCAGCCTTGACAGCTATGCGGTATATCTCGGCAGCATCTTCAGATGACAGGTGAACGAAACCGCCTGTCCTGCCGTCGTCAACGCCCAGCTTTTCCACCAGTACGGGGATATCCTCTTCCTTAGCGCCCAGTTCAGCGAAGTTTATCGGCATGCCGATGCTGTGCAGGAAAGTCCTGAAACGGCGGATACCCTCGCGGGCAGTCTTTTCGGGGTCAGTGAAATCCATATCCACCCCGAACACCCTTGTCGCCATCTGACAGAAGCGCATTACATCGTGCTTGCAGACAAACTCCATCCACGCGGGCATTATCACAGCCAGTCCTGCACCGTGAGCGCAGTCATAAAGACCCGAAAGTTCGTGTTCCAGCCCGTGACTGTTCCAGTCCTGTTCTCTGCCAACGCCGACTATATTGTTGTGTGCCACCATGCCTGCCCACATTATATTTGCGCGTGCATCATAGTTTTTGGGGTCAGCGATGACGCGGGGAGTTTCCCTCAGCATGGTCATCAGCACCGCTTCGCAAAGGCGGTCGGTTATCTCGACTTCCTTTGTGTTGGTGAAGTATCTCTCAAAAACGTGCGCCATTATGTCGGTAGCACCGCAGGCTGTCTGGTATGCGGGCAGTGTCATCGTAAGTTCGGGGTCAAGCACCGAAAATCTCGGTCTGAGTGCATCTGAGCCTGTCGCCCTTTTCAGCATACCCTCTTCTTTAGTGATGACCGAGTCGCCCGAACCCTCACTGCCTGCCGCAGATATGGTAACTACTACGCCGACAGGGAGCGCTTTCACGACTTTCTTGCCGCAGTAAAAGTCCCAGAAATCACCCTCATAAACAACGCCTGCCGCAATGCCTTTAGCCGAGTCGATGACCGAGCCGCCGCCCACAGCAAGGATAAAGTCGATGCCCTCGCGCCTGCAAAGTTCGATGCCCTCATACACCAGCGTGTCACGGGGATTTGGCTTTACGCCGCCAAGTTCAAAGTAAGCCACGCCCTCTTCTTCCAGTGACTTTTTCACCTTGTCCAGCAGACCGCTTTTAACTGCTGAGCCGCCGCCGAAATGTATCAGCACCCTGCTTCCGCCGTATTTCTTGACATACCTGCCTGTTTCGCATTCACGACCCCTGCCGAAAACGAACTCGGTAGGGCTGTAAAAGTTAAAATCATTCATTTTTATAACTCCTTTCAGTATGGGAAATGTTAAACACCTTATAGAAAATATCAGCCTGTCGGTGAACTTGTTTATCGCTTATAAAATGCCTGTTTCCGCATTTATCTCAAAGCCTGACGACCGCCGTATTTTAGATGATTATAACACACACTTTCGGAAAAGTCAAGTACAAAAGCAAACATATATTTAGCAGATAACAGCATTATGCAAAAAGACCCGCTCTGTCGGAACGGGTCTTTGATATAGCTTTTATTTCTCAGCAAAAACAGTTATCTCGGTCGAACCGTCGATACTTGTCAGCTTTTTGCCGTCGGTCTTGAAGTAGCTGTTCTTAGAGTCAACGACCAGCTTCTTTACCTTGTATCCTGTGAACGCATAGCCGCGTACACGCTTGACGTTTGCACCTATCTTCAGCTCAGGCAGTTCAACGGTCGCCTTGTGGAGAAGTCCCGCGCCGAATGCGCTTGTGCCGATATATTCCAGAGCGTCAGGCAGTGTCAGTTCGCTGAAACCGATGCAGTCCCGGAATGCGAAATCGCCTATCTTCTTGACAGACTTTGCAAAGGTTATCTTAGTCAGACCCTTGCCCTCATCATCTAATCCAAGACCAAGACCCGGATCAAAGCTGCCCACGAAAGCGTAAGCGCCTATTTCCTCAACGCCGTCGGGTATTGTGAACTCAGTTCTGCTCTGACCTGTGAATGCTATCAGCTTCTTCATGTCAGCGGTATACAGAACGTTGTCCTTAGCGGTGTATACCTTGTTATCCTTTGAAACTGTCAGCTTGTCGAGTTTTGCGCAGTTGGAGAATGCCGCAGGGTCGATGACAGTCACGCTTGCAGGTATCTCTATCTCCTTTATCGCTGTTGAACTGAATGCGAAACTGCCGATGCTCTCCAGCTTTTCAGGCAGAACTACGGTTTCCAGTGCTGAAGCGTAGCTGAACATGTTTTCGGGGATAAATCTGAGGTTCTTTGGAAGTGTGACCTTAGTCAGTCTGCGCTGTCCCTGATTTGAGAGCCTGCCCATAGTTTCAACGCTGTCGGGGAAGATCAGTTCAGTCGGGTCGGAATCGTCAAATGCGTTGGTGCGTACTACAGTCACAGCCTTGCCGCCGACTTTTGCAGGTACTTCGATCTTGCCGTCTTTATCCTTATTCTTGCTCTCATACTTCACCAGTTCGGCATGGTCGCCTACTATCGCGAATTTCAGTACGCCGTTATCGGTCTTTTCTTCGGTCAGCTTGTCGAGTGTGCTGTCCTTGAACTCGAAAGAGCCGATATTTGAGCAGTACTCCTTGCCGTCAAGGGTGAATATGCTCATCTGTACCGCATATTCTGCGGGCATCTCGGAGAAGTGGAAAGCCTTGACATCAAAACTCTCGCCAACCGCCATGAACTCGCCGCCGTAAACAGTAGCTTCAAGTTCGCTGTAGTGCTTGCGAGGTGTCTTTTCATTGGGTTCAAATCCGCTGAACGGGCTGGAGAAACTCATCCACTCGCTCAGGTCTATCTCGTCCTTAGAAGCCACAGGCAGACCGCCCGAAGTGGTGTTGTTGCTTGTAAGACCTGTGATGGAAGCAGTGCCCTTGCTGTCAACACTGCTCTCTATCACGACATTCATTCTTTCGTCAGAAAGTTCCTGATCTGCGCAGAGCACACCTGCTGAACGGTAATTGCCGTTACCCATGAACTTTGTCAGACAGCTTATGGGTTCAGCCTGCTTGTCGGAAACTACGCCGATGCTCACGGGGTCGAGATCCATCTTGACTATGCCGTTCTTGTCCACCTCAGCGGGAACATAGAGCAGTCTTGGCGCCCATGCCTTTTCCTTGCCCTCAAAGCCGACATTTGTCAGGATAGTGAAGTAAACGCCGCGCATTTCCTTCATCTGTTCGTCGGTCAGCTGTGCGTAAGCATAGCCGTCGTCCTTGTACTTCTTGTTTGAGGATTTGCCGCCTTTTGGTACGACCTCGATATCCAGTTCATCATAAATGCTCTTTTCGGTCGGCTTGCTGCTGTCGGGCTTGCTTGAATCATCAGCCTTAGAACTGCTGTCTTCCTTTTTGCTTGAAGACTCAGCCTTAGAACTGCTCTCTTCCTTCTTGCTCGAAGACTCAGCCTTAGAACTGCTCTCTTCCTTTTTGCTCGAAGACTCAGCCTTAGAACTGCTCTCTTCCTTCTTGCTCGAAGACTCAGCCTTAGAACTGCTCTCTTCCTTCTTGCTTGAAGACTCAGCCTTAGAACTGTTCTCTTCTTTTTTGCTTGAAGATTCAGCCTTAGAACTGCTCTCCTCAGGCTTGCTTGAAGAACTGTCGGGCTTGCTACCGCCCTCAGCGGGATAGAGTGCTTCCATCAGCGCTTTATAATCGTTGTCGATAGGGTCGGTGGTTATAAGGTCATAGCCGCCTATACTGTATAGTATCTTGGAAGCATTATAATCAGCCGCGCTGTTAGTCAGCGGAAAGTATACAGAAAGACCGCAGGTGCCCTTAATGGTAGTCGAACCCTCGACCAGCATATCTCCCAGCGCCGACTTCAGCTTCTTTGTTTCGCCCGAATATGCGCCCGAAAGTGAGTCTGCCATAGTTGCGAGGTCGGCAAGGTCGTAGCCGCTGTAGCTGTATGCGCCGTCAAGGAACTTCTTGTAGTTTGCAGCATCGCCATTATCTATCTCAGCTTTCATAGCCTTGCACACGCCGCCCATAGCCGATTTAACGCTGTCGGTCTTTGAAAGGTCGAACACGCCCAGTGTTGCAGACTTTATATAAGGGCTTATGCTTGGGTCGGAGAGGAAATCGAAGTAAGTCTTGACTATGCTGCTGCCGATATCCTTAGCCTTGCTGGTGCCCTTGACACCGCCGAGAAACTCATAGTTCCAGCCGCAGCCGGGTTCCGTGTCAGCCGAAGCCACAAGATAATCTGCGTATGGCTGACACATGTCAGCTATCTCCAGCGATGACATCAGGCAGGCATCAAAGCCGATGAATGCCAGCTTCTTGCTCTTGAACGGGCTTGCTTCAAGCGCCTTTTTCATTTCAGACATAGTCAGCGAGTCACCGCCGCCTGTCTTTGCATCGGTATTGAGTTCGTCACTGCCGTAGCCTATTACAGGTCCGCCGCCGTGATCCCAGCAGATCAGCGCGTAGTCATCAGCGGGGTACTTTTCGGGAACATCTTTGAGGAATGCGCTGAAAGTATCCGATTCGCCCATGTTCTTCCTGTCAGTTTCGTAGATGTTTATACCTTTCTTGCCGTCAGCAGTCAGGTCAGCGCCGTTAGTCTTATATTCGATATAAGCGTTCTTGCCTGTAGGGAAGCCGTTTAGCCACCATGTTTTTGCGCCGCCGCAGTACAGCACCAGGTTTACGTCCTTGTCATCGAGTCCGCTTTTTATCATTTCGAGGATATCCTGTGTGCCCGCCATGCTGTTCTGTTTGCTTTCAAGGTCAGAACCGACCATGTATACCATCAGGGTCAGCTTCTTCTTGTCCTCAGCCTTTTTGTCAGACCATTTTCTCGCCTTGACTTCTGCCGAAGCGCTTACGCGGGAATTTTCGCTGTTTTTGCTGTTAGCCGAAGACCTTGAGATATCTTTGAGCGATACCAGCTTCATGTTGTCTACCATGCCGTCCTGACCGCCTGTCAGTTCAATGAACTGTGCAGTGGTGGTTTCATCATCGGTGACATCATCATCAGAAGATGTGGTATCTTCATCGGCAGGTTTTTCCTCCGCGCTGTCGTCAGACTTTTCCTCTTTGGCAGTCGTGGTGTTTGCAGTACTGCTGTCCGCTTCGGAAGTCTTGTCGTCAGCAGGCTTTTCACCGCATCCTGCCATCATCGATGCTGTCAGCATAAGTGCTGTCAGCGCACTGATAATTTTCTTTGTTTTCATTTTGCTCCTCCATGTTTGATTTGTGTAAAGATAAAATTAATTTACCGATTAATATTTTACCACATCATGAAGTATTTGTAAAGGTGTAAACTGACGCATTTTACCACCATTATACTGAGATTATTAAGCACTTTGATAAATTAAAAAACGAAAGCGCCCCCTGATATGGGAGCGCTGTGAAAGCTGTGTGAAAGTTTGATATTGCGGCGTTTCAGTGCAGTATTATCATTCCTTTCCTGTCACTGTCCACCAGTCCCGCAGATGTGCAGAGAGTGTCTGCGCTCACCGCTGTCAGGCTTCTGCCGTTCTGCCCGTAGAAGGGGTCACAGCAGTAGAATATATTACCATATTCATCATCGGTATCATATCCGCAGACCAGCACGTACTGCGTATTTGTGGTGATGCCGTAGTAGTCGCTGTAGTCGTAATCAGCCACGCCCTCATAGTACCTCACAGCCAGCATGACCCTTTTGCCGCTGTCTATCTGAGCCCTCAGCATTTCTTCGCTGACATCTTCCACCCTTTCAGCCACAAGGTCGCCGCCCGAATAGTCGTTTATCAGCTTGACGGGGTCATTCACAGCATCAAGGACTTCTTCCGCGCTGATAAGGTCAGCCTTGTCCCACTGACGAAGTTTCTGGCTGTTGACCAGTGCCGCCGCCGTTATGGGAGCGCTCTCCTTGCTTGAACAGGGGTAGGTGCCGCTGTACTCATCTTTCATAAGACAGTCACCTGCTGACGGCAGAATGGTCGCAGTCAGCACCTCAGTCAGGTCGTCTGCGGGTATATAGCCTGTCTGTGAAAGGTAGGATACTTCTATCTGCTTGTCCATGCCGAATTCCGAGATATCCAGCGCATCGTAAGATGTAAACAGTTCGCCTTCGGTAGCCGCCCCGATGTATCCGCCGTCCTTGTCAGTGACACCTGTGTCGGTGCTTACGCGGTAAAGATGCCCCTGCGGTATCTCTAAAGGCTCTTCTTCGACAGGAACTTCCGTCTGTGGGGGAGGGGACTGCGTTTGTTTCTGTGCGGCAGGCGCAGACTGTGTATTTTGTTTTGTATCATCTTTTTTGCGTGTCTTTGGTGCTATGCCGTAAAAGATAACGCCTATCAGTATCACCGCACCGAGAATTATGCCCAGCGCAAATCTGGAAGCCTTAGCGATGTCGTTGCGGTTGTCGTTCATTATTTTTTTCAGTTCGTTCTTCATCATTCTCCGACTTTCTGTTGTACCGCCTTGCCCAGCATCAGCGTACAGCCGTAATTATCACGCCAATACGGGTCGTGGAGTTCATATGCGTCCAGATACTTGTTGTAGCTTATATATGTAGACATGCTGTCGCCGCCGTCAGGCAGTTCAAGGTCGATGCCTGTGTCGGTCAGGGTATATTTCAGCCGCAGACCGCTTTTCAGCAGACCCTCGCCCTCAGTTTCATTGCCGTCATAGTCGTACCACTGTATGCTGACATAACCGTTCTCAAAGTCGAACACGGGGTAGTCGAGGTCGGTACGCAGTCTTTCATAGCTTGCCATGCCTTTGAGCATCACACGAGGTATCAGCCTTTCGCCTTCAGGTGAAGCCGCTCTCAGCGAATACAGTTCACTGTAGTCGAGCAGTTTTTTCCAGTCACACTGGGAAAGCAGGGTCACATCATAGTTCATGCCCATGATACACAGCGCGAGGTCATCACCGTCAAAATACATGCGCATGTGTGCATATTCTTCAAAAGGCGGTGACTGTGTGTTTATCGGATAAAAGGCTTCACAATAGCTGTCACAGTGCTGAACGCTGTTTATTACTCCTTTTTGGTCTGTGACTATTGCATGGAGATAGTATTTGTCCGCAGACATGTCATACGGCTTTTCTTCAACGCCGTATTCTGCCAGCACAGCTTCCTTGTTGTCATTGCCGTACATGCGTGCCCAGAAAGAGGGATATCTGTACCATTCACCGTCATCGTTATAGCTGTTCCAGAAAAAATATCCGTAAAGATAAGATTTTTCGCCCAGCATTTTTTCAAAAAAGTCAAAATCGCTGCCCACGCAGAAATCTTTGTATACCAACGGTTTGCCGAGATCGGGTTCGGTGTCATCGTATTCGGTCTTTGGTTCTGAATAGACCACCTCAGCCACACTGTCATCATATTCTCTCGGTATCGGTTTCAGCTTCTCTTCGGCGGTAGGTTTGATGGTACACCCGCCAAGCATCAACGCCGCCATTACAGCTGACAAAACTCTGTATTTGCGCAAAAAGCACTCCCCCTTTCACAAAAAGTTCAGACTTACAGTTATTATACCATATTTTCATAAAAAGGTCAATCCCCGAACAGCGGTCAGGCGGTGAACGTATCTTCATAAAATGCAGTTTAAGTTCTGAAATTGACAATTGCTGGCATTTTTTTGCTTTTGCATCTACAGAAAAAATCGTTAAAGAGATGGTCATAAATACGTTTTTTATGCGTTTTGCGGCGTGACATGCAGTTGACAGGGACTTTGTGTTATGTTATAATGGTTAGTGAACGCTAGTGGCAATAAATGGAGGAAGTAAAACAATGAATTTTAAAGGCATAATTCTCGGTGTCATCACTTTTCTGATAATCGGGCTGTTCCACCCGATAGTCATAAAGGCAGAATACTATTTCTCTAAAAAAAGCCGGTATGTTTTTGCGGCAGCAGGGGGGATATCCCTGCTGATATCACTGCTTGCAGACAGCGATTTCCTCAGCTGTATTTTTGCTGTGTTGTCAACGACCTGTTTCTGGAGCATACATGAACTCTACGAGCAGGAGGAGCGTGTACGCAAGGGGTGGTTCCCGAAAAATCCGAACAGAAGATACTGACGAAAAAAAGCACTGCCCGCGCGGACAGTGCTTTTTCTTATACTGTTATGGTATCTGATATACTATAAATATAGCTTTATTCCTTGACACCGCCTATTGTCAGACCTGCCACAAAGTATCTCTGTAAGAAAGGATAGAGTATGATTATCGGCAGGGAAGTGATGACAGTTGCCGCCGCTCTTATCGAGGTAGGTGTTACAGTTGCGGTGGAATGCTGAGCGGATTCAGCGGTCGCTTTCTGGTTGGTCACCGAGCTTAACAGCTTCATCAGCTCATACTGGAGGGTGGTCAGGTCATCATCCATCTTGTTGTACAGCATCGCATCGAACCAGCTGTTCCACTGACCCACAGCGGTGAACAGTGCAACGGTCGCGATAACGGGCATGCAAAGCGGGAAGATTATCTTGATGAAGATAGTCATGTGACCTGCTCCGTCTATCATTGCAGACTCGGCAAGGCTGTCGGGCAGACCGTTCATGTAAGTTCTCAGCACCAGCATGCTGAATGCGGGTACCATGCCGGGCAGTATGTAAACGAGGAAGTTGTTGGTCAGACCGAGATTTTTGTAAACGATGAATATAGGGATAAGACCGCCCGAAACGTACATAGTTACAACATACAGCAGTGACAGCTGTTTCTTGAAAAGGAATTCCTTGCGGCTGAGAATGTAAGCCAGCAGTGCAGTCACCATAGTGGAGGTAACGGTGCCTATAACTGTTCTCAGCACACTTGTTCTTGCGGCGGCAAACATGCTCTGCTTGCCGAGAACTGTCTGATAGTTTTTAAGCGTGAACACGCGGGGCACAAGGGTTATGCCGCCTTTCAGCGCATCAAGACCGTCATTGAACGACACAGCCACCATGTTAAGAAGAGGGTAGAGTATCACGATGGAGAATATTATCATAAAGATAGTATTCAGTGTATCGAATACCATATCGCCTTTTGAGCGGCGGCTCATTATGCCGTGTTTGGTGTTGGCGCCGATGTCCTCAGACTTGCGCTGTTTGCCCGTCTGGGGGGCGGGAAGTGTTTTTGTAAGTTCTGCCATTTTCTGCGCCCTCCTTTAGTACAGACTTTCTTCGCCCATCGCTTTAGCGCTGGTGTTTGCTATGACTATAAGTATGATGCTGACAAGGCTCTTGAAGATACCTGCCGCAGTACCGATAGCGTAGTTGCCCTTGCCGATACCGTAGTTCAGCACGTATATGTCGATAGTTTCGGATACTGACTTTACAAGGTCGTTGCCCAGCAGATATTGCAGTTCAAAGCCTACATTCAGTACGTTGCCGACATTCATTATCAGCAGTATCAGTATGGTGGGCTTGAGTCCCGGCAGAGTTATGTGCCAGATGCGCCTCATTCTTCCTGCGCCGTCTATCGAAGCCGCCTCATACAGGTCGGGGTTGATGGAAGTTATCGCCGCCAGATAGATTATGCTGTCCCAGCCTGTTTCTTTCCAGCGTGTCGCGAACGCCACTATCCACCAGAAGTATTTCGGTTCTGCAAGCCACTGAACAGGCTTGTCTATCAGACCTGTAGCCATCAGAACCTTGTTTATAGTGCCGTTCTCCATCGAAAGGACATCGAACACGATGCCCGTCAGTATTATCATCGACAGAAAGTGCGGCAGATAGGAAATGGTCTGCACGAACTTTTTGCCCATATTGAAGCGGAACTCGCTCAGCAGTATGGCGAAGATTATCGGGCAGACAGTGCCCAGAAACAGATTTATAATGCCCATAGCAAGGGTGTTTCTGACGCAGAGTATGAAGTCTTCGTTCCTAAACAGGAACCTGAAATTTTCAAGTCCGATGAATTCCGAGTGGAACAGACCATCGCGGGGTTTGTATCGCTGGAAAGCCATCAGCCAGCCTACCAGCGGCGCGTAGTTGAATATTATGACATACACCACGAAGGGTATGCTAAGCAGAAGAAGCGACTTCTGATTTTTCAGCTTTTTGGCAAAATCAGGGTCTTTGAACATTTGTTGCACCTCCGAGAAAATATATCCCAAATTTCCCAAGACAAAGATATTTGCCAAAGGCGGCAGGGGACAGATCGCCGTGTTTACAAAAGCTGTCATGATACAGCCCCCTTTTCGGGGGCTATATATGACAATATTTTATAGCAATCCGCCTTAAAATTTAGACAAAATCCAGTCACAAAACCCATAAATCCCAGCTTTTGCGACTGGATTTTGTGAATTTAAAAAGTTGGATTGCTATAGGAAGAGTTGAAAGCGTTGATTATTTGCCGTTGGCAACATCGATCCTTCTCTGGATCTCAGCATCGAATGCGGGGAGAAGTATGCCGTCAACATCGCACTTCTTGTGGTAAACGTCCAGATACTCCTTCCAAGCGGAGTCGAAGTCTTCGGCTATGCAGACCTTAGGCAGGTACTCATGCTTAACGGAAGCCATATCAGCCCATACCTGACCTTCGGGAGTGTCGGTAGTAAGTGCGTTGGAGTAAGACCACATTGGGAACCAAGCCTCGTTCTCCTGTGCGGGGTCGCAAAGTTCAACATAAGTCTTTACGCCGTAAGCATCGAAGCATTCCTTTACCTCGTCACTCAGCGAATCATAGAACTCTGTAGCCTGGTGCTGAGGGTCACAGCCGTTGATGCCGTCGTGATCCATGCCGCTGTAGTTGGGAAAGTATGCGTATGGGCAGAGATTAGCGTTCATGTAAGCCTGATCTTCGGAGTTTCTTCTCATCTCATCAGTACGTGTGAACACGCCGTCTTCGCCCTTGTTGTAGTTTACGCCCTCAAGACCCCAGTTCCTCATGGTCAGTATCTCAGGGTCGAGCAGGTCGTTCATGAACTGCATAGCGCCTTCGGGATCTTTGCAGGATACGGTTATGCCGACACCGTTGGAAACGTCCAGTGCTGAGTTGGAGTGCCAGTGCTCGTCCATGCCCTTGTCGATGGTGATGCCTACAGGAACGTAAGTGCAGTCATCAAGACCTGCTGCCTTGATAGCGTTCTCAGCATCGTTGAAATCCCAGTGCTGGTCAACCATGCCGCAAACTCTGCCTGTTGACAGCTTGGAGATGTAAGCATCGTAGTTCATGGTGAATGTTTCGGGGTCGATGATGCCCTTCTTGTATTCCTCATTCAGCTTTCTGAAATATCTCTCAGCTGTGGGAGTGGTGTTGTAGTCGATAGCCTTGTGTGTTTCTCTGTCAACGATGCAGCAGCCGTCGTTCGGATAACCGTCGAGGAAGAAAGGTGCATTTTCAAGGCAGAAATATCTCCAGTCATCGCAGAGTATCTCGTAGCCGATATTAGGTGTGCCGTCTTCCATAGTGGGGTTGGCTTCAACGTACCTTTCTATCAGGTCAAAGTATTCATCGAGAGTTTCTATCTTGGGATAGCCTGCCCATTTCAGAACTCTTGTCTGTATCCAGAATGCTTCATCGTTGTGTACGCAGGTGGTGTCGTGATCCCAGATGTTGCCGAACTGAGGGATTATGTAAATATGACCGTCATCAGCCCTGATGGAGTTCCACTGTGCTTCTGTGTAGAAGTTCTTTATGTTGGGATAGTTGTCCCAGAGTTCATCTATTGCGATGAAAGCACCTGCTTCGACCATTCTTGCCATGCCTGACGAAGCGTCAACGAAATCGGGGTAGTCGCCGCCTGCTATCATAACACCGATAGCTTCCTCAGCGGTCTGACCTGTCAGCCATTTCATATCGCACTTTGCGCCTATCTTTTCAGCGATAGCGTCCTGAACTACGTTGTTGTCGTCGAGTTCGTTGCCGGGTACTGCAAAAAATGCGCTGAATACCTTTACCTCAACTTCTTCACCGTTTGAATTGGTGACTTTTTCAGTCTTCTGTTCGCCCTTGCTGCCTACATTGCCGCATGCTGCCATGCCGATTGCCATTGCGAGTGCCAGTGTGAAAGCGGCTGCTCTTTTGATCTGTTTCATAAATAAAACCTCCATAAAAACGTTTAGTTTAGCTTTGAACATATTAGCTAAATTTTGTTTTCTTTTACTGAGATTATTATAGCAGATAAATCGTAATTTGTGAATAGTTATAACGAAATTAAGCAATAATTGCAAATATTTTTGACCAAATCAGCAAAATTTGCTTAATTGAAGTTAATGCTAGGAAAAAGTAAACAAAAATTGTTAAGTAATGCGCAATTTTTGACTAGAATAATTATTGCTGAATGTGCTATATTAATATATTTATGTGAACGGTATAATATATCGGACTGCTTTTGTGTGCATTGAACATATATACAGCATGCGCGTAAAGCGGCTTTGTGTGATTGAAACAAGAGAATTGTGATATTGACATTGATTTGTTATTGTGTTATAATTATATGTGTAATTTATGACCGTTTCTTATTAAGGAGAACCTCACATGGCTACTTATGTTATGAGCGATATTCACGGTGAATATGAAAAGTATCTGCTGATGCTGGAGAAGATACAGTTTAAAAGCGATGATACTTTGTTTATACTGGGCGATGTGGTCGATCGCGGTGCAAGACCCGTCGATGTGCTGAAAGATATGATGAAGCGCCCGAACGTCTACCCGCTGATGGGCAACCATGACCTGCTGGCGATAGACATTCTGCACAAGCTGAATGTAGAGATAACCGAAGAGAATTATTCCGATCACCTCAGCACCGAAACGATGACCGAACTTATCGACTGGCTGAAAGACGGCGGCAGTCCGACGCTGGCACAGTTCCGCGAACTGAGTGTGGCTGACAGGCGGGATGTGCTGGATTATATGGAAGAGTTCAGCTTGTGCGAAGCGGTAGATGTCAATGACAAGACTTATGTGATGGTGCATGCGGGTCTTGGCAATTTCCGCAAGGGCAAAAAGCTGAGGGAATACACCTTGCAGGAACTTCTGATGGACAGGCACGACCCCGAAAAAGACTACTTTGAGGACGACGATATCTACGTTATAACAGGACACACCCCCACCGTTCTGATCTGCGGCAAGCCCGAAATATATCAGAGCCACCACAATATCTTTATCGACTGCGGCGCGTGCATGGGCGGCAGGCTGGCGTGTCTTTGCCTTGATACTATGGAAGAATTTTATATCTGAACCGTGACCCGCAGTGCGCTGTGCCTGCGGGCTTTATTTTTTGCAGATGAGCCTGTTGTGTTCACGGAGTTTTGCGGCTTCCACAGGGTCGGTAACGGCGGTGATGAGCGCGTAGCCGCTGAGAGTCCGATACAGTTCAAACCCGCTTTTCAGTTCGTCTGTGCGCCCGCAGGTATCTTCGGCGGAAGGGAAGTGTTCGGGCGGAAGATATGCGTTCATCGTCAGGCGCACGCCGCCGCCCTGTCTGCTGACACGTATCCCGCCCTGCACTTCTCCCTCGCCGTCTGCCGAAAGATGTCCCCGCACTGCCGCCAGAAACAGCAGCGCACCCACTCTCTTCTCGCGAAAGTCCTCAAAACTCAGCCCCAGTTCCGAAAGTTCACCCGCGTCCACCAGCACCGAAACTCTTCTGCCGCGCCTGCGTATCTTCATATTACCACCCCCGAATATGCTATGCGGTCTTGCAGTAATGTGTTACAGTACACAAAAAAGGACACCTGTGTGAGATGCCCTTATCTGTTTTATTCGGCAGAATGCAGTTCGGCAGAGTGGGGATAAGCCCCATGAATGCGCTGTCTGCTGAAAGTGTTTCAGTCCGCAAAAAAGGACACTTGCGTGAGGTATCCTTATCTGTTTTATTCGGCAGAATGCAGGTCGTCAGAGTGGGGACAAGCCCCCATGAATGCGCTGCCTGCTGAATGTGTTGCAGTACGCAAAAAAGGACACCTGCGTGAGGTGTCCTTATCTGTTTTATTCGGCTGTTTTTCTCGCGGTGAGCCTTGCCGTCAGAAGTATGCAGGTCAACAGAGTGGGGATAAGCCTCGTGAATGCGCTGTCTGCTGAATGTGTTGCAGTGCGCAAAAAAGGACACCTGCGTGAGGTGTCCTTATCTGTTTTATTCGGCTGTTTTTCTCGCGGTGAGCCTTGCCGTCAGAAGTATGCAGGTCAGCAGAGTGGGGACAAGCCCCATTAATATAATGCCGACCCAAAGAGAATTGTCGGTGAGGGCATCACGGCTGACCGCCGCTGTCACGGGGATATTCATAACGCTGTCTATCGCTGTGTGGCAGATGGCGGCGGGGAAGACCGACTTTGTCTTTTCGGTCATATATGTCAGCAGATAAAGGCGAGTACACATAAAGAACTATCTCAGGTTTTAATTGAAAGGTTGTGCAGAGTTTGGCTCTACACAGCCTTTCTTCTTACATAATACTGCTTGAAATCAGCCGTTGCGGTTGCTGTCACGACGTTGAAGCGGAAGTGAATATCCACCTGCTGAGTGCGGTTTGCTCTGCCGCCTTTGGGAGCATGAACTATGATCCTGTCGATCAGTTCGTGCATGATCTCAGGGGTAAGCTCAGTGAACTCCTCATACTTCTTGACGATACCTACAAAGTTCATCACATCGTTTTTCTTCTGCTCCTTGCGGCTGATCGTTTCGGAGAGCTTTGCGGCATCGTCTTTCAGCTTGCTCTGCTCTGTTTCATATCTTGCCGACATCGTAGCGAAACGCTCATCGGAGATCTTACCCGACACATTGTCCTCATACAAACGCTCGAACAGGTCATCAAGCTCATTGATACGCTTTTCTGCGATCCTCAGTGCTTTTCTGGCGGTCTGCATCTCACTGTCCTGTGTCGCTGCGGAGTTTTCCATTGCCCTGCGTACAAACTCGTCCTCATTGTCCCTTACAAACTGCGAGAGCTTGTTCAGTTCACCGAGGATAATTTCGGTCAGTACGCAAGTTCTGATGTAATGGGCAGTGCATTCGTCCGAATCGTGTGCATAGGTGGAACACATCATATGCTCCTGATTTGGCGATAAGGTCTGCGCCCTGCCGACATAAAGCGTATTTCCGCAGTCTGCACAATAGACAATTCCTGCAAACGGACTTACCGTACCGCTTTTCTGCCTTCTTTTCTTGTGGCTGCGTATTTCCTGCACAAGGTCAAAATCGTGCTGAGAAATAATAGGCTCATGGGTGTTTTCGATGATAAGCCAGTTCTCTTTCGGATTTTCATACAGCTTCTTGTTTTTGTAGGACTTGCGGTAAGTCTTGAAGTTGACCGTGTGACCGAGGTAATCCATACGCTCAAGAATATGAATGACCGTTGCCATACCCCAGCGTTTTGTTTTGGCGTTCTGATTGCATACGTTCATACCTTTGGAACGGTAATATGCTGTCGGTGTTGGTATACCGTCCGCTGTCAAGATATTAGCGATCACAGTCGGACCGTTGCCCTCAATGCAGAGCTGAAATATTCTCCTTACCACAGCGGCAGCTTCTTCGTCAATGACCCATTGGTTCTTATCCGTTTCGGACTTCTTGTAGCCGTAAGGCGGGTGCGTGGCAAGCGGCTTGCCTGCCTGAGCCTTTGCTTTCTGGACGGCACGAATTTTCTTGCTTGTATCACGAGCGTACCAGTCATTAAAAATATTCTTGAAAGCCATCAGCTCATTTTCGGATTTTAAGGTATCCACGCCGTCATTGATCGCAATATAGCGGACATCATAATCAGGGAACACCATTTCGATCAACTCACCAGTTTTCAGGTAGTCACGACCGAGTCGTGAAAGGTCTTTCGTAATCACGATACCGACCTTGCCGTCCTCAATGTCAGCCATCATTGCTTTGAAGCCGTCACGCTCAAATGTAGTTCCCGAAATGCCGTCGTCCACATAGAACTTGGTGTTGCGGAAACCGTTGTCAGCGGCGAACTTTGAAAGGATCGCCTTCTGGTTAGTAATACTATTGCTCTCCCCGTGAAGCATATCTTCCTGCGAGAGACGGCAATAGAGTGCTGTAATTTTGTCTGTCATTATTTCCTCACTTTCCGACAAAAAACAGCAGGCTATGATATACTCAGAAAGTCAGGAGTATCAAGCCTGCCGTTATCTGTTCACGCAGACTTTTCTATCTCACGGGCGATAAGCCGGTTGATAATATCTTCCAGACTTTCATCTGTATCAGAATTGAAACTGATCTTGACACGATAGGTTGTCAGACCGATACGATACTCCGAGTAGGAGCAGTCTACCTTCTCTTTCTCTGCGGTAGTTGTTGTCTCTTTCAATTGTCTCCTTTCCGCCTGCGATCATCTATCTCTACACGCATAGGCTTTTTGTTGCAGGGCGTTACTCCTGCACAGTAATATTATAGCGCGCACCGTCGAGACTTGTCCATAGATATTGCGCCCAAAGTTTCTGTATCTGATTTGTGCGCGTCGGACATTGTTTCGGACGGTACGGCTATAATCGTTTTGTTGTCGGTTTTATATCTTAAACCGCATAGGGGTTAGGCTTCTCACCGAAGAACGAAGTCTGTCCGTCAGCAACATCGTCCGACTTGTTGTCGGCATCGGCAGAGTAATCGACCAGCCCCTCAATGTCAGCATAGGACATTCCACTGTCGGTCAGCTTGCCGATCAGTGTATGCTCCGCAGTGACAGCATCGAGAAGTGCCTGCCCCTCAGCACCGCCGTAAAGCTGTGAGAGCTTATCGTAGGTGTAGAGCTTGCTATCAATGATGACCTTGCGCCTGCGCTCTTGCACAGCCTTGATAGCCTTTTCGTAGCTGTCGAGCTTTGCCTGATTCTCGGCAAGCACAGCATCCGTAATGATAACGGCGGACTCGTCAGCAATCTCAGCTTTTGCTTTCTTACTCATTCACATCACCTCACTTCATCTGATATTGCAGGATACTCACATACCCCACGATAATATTATAGCGCGCAATAAAGCCGTTTGTCTACTGGTATTGCGCTCAAACTTTCTGCTTCATTAGAGTTTTGCGTTCGACAGAATGTTATGGGGAATTTCAAAAAGCTCCAGTGTGTTCGGCTTCACTTTTACCACTAATGATACAGAGAAACTATGACCTTCTACATATCAATACCAAATTATTCTGCCATTCGCTAAGTACCGCCGAGATATTCTCCGTTATGCACAAACAGACTATAAAAATTTCAGTAAAAGATTTTGCAGACTATGCTTAACGAAGCCGTGATTATTATGGTAATAACTATTGAGAAGGATTTTCACCAGATTGCCGCACTCCCAGCACGATAACTGCGCCGTACCAGATTACAATTTCAAGAGTGATGATGAATGAGAGCATCACGCTGGAGCGTGAGCGAGATACCGCCGACCGAAGCGGCGGTGAGAGATGTCGCATTCGCTCCACGAATTCGCTGACGGAGCATCGAAAGCCTGAGCAGAGCGATAAGCTCAGGCGAAAAAAATATGCGCCATAGCGCAACAAAAATAACAAGCATTGTATTTTGCGCCGCACAGCGAGCGAAAATACCAAATGCTTGTTGGGGACACCCCAAGCCCCGAAATGACCGCACAGCGGTCAGAAAAAATCGGCTTACGCCGAAATAAATACAAAGGAGACACCACTATGGAAACCGAGAAAAAGAAGCGTGGCAGACCGCCCAAGCGCAAGGCTATGGAGTTCGAGGGTATGACCTACGAGGGAGCTATCAATAATGCTCTGGACAAAGAGGTTGCTGCCGAGCTTGACGATACCCTTGCAAACAAGTCCGAGGACGAGCTTTCCGATGATGAACGCAAGTACCTGAAACGCAAGAGGGAGAAGAAGTCTTACACACTGAATGTCAGGTTCACCGAATCGGAAATGCAGGACATCATAGCGAAGTGTGAGCAGTACGGTTACAAGAACAAGACCGAGTATATCCGTGATTGTGTTCGTGCGAGGGTTGACTTCACTCCCGACCGCAACGCTTATGCCGAGGTCAACAAAGTTATGAAACGCATCGGGAGCAATGTGAATCAGATACTACTTCTTATGCGCAGGACAGGACATATTTACGACCAAGATATTCAGCAGATCAAAGAGGGGGTAAACGAAATTTGGCATACACTTCTATCCATACGATCAGGGCAACAGTCAGCGCAGCGATCGCTTACATCACAAACGGAGATAAGACCGTCAACGGTATATATGTCAACTCTTATGCTTGCCGAAGCGACAGTGCAGGAGCAAGCGAGGACTTCCGAGCCGTCCGAGGAACAGGCACAGGGCGAACACAGATCCTTGCCTATCACATGATTCAGAGTTTTGCCCCCAGTGAAGTTACGCCCGAACAAGCTATGCAGATCGGTGAGGAGCTTTGTGACCGCTATCTGAAAGGCGATTATCAGTATGTTATCGCAGTTCATAACGATAAAGACCACCTGCATTGCCACATCATTTTCAACAACACAAATCTGTATAACGGTCTGAGCTTTACCACCGAGCATAATCAAGGCAGGAAGTCTGAAAGAGCGTGGGCAGAGTTGCGTGAGATTTCGGACGAGATTTGCAAGGAACACGGGCTATCGCTGATTGACCCGAAGGGCAAGGGCGTTTCGTATCTTGAACTGTTGAAGCAAGAAGAGGGCAAGTCGTGGAAAGAAAAGCTCCACGTTCGTATTGCAGAGGTCATGCTTTACAGCCGTGATTTTGCGGACTTCCTCAAAAACTGCACCTCCGCTGGAATAGAGTATGTTTACACTCCGAAGAACAAGTACAAGTTGAAATTCAAGCTGTCTGGTGACGGTCAGCAACGCTTTACAAGAGCCGAAACGCTGGGCGAGGGATTCACCGTCGAAAGCATCACCGAGCAGATAGCCGAGATACAGGAAAAGCTGTTGGCGGCGAATGTCACTCCCGATATGCTTATCGAACCGCCGAAGCCTGTTGTTCCCAAGACCGAGCCTAAGCCAACACAGGCAGTCACCGCACCGACAACACCGAAACAATCAGCCGAGCCTGAAAATACCACCGAAACGAGTGAAACCGCAAAGAGAAAAGCTGCGGCGGAACAGGTTGAGAAGTTCTTTGCAGCCCGACGAGCAAGACGGCAGGCACAGCTTGATATGCTTAACGCATCTGCTTCCAAGCCCGCCGAGCCGAAGCCTGAACCGTCTGCCCCGACACCACAGCCCACACCTACGGAGAGTAAAGCACCTGAAAAGAAAGAAGATGTATGGGCAGAGATTAGGGGTATGCGTGATTGCGACAAGATGATCGCTGACCTTGAAGCTGGCGGAATCACATCGCTTGACGATCTCAAGGGCTTCTTCTGGAATTTCAAGCACCCTGATGACCACACGGACGAGCTTGCCAAGCTGAGAGCAAAGATAGAGCCGATAGACAAGCTCATTGCGATGATGGAACAGCATTCTCAGAACTATGATATATACAAGGAGTATCAGGAGCGTTCTGCTTTTACACAAAAGAGTTTCCGCAAGAAGAATGCTGCCGCTATCGACGCATTTGAAGAAGCCGACAAGTATATTGCCGAGCATATCAAGCCTTACTACATCAAAGGGAAAATGCCTAAGCAGAACGATTTGCAGGCGAAGTCCACCAAGCTGAAAGAGAAATACAATGCTCTGTTGCCTGAGCATAATGCATTTGTCACTAAGCGTGACACGGCACACAAGTACACCCGACAGGTGCGTAACTATCTCCAAAACAAGGAACAGCAGGAGCGTAACAGACAGTACCAGGAGAGAAAACGCTCTCAGCAGAAAAAGAAAGACACACTTGAATAACGGCAGGCTCTCTGCCGAACGGAATAGCCCCTCTGAGCCGTCTGTAACGGTTATGGGGAAAGTTGTACTCCTGAAACTACAAACGCTCCCTGAGCGTTTAGAGAGCGTTTTGCAACATAAGGCATATTGCACCGAGGAAAAATGTGATATTGCTGCGCCCTGCACAATTTTTATTACAATTTCTCTCCAATGCTGGACTCCTGTCTTTTCATGGGATATAATTTATCTACACTAAATCACAGGAGGGATACCACTATGTTAAAGATACCCGAATTGGCAATGCCGAGGTCACGTAAGGTCACGACCGTCTGCAACGGCAGGCGTGAGTTCTGGACGGACTATGAAGAAGCTAAGGCGTATTTCCTTGAACTCATGATGACTACCGAGGGCGAGGAACATGACCGTGTAGAGTGCATATATATTCAGCTTATTCACGGGCTTGACGAGTGCAGCGACGAGGACGAATAATCAGCAGGGCGAGTTGTTTCGGCAGCTCGCCCTTGCTATGTCCTGTGACGAACTGAAATCCTCATTAGCACACTTGATGTGTACTCAGAATATAAATGCCCTTATACAAAATAAGCGCCGTAGGATAGTTTCTACGGCGTTTATTGCTTTTAGTCAGTTTGCTGTATACTTATGAAAGCATTAGTTCATTAATTATGAGTAATTATAAAGCGGTGTAAAACACCTTGACATTAGATTCTTTGCCATGTTAAAATTATATAGTGTATCCATACACGCAATATCTAAAGAAAGGAGGGAAAAGTATGAGTAGGCTCACTGATTTTCTGGATACCCAAAGTGACTTCTTCATAGAGGTTGAGGGAACTCTGGATAAAATCCGCAGAAAACTGGGGGATGATTTGGATAGAGATGATGACGGTGTTTGCGCACTTGCCGATGGCTCTAACAAATGGGGTCTTGAATATCGTCTCTATACCCATGAGCGTCCTGATCCGCCTTTGGGTAACCAGTTCCACAGCAATACCGAAATCCGTCACTCTGATTATGAGTACCGTCTGAGTGATAATGATTTGGTATCGGATCTGCTTGATAGCGGCTACTATCTTGGCAGAAACTAACCGTTCGCTTTTCTAAGTACCTGGCACCTTGATTATCGTTTGTGATAATCAAGGTGCCTTTTTATATTTTGGGTACGAGTGTCTTTGAATCAATGGAATTAGTATTGAGATCCCATTTCCCAACTTGCATTTTTTTAATCTTCTTTCCGTCTCCAAAATCAAGTAAATCGGTTCTTGACAAGTTATTCAGAATCTTATTTAAACTCCCAAGACCAACGGAAGATAGTAAGAATGCTTCGGCTGGATCGCACAACTTGCAATATGCCCATAATTGCCCTAAATCGTGTAGATTTAGCTGAGTTTTCTTTGCTTCTATAAAAGCCAAACTGGTAGATTTACCACGGCATATAATACCTAACACATCAATTTGTATATCAAGTCCTACAGTTTGAGGGTATCTATCAACAATACCGAATTCTTCTAAATATAGGTATAAATCACGAGAATGAGAATCAATAGTAATTATCTTTGAAGTCTTATATTTTTCCTCAAGATAAGTTTGTAGCCATTTTCTCATTGGCTCATAGAGTTCATATTCGTATTTAACGTTACTTGCCATATCCTAAAAACCTTGCTAAATCTGTCCATGAATCAAAGTGCTTTCCTCTTATCTCAGCAGGCAAAGATGGATCATCTTCTCCCGGATGATGTGGACGATTACTTCTCCTTACAGTCTTTTCCCAGTAAAACTTATGCGTTTTTACTGGATCGATGAATTCCAATAGTTCTTCAGTGTATTTTTCAAGAGCATCTTGCTTGTGCTGAATATTGAATCCAATAGGTAGAAATTCGTTTGCAAAAACCTTTACCTGATGTTCTTTCTTCCAAAAATTTGGTTTACCCTCATTATATTTCTTCAGATTTCCATCCCTGAAATTAGGATGACCAAAATCAATCGTCTGAACAGGAACATCAACTTCTTTCAACATATTTGCTATATCAATAACTAAGTACCAATTTCCGGGGATTTCAATGTATACCCTATGCGCACCATCCTGCCCAAAGGCAATGTTACTCTTTCTTATATATCCTGTTACATCAGCTATTCCTTTGAGTAACGACTTCTTCTCATCTGTACTAATGTTGAATAAATCAGGATTCATACGCATAGTTGAGTGATGTGCGCCATTTTCAGTCAGCCTAACAATTTCACGAACTACATATTCGCTGTTAGGCTTTGAAAATGTCATTTTAGTAGAATGCTTGGACTGAGTAACTATAAGATTGTTGCCAATCAACGGTTCTACAATCGAACGCATATCAACTGTACTCGCTTTTACATATATAGAAACATCTTTCAGATCATCTGTATAAAGGTTTTTGTATGGTATATCAATAGTAATCGTAGTTTCTCTTTCAGTACGCTGTATTTCTCCGTTACCAAGAACCATTCCGATCAAATATGCCATTTCGGTATTCATAAAACCACTCCCTTCTTAGATTTAACAATCACATCATATATTTTATCGGCAAGAGCTTTTGCCATTAACGGCGGCACTGCATTACCTATTTGTTGCCTTATATACAGCTTTGGACCGATAAAAACAAATTTATCATCAAACGATTGTAATCGAGCTGCTTCTCTTGGGGTAATAGCTCTGTTCAAAAACGGATGATTATTAGTTCCGTTAGATGAAGCGTCAAATCTTGTATCTATCGTCGGAGAAGGCTCGTCCCATTTAAGTCGCCCCCAAGTTCCTGAAAACTGTTGTTTGCCTATCATATCTTCTGGAAGATACTCTTTGCCACACTCAGGTGGTATCAGCGACAGCTTTTTAATTGCTATTTCAGCGTGATTTGAAGCTTTGTGATTATACAGCTTCTTAGCTCCTTTTCTCATTTTGGTCTGGTAATCACTTGACGGCTGTGTGGTATAGTCCTGTTCAAATGCACCTTCCCCTGAGTTAAGGTATGCTAAATCGAAAATAGCATCACGAACTGTCGTTACTTTCTTAGCAGTAGGTTTAGGTAATTCAATGGGTATATCCTTAGAGCAAATAAATATTGCTCGTTGCCGTAACTGAGGTACACCATAATCTGCTGAATTTAATACACCATAACGGACGGTATAACCCATTTCTTCTACCCTTTGAACAATCTGATCCTTAAACCACCCAGCAGATGTTGATAACAGAGCTTTCACATTTTCAATAATAAAAACCTGCGGATTGATTTCTGATACAATATTCAGGTATTCCAAAAATAGAAAGTTTCTTGGATCGTTTAGTCCAAGTTTTTTTCCTTTGAGAGAGAATCCTTGACACGGCGGCCCGCCGATTACCATATTTACTTTCTTTTCCTTGCTCAAAGATATAATTCTTTCTTTTACAGCGGAATCAGTGATGTCCCCGTGAACTATTTCCGTATCGGGCATATTATGCTTAAATGTTTGTAGTGCTTGCTCATTGAAGTCCAAGGCGATTGCTGTCCTAAAGTGTTCGTTTTTCTCTATGCCATAAGAAAAACCGCCAGCGCCGCTAAATAAATCAAGCACTATAAAATCAGTCGTTTCTGTTTTCATAAACTTTTTGTTCCTAATCAGTATTTTTTTGAATAGCAATTTACCGTTAATAGTAGGCTTAAATAAATCATATTCATTATCCGAGCCATGATTAGCTTCACCGACTATTTCAAATTGATCGCTATTGTATTTGTCAATAATGGTAATCGGCACACCCATTATCCCCGGATAATCATAAGGAATGTCAGCGACTCTCTTAACATTTATAGCATCATATAAATCGTATTTAGGATATTCTTCTGGAGTGTATTTTTTAGTAAGTTTTAACAGCTTATGCCTTCTGTCATTATCTAAATTTGTGAGCCACATAGCATTGCCTAAGCTACGCCATTTTTGTCCAGTTTCATCAATCCAAAACCTTGTTTCCCTTGGTTCTGATGTATCGGGAACACGGAATTTCATTTCACCAAAACGATACCCTGTCCAAGCTTCATTATTCTGAATCAAAGGAAAGATTTCTTTATATGTTAGTGCATTCTGATTTCCGATCAACAAGAAGCTTTTATGGTATTTCATCAATAAAGAAACAAGTTCTTTAAATAAGGAAAAAGGTGGATTTGTAACTATGATGTCTGATTGCGATAAATATTTGATACACTCGGGGCTACGGAAATCCCCATCGCCTTTAAGTGCTTGGATAACACCTGGCGTGGAAAGATGTTCTGAAATAATATCATCTGAAATATCTTCTTCTTCGCAAAATTTCTCAGTATCCAGTACATATCCGCAGCCGTTTGTTGAACAGATACGACCATTAGCTATTAGTGGCATCTGTGTAGATGCTATTTTTGAAGCATAGTATGATGTGCAAATAAGCCTTTTAATTTTGAGCTTATTAAAGTTTCTCAGGAAGAACTTACAAAAATTGGATTCAAACGGATCGTCACAGTTGCAAAGTACGACTCTATTGCAGAAATGCTTTGTGTAATGTGACAGTTCACTTTCAATAGTATCATATGTTGTATAAAACTCATCGTCTTTACTATTTTTAGCGCTTTGAAGATTAATATTATTATTACCCACATTACTCACTTCCTCTACATATAGACAATCTCAAATCACTCAAGGGCGCTCTTTCCGCTTTTTATCCATTTTTCCAGTTCGCTTTTTTGGAACTTCCATAGTTTGCCAATTTTATGAGCTGGAATATCAGTTTTCTTAATCCAGTTTCTAATAGTTTCCTTGGTTACTCCCATATACTTGGCAGCTTCCTCTATTCCTATCCAATTATCATTAATGGTTTCCATAATCTCACCTCGATACAAAAAGTCCACTTTAATCATTATACCATACCTCAAATCGAATTTCAAGTGGTTTTGTGATATTTCGTGGTATTTGATAGAAATTGAACTCATCTAACTCGTATTGTATTATATGCTCTGTAAATGAAATAAGGCTACCAGACTCTATTTCACATACATTAGCCTTGGTTTTCAACTTTGTGACATTGCAAAGGTGATAAAAAAGAGGAACAGCCAACTTTGACTGTTCCTTTACCATAGCCTGCCTATTTGTCTTGGTTTAGAGATACTTCTTTATGGAGCATCGCCGAACTGAGCGGCATGCACACCACGCACATCGCGATGACCCCAACATACGGGAAACCCGCGTAGCTGCGCCCGAAGTCGTAGCCGTACCATATCAGCGGCGCGTGCCAGAGTCCCCAGATGATGCCTGTGATACAGCATGCGGGCAGTCGCGGCATGAACTTTTCCAGCTTTGGTGTGAGGTATGCCCGCCAGCCGAATTCTTCACCGAAGCCCAGTATCAGCAGGGGAATGTCCTGCAAATATGTCAGGCACAGCAGTGCGAGCGCAAAACTAAGCCCCTTGCCGTTGGTGTTTTTGTCGAACAGTTCAGCCATATCGGTGCCTGCATCAAACAGAAAATGTATCACGAGCATGTTCACAAGCCCCATCACAAGCGGAAGGACTGCCGCCGCGATATAGGTGCCCTTGTGCGCTTTGAGATGGGCTTTGAGGTAATATTCGCCCTTGCCCTCTTTGGTGATGATGCGGGTGAGGATATTCGCGACAGCGGGGTACAGCATGATAGTCTGTCCTGCCGCCGCTGAGGTCAGCCCGCCGTTGTGGTCTGAAAAGGCTATCTCCAGTATGTAGTTTGGTATGAAGCAAAGCACTGTGAATATGACTATTCGTCTTAATGTCAGCTTTTTTTCTTCCGGTGTCATAGCTTTATGCCCCCATTCTCAGTATAGTCAGTATGACTTTTTCGATGTAATATTCGCCTGTCGATACCCGCGTGATGTGTATATCCGCCGCTGTTCCATTTATGGCGAGGGTGTGTGTCCCGTCACTTGTCATACTGCTCTGCTCCTTTCAGATAGAGTTTGCATGACAGTTTGTACGAAAAAATGTACAGCACTGTCACTCCGCCGAAGAATATCACCTGCGCCCACAACAGCTTTACGCTCTCGTTCAGGTCGGTCAGCAGTTTTATCAGCTTTTCCCAGACCCTATCCATGTTTATCCAGCTGAGGTCACCGAACAGCCCGTAAATGATCCCCGCCGTAATGACTATTGACACTGCCGCCAGTCTGACGGTGTTGCCGTACTTTGAGGAAAATGCGAATATGAAAGGCGCATTTATCGCCCTTATCATCAGCTGTACAAAAAACAGTATCAATATCAGCCCCGAAGCAGGCGGCACGTTTTTGCCTATAATATCGGCAGTCAGCGAGTTCATGAACATACATACGAAAGCCGTTATGACTGAATATATCACCATCAGCGCGTATTTGCCCGCGACCTGTTTCTTTATGCCGTCCGGTGCGGCAGACATCAGGTACGCCCACTTCCTGCGCTCGTCAGATGATATGATGGTCTCCTGGAGCATTCCCCCGACATAGAAAGAGATGAGCGCTGTAAAAATGCACAGCATTCCCAACAGCGGGTCAGAGCCGTCTGTGCTATCACTGTATACTTTTCTGTCTGCGAGATACGGTATCAGCACCAAGCTGTTTGTGATGATAAGCATTATCGCCTGACCGATGAATGTGCCCCTGCACAGTTTCAGGTCTTTATACAGAATTCCCGGCATATCAGCACACCCTCTTTTCCAGTAATTTTTTCATGCAGATATATGAAACGGCAGTCACCGCCGCCATTATGACGGGAATGCCCACAGCAACATAAGGCAGGTATCCCGAAAGCATATCGATCATATCATTCACGCTGAGAACGCCGCCTTTTGCTTTTGCCATAGCGTCCAGTTTGTCCCCGATGTCACGCCCCTTGATGAATGCGGGCAAGAGTATGACGATAAGCACGACCAGCGAGGACATGCCCGCTTTGTCATTGTCCTTGAATAACGCTGTCAGCGGGAGCATAACTACTGAAGTGATATAGCCGTAGCTTATCGTGCAGAGCATCATTATCCACTCCATCTTATTAAGCCCATGACCGTTCAGCAGGACTATCACACCTGCCTCAACAGCGCTCGGTATCAGCGAGAGCAAAAGCCCGATGACTTTTGCACCGTACCTGTAATTCAGCTGTTCTCTGACCGTCAGCGGGGTGGTGTATCTGAACTTCTGCCAGCCGCATTTCATGTCTGACAGAAATACCTTGTCATTGTAATTGACGAACCACATCACCGATACAAGTACAGAAAAACTCAGCATAGTGACCCGTATCGTCAACATCAGTTCGTCCTTGTTGGTGACTTTTGCAAGGTTGCCGTACTTTGCGCTGAGAAACACCAGTATCGTTATGATAAGGCAGACCAGCCATGCCACACCTGTTAAGATGAGCGTCTTTCTGCCAAGCACAAGGTCGTGCTTTAACATGGCGAAATATCTTCTGCTCATTATCTCCACTCCTTTTTATCGCGGTTGACATAGAACAGCATTATCTCTTCAAGCGTGGTCTTGTCGGCAGTCAGCCCCGAATATTTCCTCAGCGCCAAAGCCTTGTCAGCCACCATGACCTCAGCCCCGAAATCCGTCAGGCGGGCGCTTACGAAGTCGGACTTTTCTATTTCGGCAAAATCGCTTTTGGTGCATTTCAGTACCGCATGGCTGTCAAGTATGTCGTCTTTATAGCCCGTCAGCAGAAGCCTGCCCTTGTCGATGAAAGTCACGCTGTCGGCTATCTTTTCAAGGTCAGATGTTATGTGCGATGACATGAGTATCGAGTTGTTCTCGTCCTGCAAATATTCGAGAAATATATCAAGTATCTCGCTGCGCACCACAGGGTCAAGACCTGTAGTTGCTTCGTCCATTATGAGCAGTTTTGCCCCGTGTGACAGCGCGGAAGCTATCTGCAATTTCATCTTCATGCCTTTTGAGAACTGCCCGAACTTCTTTTTGCGCGGCAGAGCAAAGCGCTCCAGATACCCGAAGAATGTTTTGCTGTCCCATTTCTCGAACAGGTCTGCAAAAATAAAGTCGATGTCGTTTGCGTTCAGCTGTTCGTTAAAAGGCAGTTCATCAAAGACCGCCGCGATGTTCCGCTTTACCTCCTGCTCGTCCTTTATGTGGTCAAGCCCCATGACTTTTATCTCGCCTTCATCGGGCTTGACTATGTTGAGTATCGTGTTTATGGTGGTGGACTTGCCTGCGCCGTTCTGCCCGATAAAGCCCATTATACTGCCTTTCGGCACATTGAAGCTCAGCTTGTCCAGCGTGAAGCCGTCATACCTTTTGGTAAGCCCTTTTATCTCGATAGCGTTTTCACAGCCGTTCATGTCAGTTACCTCCCCATATCATTTCCAGTACGCTTTTCAGTTCGTCCAGTTCCATGCCGCACCGCTTTGCGTTCTCGCAGGCATCAGTCAGCGAAGCCTCCACCTTTTTGAGGTATTCCTCTTTGAGAAGTTCGGCGTTCTGTCCCTTTACGAAACTGCCCTTGCCCGTGTAGCTTTCTATGAAGCCGTCGCGTTCAAGTTCCTCATACGCGCGTTTTGTGGTTATGACGCTTATCCTGAGCGCCTGAGCGAGTGCGCGCATAGAAGGCAGAGCGTCCCCTGCTTTCAGTTCGCCTGTCATTATCTGCGATTTGACCTGTTTGACTATCTGCTCGTAGATAGGCTCGCCCGCCCCGTTTGAAATAATGATATCCATATATGCCATCACCTATATTGTATATATTCGGTATATACATTATAACAGACATGCACAATGCTGTCAAGAGGATAAATGCGAATTGATGCACAAAAAATGCGCGTTGTACTGTCAATGTTACAGCATAGTATACAAAACGACTGCTTTTTACGGGGGAGTTGTGTATCAGGGTATATACAATAGTGCATAGCGTTCGGGCTGACAGACTGCGCAATGTGCGCCGCGACTTTGGGTCAGCTGACCTCCGCGTTAAGATGAAGCGGTTGTACAGCAGGGAAGTCCCGACAATGACTGTTTAAGGGCAGTCTGAAAAGTCGGGTATGCGCTGCTTTTTTGGGGGGGCGGCTGATGCTGAGGATCCGGCGGAAAAAAATTTTTCTCTTTTTCAAATTTTTTTTCAAAAAACTCTTGACAAAATGAAAAAAGTGTGCTAAAATAATTAAGTCGTCAGGTGAGAGTAATGAACGAGAGTAATTAATGAGTTCACTGAACGACAGATAAAATGGACAGGTGTCCGAGTGGTTTAAGGAGCTGGTCTTGAAAACCGGTGATACGGCAACGTACCGTGGGTTCGAATCCCACCCTGTCCGCCACTTTTTTTCAAGGCAGTGACTTCCGAATTTACGGAACTGCGCCACATAACTTTTGCGGATTTACCCAAGTGGTGAAGGGGCTCCCCTGCTAAGGGAGTAGGTCTCGAAAGGGGCGCGAGAGTTCAAATCTCTCAATCCGCGTACAATATCAAAACCGTTTATTTACGTTAGACAACGTAGATAAGCGGTTTTTTCATTGTTTGGCATTTTCACGAAATGTGCAGAAAATGCACGTTAAGTTCGGCGCTTTCACAAAAACTGGACACGAAAACTGGACACAAAAAGAGAGCCGGATAACTCCGACTCTCAGTTCTATAGTCTTTCTTCATATTCGTCATATTGTGTGTGGCTATACCGCAGCACTAGCCGTACTGCTCGATAGCTCTTGCAGCTTCTTCAAGTGTTGAATAATGTTCTACGCTCACCCTGTTGTGTACTTCTACGTCACCGGGAAGAACCGACACCCAAGCCCCTCATACCCACGTTTCAAATCGGCATAGCTTACTTTTGGTTGCTTTTTCGGTGCCAGCTTGCGATAGTCCACATCACCGACCGAACCGAACTCATAATCGAATCCGAATTTTGCAAGTTCCTTTTCCGGCTCTCTCGGCTGATCCTCTTCCAAAGCCACTTTAAGTTCCTGCATTCGTTTGTCACCAATGCCAAACTCGGCGCGGGTCTGTATAAGTGCCAATTTGACATTGTTCACAAGAACTAAGATGTTCTGCGAAGATCTGATGCTCGGTGAGTTACGCTTCACGAACTCGGTGCACCACTCGGTATCAATGTCGTATTCCTCGCACCACTGTTCTAACTTGTAGTCGTAAGCATCTATTGCATCAAGTTTGTTGGTCTCCGTGCAGTTCTCTTTGTAGGCTGATAACCATTCGGTTATGCGCTTCGGATAGAACTGCTTCGGAAAGGTCTTGTTAAGCGCTAGCATTATGCGGCAGAGGTTACGCACGTTCTCAGTCATGCAGTTGTAAAGGATGCGATTCTTATGAAAATCTTTTATTTTCCGATTCGTCATCGTCCTCGCCCTCCGCATACAGGAGATCGCAAAGTATCGCGATTCGTTCATTGAGTGTTGCTTCTCCACCGACTTTCTTCGGAAATTTCACTGAGCCTAACACTCCGACACAAAGTGCTTTCAGTTCCAGGAGCAGGTCTTTTGTTGTACCTTTAAGCGAAAGCTGTACAGAAGTACCCCCGTTGAACTGCTCTGTTTTTGCCTTTATCATGGTTTAATTCTCCTTTCGGTTTTATATCAGTTGCAGAATGCAACTCACTGAGCAAAAAAATATAAGCCGAAGTCGCCCGCCTCGATGTTGAGCAGCTCTGCCAGTTTTTCCGCTTCGTTCAGATCAAACGGTCTCACGTTGTTGATCTTCTGATTAGCTGTAGGCTGCGCAATTTCGAGACATTTAGCAACATCTGCTTGCGTAATTTCCAACTCTTTCATTCTGCCTTTGATCTTGTTTGTGTTTACCACTTTTACCACCTGCCTTTCTGTTTTACGTTGCATTTTGCAACTTTCTATGCTCCTAATATACCACACATTTTTCGATTTGTCAATAGCGTTTTGCAACTTTTTTTTTATTTTTTCAAAAAAGATATTGCGTTTTGCAATTTTTTGTGATATAATGCTTATAATGAAAGGGGGTGAACCTAGTGGAAAAGAACGTTGAAATAGGCAAAAGAATAAAGAAACGCCGTGAAGAACTCGGCATGACACAAGAAGCACTTGGCAGTCCTTTAGGCTTCAACAAATCTACTATCCAGAGATATGAAGCAGGGAAAGTTGCTAAGATCAAGCTACCCATTATTGAAGCAATGGCACAGCGGCTTAATGTCAGCCCTGAGTGGCTAGCCTTGAAGTCAGATGATATGGGAGAGTACCACGGAGCTCCTGATAGTCTGCTCGAATCGAAAGTCAGCTCTAACGTTGCTGCCGTTCTTCCGCAAGAGAAGATCCACATGATACCCGTTTTCGGCAGTGTGGCGGCAGGGTTCGGGGCGTATGCGAGCAGTGATGTTATCGGGTATATCCCGCTTTATATAGAGAATGATTTCGATGTGGTAGACACGATCTGCATCATCGTCAAGGGTCAATCGATGTACCCGAAGATCGAGGATGGAGACCGAATAGTTGTCCGTAGACAGGACAGCGTGGACAATGGCAGGGTCGCTGTTGTGATGATCGGTGATGAAGCGGTAGTCAAGCGGGTGAACTTTGACGGCGAGCGTCTGGAACTGACCTCTTTTAACCCTGAGTATCCACCCCGCATCATCGAGGGTGAGGAGCTTGCAAACTGCCACATAGTCGGGCTTGTTCAGCAAGTCATAAAAGCATTGTAATTCGGAAAATCTAAATAAAAGAATTGGAGGTAATCTCTATGAAAAGATACTTAGCACTCATCGTTTTAGCGTGCTGCCTTTCGGCGTGCGGTTCAGAAACTGGTGCTGATGATAAGCAGCAAGGTAGCATCGAAGAGGGAACGACTACCACAACAACGACAACAGTGACAACGACAACAACTGCTGTTGAATCAAGACCGGAATCCAAACCAGAGGAAACCACAACGACAACGGCTGCAGTTGAATCAGAGCCTGAGAAAGCAACGACAACGACCACAACGACCACAACGACAGCTTCAGCGGAGGATGAGCCCGCTGCTACATACACGCTCAACACAGTGTGGCATCAGCAGGAAACCTTACACTCCATCATTGATGTTGATACTCACGTATATGCAGCTCCTGCGCGCGATGCCGAGCAAATAGGCGATCTCAATGCGGGCGATGTGGTTTTGAACATCGGGTATTCGGAGGTTCCTGACTGGGTAGTTGTTGAGTGGAACGGAGGCATCGGTTTTGTCAGCGGATTTGATATAAACGGTTCAGTGGAAGCAAATGACGCAAACTCGACTGAAGCCCCATACGTTGAAGAACCTTTCGGGGACACAGCGACGATGACCGAGGAAGCAGTTGACGATGACGTATTCCTCTTAGCCTGAACAGAAAGAGAATCGCAAAGGGCGGGTGATAGTATGGCAAAGGTTGAGAAACTTCCGAGCGGGAATTACCGCATTAGGGTTTATGATAAAACTACAAACAGCAGAAAGAGTTTTACCGCGCCTACAAAAGCTGAGGTAAAGCTATTAGCCGCCGAATGGGAAAACGGCATAAAGAAAAAAGCCGCACCGAAAGATCTTACTCTCGATGCAGCTGTTGCAGAGTATATAGCGTCTAAGGAAAATATTTTAAGTCCATCATCAATAAGAGGCTATGAGGTCATACGGAAAAATGCTTTAGGCGATTTAGCAAAAATGCACATAAGGAATATCACGGAAAAGGATCTGCAAATGTGGGTCAATACTAATTTTGCGAGATATAAACCCAAGACCATAAAATCACAATTCGGGCTCGTTACGGCCACACTACGGCAGAACAAAGTAAATCTAGAGTTTGATACTGTGCGGCTGCCTGAAATACAGAAATATGAGCCTAAGATACCTACCGAAAAAGAAATAGCAAAGATCTTGACTATTGTTGAGGGTACGTCTGTCGAATTGCCTGTTACTATCGCAGTTACAACAGGTATGCGGCAATCTGAGATAGCCGCTCTCAAATGGTCCGACTATGACGGCACATTTCTTTATGTCCATGCGGCAAAAGTTCCAAATCGGGATAACAAGTATATCATCAAAGATACAACCAAGTCAAGAGCAAGTACAAGAGCAATAGAGGTAGATGCTGTCTTAAAACAACGTTTGGATCGCGCGGATCGAAAAGGGGAGTATATCAGCCCTATGCTGCCATCCTCCGTTCTGCGAAAGTTTCAGCAGCTCTGCGATAAGAACGGCTTGCCACATTTCACTATGCACGGACAGAGGCATGGTAACGCCTCTCTTATGCTTGCGCAGGGAGTGCCTGATAAATATGCTATGGAGCGCTTGGGGCAAAGTTCACCAAACATGATAAAAAATATCTATCAGCACCTTTATGACGAGAAGAAAAAGGAAGTTTCCAAGACTATGTCTGATAAATTTTCAGCAATACTGGACACAAAACTGGACATGGAAAATGAAACACCGCATAAATAAAGAATTAAGCGGATATGCGATAATTTTCAAATCTCTCAATCCGCGTACAATATCAAACCTCTGAAATTGCGCAGATGCGTGGTTTTGGAGGTTTTTTTTCTTGTCGGCTGTCATCTTCTATGGCGGCTGATTTTTTTAGCTGAACTGTTTCAGCACTGTATCTCAGCGATTTTCTTCGGTGCAGGGAGTGTCCGAAACAGGCACACCGTTCCATACAATTCGGGTGATATTCCTCACAAGGGTGTGCATAGCAAAAAAAGGAGAGGGGAGTAACGCCGACGCACCCGCGAACGCCGACACACCCGCGATAAACGGCTCACTTTCGGTCATGCCAACAATTATGAATTATGAATTATGAATTATGAATTAAAAAAACCTCTTCGCCCAAACGCTTGATGAAATTTTCGCCTGCGATGCCGTTCGGGGTGTAACCCCAGCGGGTGAGTATCTCGTTGACTGCTTTTTCTGTGCCGTCGTAGAAACCGTCATGCGATACATCGAAGTTCGCAGAAGTCAGACCTTTTTCGCGGAATAAGTGAAGCAGTTGCTTTAACGCAAGCACGCCTAAAGACTTGTCGCCCTTTTTGAAACCCGATATATCAAGGAAATGTTCGGTCGGTTTGGCAAAGCCGTTGAATCCGCCGTTTTTTATTATGGAGGGGTAGTCGGTATATGCGTAGTCGCAGTCACAGGCACCGTTTACGCCGCTGACTTTTCCTGTGCTTGTATACTGCCACATACCGTAAGCGCCGCTGTAATTGCACCTAGAACCGTACTCAGCCACCCACAGCGCATAGCGTTCTGCAACTTCTGCTGTGATATATGTTTGAAGTGGTGAGCGGCTGATGTACAGCCCCGCGAAATACCCCGCCTTTTCCATCTCACCGCAGAAAGCTGTCACCAGCGCCGAACAGAACGCCTTTCCGCGCGAGAACTGCGACTGCTCTTCGAGGTCGAAGTATATCGGGTACTCAAACTGCTTGCCCCTGATGGCTTCCATGCAGACCGCCGCTTCTGCGCGGGCATCGGCTTCACTGGCGGCGTAGCTGTACCAGTACGCGCCCACATTCAGACCCGCCGACTTAGCCTTGCGGTAGTTGTCTTCAAAAGTGGGGTCTTTCTGGCTGATATATCTGCCGTACCCCGCGCGGATAATTACAAAATCCACTCCCGCCGATCTGACTTTGCCAAAGTCTATATCTCCCTGCCACTGAGAAACATCAATGCCTTTTATTTTCATAAAATACCTCTTTTCTGTATTTGTATGAATTATTCTATGCTTTGTGTTCGGGGAGTGTCACTGCAAAAACAGAACGCCCGCTCTGTCGGTCAGAATGGTACAGCGCTTACCGTACACGTTCTGAATAAGGGCATAAAAAAACTCCTGTGCGTTTGCGCAGGAGTTCTTTGTGTTATCCGTGAGTGAATAAATATCATTCTCGCGGTCGTGTCACTGATTATTTGTCGTTCTGCTCTTTGCTCTCAAACTGGCTCTCATGCCTTGTGAAGAAGTCTGTTCTCGGCGGCAGGAATTTCAGCTTGTGACCCTCACCGACATAGTGCGTCAGCGGCTCAAAGACGGTGTCCCAGCTCCACATCTCTTCACCCACCTGCAAATACTCTCTCACCTTTTCAGTGCCGAAAGGTGCCATCGGGTGAAGCAGTACAGCGGCTATCTTTATCATGTAGAACAGGTCGGCAAGCGCCTGAGAAAGTTCCTCAGCGGGGGTGTCCTCCTTAATGGTCTTAGCCATCAGCTTACTGCCGTTTCTGATGTAGCTGTCCAGCACGTAAGTACACTGGTGGAAAGCGAATTTCGACATGTGGCGCTCGTAATCAAGCACCGCCTTTTTGCCGTCGGCAAGCACCTGTTCGCTTGGTGTATTTGAGGGCATAACGCCGTCAAAGTGCTTCTGTGTGGTGTAGAAAGCAGTTCTCACCATGCGGTTGTACACGTTTGAAAGCAGAAGACCGTCCTTTATAACGGGGTCTGCATCATCTGGCTTAGCGTCGGGATTGTAGGGCTTCGGCATGAAGCTGACAGATCTCTGACCCAGACCCAGACCCAGCCAGTGCATTCTCAGCTGTTCGGGGGTGTAGTAGTTCAGCAGGTCATCAGCCATCGGCGGCTTTACCGCACCCGAACTTGATGCCTTCTTATCAAGGAACAGTATGTGGTGGTTAGCTATGATGACAGGAAGCTGCATCTCGCCCTCAGCGGGGTCGGCAGTCTTTTCAGCCGCCGCCTGCTGTGCTATCCACATGGCAGGCTCGGCAATGCCGTAGAAATAGATGTTGTCCTGTCCGATGAACTGGTAAACGCCGCTTTCCTTACTGCACCAGTAGTTCTTCCACTCGTCACGGCTCCTGCCCTGCTGTTCAAGGTAGGTCTGTGTGAAAGATACAGGTGCCCACAGCGACTCAGGCCATACCCACACGGTCAGACCGTCAACACCGTCCATCACAGGTGCAGGCACGCCCCACTCGATGTTGCCTGTAAGTCTGAAAGGCACGAGAGTCTTGCCTGTACGGTAGCGTATGCCGTTATTTGCCAGCACCTTGCAGGCTTCATCGCAGTCGCTAAGGGTCTTGAACTCAATGGTGAAAGAGGGCTTTTTCTTCTCTTCCAGATACTCGTGTGCGGGCATGCTGTCTTTCAGCGAGAGATACTTCTCCTCGAACTCACGCTTGATGTAGATAACAGGGGGCTTCAGGAACTCCTCTATGGTCTTCCAGACCACAGGGCGAACGTCCTTGCGCTTTTTCAGCATCTCTATCCAGTTTTTCAGCAGTTCTTCGTAGTCCCTCAGCTTGAAATACCAGTTGGTGACAGGGCGCATGGTGGGCTTTTCACCTGTCAGGGTGCTTACAGGGTCTATGAGGTTCTCAGGCATATACTGGTGACCCAAGTCGCACTCGTCCGCATAGCCCTTTTCGGAAGTACAGCCCTCAACGGGACACTTGCCGATGACCTGTCTGCCGTTAAGGAAACAGCCAGCTTTCTCGTCATAGAACTGCATGGTGCTTATCTGTTCCAGCTGACCCTTTTCGTGCAGTGAACGAATGAACCAGTCGGTGACATCAGCGTGTATCTCCTTGCTTCTGCCCAGACCCGAAGCCGCAAATATGTCGGGTGAGATGCCGTAGTCATCAAGGGTCTTCTGCTGTTTGTCGTGGTTGCGCTGAACGAAATCTTCCAGCGAACCCTCAAACTCGCCCGCTTCGACTTTCTTGCGCCAGCCCTCAGCGATAGGCGAGCCGTAGCAGTCGGTACCGCCCACGAACACAACGTTCTCCTTGCCTATCCTGTCACGCAGAAATCTTGCGAACGTATCAGCAAACACGAACATTCCGCCCACATGACCGAAATGCAGTTCCTTGTTGCCGTAAGGCATACCGCCCGTAATTACCGCCCTCTTTGGAAATTCGGGGCGAGGTATCTCAAAAGGCTTGCCGCCCTCTTTGTTTTTTGCCATTTTTATTCATCTCTTTCGTAAAAATTATTGCCAATCTTCAAATTTAGGAAGTTGGTCTTTGTATTTTTTTGCACATATACCACAAGCCCAATATTCATTCTTGTAATATATTATCTCGTTTTCAGGAATATCAACCTCAGCATAATTTTCAGGCAGTATTTGTTTAGCTGCATTACAAGTGTCATTCATGTGAACGCAATTTGTATCTGTGTTCAGGATAAAGTGAACTGTCTGAACTTCCGGAATATACTCCGTTGTAGTTTTGATTTCTGTGGTTGTTGTTTCAACTGTAGTTGTTGTAGTAGTGGTGGTTTGTGATGTGGTAGTAGTTGCTGTTGTGGTAGTTGTAGTAGGTGTAGTAGTTGTTGTCGTTGTAGGGGTCGCAGTAGTGGTTGTTGTCAGTGTTGGAGTGGGAGTCGTAACTTCTGTGGTTGAAGCGGTTGTCGTATCTGATATAGATGAATTTTCATCATCAACTACCATTACTCTTTCTAAAGCCTCAATACTGCTTGTGTTCCCGTCAGAGGTTTCAACATTGTCACTGCTTTTTGGGGCAAAAATGATTACTGCTGAAAATAGTGTCAATATTCCACAGACTATAACCCAAAGACTTTTGTGAGTGCTTTCTTTAAAATGTCTAAAAAACTTTCTGTTCGGTATAAGCGTTATTAATGCCATTATTAACATGGATACTCCCAAAAAGGTCGTATGTTCTGTAAAGAAATATATTGAAAATGTCATGAATAAAGCAAATGCTATGATACCAAACAGATACAGAATTGAGGTTAAATGATGTTTATTTGATTGTTTCATAGTTTTTCTTTCTTTATTATGCCACAAACATATAATGTCATGCCAATAATTATGAATTATGAATTATGAATTATGAATTGAGAAATTCTTGCCCTTACGATGTCCTCGCCCAGTACATGGCTGACTTCGTGTATGTCGGGAGCGTTTGCTCTGCCTGTCAGCGCAATTCTCAGCATGTTGGTGATGTGTACGATACTGCCCTTGTACTTCTCAGGTTCTTTCTTGAAATCTTTCGGCTTTACCGCAAAGCCTAACTCTTCGGTTATGGCTTTTACCTTGTCGAACCATGCCGCACTGTCGTCAGCGTGGTCGTAGCTTGCCAGATATTTTTCAAAGAACGCCTTCTGCACCGCTTCATCAGCCTGCTCGTTCATATCGTCCTCAGGCTTGAAAGTTTCATCGTAGTAGAAACTCATGAAATCACATGCCTGTTTCCATGTTTCGATGTCCTTGCGGGGCTTCTTGCCGCTCTTGCCCACGTTCAGCGCCGCAAGAGTCCTGTCCTTGTACTTTTTGAGAAGTTCTGCAAAGTCCTTGTTGTATTCCTCGCACCATGCCAGCCAGTTATCGTAGACGGTCTGTGCGTCCATGCGTGCTATGGTGTCTTTAGCTATGTCGCGCAGCTTGTCCATATCCACCAGTGCGCCCGATATAGACATCTTCTCGATGGAATAGGGGAATTCCATGTAAGACTTATCGGGGTTTGCCGCACGCCATTCTTCATAGTTCGAGTTCAGCACTGTTAGCAGGAACTCCCATACCACATCACGGCTGATGCCCTCCTGCTGGTAGTAAGCCAGTGCCAGTTCAGGGTCTTTTCTTTTGGACAGCTTGCGCTTCTTCTGCTTAGTGGGGTCTTCCTCGTCCTGCTCTATCTTCATAAGTGTGGCAGTGTGGCAGTAGATCGGCTGTTCCCAGCCCAGTTTGCCGAACAGTTCCACGTGCATCGGCAGTGAACTTATCCATTCCTCACCGCGTATAACGTGCGTTGAACGCATCAGATGGTCGTCAACAACATGCGCAAAGTGATATGTGGGTATGCCGTCACTTTTGAGCAGTACGAAATCCGCAAAGTTGCGCGGCATCTCTATCTTTCCGCGAATAGCGTCCTCAACGACTATCCTCTCGCTGTTCATCTCACCGCGATATCTCAGCACCCATGTCTTGCCCGCTTCGATGTTCGCCTTTATCTCGTCCAGTGTCAGCGAGCGGCTCTTCTCGGCGTACTTGCCGTATATGCCCGGATCTTCCTTTTCTGCGGTCTGCTTGTCACGTATAGCCTGTATCTCCTCTTCCGTCAGGAAACATGGGTAAGCAAGCCCCTGCTCGACCAGCCATTTAGCGAACACATGGTATATGCCCGCACGCTGACGCTGTCTGTAAGGACCGTAAGCGCCGTTGTCACCCTCAGCTGTAGCACCCTCATCAAAGTGTACGCCAAAGTATTCCATAGCGTTTATCAGTGTTTCCACCGCACCCTCGACCTCACGCTTCTGGTCGGTATCTTCTATTCTCAGGTAGAAAACGCCGCCCGACTGATGAGCCAGCCTTTCAGCGATTATCGCGTTGTAAAGATTGCCCAGATGAACAAATCCTGTCGGTGAGGGACCTATCCTCGTCACACAAGCGCCCTCAGGAAGCTGTCTTGGCGGGAACTTAGCCTCCATATCGGCAGGCTGTGCGTCAACATCAGGGAAAAGCAGCTTTGCAAGTGCATTGAAGTCCATGTTATCATATCCTTTTCTAAATATATAGTCGGTCTGCCGCTGGGCAGATAAATACTTTATTATTATAGCACATCTGCCATTGATTTTCAATAGGCAATTTATTAAATCATCAGCGCACCAAAGAAAATGGTAAAATTCGGCAGATTTTTGCGACATTACACAAAAATTATGACACCTGTATAAAAAATGCTTGACTTTTATCGGTGTCAGTGCTATCATGTAGTTACGGAGGGAAGTGTTTGAATGAGTACTGAAATAAACAAAAGCCATAAGCGCTATACTCTCGGTGAGGAGATATTCAACTCGGTCAGTCACGGTATAGGCGGCGGGCTTTCCATAGCAGGCACAGTTGTGCTGATAGTTTCTGCGGCTGTTTATTCAGATGTGTGGGGCGTGGTCAGCAGTGCGGTGTACGGTGCATCGCTGATAATACTGTATACCATGTCAACTCTCTATCACGCACTTACTAATGATGCCGCAAAGCATTTTTTCAGGATAATGGATCATAACACCATATTTTTCCTGATAGCGGGCACATATACGCCCCTGACCCTTGTGCCGCTGAGGGGCGCGTTCGGCTGGGTGCTTTTCGGGGTGATATGGGCGGCGGCTGTGACGGGGATAGTGCTGAACTCCATAGACCTCGAAAAATTCCGCAGACCGTCAGTTGTCTGCTACCTGATGATGGGCTGGGCGGTGCTCTTCGCAGTCAAGCCCATGCTGAGGACTGTCAACAGCATGTCACTTGTATTTTTGCTTGTCGGCGGGCTGTTCTACACGGTGGGCATAATTTTCTATGTGATGAAGAACAAGCGCTATTTTCATTCGATATGGCACCTGTTCACTATCGGCGGAAGTATTTTTCACTGGTTCGCGATACTTTTTATAATGGTAAAGAACGGGCGCTGATACCCGTATCTGCAAGCTGTCTTCTGCCTGTATCGGCAGAAGACTCTTTTTTGCGTCATGGCTGAACGGCATAACTTTCTGATGATAAGTTATGCTTGTGAACATATTAATAACTTTATGCGTTTTTTAACGTGCAATACGTTATATAAGTTAATAGATGGATAATATTTTAAACACAAAATTTTCATCGAGAAATAGTATAATGAACCATGTTAATTTGGACAGCTGTATAAATTTCGTATCAATGTATAAAAATACGATGGTTGTAAAAAAGGAAAGTTCATATGAAAAAGCTATATATATTCGATCTTGACGGTACACTGGTAAATTCGCTGTACGATCTGGGCGAGGCGGTGAACACTGTGCTGGCTCGTCACGGCTGGGCTGTGCATGATATGGAGAAGTACAGGTATTTTGTCGGCAACGGCACACTCAAGCTGATAGAGCGGGCGCTCCCCGACGGCGAAAAGACCCCCGAACGCATCGCTGAGATACACGAAGAGTTTGCGGCAGAGTATGCGGAGAATCTTGTGAAGCATACAGCGCCTTATGACGGCATAAAAGAACTGGTAACGGAACTTAAAAAGCGCGGCGCTCTGCTGGCGGTGGCTTCAAACAAGCCCGACAGGTTCTCAAAAAAGATAGTTGAAACGCTGTTCGGCAAGGGATTTTTTGACAAGGTGTACGGCAAGCGCGAGGGTGTTCCCACAAAGCCCGAACCTCAGATAATGCTGGATATAATGAATGAACTGGGCATAAAAGCTGAGGACTGTATCCATTCGGGTGACTCGAATGTAGATGTTGCCACCGCGCATAATGCAGGTGTGAAGTGTATAGGCTGTACATGGGGCTTCCGCACTGAGGAAGAACTTCTTGAAGCGGGGGCTGACTATATAGCAGACAGCGCTGAGGACATACTCGCCCTCACAGAAGCGCTTTGAACGGAGGAGAACAAAATGGTATCGATGAAGGATTTCTACAAGCAGTTCGTAAATGAAGAGGTGGACGAAAACGGCACTCTCAAAAAGTTTGAACTGGTGCTTAAGGACGATTTTAATTTCGGCTACGATGTTATAGATGAACTTGCAAGGCTTTATCCGCAGAAGAAAATGCTCCACTGGATAAACGATCACGGCGGTGAGCGGGAGTTCACTTATGAGGAGATGAGCAGGCTTTCAAATCAGTGCGCCAACATGATGCTGGCACACGGTGTCAAAAAGGGTGATATGCTTCTGGCAGTGCTGAAAAGGCACTACGAGTTCTGGATACTGGCTTACGGTCTTATAAAGATAGGCTGTGTGCTGATACCTGCCACCAGCCAGCTTATGCCGAAAGATTATATCTACCGCTTCAATGCGGCGAACGTAAAGTATGTTTGCGCCACTTATTTTGATGAGGTCGCAGACCGTATAGACGAAGCATGCAAAAAGTATGACGGCATAAAAGAGAAATTCATCTGTCGCGGCGAGAAAGAGGGCTGGACTGACTTCATGGCTGAACTGTCCAAATATCCCGACACTCTCGAAAAACAGCCCATGTCTAAAGATGACTATATGCTGGCTTATTTCAGTTCGGGCACAACAGGTCAGCCCAAGATGGCTATACATGCAAACGCTTACGCGGCAGGCTCTATCTCAACTGCAAAGCACTGGCATCATGTTGATGATACCAGCATACACCTGACTGTCAGCGAGTCGGGCTGGGCTAAGTGCGCATGGGGCAAGATGTTCGGTCAGATCATATGCGGCGCTGAAGAATTCATCTATGATATGGACAGATTTCACCCCGATAAACTGCTGACTGTTTTGCAGGATTACAATATCACATCATTCTGCGCACCGCCCACCATGTACCGCTTCTTTATAAAGGAAGGTCTGGGCAATTATGACCTGTCCAAAATAAAGTATAGCTGTATCGCAGGCGAAGCGCTGAACGCAGAAGTCTTCAACCGCTGGAAGGAGTACACGGGTCTTGAACTGATGGAAGGTTTCGGTCAGACCGAGAGCGTGGTCATAGTTGCGAATTTCTTTGGCATGAAGCCGAAGCCCGGCTCAATGGGCAAGCCCTCGCCGCTGTATGACGTTGACATTATCCGCAAGGACGGCACAAGCTGTGACACGGGCGAAACAGGCGAGATAATCATTCGCGCCGAGCGCGGCAAGCACCCCGCACTTTTTAAGGAATACTACGGCAACAAGGAACTTACCGACAACGCATGGCGCGGCGGGGTATACCACACAGGCGATACCGCCTACCGCGATGAGGACGGCTATTTCTGGTATGTGGGACGCACCGATGACCTCATAAAAGCATCGGGCTACCGCATCGGACCTTTTGAGATAGAGAGCATACTGATGGAACACCCCGCTGTTATGGAAGTCGCTGTAACTGCCGCTGATGATGAGATACGCGGCAAGGTGGTAAAGGCAACTATCGTCCTGTCAAGGGGCTATACAGGTTCGCCCGAACTGGTCAAGGAATTGCAGACTTATGTCAAGAAGTCCACAGCGCCCTATAAATACCCCCGTATCATCGAGTTCGTTGATGAACTCCCCAAGACCGACAGCGGCAAGATACGCCGTGTCGAGATAAGGGACAACGACCACAAGAAGTATGAGGAAGAACATTCGGGCAAGTGAGAAAAGAATAATATCGCATGGCGGGAACTCACAACAGCGTGAGTCCCCGCTTTTTGTCATGCTTTACTGCGGCAAATTGCTGATGATAACGATCCTGACAAAATATGGTCGTGCTTTTTGGTATTTCTCCCCGCCGCATGCAGGGAGAAAAATACACTTAAAACAATGCTCTGTCATTGTTATGTTTATGGGTATCTCTGCATTTTACGAAAATCGTATCACAGGCAAATTATGAAAAAACTATTGACAAGAAGGTGGGTTTGTGCTATAATATCAATGTTGACGGGCTCGTAGCTCAGTTGGGAGAGCGCTGCGTTCGCAACGCAGAGGTCGGGAGTTCGACCCTCCTCGGGTCCACTAAAAAGGGGTATTAGCGCAGCTGGGAGCGCGCCACACTGGCAGTGTGGAGGTCACGGGTTCGAGCCCCGTATACTCCATGAGTCGTTATTAATGCCATCTCACATCGGTGAGGTGGTTTTTTGATATTAAAATATTGATAGATTTCCGCAGCTTCGGGCGGGTGTGCTGAAAGGTTGATGCTCTGACAAGATACAGCTGTACCTTTCCGACCTGCCGAAAGTCTGCTGAACGGCTTTTTATTTTTTTAAAAAGTCGGAATTGTGGGGTAAAAAGTCTGTTATATTATGTTGTGTTAATGAGTTCAATGCAGTAAACTTTATTGTATGCAAGGGCGCAGAAAGTCATTTTGAAAGGCTTTCTGCGCTTGATTTTTTGTCTTGCGGTTTTGGGGGACGCACTCGATTATTCCGATAAAACCCTATAAATTTCCTACAAGTTGGGGTCGTGAAGTATTTTTTCTATTGACAAATCACTTTTTTGTATGGTAATATATGTATGAAAGGCAAGGGCGCTGTAAATTCTTACGGCGTCTTTTTTTATTTTTGCGGGAGGTGAATGATATGAAACGACTGTACAGGGCGATGATCTGCGATGCGGGCAACGGTTCGTATGACAAACTTAAAAAAATGACCGTATGGCAGGAATGCGGCTTTGAACCTGCGGGCAGGATATCAGATATAAAAGAACTGAAAAAGATCTGTGCCTCGCGTGGTGCTGAACTGATAGTCTGTTTCAACAGACCGCCGCTGATAAACGCCGAAACCGTCATAACAGCGGTAAAGTCCGCCTGCGCAGATACAGTCTGTATAGCCGCCAGTCCGCGTGACGATTATGAGAATATGCGTAAATGCTTCATTGCAGGTGCTATAGACTATCTGACAGAACCGATAAGCGAGAGCAGGCTGAAAGAAGCGCTTGCCCGCGCTGCCGAGCAGATAGGCAGCAGCTTCATGACAGGTGAGTACACCCTTGCTTTGCAGGAATATATCGACAGCATAAAATGTACCGACGAGAAGTTCCTGACAAGGCTCAGTGACTTCCTTATGGGCTGTGAGAATATCACCGTCACTACCGAATATGCGGCAGACCACTTCGGCTTCAACAAAGACTACTTCGGCAGAATGTTCAAGCAGAAAACAGGTCAGACTTTCGGTGATTTCTATAAGCGCTTCCGCATGATATACGCTGAAAAACTTCTGTCTTCGGGGCGGTATAAGGTCTATGAAGTCAGCGGTCTGCTGGGATTTTCTTCAGTGGATTATTTTACAACGGTCTTCAAGAAAGTCACAGGGCATACTCCGTCAGAACTGAAAAGATGATCGTCGGATATGTTAAATAAAAAGTCGGTTCTGTGAGGTATCATTTTCTTTTTAAGTGTGATAATATATCAGATATACCGCAGTACACCAAAGACGGCGCTCGACTGTTGGTAAGACTTAAAAATCGCGTAAGACCCATCTTTAATAAACGGGCATTAAGGGGAAGGCTGACACCGAGCCGACCCCTTTTGTTCGTTGTTATATTTTATTGGGCAAAAAAACGTACATCTGAACCATGCGGCAAAAAGTCTGTTTTTTATAGGATATAATAAATTGACTTTTTGCCTGCAATATTGTACAATAGATACCAGTGAAGGCAATGACGCCGATACGTTCTCTTAGGGGGAGTGTACGTCATTGCTTTTTATTTTGCAAATTTTTTAGGAGGTCATTAAAATGTCATCTTATGTAGACGAAATAATCGAACAGGTCATCAAGCAGAATCCCAGCGAGCCTGAGTTCCATCAGGCAGTACGCGAGGTGCTGGAGTCGATCAGAGTTGTGATCGAGGCAAACGAGGAGAAATTCCGCAGAGATGCACTTCTCGAAAGACTTGTAAACCCTGAAAGACAGATCAAGTTCCGCGTGCCCTGGATCGATGATAACGGCGATGTTCACGTAAATACAGGCTACCGCGTACAGTTCAACTCCGCTATCGGTCCTTATAAGGGCGGTCTTAGACTTCACCCATCTGTAAATCTGGGCATCATCAAGTTTCTGGGCTTTGAGCAGATCTTCAAGAACAGCCTGACAGGTCTGCCTATCGGCGGCGGCAAGGGCGGTTCTGACTTTGATCCTAAGGGCAAGTCCGACAGAGAAGTTATGCGTTTCTGTCAGGCATTCATGACTGAACTGTGCAAGTACATCGGCGCAGACACAGACGTTCCCGCCGGTGATATCGGTACAGGCGGACGCGAGATCGGCTATATGTTCGGTCAGTACAAGAAGATCAGAGGTCTGTTCGAGGGCGTTCTGACAGGCAAGGGTCTTACTTACGGCGGTTCTCTCGCAAGAACTGAGGCTACAGGTTACGGTCTGCTGTACATCGTTGAGGAACTGTTCAAGTCACACGGCGCTGACATCGCAGGCAAGACTGTAGTAGTTTCAGGTGCGGGCAACGTTGCTATCTACGCTATCCAGAAGGCTCAGCAGCTGGGTGCTAAGGTAGTTACCTGCTCTGACTCCACAGGCTGGGTATACGATCCTGAGGGCATCGATGTTGCGGCTCTCAAGCAGATCAAGGAAGTTGACAGAGCAAGACTTACCGAGTACAAGAAGTACAGACCCAATTCCGAGTACCACGAGGGTAGAGGCGTTTGGGCTGTTAAGTGCGACATCGCACTGCCTTGCGCAACTCAGAACGAACTTGATGTTGAAGATGCAGTTCTGCTGGTAGAGAATGGCGTAACAGCTGTATGCGAGGGTGCTAATATGCCTACCACTGAAGAAGCTACAAAGTACCTCCAAAATAACGGTGTTTGGTTCATTCCCGGTAAGGCAGCAAACGCAGGCGGCGTTGCAACTTCCGCACTGGAGATGTCCCAGAACAGCGAGCGTCTTAGCTGGACATTTGAAGAGGTCGATGCTAAGCTGAAGAACATCATGGTCAACCTTTATCACAACATAGACGATGCGGCTAAGAAGTACGGCTTCGAGGGCAATTATGTTGTAGGCGCTAACATTGCAGGCTTCGAGAAGGTACTGGATGCAATGAATGCACAGGGCATCGTATAATAAGGAGATATTAGTATGAAAATCACCGAAAATATGGGTTTTCTGCCGATCGTCCCATTTGTGGGCGACCACCCCGATATGTTGATCGGCTGGCACACTTCGGCAGAAGAAAAGGCGAATGACAGCGTTTACGCTGTGAATACCGAAAGTTGGGATTAGCCTCCACAAGCGGCAGAGATATGGATATTTCAGATATCTTATCGATCTGCCGCAGGCATGGCAGCACCGTTTTTGCGATGCTGCCTAGTGCCGTTTTTGGGTGATTTTTTGTACTTGAAAGGAGTAGGGAAA
>NZ_ADKM02000079.1 GCF_000178155.2 Hominimerdicola alba 8
AGTAAAACAAACTACAGGAGTTGGTGGTATTAGTTTATCAATATTCATCAGAGGACTAAAACCTTATAGTCATATACTCCCGCCTCTTCATAGTATTAGTTTATCAATATTCATCAGAGGACTAAAACTTCCTTTTTTATGGTATCCTTTTCACTTTTGTATTAGTTTATCAATATTCATCAGAGGACTAAAACGTTGGTGTAGTTATGCTGTCTAAGTTCACCGTATTAGTTTATCAATATTCATCAGAGGACTAAAACTTGCAGTCATCATGTCGATATCAAGGTCTTGTATTAGTTTATCAATATTCATCAGAGGACTAAAACCCGCCAACGATGGAAGTATAATCGCCCCGAGTATTAGTTTATCAATATTCATCAGAGGACTAAAACAACATAGCATGTATCTAATATGTTAAATAGTATTAGTTTATCAATATTCATCAGAGGACTAAAACCTCTTCGGGAACAAGGTAGCCGCCGTCTTCGTATTAGTTTATCAATATTCATCAGAGGACTAAAACCTTCTGTTCGTGAGACATCGCTGCCACG
>NZ_ADKM02000078.1 GCF_000178155.2 Hominimerdicola alba 8
AAAGCTGTCTGCACACTTTATTGTTTAATTCCAATTTGGTTGTGTATTGTTCCCCCGCCGAAGGCGGGGGAACAATACGAAAGAACAGCCATTTTGTATCATAAGCAATACACATCAAAATTGGGAGATTATTTATATGATGTTACTCTATGCTTAAGAATTCGTCGGGGATATATTCAAGGCATTCCTCGACGCACTGCCTGTTGAAGCCCTCGATATAATTGCGCTCGAAAAGTTCATCTGTGTAGTCTTTATAGGGATATTCGGTACAGTTGTACCAGTCGCCGTCATAGCTTTCAGCTTCAAAGTGGGAGATTATCGGTATCGCCTTGACATTCTCGAAGCTGACAGAACCGCTTTCGGGGTCTTTGATGACATTCAGCTTGCCTATCAAGCCTACAGGTGACTTGGTATCGTACATTGTCGAAATGAAATTTCCCAGACCGTAGTAGCAGAAAGCCTTTCCGCCGTCGGGTTTGTCGATGTACTCACACGTACTGATGGTGTGCGCCTGTGTGCCGATGATGAGGTCAGCGCCCCACTCGACCAGCTTGGGTGCCATATCTATCTGTACCACATTCAGTTCATTTGATATCTCGGTGCCGAAATGACAGCTTACAACCACCACATCAGCCAGTTCGTTAGCCGCCCTTACCTGCCTTTCGATGACATCTTCCTCTTCCAGATAGACCACCTTGCCCGCCTCACCGTCTTCGATGAAAAAGCCGTTGGTATGCTCCATATAACCCAGAAAAGCGAAAGTTATGCCGTTGACCTCCATCGTGCGGATATTCTCGCTGTCGGCTTCATCGCGGTAAGCGCCGTAGTGGGTCACGCCCTTGCTGTCCCAGTAATCAAGACTGCTTATAAGCCCGTCAGAGCCCATATCCAGCACATGGTTATTGCTCATGGAAATGACATTGAAACCGATATCCACCATGTGGTCGCCGTTGGCGGTAGGTGTGGCAAACAGCGGATAGCTTGACGGACCGTAGTCATCGGTCACCAGCGTTTCCTGATTTAGTATCGCGATATCGGTACCATCGAGGTATTTTTCAACATACTGATATGCGTAGCTGAAATCATAATGGGTGTCACCGCCCTTGTGCCACGCCTCGTTATAGATGTTGTCATGTACGAGATTATCGCCCGCACACAGCAGTGATACCACGTAAGACGGCTTATCTTCGGTGATAGGCGTTTTGTCTGTCTGAACATCTTCTTCGGGGGTGGTGGTCTTTTCCTTTTCATCAGACTTGGGTGACAGCGCCGCACTGCGGGGGCTTTTACCGTTGTCGAGAGTATCTGTATCTCTCACGCCAAGACTCGCACAGCCTGTCATGGCAGTCAAAGCGACTGCGCAAAGCAGTGCGGCAAGGCGATTTGCTTTTATCTGCATGCTTGTCCTCCGTTCATAGTCAGATACTTTACTTGATTATTATAGCACATTTTTTTCATGATTTCAATAGGGGTATCCTGATTTTGGCATAATGCGTCAGCAGGCGGCGTGGGAAAGATATCCGCCAACCAATTTAAGTTCTGCCAGATCGCTGTTTTTTGTGGTGTATCAGCGGGATAACCATAATTTTCATTCATATATTTTGGGTATGATAAAGACATAACAACGAAATCACGGCACGTCCGTTTTTTTGTTTGACATGGGGGCACAAACGTGGTATAATATACCCACTATTTTATTCGGAGGCTGTCCATATGTCCAACAAGATAATGACCGATAAGCAAACAGGTGAAAAACATTGCCGCTGTTTCAAGCGGTGCGGGGGGTGTCAGCTGGACGAACCCTACAAAGACCAGCTTGAACGAAAACAGCAGAAGGCTGACCGCATGCTGTCAAAATTTGCACCCGTCAACAGGATACTGCCGATGGAAAAGCCATACAACTACCGCTGTAAGGTACAGAACATCTACGGGCTTGACCGCTCAAAACGCATAATATCGGGAGTATATCAGTCATCGGGGCAGAAGATAGTGGCTGTCGATGACTGTTTTCTTGAAGACGAACGCGCCGCGCCAATTGTAAGGTCTGTCAAAAAGCTGATGAAAGATATGCGCATACCGCCATATGATATACGCAGCGGGCGCGGCATACTCAGGCACACGCTGATACGGACTTCGCGCAGCACAGGGCAGGTCATGCTGGTGCTGGTAACTGCGGGGGCGATGCTGCCCGCCAAGAACAATCTTGTCAAAGCAATGCGTGCGGCGCACCCCGAAATAACGACCATAGTGCAGAACATCTGCCCCGACGGTATGCCGCTGACGCTGGGTGAGCGAGATATCGTCCTGTTCGGCAAAGGGTACATAGAAGACGAACTTTGCGGGTGCAGGTTTCGGATATCGCCTGCGTCTTTCTATCAGGTCAACCCGTTGCAGACCGAAAAGCTGTACAGCTGTGCGGTCGAAGCGGCAGGCATCTCTGAGGGAGTGCGGGTGATAGACGCTTACTGCGGCACAGGCACAATAGGCATCATATGTGCTAAGAACGGTGCTGAGGTCACAGGTGTGGAACTTAACAAGTCTGCATGCAGAGATGCACACAAAAACGCCGAACTGAACGGTCTTGAGAACATAAAATTCTGCAATGACGATGCGGGAAAATTCATGCAGGCGATGGCTTCAAAGGGCGAGGGCTGTGATGTGCTGATAATGGACCCTCCGCGTGCGGGAGCGAGCAGGGAGTTCATCGGGTGTGCGGGCAGGCTGGCACCGCAGAAGATAGTCTATGTTTCCTGCAAGATAGAAACGCTGGAACGCGACCTGAAAGCATTCAGGCGCGAGGGCTACAAAGTAACATATATTCAGCCTGTTGATATGTTCCCTCACACGATGGGCATTGAAACAGTCTGTCTTCTTGAACGGAATGGTGAAAAAAATGAGGCGCACTGAGGAATGCGAACTGACTGTGCTGTGCATGCTTCGCGACGGCAACAAGGTGCTGATGCAGGACAGAGTCGGCAAAAGCTGGGCAGGGTACACTTTTCCGGGCGGGCATATTGAAGCAGGCGAGTCGGTAGTGGATGCTGTGGTGCGCGAGATGCGCGAGGAAACAGGTCTGACGGTGCTTGATCCACGCATCTGCGGGGTAAAACAGTTCCCGCTGAAAGACGGTGACTATGCCGGCGGCAGGTACATAGTATTTTTGTTTGAAGCTACGAAATATTCTGGCGAGTTGATCTCTTCCGATGAGGGCGAGATGCACTGGGTAGACATCAGCGAGATAGACGGTCTGCCGACAGTAGATGACTTCGGTGAACTGATGGAAGTCATGAGTGGGAAAGACCTCAGCGAGTTCATGTATGTGGTCGAAAACGGCGAATGGCGGGTCATCAAAAAATAAGATACAGATGTTCGGGAACAGCCGTGTAAAAGCGGCTTTTTTTGTTGACACCGCTTCTAAAATATGGTATAATTAATTGATATAGTATGAATTATTCTTGCTGTGAACAGCGATACTATAAGTAAGATATTCTTTTGGGCAGTATCGGAAAAGCGGTCATAACCAAAAGGCATATCGAGCGATTTGACATAACTATTTGCTTTATTGCAAATACTGTGCTATTATATAAAAAATATAAATTTTCCCGAAACGGAGGAACTGTTTATGAATAATAAGATCGAGGCTTTGGTGGCAAATATTGAAAAGGTAATTGTCGGCAAACAGTCAACAGTGCTGAAAATAGTCACTGCAATGCTCTGCGGCGGACATGTGCTGATAGAGGACGTACCTGGCGTGGGCAAGACTCAGCTTGTGTCTGCGCTGGCAAGGTCGGTGGACGGAAAATTCAACCGAATACAGCTTACCCCCGATGTAATGCCGTCTGATATCGTGGGTTTTTCCATGATAAATCAGGTGACAAGAGAACTGGAATACAAAGAGGGTGCGGCTATGTGCAACTTTCTGCTGGCGGACGAGATAAACCGCGCTTCGCCTAAGTCGCAGTCAAGCCTGCTGGAAATAATGGAAGAGCATCAGCTGTCCATAGACGGCGTTACACATATACTGCCAACACCATTTATGACGCTGGCTACACAGAACCCCGTTGAAACATACGGTACTTACCACCTGCCCGAAGCGCAGATGGACAGATTTATTATGAAGATAAGCATGGGATATCCGGCTTATGAAGACGAACTGAAGATAATGACCAACGGCGAGAATGCGGTTTCAGCAAAAGACCTGAGAGCGGTCATGACAACAGATGACATAGCTGTGCTCATGGAAGAGGCGCAGAAAGTCGGAACAGCACCGAGCATCAGGCGTTATATACTCGATATCGTTACCGCCACAAGAAACAGCGAGTACATCAGGCTGGGTGTTTCGCCCAGAGGCTCTATCGCACTGCTGAGGGCGGCAAAGGCATACGCTTTTGTAATGGGCAGGAATTACGTTGTGCCGGACGATGTAAAGGACATCATGGGCGAGGTGCTGGCGCACAGGCTTATGCTTTCGCCAAAGGGCAAGTCTTCGTTTGAGAACAATGCTGCGGCACTGGCTGCCATTGCCATGACGATACCCAGCCCCACGACTGCGGAGTGATGTGAATGAATAATCTTTTATATTTTATTATCTGCATTTTCACTGCCATAGTGCTGGCATATTTCGTCAGCGGAAGCGGCGGCTTCTTCATACTTTTTCTGCTGGCTATCGCACTGATCATCTCACTGGTGACGGTGATAGGTACAAGGTTGCAGATAGCTCTTTCGCTGTCGCTTTCAAGCAAAGTGGTCAACAAGGGCGAGGATTTTGCGGCAAGACTGGATATAACAAAGAAACATGCCCTTCAGCCCACAAGTTTTATCGAAGTTACACTTGCTGTTACGCCCAATGTGGCATCAAAGGACGATGTGCTGACCTACAAGATGATATGTTCGGGGCTTCACGGTGACAGCATAGATATACCGCTTAATGCAGTGCTGTGCGGAGGCGGTGAGATATCGGTGGAAAAGGTAGTGGTCAGCGATTATCTCGGACTGCTGAACCTTAAAATGAAACGCCTGCCGCCAAAATGCAAGGTGAACATCCTGCCGAGAATACCCGATACAGGTTCGCAGACGGAAGTGCTGAGGTCGGTGTCGGAGAGGATATCTTTTGATGACAGCGATGAAGAGAGCGATGAAACTTCAAGCACGCTGACAGGTGTGCCGGGATATGAACACAGGGAGTACGTACCGGGTGACCCGCTGAAAAGGGTCAACTGGAAGCTGTCCTCAAAAAAAGACCAGTTCATGGTCAGACTTGATGAAAAAGTAACTTCTTCCAGTCAGGTGTTCAGGCTCGACCTGCCAAAGGCTGAGGTACCTGACTTCATAAGCTACAGAATGATGGATATAATCATCGAAGGTTCGCTGGCTATGCTGGGCATGCTGGTGAAGTCGGGCTACGAGAGCGAGTACAACTACTTCATCGATGGTCAGTGGGAGATGGCTGAGATCTCAGACGAAGGCACACTGGTGCTTTTGCAGGAACGACTGGCAGGCATAACGCCATATCCAAAAGAGAACCGCGAACCCGACCACAACATCAACGAAAAAGGCAAGGCGATGCTCTGCTTTACTTCATGCACAGCTGAGATGAGCGGTGAACTTGCCGAACTGTCCGACAGCTTCGAGGGTACTCTTGTGGTCGTTAAAGAGAGCGGCATAAGCGCTTTGAGGAGCGACATGTGGTCGGTCAACAGAGAATTTGAATTCTCAAAGCTAACGTAAAGGGGGCATGAGCCGTGACAGATAAAAGAGACAGGCTTGAAAAATGGCTCCTGCGGTCTTTAGAGAAATATTTCCTGCCATTACTGCTTGGTACTGTGGTAATGAACGTAATATTCGACACCTATTACAGCATAAATGTAAGTGTGGCTACACTGGGCTTCACACTGTATGAGATATTCCTGTTCTGGTTCTTTGAGAAGATAAAGAAAAAGAAGATACTGAGGTTTTTCATATACTGCGGTATAGGCGCAGTAATGGTATTCCTTTCGGGCATGCTGATAGGTGCAGGCTGGCAGCGTTCGGGTGTCAGCTTTTACGAATGGTTCTACCTAAGTTCGTCGGAAGTCGGCGCGGTATTTGAGTATAACGCTTTCATTTTCGGAGGTCTGGGTTTTTTCCTGATATCGGTGCTGTATTATTTCACAGTGTACAGGTTCAGGATATTCGGCGTGATGCTGGTGACGATGTTCCCGTTCGTAATTTACGGCAAACGTGCTGACAGCATCGAAACGCTGAACCTGACTTTCATGATGACCATTTTTCTGGCGATGATGGTGCATCAGCGCCTTGTAGCAGATGACACCAAAAAAGAAAACAGTGGTTCAAAGCTGATGATAAACAGTTCCTACACGGTGGGCATAGCACTGTTCGTGACATTTGTCGGAGCGGTTACGATGCTTTTGCCGAAGCCTGAATTCAAATCACAGCTGGAAAACAACACAGGCATTTTCAAGTTCAATGTCAACACCAACAAGACCGCCTACGATGACCTGAACGATGTGTCATCTCCGCGCTTCGGTGCAGACTCAACGGGCGAAGTGCTGTTTACTGTCCGCTCATCGCAGGACGTTCCTGAGATATACATGCGCAGACAGTCCTTTGACTACTACAGGAGCGAACAGTGGGTACTGAGGGACGAATTCAACGACTGGAGAGGCATAGAAGACGGCGCTGACAACGAGGTGAACTCACCGCTGTACCTGTACAACATGATGAAAGGACTCGCTGAAACGGGCAGATACGAGAAGTACGGACTGACAAATGACCTGTTCGGCAAATACAATGAATACAAGACAAAACCCTGGCTGAACATTTCAGGCACCACCTACAGCCCCAGCTATATTCCTGCGCCGCTGATGGCTGCCACCGAACAGCTGGGCTACTGTTCAAGGAACGTACACGGAGAAGTGCGCTACAGGGGCGGGTATTCAGCGACTTACGGCGGAATAGGTATTAGCTACGGCTACACCGCAGAGGGCAATGCCGAAAACGCATATGTGAACAGTCTGCCGTTTACAAGGGCAAGTTTTGAACGCATGCTGAACGAAGCCATGAACAACGGTGATATCACGCCATACCAGTACTCAAACATTCTGCGGGTCTATGAACTTTACACCGAACAGGGCGGAGTTTCCGACAGAATAGCTGAACTGGCGCATAAAGCAACAAAGGACTGCGAGAGCGACTACGAAAAATGCGAAGCGCTTGTGAACTACTTTCTGAAAAACGGTTACATCTACGACCTTGACTTTGAGCCTGATGACGAGTCGATAGAGTATTTCCTGTTTGACAGCAAGACAGGCGTATGTACAAGCTACGCCACTGCGATGGTTCTTATGGCAAGGGCTGAGGGCATCCCCGCGAGGTATGTCGAGGGCTTCGCGGCATTTGAAAGGGGCGCGAACGGCGAATACATCGTCCGCGACAGCCACGCACACGCTTTCGTGGAAGCGTATATAGCGGGTGCAGGCTGGGTGACATTTGACCCGACAGTGCCCGACTACAAGCAGGTCGCACAACAGCAGCAAGGTGCCGGCAACGCGGCAGAAGCCATCAGGACATTCATCGACTATTTCAGCAGGATAGCACTGTTTCTGGGTGTTGTGTTCGTGCTGGTGTTCGTAATATTCCTTGACAGGATCGTCGAACTGTTCTTCAGGCTGAGAATGAAGTTCCGCAAGACATCGGCTGAAAAAACGCTGGCGCTGTACAGGCGTATCATAAGGCTGCTGGAACTTTCTTCGGACAGAGATGCAAATATCAGGGGCATGACCCCACAGCAGATACTTTCACTGGCTGAGAGCAGAGATGCTGAGATAAGCAGGGCGGTGAGCCTGTTTGAGCAGGTATGCTTCGGCGGATATGAACCTGCCGCAGTGGAATTTGAAGCAGCCTACAGCTGCTACAAACAAAGCTGGAAAGCACTTGCTAATAAAAACAAAAAGAAGCTGAAGAGAGCTTCTGCACAATAAAAACTACAATAAGGACGGTGTCAAGTTATGAGCAAAGGTATCGGAAGCGGCTGCACAAAGCTGCATGAGGACGAGAATGAAGTGGTCTACAGCTATTACTGTTACGACCTGAATGTGCCTGAGCACAGGAATGAAGAACGCATCGCTGACGGACAGATCATCTTTAAGAAAGAGCCGCATGAAGTTCTTTCTGCAACGCATATGGCTGAACTGTTAAAGAACGGCACTATCACCATCAAGAACAGCTCTAACGCATGGACTGTCCTTGATGGAACAGACTACATGGTGCTGCCGCTCTGTCTGCGTATCCTCAAAGGTTATCAGGAAGACGGACAGTTTCTCGGAAAATGCAGCCACGAAGTCTGAGTCAGCAGTAAACAAAAGCTCTGCCTGCGGGCAGGGCTTTTGTATTAAGCGGTCGAACTGTCTGCCAAAACACTTTCAGAATATGATATAAATTTAAAATCAATTCATTAAAAGTTAAGCCTGAATATGACTAAAAGCATAAGGATATTATACATTATTGATTTTTGCTATTGCTTTTTTGGGCAGAATGTATTAAAATATATCTAAGCTGTTGCGGCAGATATGCTCTTTCGCAACTTTCATTTATTGATATTTCATTAACTAAGAGGAGGTATATTCTATGAAATTTGCTGACGGTTTCTGGCTGAACCAGAGAGGCTATGATGTCAACTATGTCAATCAGGCTTACGATATCGTTGAGGTCGAAAACGGCTTCATGGTGGTGGCTACACCTTTCTACGGACGCGAGAGGTATAAGCTGCTGGGCAGCGCAAACCTTGAAATAACCTATACTTCAGATATAGAGAACGTTATAAAGGTAAACATAACACACCACAAGGGCTACAAGGACAACGGTCCGCACTTTGTACTGAACAAGGGCGACTACAAGCCAACTGTTACCATTGATGAGCACAAGGCTGTGCTGGTTTCGGGTGACACCAGAGTTGAGGTTTCAAGGGACAGCTGGAGTGTTTCATATTATTACAAAGACAAGAAGCTGACAAGCGGCGGCTGGAGAAGTACAGGCGTTATTTTCGAGAGCGCATTCAAACAGCAGGCAAGACTTGCAACTCAGGCAGACGAAACTTTCTGGAGTTATCCTGCTGACGAGAACCGCACATACATAAGAGAACAGCTTGACACCACTGTTGGCGAATATTTCTACGGTTTCGGAGAGAAGTTCACCACATTTGCGAAGAACGGTCAGAACGTTGAGATATGGAACGCTGACGGCGGTACATGCTCTGACCAGAGTTACAAGAGCGTACCTTTCTATGTATCTTCGCGCGGCTATGGCATTTTTGTCAATTCCAGCGACAAGGTCAGCTTTGAAGTATGCTCTGACACAGTTTCAAAAGTCAGCTTCACACTGCCGGGCGAGAGCCTTGAATACTACGTTTTCGGCGGCGAAGACCTCACACAGGTAATGAAAGGCTACACCGACCTGACAGGCAAGCCTTCACTGCCGCCTGCATTCAGCTTTGGTCTGTGGCTGACATCTTCATTCACGACAAGCTATGATGAAGCTACCATAACCAGCTTCATCGACGGCATGGCTGAAAGAGATATACCTCTTCAGGTATTCCACTTTGACTGCTTCTGGATGAAAGGTCTGGAATGGTGCAACTTTGAGTGGGATACAGAGCAGTTCCCCGACCCTGAAGGTCTGCTGAAAAGACTGCATGAAACTAAGGGACTTAAGACCTGTGTGTGGATAAATCCATATGTCGGTCAGCGTTCAAGACTGTTTGATGAGGGTATGGAACACGGCTATTTCATCAAGAAAAAGGACGGCTCGGTGTTCCAGTGCGATGAGTGGCAGCCGGGTATGGCGATAGTTGACTTCACCAATCCTGATGCCTGCAAATGGTACGCAGGTTACCTTAGAAAACTCTGTGAGATGGGTGTTGACACTTTCAAGACCGACTTTGGCGAGAGGATACCTACACGCGATGTGGTCTACTTTGACGGCTCTGACCCCATCAAGATGCACAACTACTACACCTATCTGTACAACGAGTGCGTATTCAACGTGCTGAAAGAATACTATGGCGAGAACAAGGCATGCCTGTTCGCAAGGTCTGCGACTGCGGGCGGTCAGAAGTTCCCTGTTCACTGGGGCGGCGACTGCTCGGGCAACTACAACTCTATGGCAGAAGTCGTTCGCGGCTGCCTGAGCCTGTGCATTTCGGGCTTTGGCTACACCTCCCACGATATGGCGGGCTTTGAAGCCACTGCTACTCCCGACATTTACAAGAGATGGGCGGCATTCGGTCTGTTCTCCACCCATTCAAGACTTCACGGCAACCAGTCTTACCGCGTGCCGTGGCTGTTTGATGAGGAAAGCTGTGATGTACTGCGCTTCTTCACAAAGAAGAAAGGCGAGCTGATGCCTTATCTGTGGGCACAGGCGATAAAGACCCACGAGGTCGGCGTGACCATGATGAGAGCAATGGTCATAGACTTTGCAAATGACCCCGCCTGCCTGACACTTGACAGACAGTACATGCTGGGCGACAATATACTTGTTGCACCTATCCTCAACGAGGACGGCATCGCGCAGTACTATGTTCCTGCCGGAAGATGGACTGACATCATCACAGGCAAGGTCTTCGAGGGCGGCAAGTGGTACACCCACAAGTGCAACTATTTCGAGATACCTGCGCTGGCAAAGCCAAACTCCATCATCGCATACGGTGATTTCAAGAGAGATTTCGAGTACGATTATCTGGACGGTACAAACTTCACCATATATGAGCTTGAGGACGGCAAGACCGCAGTTTGCCCTGTTTACGACACTGAGGCAAACAAAGTATTTGAGTTGACCGCAACCAGAAACGGCAGCAAGATAGAATGCAGCTACACCGAAACAAAAGCAAACTTCAAAATAACTGTCGCTAACACTGATAAGGTCGCAGAAGTGACACCTACCGTCGGCAGCGGCAAGGTCATCATCGACTTGTAATAACAGCATTCATCACCCCTCTGGTATTGTATTCACCCCTCGCCCATAGCGAGGGGTGAAGTATTTTCGGACAATATAAAAGCACCCTGTTTGCAGCAGGGTGCTTTTTTGTACTATTTTTTCAATTCATCACGAAGTTCGTCCTTAAGCCCCCTCATTATGATGTCGCGGGCTTTGTGTGCGCCCTCGTGGGACATGGGCGGGGTATCACCCAACGGATATTCCAGCCCAAGTTTTTCGTATTTCGACTTGCCCAGCGTGTGGTACGGCAGAACATCAAGTGCTTTGATGGTCTTGATATGGGCGAGAAATCTGCCCAGTCTGTAAAGATAATCCTCGTTGTCGGTAATATTCGGCACTACCACATGCCTTATCCATACGGGCTTGCCGATATCGCTAAGATACTGCGCAAAAGCAAGGATATTTGCGTTGTCGTGGCTTGTCAGCTTCTTATGACAGACGGGGTCGATGTGCTTTATATCCAGCATCACAAGGTCGGTAGACTGCATCAGCCTGTCAAAAGCCGAAGTATCAGACGCGCGGAAAGTTATGCCGCAGGTATCGAGGCAAGTGTTTATGCCGCGTGCTTTGGCTTTCTCAAAAAGTTCGGTAAGAAAGCCCATTTGCAGGCATGGTTCACCGCCTGTGCAGGTGATGCCGCCGCCTTTGAGGAACTCTTTAACCGAGTCGAACTCGTCAAGAAGCTCTTCCGCCGTTACTTCCCTGCCGCCGTTTACCTCCCACGTATCGGGATTATGGCAATAAAGGCACCGCATGGGACATCCCTGAAAAAAAATAACAAATCTGTTGCCGGGTCCATCGACCGAGCTGAAACTTTCTGTTGAATGAATGTGTCCTGTCAATTTATATCACCTTGAATCATCATAACAGCCCTAAACTTTGCAGCAGTGTTATAACACCCAGCAGTGCCACGATAACACCTGCCATCGTAACAGCTATCTTTCCGCTTGACTTGCCGCGTGTTATATCCATAGGGTCGTTGGGGTTTACCAGTATCTCTGCACCCTCACCTGCCTGAAACTCAGGAGGATTGCAGTAGACGCTTTCTGTCTGGGTGTAAGCATGTCCGCCTAACATGTACTGCCATATAGGGGCGTGTACCATGTTGTAGTGCCTGCCTGAACCGCGCTTTGAGTGAAGTCCGATGCAGACCGCCCTGACCTTTTCGGTGCAGCGGCGCATTTTCAGACGCAGTGCTATGGCGGGCGATGCTATGACCGCTCCGCCGATAGCTATGGCGATAGCACTGCCGATGACAGAGCCTATCACATCAGGCAAAAACAAGCCTGCAAACAGACCCGTACCTGCCAGTATGCCGCAGCCTGTCACGACTTTTGCTATAAACTTGCTCTCCTGTCTGTGTGGTTCTGTATCAAGACCTATATAGTGCGATGCAGATGCTATGCAAAATGCCAGCACAGCCAGCGAAAGATTAATGCTCAGCATGCCTGTAAGGAATAATGCAAGCACACCTATACCTATTGAAGCCAGAACCTTTTTAGAATGGGGCTTCGGAGTTGGCTGACTCTGCCGCATATCTAAGTTGTTCGGCATATTGGGCTGCAAATTATTCATCTGACCGTAGGACTGAGGGTACTGCTGAACATTCGGCTGTTGGTACTGCGCGTAATTTGGCTGAACATTCTGCTGCCGATACGGCTGGTAATTCGGCTGACCGTTCTGCTGCCGATACGGCTGATAATTCGGCTGACCATTCTGCATCTGCATCATTTCTTCATGTGTGACCAGCTTAACGTTGCGAGGGAGCCTTTCACCCGTCATTTGTTCAAATTGCTCTCTGCTCATTTGCATTTTGATTATCTCCTTTTGTCTTTATATTATCTCTTTAATTGAATATATCATTGTAAAAAATACATATCGCCGCACCTGTCAGCACACACAGCACAACAACTATTTTTATTAGTGAGGTGTAATTGACACCGATAAAATCTTCGGGGTCGTTCGGGTCGATGTAAAGTGTCATCTTAGTACCTTTTCTTACTCTGCAATTCTTTGAGTGTATCTTTTCGGACTCGTTATAATAAGCCCCTTCGTAGACATATTCCCATATAGGCGCATAGACCCGCGTAACGCCGTTATTATCGCTATTACTGCTTTCAAAAACATCCAAGTCCGAGCAAACGGCTTCAACAGGGTGATTACAGCGCTTTTTCCTCAGGATATTTGAAACAACAGCCGTGAACACAACTGCCGCCAGACCGCCGATCACAGAAATAAAAGTCATGTTGCCCTTGAGATCATTCCCTCTGATATGAAGAAACAGCGAAGTACCTGCCCCCGCAGACATCAGTGCCGCCATAGACAGCAGAAATACAACATCTGTCTTGTGTTTTGGCATACGGATTATAGAGATCAACAGCCACAAGACCAGCACAGCACAGCCGCACAGCCCGATCAAAGCATTCTTGGTCACAAGAACAATTATCAAAACTGCAACTAATATTATTATACCTAAAACAATAAAGATCATTTTTTTATCTGTCATGATACATATGCTCCTTCATTATTGTCCCCTGTCAAGCTGACGATCTCAGCCTGTTTTTTCTTTTTACCCGAATAATATTTTATCACAACAGCTGGAAAAAGTCAATAATAAAACCGACCGACATTGT
>NZ_ADKM02000077.1 GCF_000178155.2 Hominimerdicola alba 8
CAATATTCGGCCAAAAAGACTGCCGTACACCAAAGCAGATATGCCGATTTTAAAGTTTACAGCTTTTCAAGCTCACTCTCAAAAAGCCTTTATAATTTTCGCCCACAGGCAGATCGGACATTACTTCAAGCAGCTCCAGCGCTCTTTCTATCTCCGCTCTTGCCTTGTCCTTGTCCCCGATCTCCGCATAATACTCCACTATCTTCTGCTGCATTTGCAGGAGGTTCCCGAGCGAGACACTTCGCTCCTTTGTGGCGGCTTCAATCTTTTTCTCGCCGTCAAACAGAAATGCGATCTCGGTCAGCTTGGAAAAATATATCTCCGGTATCTGCTCGATCGCTGCCACTGCGCTTTCAATATCGCCCTTTGCCTTGTATGCATACGCTAAAAACCGCAATGAATCATAACGCACCTCGCTGTCAGCCGTGCGCTCTATCAGCTTCGACGCGAGCTTTATTGTTTCATCGGGATCTTCAGAATAATTTATGACGTAGAGCATATTATTCATAATTATCTCGTTGTCGGGATACTGCTCCAGCCCCTTTTCAAGAATAGCTCTGCTTTTAAGTGGGTCGCTTTCACGAAATTCATACGCCTTGCTGCATATCTCATTAACTGCCTGATCAATATCATTCTTGCTGTAATCAAACAGCTCGTCAATGCTTACACCGAAATATATTGCGATAGTTGGCACAAGTGCAATGTCGGGCAGAGCAATATTGTTCTCCCACTTGCTCACTGCCTGAAAGCTAACACCCAGTGCCTCGCCAAGCTCCTCCTGTGTGAGATTGCCACGCTGGCGCAGTTCCTTGATTTTATTTCCGATAGTAATGTTCATACCTCTTTTCATTTTTGAAAAGCGCTTTTCTTGTTATCATTATAGCATATCGGAGGCAGTGTGGCAATAACTTTGTAGGTTTGTGTGTTCAATTGTGGGTTGAGATATGTCAAAATAATGCAGCATACCCGCACAAGGCAGGTATGCCGTAAATCATTATTTACTTTTCCACACAAAGCATAATAGCCGGTGCTGGTCTGTCATAGCCGTTCAGGAACAGCCCTTTCTCCCTTGCTTCAAGTATAACAGCCGAGGGGAAATAGCAGCAGCAGTCCATATAACGCAGCCAATCAGGAACGGATTTCAAATGCTTCGGCAGCTTTACGGGATTTTTCATAAGCTCCATAAATCTGTCATGAAACCTCTCGGAAATTATATTGTCATACTTCTCGCTCAGCTCGTAAATATCCCATCTGTCCTGCATGGAGATAACTGGGATATTGACCTGCAATTTACCCTCATCATCACGGAGCAGAGTATTCTGTTCTATCATCGTGCCTATATTTTCAAGCAGCTTTTTGTCAAGCATTTCAAGCATCTCGGTCTGACCGAGATATATTGAATATATCA
>NZ_ADKM02000076.1 GCF_000178155.2 Hominimerdicola alba 8
CGATCAGGAAATGGCTTTTAAACTTCAGAAGGCTGAAGGATTCTCAGTGGGAAAAGCTGAAGGAAAAGCAGAAGAACGTGAAAACGGAATAAAGATCCTTATCACAACACTTCAGGCGGCAAATTTTACAAAAGGCATGACTAAAAATGTAGTCATAGAAAAGTATCAGCTTACAGAAGATGAGGCTGATAAGTATATGCAGCTTTGCTGGAACGAATAATTGAATTGATCTGATAAGAAAGGCTTTGCTTTATGCAGAGCCTTTTTTGTTTGCTTCAATTATCTTGTATAATAAAAGCGTAGATATTTATTGATAACATGGAGCCGATAAACTCAGGTTATTGATAAATACAACAAATATGCAGAAAAGCAATTAGAAGAAAACCGGGAGGAATCGAAATGAAGAACTTAACGAAATCAGAAAAACTCAAAAGGAAAACAAGTGACCTATACTTCAGTAACGGCAAACCGAAAAGAAAGTACATGATGTGCCGTGACCCTTCCTATATAAGGGAAGTCGTTCGCATTAATGGAAGGTACGATTTAAACTGGTGCTGTGCCGGGCTTAGTTGTCCTTTCTATTGTATGGGCTGCGATGATAAAGGCAGAGAATGGGAGTAATAATTATGGATATATTAAAGATATTTAACACAACAGAAGATGAACTGAAACTGGCTAAGGCTCTTTCTAAAGTTAATCAGTACCTTGCAAATGAAACAGAACAGGGAACAAAGGTCGGATTCGAGTATAACGGTCAGTTTATCAGCAATATCTTTCTTGATGAAACGGAACATACGGAGCTTACCTTTGAAGAGGCTGTTTCAAAGTACGGAACGGAAAATGTCAGAAAGTTTTATCACGATGTTCTGAATGATTATGATGTATGGCTGGAAGCTGAGAGGCAGGAAAAAGAAGAACTTATCAGAAAGTATACAGGATTGACTGACAGCAACGGTAAAAGGATCTTTGAAGGAGATACAGTCTCATTCTGCGGCATGGAAGGCGAAGTTGTATTCTGTGCCGGAGCGTTCGGGATAGCTACAAAAGAAACCATCGACTATGACCAGCTCTGCCGTGAGATAGCTGAATGGTGCGGAGCAGATAACACTGAACATTTTTCGTACTGTGACAATTTCATATCATTCTGGGAATTGATATGGAATTTCGGTCATGATGAAAATTCCTGTCCTTCGGTGACTGTGATAGGAAATAAAGTAAACTAAGGATATCTATAAGAGTTTGAAAGTGACTATATTGAAAGGAGAGTGTGTGATGTATAGTGTTTTTAATGTTGCGTCGTATATCTGTAATAGGTATGAGAAAGAGAATGGCAAACGCATTGATGAAATGAAGTTGCACAAATTATTATACTTCGCGCAGAGAGAATCAATTATCCAAACCGGTAAACCGTTATTCGTAGAAGAGTTTGAAGCTTGGAAGTATGGTCCGGCTTTAAGAGAAATCAGAAATCATTACAAGAGTAATGATTTTGACAAGAGATATAATGACGAATCCTTAGATCCTATAATGGATAAGGTGTTTTCGGAGTATTCGCATATTTTTTCATGGAGTTTAAGTATGATTTCTCATGGCGAAGAATCATGGAAACGTGCGAGAGTTGGGATTCCGGAAGGAGAAAATGGGAGTGCGAGGATTTCAACAAGTGATATTTATATTGATGCACAAAAGGTAAAAGAGTATCGTTCTGGAAATTGATATGGAATTACGGTCATGAAGGAAATTCCTGCCATTCGGTGACTGTGGTAGGAAATATAGTAAAAATTGAAAACTGATAATAACCTGTTATTCAAACATCTCTCTTCGGAGGAATCAATGTCTCGCTTCGGCGGGACATTTTTTTATTTGTGTCACACGTGACACAAATAAACGGTGTTTAAACAAAAACGATTTTGTTGTTTTCAATTTTCTACTATAATAACAGCATAGATGTTTATTGATGACCGGAGTAGATAAGTTATCGAAAACACTAAATAATATTATACGGAGGAATTTCAAATGATTTTTTATGACAGAGTGGAATTGAAGCACTATGAGTAAACGCTTTGAGCAGGCGAAAGCCTACACGAAAAAATACAAGGACAAATTGAGTCCTTGCCGCTTCTGTGGCAACACGGATATTCGCATAGCATCAGACCGTGAAAGCGTAATTGCAGGAGCTGACAGAAAAGCCTATGGCGCAGTAAGAGTACAATACCGGAATGTATGGGCTGTTGTGTGTTCTACGGACCGCTGCGATTGTACTCGCAATTTCACCAGTGTTCGCAAGGCGATCGACCACTGGAACGAACAGCAAAAACAAGACCAAAACAGATAATATTATACGGAGAAATTCAAAATGAACGAATTTAAGAATGCAAATAATGAAACATCGGAGGAAAATGATATGAACAACCCTATTATTTCAGATATCAGTGTAACTATATTTTCAAAGAAAACGGAAGATGAACAGTTAAATCAGAAACTGCTAAAAAAGAGAATAGAGATACTTGAAGAACTCGAAATCCACAGCGAACCTTCAGGAGCAGATAACTTCTGGCTTTTCTATGAAGAATATGCTTTCCAAAAAGAAGAACACGACAGGATAAAGGCTATAACAGATAAGTATTCAACTGAACCGGTTCATGTAGAAATGAACTGCCTGTACGATTACATCAAAAGAGGAACTATCACTCTGGATACAAGAGTAAGAGTATCCGACCCTTGTTATGACATGAGGACCTGGTGTGCAGGAAGTCTTGAGAATGTTCTTCCCGGAACATATAACTGCTTTTGTCAGAATACAGGAGAGGGGAGAGTCGCTGCTATCAAGGTAGTACACGAGAGGTACGACCCTGAAGAGTATGAACCTGACGAACTTCAGGACATTGACGTAGGAGTAGATTCAGGTGAATGCGGAATTTATGATGAAGATTATTTTGCAAAAAAATGCAAGGATAAAGAATGGTACGAATCCACATTCGTGCAGAGAGATGCAATGCCTTTAGACGATAAAGCATTCATCAGCAGTTCAGGCTACGGTGATGGTAGTTACGAATGCTTTGCTGCAAGAAATCCCGAAGGAAAGATCATAGCTATAAAGATATTATTTATCAGCTTTGAGGAAGATGAGGAGGAAGAATGATGATCTATAAGGAAGAAATAAGAGATCTGTTTGAAGTTCCCGATGATTACGTCCTAGTCCATTGCATAAGTTCTGACTTTGCTTTGGGTGCAGGGATCGCAAAGAAATTCGCTCAGATGGGCGTGAAAGAAAAACTTATGAAAAACTATCCGAAGAACTGGGAAGGTCATGGATATATGATACCTGTCGGTCTTAAGGATAAAATGGTAGCAAATCTCATTACTAAAGAAAAGTATTGGATGAAACCCACCTATGATACACTCAGGGAAAGTCTTGAGAATTTAAAGAATTGGGTGATTGCTGAAAATTATTTGCCTGGGGGAGATATACGGCCTATAGGAATTCAATGGAAGTTGGCTATGCCACTAATCGGCTGCGGATTGGATAAACTAAAATGGGATAATGTCAGACAGATCATAAAAGAAGTATTTGAGAACACTGATATAGAGATCCTTGTTTGTCTGTACAAATAGTCACTTGAATTCCCTTAAAAACAAACAATAAATATGCTATAGAAATTTACGGAGAAGTTCATTATGAAAGAATTTAATGTAATAATTACAGAAACACTGAGAAAGGTAGTCACTGTCGAGGCTGAAACTGCAGAAGATGCCGAAGAGATCGTCGATGCAGCATGGCATAACAGCGAATACATTCTTGAAGCTGAAGATTTTGATGGAGTCGAGTTCACAGTTCAGAACGAAAAAGACGGAGTGAAGATAGAAGAGATCAATGTTGAAGATAATAGTATAGATACATCGAAAGATCGTCCGTATGATAGTTTGTATGATATGTATTACGATGAATTTGATGATTACGAAAAATAAGATAAACCGATAACTTACATCAAACACTCTTCTTCGGAAGGGTGTTTTTTTATTGGGAAAAATATTCAGGTATAATATAAGCAGGATCGGTTTTAGATAATTGGAGTCAAAAAACTGAATCACTATATAATAAACGGAGGAATAAAAATGACATTGATACAGAAAGTGATCAGACTGCTGAGCGTAAATCATAACGGTCTGACGACAAAAGAATTATACGAAAAATTACCTGAATATTCTCCTACCGGTATAAGAGGAGTTATTTCCAGATATTTGAGAACAACAGAAACTCCTGCTTTTGAAAGAAAAGAAGCAGGAGTCTTTGTTTTAATTGAAGTAATAAAGGCAGAAAAGAACGAAGAAGGTGTAAGCCTCAGTTACAGAGCATCTTACGAAACACCGGAAAACGGAAGCATTGATTTCTTCTATAAAGATGTGTTTGTAGATAACGAAATGATGGAAGAAGGCGTATATGAGAAGAAAAGAACGTTTACAGATGAACAGGACTTCCTGAATGCTAAGAAAAACCTGCAGGCAGTGCTGGCTCATGCTGATGCTAAGACTATACTGAACAAACTTAAAACTGAGTCCTTTGATATGATACTTACCGATCCGCCTTACAGGGTAATATCCGGAGGAACAGGAGGGAAGAACGCACCAAGAGGAATGCTGAGCAAAAACGACGGAAAGATATTCGATAACAACGACATACAGTTTGATGAATATATTCCCGAATGTTACAGAGTACTCAAACCTGACAGACAGGCGTATTTCTTCACGAATTTTCTTAATCTTCAGCCGCTTATGGAAGCAGTTCAGAGAGCAGGCTTTAAGATCCATAACCTTTTGGTCTGGCTGAAAAATAATGCCACTCCTAACAGATGGTACATGAAAAACTGTGAGTATGTACTGTTCTGCTATAAAGGAAAAGCAAAAGCTATCTCAAATTGCGGGAGCAAGACTGTACATCAGTTTGATAACATAAAGGGTCAGAAGCTCCATGAGACCGAAAAGCCCGTTGAACTGCTTAAAATGTATATAGAAAACTCAACCGAAGAAGGTGATTGGATCCTTGACCCATTTGCAGGCTCAGGTTCGACAATGGCAGCATCACTCCTTTTGAACAGAAAGGTTTTTACGTGCGAGATAGATAAAAAGTACTTGGAAACAATAAAAAACAGGGCAATATCTATCATAAAAAATGGAACAGACGAAAGAGCGCTCTCTGTTTAGTGATTCAGTTTCAGCAGTTCTGCTCACGGCAGAGCTGCTTTTTTATTGGTATGAATATTCAAGTATAATACAAGCAGGATCGGTTTTTGATAATTGGAGTCATTAAAAACTGAATCACTATAATAATTAAGGAGGATAAAAAATGAAAAAACGAATGAACTACATTTCATGGGACGATTATTTTCTCGGTATAGCCGAACTATCTGCTGCAAGAAGCAAAGACCCGAACACTCAGGTAGGGGCTTGTATCGTTTCTGAGGAAAACAAGATACTTTCAGTGGGATACAACGGAATGCCTGCCGGATGTAATGATGATGAGATGCCCTGGGGTAGGAAAGGGGACTTCCTTGATACTAAGTACCCTTTTGTCTGCCATGCAGAACTTAATGCTGTTTTGAACAGCAACCACGACCTTAAAGGGTCAAGGATCTATGTATCACTTTTCCCATGCAACGAATGCGCCAAAGCAATAATCCAGAGCGGCATAAAGGAAGTTATTTATACATGCGACAAATACGCAGATACAGACGGAACAAAGGCTTCAAAGATGATGTTTAAGATGGCGGGTGTAAAAACTCGTCAGATAAAGCAAGAACATCTTGTAAAGATATTGCCGATATGATCAAAAAAATAAAAGGAGTTTTCGATTATGGAAAAAATATTCACACTCAAAACAGAATTCGGAGCAGAAAAGGTCAAATTCGCAATCAGCGAATATCTCGAATCATTTATTCCCGGCGGTGGACTTTATCTGGGTCTGATGAGCTGGGACGAAGAGTTGGGATGCTGGACCTCGTACTGTGATGTGTCTACTAATCTTCCGGAAACAAGTTTTCTTCACGTTCCGCCTGAGAATGCCATCTATATAAGAGATGACAAATACTGGTATCCTGCTTTGAAAGAGATACTTACATCTGAAAAGCTGGCGACCCCGACAAACAGAAAGCTGAGATCCGGATATTGCACTTATGACGAATGGATCCTCAGCGATAAACTCAAAGAGATCGCTGAGGAGATCGAATAAAAAGGAGAATAAAATGGCTGATTGTAAATATTGTAAAGGCGGCAGTGTAATGCTCGGTAAAACGACCGACACAAAGTTGTTCATTGATACAGGAACTGAGGGTAAGTCGAGAACATTAGTAACCGAATGTACACCTTGTCCCGATAATGCGAACTGTGGTTTGCGGGGCGTTCCCGCCAGAGCCGCATTTCTGATAAATTACTGCCCGATGTGCGGCAGAAATCTGAGAACAAAGACATCAGAAACAAAGACAACAGAAATAAAAGCAGGAGAACATTTTACCTATAAAGGGATAGATTTTGTCTGCCTTGAAGTATTCGATAAGGAAGTTTACGGACGCAGAGCAGCACTTGCTGTGACCGCTAAGATAATAAAATCAATGGAGTTTGCCGAAAAGTTTGAAGATGGCTGCAACGACTGGCGAAGATCAAAAGTCAGAGAGTGGCTCAACGACGAGTTCCTTGCTATGCACATAGCAAAGGAAGATGTTTTGCCGCAGATTTCTGACTTGGTAGCAGATAACGGTGACAATGCCTATGGAACATCGGAAGACCTTGTTACACTTCTTAGCTACGATCAGTACCGCAAGTACAGAAAGCTGATGCCTAAGTTCAACGGATGGGTATGGACGGTGACTCCGTTGTATCCCCACACCGGCAACGCCCACAGTGTACGTGCCATCAATCCGTCAGGTGAGTTGAGCTACAGCATTACGGCGTACAGTTTAGGTGTCGCACCTGTTTGTCTATTTGATCTTGACGAACTCAATTTAACTAATAAATAAAAGGAGAAAAATTATGTTTACTAATCAAAATAAAATAACAGAAATGCTTGAAAGCCTGGACAAAGAAATAATCAAAAGATCATTTATCGAAACTTTCTTCGGCAAACAGGATCCTTCAAAAGGTTATCAGCTGAGATCAATAACCATTCTGGAAAAAGGAGCTTTAGCTGAAGTATATATAAAAGACAGATCAAAAAGAGATAATGATGAACTCAGAGACGGTGATCTTGTACAGTTCCATATTACAGAGGAAGATAACTGTTATGCTGTAAGAACTGACAATGAATATGAAGCGATAGCAAGAGAAAGAGAAAGTAAAATGGAAACCATTTATGATGATGGTATCCTTACAGAAAAGATACAGAATGATCATCAGAATTATTATAAAGTGAAGAGTTATGATGAAGAAAATGCCGTTGTTATTTGTAATGTTTTTGAAATTATCAAAGCTCGGCGCTATCATAAACACATAGTAAAAGAAAACGAAGAATATCCGCTTGAGCATTTTTTGAAAATTACAAGACAACTTACCGAAGAAGAAAATGAAACGCTCCTGAATATAACACCGGAAATTAAAGCAGGAAAAGCTTTTATCTATAAAGGGATAAAATTTATCTGTCTTGAGGTGTTCGATAAGGAAGTATATGGAAGAAATGCGGTGCTCGCAGTAACAGCAGAAATAATCAAAACAATGGAGTTTGCTGAAAAGTACGAAGACGGCTGCAACGACTGGAGAAAATCTAAAGTCAGAGAGTGGCTTAATGGCGAGTTCCTTGCTATGCACATATCGAAGGACGATGTTTTGCCTCAGACTTCCGATTTGACAGCAGATAACGGTGACAATGCCTATGGAACATCGGAAGACCTTGTTACACTTCTTAGCTGCGATCAGTATCGTAAGTATAGAAAACTGATGCCTAAGTACGATGATTGGGTATGGACGGTGACTCCGTATTCCTGCGACATCGGCTACGCCCGCAGTATGCGTTACGTCTATCCGTCAGGTGAGTTGAGCAGCAGCGATGCGACGTTCAGTCTCGGTGTCGCACCTGTTTGCCTATTTGATCTTGACGAACTCAATTTAACTAATAAATAAAAGGAGAAAAATATGTTTATTTACAGGAACGGTGAAGGAATCAAACTGACAAATAAGGAAATAGCTGATATAGCTTCATATTATCACGAGGAAGATATATCTGAAGCTATAAGGGAAGAACTTATAGAAAAGCTCAGCAGCTACCTTGAGGAATATTATAAGAAGAAGACCTGTATCGAAAAGTCAAATCTCGACGATCTTTATGACGTTATTTACGATGTCGTAGCGGATCGGGTCAACAATAATGATGAGATCGTAAGCAATTATATCAAGAAGAACGACAATGAAGAAGAAAAGTATTTTTCAGACATCTGCGAAGATGACGATTATTCGATCCGTGAAGAGATCGAACGTACAATGATGATCAGCTTTTAAAAAGAGTTTTCCTCTGATATAGTGATCAGACAAAGAGCTTGCTTTTATGCAGGCTCTTTTTTTATCTGAATTGATTTTCTTATATAATTACAGCATAAGTAATTA
>NZ_ADKM02000075.1 GCF_000178155.2 Hominimerdicola alba 8
TTTTTTGACAATTAATATCATGTTTTTGAAGAATGATTAATAAAATGAATATAAGTTAAAACATAAATTGTATTAATTAATAAATTTCACGGGCTGATTTTGTACAACCTGTCTGTGACTTGGCTAATAAATTATGATTTTTTATGCAGCTGATGTGTCAAGAACTTAACATTATAATGACAGTTTTCAGGCGTGGTCGTGGTTCCGATGATGATAGCTGAATAACTTATATTTCGGGCTTTGGAGTGTTTTTTTCTTGTTGTTATAATAGAAAATTCGCCCCAAAAATTCGCGAATTTAATTGTGAATATTCCATAATTCAAAAAGAGAATTATTTGATATAATCAATAATTGATATAGGTCAACTTTTTGTGCGCTTTCGACTTTGCCAACGCTTTCAACAAGTATATTTAAGTGAAAATGCGACAAATATATTCGTATTTATATGCAGTATATCATATCGTATATGACCATAAGTGATGGTTGACAAATATCAGAACTTGTGATATTATTGTCATGAAAGTTCAAATATTGATATCCACCATATCCATTATGTTATCGTTTACGCCCCGCCCGCCGAATGTTTTTCTGGCATTCGGCGGGAAAGTAAACGACAGATCGCTGATTATGTGATCTGTATATTCGGTATGTTTATTTTAACTTTTATGCGCATGGAGTTTGAATAAAGAAATTATTCATAGGAGGATCTAAAAATGAGATCAAAGACAAATAAAAGACTGGCGGCTGTCGTAATGACTTGCGCTATGGCCATTTCTGCTGTTACAGCTATCAGCGCTAATGCAAAGAGCCTGAAGGACAGCTTCTCCAGCGGTACATCCGTAAACTTCAGCTCCAGCTGCTGGTGGAGTACTGATAAAGATTACTGGACTAAGTCTTGCTGGGCAAGCACCAATGGTTACTATAAGTATCATTATGTAAGAGCAATGGTTGGTACGGTTGATAATGCGTGGGCTGATACCGGCAGATGCTATTCTTATGGTAACATCAAGCGTACTGCTACAACTGATCCGCTGCTTTGCAGTGGCTGGAGCTGGGAATTCCCTACAGGTCACGCTTACTACGGTAACTGATCTGTACATAGACAACTAAGTTCCGACTTAATTTAGTCAAATAACATTAACTTTGAGGGGGTCTTGAAATACAGATCTCCTCTTTAGTTAATGATATATCTATTCATAAAATGATAATATTCAAGGAGCATTTATGCACAAGATCAGATATACTACAATACTGTTGCTCGCTGTATTCTGCATCATTCCGATAGTTTCTATCCTGATGATACATCATCTGACACTGACTGACACGTTAAATAAGATGGGCTCAGGGGCGCTGGGTAAGTCGTCTTTGGTCATCAAAGTCGATGGTTATGACAATACCGATGACCTGACTGATGCTTTGTCAGCTATAAAGGGCAATAGTGCCATTTATTCTGATGTAACCGATGAAAATGGTACTGTAAGATACATGTTTTTTAACAGGAACTATATCAATCTGCCAATGAAAGAAGGCAGGTTTTTCAAGGCATCGGACTTCACAAAAGATAATGCTGTATGCGTTGTGGGCAAGGGCAGATCCGATGAGATCTATGAAAAAGACGGTGATAAGTTCTTCGCACTGGATGGCAGGGAATACCGTGTCATTGGTGTGCTGGGATATGAGAGCGACACTGTGCTTGATGACTATATTTTTGTGAACATGCTTTCTGCTGAACTGAGCGGTTCGGGTATTTTCACTTTTGACTTTTTCGATATCGAAGATCCCGAAGAACGCGCCAATGAACTGATCGAATATTATTCGGACAAAGGTATCCGGGCTGAGATATGTTCGCAAGCCGCATCTTTCTCCGAGAGCGTTATGCCGCAGGTATTCAGTGCGAGATGGTTTATCTGTCTTCTGGCAGCTTGTTTCTTGTGTCTGCTGCTTATCTCGGTTCGCTGGGTAGAAAAGCAGAAAAGGGAACTTGCAATACATCGGCTGGTGGGTGCATCGAAAAAGAACATAGCTATGCTGATAGTATTAAAATATCTGGCGGTATTTGCGGTTTCTTTTGCAGTGGGATTTGTTTACTGTAATGTCATTTATCCTGCATACTTTTCATCGCTCATTACGGGATATATAATATGTGCTGTGTTTATAGTATTATTCCTTATATGGTCTGTATTCTATATCCTGCGCACTCCCATCGAGGAGGTGATACAGTGAATAGTTTCACCATTAAAAATGGCGTCAGAATACTGCGCAGACACCTTTTTCAGACTGTTGTAATGACTCTGCTGGCGTTCTTCTGTCTTTATATTCTTGGTGCGGCGATAGGTGCTAAGGAAACAAGTCATAAGGCAGAAAAGAAATTCACTGAAACTTATGGCGAGATGACGCTTTACGATACTTCCGAATTTCTTGCCGATAGTGTGTACTATGGTTATCGCAATGAAAACGGAAGGGAGAATTTTGATAAGCTGCATTCCTTTCTTGAGAAACTTGAAAATAACGATGAATTTGACTTTGTATCACTTTCAAATCAGTTTGTGGAGATAACAAGTCAGCCTGTAGATGAACAATTTTTATACGGATACGAAGATGGCAATGCCGCTGAACCTCAGCCCGGTCCCGAAGGGGAAACGATGTATGAAACAAAATCCTTGCAGGTATCCTCAAAGTTTTTTGATGTCTTTAGTGTTTCCATAGCTGACGGCAGGGGATTTGAAGAAAGTGACTATATGCTGAATGATGAGAGAGAGGTACCTGTTCTGTTGGGGTCTGCATATAAAGATACTTTCAGTATCGGTGATACCTTTGAGGGATATTATTTATGTGAAAAACTCACATACCATGTTATCGGATTTGTGGGTGACGATTCGTTCTTTCTTGATAAATCAAACAATAAAATGACTTCTTGCGAACGCTATATAATACTGCCTTCGCTGTATTCAGATAAAGCAGATGAATTTGCAAGAAATCTTCTGCTTGACCATGTGTTAGGTTTTGTAAATTCATCTAAGGGATATGAAGTGACAAAGCAGATGTATGATGATATTCGCACAGAGGCGGGTATCGGCAACTGGAATATTATTCTCTATTATAAAGGTGCATTGACTTCAGAAAGTATGCTTGAAACCTATTCGGCAATGACCAAAGAAGTGTCAAAGCAGTTCGGGCTGATAGTGGTCATAATGCTGTGTTTTTCGAGTATGGTGAATATAATATCGCTTTGCAGTATGCTGAGAGAGAATTTCCAGACATTCGGCGTTGAGATGCTTTGCGGTGCTTCTTTGAAGAATATAATAGCTGAAAGTTCGGCTTCTGTTATGACGATAATGCTTACGAGTGATATCACAGCTTCGTTCTTATTATTTGCTATGGGATATTCGTTGAGGTCGGTATTGCTGGTACAGCTTGCTGTGGCAGGCATAATTGTCTTCTCATTCGTGATATGCGGCATCTATATTAAACATATGAACCTGAATACCTATATTGGAGGCAAAGAGTAATGATAAGTTTAAATAACATTTCGGTGAGTTATGGCAAAAAAGATGCCAGGACCGATGCTCTGAAAAATATCGACCTCACCATAGACAAAGGCGAATTTGTCACCATATCGGGCAAGAGCGGCTGTGGAAAGACTACACTGCTGAATGTTCTGGGCGGTATAATAACCCCAGATTCGGGAAGCTATCTATTTCAGGGCGAAGATGTCAGCAAATTCTCTGATAACAAGATATCTCTTTTCAGAAACAAGTGCATCGGATTTGTGGTACAGCATTTTGCACTTATCAATGACAGGACGGTTTACGATAATATAACTCTGCCATTAAAGTACAGAAAAAAGGATAGTTCAGTTAATGGCGAGAAAATTGACAGCGTACTTGATGAACTTGGCATTCTTGAAAAAAAGAGCAAGTATCCTTTTCAGCTGTCGGGCGGTGAGAAGCAGAGAGTCGCGATCGCAAGGTGTATAATCTCTAACACCGAAGTTATACTTGCTGACGAACCAACAGGTGCGCTTGATGAGGAAACAGGTCACAAGATAATGGATATCCTTAAAAAACTCAATGAAAAAGGCAAGACAATAATCATGGTCACACATGATATAGAGTTGTCAAAGGCAGGCTCAAGAAGGATAATTATGAAAGACGGTAAGATCGTTGATATCATTGATCCAACATAAGTTCTGTCGGCGGCACGATAAACACCTCCACCCAAAACTGCCCACAGCACCGATTATTTACGGTGCTGTGGGCAGTTTGCTTTTGTATTGACATAAGGTATGTTTTGTGATAAGATATAACTAGAACGGTTAAGAATCTTTGAAAAAATCTGAAAGGAGAAGTTAAAAATGAGTACGATAAAAGTTAAGGGCGAGGCATCTTCGGAATATACTGTTGACTGTTTTAAGATCACTTTTTCGGTAAGTGCGGTCTTGAAGACATCGGGTGAGGCTGTTGAAATGGGAAAAAAGCGGACAGAGCAGCTTTTGCAGGCCATGAATGATGAACTCGGGATCAAGCCCGAAGATCTGGTTTTCAATGATGAACGTGTTTCTCATTCAGCATACCAAAAGGAAGAATATTCCTATCACAAAAGTATGGTACTAAGGATCTGTTCGGATCTGAAAGTGGTCGAAAAAATAGCCGAACTTATGGGGAATATGTCTGATATAGGTTATAATATCGAATCGGAGTTGAGTGATGAGGATGAAAAGGCTAAGATAGTCCTGAAAAGCGCCATAGAAGATTCAAGGCACAAGGCAGAGCTGATAGCATCGGCGCTGGGTAAAAAGCTGGTCGGCGCGGAAGAGGTAAATTACGAATACACAAGCGATAGAAGTCAGTTCAGCGCTGAGCCGTACAGAGGTGGCGCTTCGCCTGTCATGGAAAATCTGGCAAGTCGGCTAAAGAATCCTGTGAAGACTATTAAAAAGTCCGTCGATATCATCTGGAATGTGGAATAGCAAAAGAGCTGTCCGCTCCGCATGGGAGCAGACAGCTCTTTTCTTTTCAGCCAATTAATTATATCATTGTTGACAAAACGTTGCCATGATAAATGGCTGATAACGGCTTTTGGCGTGTTTATGCCCTATTTTTCGGGACGTTTATTATTCCCACTCAATAGTAGCAGGCGGCTTGGTAGTAATATCATAGCAAACGCGGTTGATATTTTTTACCTCGTTAACTATGCGGCGGGACGCTGCTTCAAGTACCTCGTAGGGTATACGGCTGAACTCAGCGGTCATGAAATCTGTGGTTTCTACCGCACGCAGAGCCAGCGTGTAATCGTAGGTGCGGAAATCACCCATAACACCTACCGAACGGTTGTTGGTCAGCACTGCGAAATACTGGTTGATACTCCTGTCAAGACCTGCCTTTGCTATTTCCTCACGGAATATCCAGTCGGCGTCCTGAAGTATCTCCAGCTTGTCATCGGTTATCTCACCGATTATCCTTATTGCAAGACCTGGACCCGGGAACGGCTGACGCCATACCAGCGTTTCGCTAAGACCCAATTCCTGACCCAGCTTTCTTGTTTCGTCCTTGAAAAGCATTCTCAGCGGCTCGATTATTTCCTTGAAATCAACATAATCGGGCAGACCGCCGACATTGTGATGGCTCTTGATGACTGCCGCATCACCTGCACCGCTCTCTATCACATCGGGGTAGATGGTGCCCTGCGCCAGAAAGTCCACATGACCTATCTTCTTTGCCTCAGCCTCAAAGACTCTGATGAATTCCTCACCGATGGTCTTGCGCTTTGTTTCGGGGTCGGAAACGCCTCTCAGCTTAGACATGAACTGCTCTTTCGCATTAACTCTGACAAAATTTATATCCCAGTCCTTGAAAGCCGCCTCGACTTCATCGCCCTCGTTTTTGCGCATGAAACCGTGGTCAACAAAAATGCAGGTAAGCTGTCTGCCGACCGCTTTAGAAAGCAGAGCCGCCAGCACCGAACTGTCAACGCCGCCCGACAGCGCCAGCAGTACTTTGCCGTCACCGACTTTTTCGCGTATATCCTTTATAGCCTTTTCAGCGTAGTTCTCCATAGTCCAGTCGCCTGTACAGCCGCATACATCTTTGAGGAAACTGCCCAGCATCTTCACGCCGAACTGTGTGTGATTGACCTCAGGGTGGAACTGCACCGCATAAAGGCGCTTCTCTTCATTGTACATAGCCGCGCAGGGGCAGTTTGCGGTGTGAGCCGCTACCTTGAAGCCGTCAGGCACCTTTGAAATGAAGTCAGTGTGGCTCATCCAGCTGACAGCTTTTGACGGTATCTCGGCATCAGCAAACAGAGCGCAGTTCTTGTCGTAATCAGTTTCGGTCTTGCCGTATTCTGAAATTGTACATGTTTCGACCTTGCCGCCCAGAACATGTGCCATAAGCTGAGAACCGTAGCATATGCCCAGCACAGGTATGCCCAGTTCAAAGATCTCTTTGGGGACGCTTGGAGCGTTATCGCCGTAAACGCTCTGGGGACCGCCCGTAAAGATTATGCCTTTGGGCGAGAGCTTTTTTATTTCATCTATGCCTATCTTGTTATACGCCTTGACTTCGCAGTAAACGTTGCATTCGCGCACACGCCTTGCGATCAGCTGATTGTACTGTCCGCCGAAATCGAGTATGAGAACATATTCGTTGGTCATAGTGCAAACCTCTTTCCTGAAAAAATATACAATATTATAACATATTCGCGTTATCTTTGCAAGAGTAATAATGTTAACTTTTTTACTGTTCGATACAACAAAGCAAAAAGCCCACCTGTAAGGTGAACTTTTCGCAGTTTGATCAGTTTTCTTCGCTGACCACAGGAGGTATCTCACCATCGTTGGGAGAACCGTCTTCGTTAACACTGCCGACATCTTCGGTCATGCCGAAGATCCGCCAGTAGCCGCCCGTCTTTCCGACATAGAGGTACAGCTTCGCCTGATCGTTGCCTTTCAAGCCTCTGAAATCAGCATTCACGACCATCTCGTAGACTTCGCTGAGTCGCGGTGCTGAACCGTACTGTGCCTTGTAATCGCTCATGTCGTAATCATCTGCATTCAGCTGTGTTTCGTTGCCCAGCTTGATGTTTATGCTGTAGCCCTCGCCGTATTCCTCAGTAAAGTCCTGATAGAGGGCTTTCATGTAGTCTTTTTTTGATAAGCCCGATGCCGTCCTGTCTTCTTCGTAATCGCGCTTTATCTCTTTTGGAAAGCACTTTACGAATTTGTCGAAATCTCCCTCACTGATGGCGGAAAAATACTGTCCCACCACTTCCTCACGGGTGTTTGAGAATATCGCCCCCGACCGATACAATGCCAGCACTATGACAGTAACCGCCGCTATCGCCACAACTATCAGAAAATGCTGACGCGCCTTTGGGTCTACTCGTTTTTCTGTCACCTCTGTGCGTTCTTCCTTAGCCCATTTTGCCAGCAGCTTTTTGTCTTCGGCTGTCTGCATTCGTTCGGGCTTTCGCCTTGCGGCATCGCGGTATTTTTTTGCAGACTTCGATACACCCGCAGGCTTACCGTAGCCGCATTTGTCACAGTAGTCACCGCTGTAGTAGTTTCCGCATGACTTACATATCTTACCCATAAACTTTCCTCACAAATATCCTTACTGAAATTTTTTGACTGCTCCATAAAAAGATGCAGTCCATCAAAACATGAAAAGGGGAGTCATCACTTTTGAGTGTCCCTCTCAGCCTTGATTATCGATCTCTTGTTTTTCTTGCGTGCATACAGCAGAGCATCGGCATGGCTCAGCAGTTCACCGACTTCGACAGTGCCGCCGCATCTGAACGGATAAACGCCGACACTGGGGTGAACATAATATTCCTTTTCACTGCCGTCACGCATGTTGAATTTCTCGGTCATCTCTTCGATGTGCTTTCTTATCGCTGACGCATCAGTGCCCTCTTCAGCCAGTGCGCATACCACAAATTCATCGCCGCCTATTCGTCCGATGACCTCATTGTTGGTGAATGCAGCAGAAAGTATCTTAGATATCCCCCTTAAGGCGAAATCTCCGTCCTCATGACCAAAACGGTCGTTTATCGTCTTAAGACTGTCAAGGTCAGCGAATATCATCACCGCAGCTTTGCCCTCATTCTCTTCGGCGCGTATCAGCTTTCTTACCTCTTCAAAAAATCCGCGTCTGTTGTAGCAGCAGGTCAGTTCATCCAGCTTTGACAGTTCGCCAAGCAGTTCATTGTTTTCGCGTATCTCGATAAGGCTTGCCTGCAGCTGTTTCTGTATCTTAGTCTGCTGCTTCATCAGCGAGATTATTTTCAGTGCTGCACAAAGCTGAACAGTTATCGATTGCAGAAAGCTGAAATATTCATGTTCAAGTTCACATATCAGCAGACCGTAATGCTCTTCATTGGTGAACAGCGGCATGCAGACCATAGTGTATCGCCTGTCAGCAGGGAAGTACGGGTTCGAGAATATTTCTTTCGGCGAGATCATCTGCTTGTCAGCAGGCAACAGCTGAGGTCCGCACATGTTGTGGTAGGCTTTCAGCATCATCTTTTCGGGAAATTTCCAGACATCGTGCTTTGTGTTGACTATCTGCGGCTCATACACATAAAGGTAGCTTGACTTTACATGCAGCATAGTCAGTTTGTCTATCACCGAGCGATACGCTTCATCATCGTAGGCATCGAAGATCAGCATATCTTTAGTCATCGAATTTGTCTGCCATGTCATGAAATAGTTGTTGCTCAGCTTTTCGTGGCAGACCGAATCGTTCAGTTCTGATATCATCTTGTACAGCCTTACGAAAATACTGTTGAGCTGGAACTGTCCTGTCTGTGTGTCGATGCACCCCGCCAGTGACGAATGTATATATTCCATCACCGAATACAACGTTTCAAGGTCGGTATAGTCGAAGAAATGCACATCTATTATCTGTTCCAGCATGTCAAATATCACATATGGGTCGTAGCCTTTTTCCTGTCGTATCATGTCTGCACAGCGGGCTATCTCGACTATCATTGCCGCGAAATCTCTGCGATAGTTCTGCGAACCGCTGCTCAGGCGGTACCTGTTGAATATCATCCTGCTTATCTCTTCGGCATGCCCCGCTATTTTCATCGGGTCAGCTTCAAGCCCTACTATGCCGAGTTTCGTATTGTTTGAGCAGCCGCAGGAGTTTCTCACTATCATCGAACTTGAAAGCGTGTCCCGTTGGATCTCACCATCATTTATATAGTTGACAGCTTCTATCAGCGCGTTGTAGCCAAGTTCGGTGGAATCCATTGCAACTGTGGTCAGGTGCGGTGTCAGGTCGGTGGCTGCGGGGTCATCATCAAAGCCTGTGACAAGTATGTCCTTGCCGGGCTTGATGCCTCTCTGTTCCATAGCCTGATAACCGCCTATCGCCATCTGGTCGTTTGAGAAGACTATGGCATCAAGGTCAGGGCATCTGTCAAGCAGTTCACCCACTTCTTCCACTACATATTTTGAAAAATTGCCGTAAGCCACTCGATTTTCGTCATACTCTATACCATATTCGGAAATGACCTGCTTGTACACATCAAAACGCTCGATGGCATCATCGCTTGTCACCGGACCGCTCACGAAACCTATTTTGCGGCAGTTATGTGTTTCTATCAGATGCTCTATCACCTGCCTGAGCCCTGTGCGGTTATCCACCGATATGCAGGGATATCCTTCTATCTGCGAGGTAAGTGTGATTATGGGCACATTGCCGAACTGTTTGAGGAACGCTTTTCTGCGATCCTTGTCCAGATGGCTTCCTATGGTGCCGATAAGCACCAGCAGCGCGTCAAATCCATCGTCTTTAGCAAGTTCAAAGAGAGTGTTGTACTGATATTCGTATTCAGTCCTTATTTTATCTGCATAGACAGCATCGATATAGCGTCCGGGCAAAATGACAAGATCGATGTCGTGCTGTTTGGCTGCTATCATTGCGCCCTCGCATACAGCATCATCGAAGTCATCTTCCAGATGACTTACCAGCATGCCTATCCTTATCCTGTGTCTGTTGTTGGGACCATTGCTCATATGTACTCACTCCGATCTCATTCGTTGATACGTATGCTTCTTGTGCCTCCGCTGAAATTCAGCTTGCCGTCACGGCAGCCGAGCGCGAAACCTTTGCCTGTCATGAAGTTTATGTCTATTTCCGAGTCGTCAATGTCAACAGTGCCCGCACCCTCGCAGTCACCGATGCCTGTTATCACGCTGCCCTCACATGTGAGGTGTATAGAAGAGCGGCTGATACTGCAATCAGCCTGACTGCCGTTTGAGCCGATGTTGATTATTGATTTGCCCTTTATTTCAGTATTCAGCTCGCAGAACTTTATATCAATGATAGCCTTGCCGATTTCACGCGAACCCACAGCGCACATGCTATTGCCGCCTGCGTTTATTTCCAGCTTCACGTTCCTTATACTTATGTCAGTATCACCTTTGAAAGAACCCACTGCCACAAAGTTCGACGAAGCTGCCCACACTGACATGTAGCACTCGTTGATTGTTATTTTCGCCTTTTCGTACACGCTGCCCACGCCAATGCTGTAAGCACCCGAACAGCTTATCATAATATGTCCCGCCTTGAACGTTATGCCGTCGGGACTGTCACACCTGCCGCCGCCGATGCCTACGCAGTTGTCGCCGCAGGTGGTTATGTTCAGGTCATCGGTCATGTATGATGTTATTTTGCCGTAGGTCAGGTCATACTCGTTGCCGATGCCGTAGCAGCTGACACTCTCCGGCAGAATGGTCAGCTTGCCCGCACCTTCCAGGATAAGTTCTGTGTTGCCCGGTACAAGTATCCCGCCGCGCATCAGTTTGTTCTCACCGTGTACCGCCAGACGCAGTCTGCTGCCGTTGCCCAGCGATATCGCGGGTTTGTCAAGTTCTGCTTCTATGCTGACATTGCGTATGGTCAGCTTGCAGTCGGTGTCCTCACGTATAGTGATGGGCATTATAACTGATGGCATCTCAGCGCCGCCCTTTATCTCCACATCACTGCCGCTGATGTATATTCCCGTATATTTTTCGCGAACCAGCGCAGCAAGGTCTATCACCAGATGTTCTTCGCCGTCTGCATGGAATATCTTGTCAGCGCTGCCCTGAACATCAAGATGATACCTGATTATCTCGCTGCGTATCTTCTCACTTATCTCATTTATGAAGAACGGCTTTGGTCTTGATATGTAAAAGCCCTGAAACAGGTCAGCGTGCATCGCTGAAAGCACCTGCATCTCTTCCGCAGTTTCCACACCCTCAGCCAGCACCATGAAGCCGTTCGAGTGCATCATGTCTATCAGCTGTGAAACTATGCTCCTCAGCTTCATATTAGTGTCTATCCCCGATATCAGCGAGTGATCGAGTTTGATATAGCGCGGGTCGTACCTTATAAGCCTTGAAGTGTTTGAGTAACCTGTACCGTAGTCGTCTATCGCCATCTCGACCTTGTGTGTCCTCAGTCTGTTTATGAGAAAATCCAGATTTTCGTCAGAAGTATCAGTCTGCTCTGTCAGTTCGATGACTACTTTTTCCATAAGTTCACCGTAAACGCTCAGCAGCCTTGTCCAGTCATCTTCAGAAAGAAAGCTGGAGGGTATGGCGTTTATGAACAGCTTGCGCTTTTTGAAAAAGTTCTGGTTGCGGCTCAGCTGGAAAAGCACGTTGAACATTGTGGCATGTTCGATATCGTACAGCCTGTCGTACTTAGCTGCCATGTCGATTATCTGCAAAGGACTCAGCCCGTACTTGCGGTCGGTGCGCATAAGGGCTTCATATGCGTATATGCTGCCGTCAATGGCGCTGACGATAGGCTGAAAATGGTACATAAACGAATTTTCTTCCAGCACATGGAAAAAATTCTGCACCTTGCGGTAGTCGTTCTTTTGCAGTTCGTATATGGCACTTGAAAAACTGCTTATTGTGCCAACGCCCGCACTGACAGCTTCATACAGCGCGAACGAAGCATAGTGGAACTCTTTTACAGCCGCCTGTTCGCGTCCGTCAAATGACACATAGCCGCCTGTAAATGTCAGCGAATGGTTTTTGCTTATCACCACACCGAATTCATCAGTGATGACACAGTCCCGCACTGCCTGCTGTAACCTGTCAGCAAACTCCTGCGGCTCTTTAACGCCGTTTTTCACGAACACCCAGTATTTCAGACCTGAATGATACGCCAGCACTGCGCCTTCGGGACAGGCTTTGTCGATGGCTTCGAGCGCACTTTTTATAAATGCGCGTTCATCTCTGCCGCTGTCGGCACGTTCAATCAGCATGAGCATCAGGAACGCATCACTGCCCGCATCACTCATTTTCTCCACCAGCCTGTTCTGGCTTATCAGCGGGAAGACTTCTTCCATATCACGCGGCACCGAAGTTTCATGCTTTATAACGAAACCTGCGGTGCAGTTATTCTCTTCATCACGCGGCAGCATCACGACTTTTGCAGGCGATGCCGAATCATCGGGCGCAGATGCGCATTCAAGCACATTCATCAGCCCATCATAGCCAAGTCCCGAATTGTCCATACCCAGCAGAAGCAGTGCATTGTCATCGATATAATATTCATGACTGTCATGCCACAGCACAAAAGCACCCACGCAGTCTGATGACCGCATAAGTTCTCCCCAAAGTGTGCCAAATAATTTTTCGACAAGTTCCCGACCTTTTTCGTTCATAATAATCCCTCTTTGCCATATATCGGCATAATAAACATCTATAACACCATTATATATTATAACAAATCTGCGCTTAACTGTCAACTGTTTTCGGTCAATATTTACAAGTTTTAGCTTGTGCTGACACATTTTCAAAACAAAAAGCCGCAGTCGGAATGACTGCGGCACAGTTTATGATATTTTAGCAAAGATTTCCTTGTAGTAGGGGAGCAACTCTTCATCTATAATCAATGTATCGTTAACTGAATATATTTTTCCGTTTTCAAGGTCAAAATTATAGGTGCGGTTATTGACTTTAAGCACATAAAGACCTTTCTGCGGCACTTCTTCTACATCGCTGTTTTGTCCGTAGTATGGTATAGCGATATCATTGACCTGTTCTTCGGTAAGGAATATCGTATTTCCGTCAGCGGTCTGTAATTCGTCGCCTTCATGTGCCCATATACATAAGCCTTTGTATTTTCTATATAAGCCTTTGTGTTTTCTTAACTCGTAGGTGACATCAAGGTCTTCGTTAACAGTTATCTTGTATATCGAACAATCACGGATATTCATTCCGCCGGTGTGATGTACGACCACAGCAAAGGAAGTACCTGCCGATACAGCTTTCAGCTTATATTTATTCTTCATGCTTGTCCCTGTGAGTATACCTTTTGTGACCTCTTCAACATCTTCAAGCACCACAGCGTCATCGCCATAAATATTACAGCTGAAATGTGACCCCATTGAAGCCGAACCCAGCGGGGTGACAAGTTCGATACCGTCTTTTGTGACCTTAGTCTTTGTATTATCGAATATTGCTCCTCTGACTGCCATTGAAATAATAAACACAGTGACTAACAGTAAAACAAATCCTAAAGGTATAAAAATAAAAATAAGTGCAAGCAGTTTGAAAATATTCATTTTTTTCTTAGCCATGCTATCGCCTCCCATGTATCATATACGTTTTGGTAGAGCAATTTTTATGGCGTAAAACTGCATAAATATTAGTTCGGAAATTTGTATATTATTCCCGCTTAGATAAAATGTGTCACGCTCTCATAAGCAGGTCAAACAAAAAAGCCACAGTCCGCGAGAATTCGTGGAAACTGTGACTTATTTCAATTTATCAGATTTACTGCGCCGCCGCAGGAACAGGTTTTGCACTCAGTCGACGCTCAGCTTTGCGTATCATGAAACCGTACAGTATGCTAAGCAGAAGTGCCGCCGCCGCCCATGCTATGGGGGAAGCGAATACCGCCGCGTTGAAACCGTATCTGGATATAAAACCGAACGCTACCACACAACGCGCAACGAGTTCCATACAGCCCGCAAGCATCGTCACTGCCGAGAAGCCCAGCCCCTGCAGAAGACTTCTGAACAAAAACAGCACGCCAAGCACAGGGTAGAACAAACATGTCACTCTCAGGAAATGGCGCATGTTCTCAAGGATCAGCAGGTAGTCTTCCGAGTCTTTCTTTATGAATATCTGCGCCAGCACATCACCGAAGAAGAATACGAACACGCCTATCAGCACAGCGTAGATGACCTCAGCCGCCAGCACCTCACGCGCACCCTTGTGTATGCGGTCAAATCTGCCCGCACCGAGATTCTGCCCGCCGAATGTGGCTATCGTAACACCGAGAGTATCCATCGGCTGTGCGATGAAGTTCTGTATCTTCTGACCCGCCGCCATCGCCGCAACGCTGTTCGCGCCCAGCTTGTTGACGGCAGTCTGCAATATTATCGAACCGACCGCAGTTATCGAGAACTGGAAAGCCATCGGCATGCCAATTGTGAAGATGTTCACCATCAGTCTGCCATCTATCTTCTTTTCATCTGCTTCCATCGAGATGACCGCAACGTTGCGTATCATGTGCCTTAAGCATAGCAGTCCTGCTATCAGCTGAGATGCGACGGTCGCTATCGCCGCACCTGCGACACCCAGTTTGAAGCCGACTATCAGCGCGATATCGAGAATAACGTTCAGCACCGATGATATCAGCAGATACCGCAGGGGAGTCTTGCTGTCGCCCAGTGCCCTCAGCACGCTGCACAGCAGATTATAGAAGATGGTAACGGGTATCCCCAGAAATATCACGAACAGGTAGTTGTAAGCGTGACTGAAAAGTTCATCGGGAGTGCTCATTATTTTCAGCAGGTCGCCTGCCAGCACAGTAGTCACTGATGTCAGCACCAGCGCTATGATGCCTGCCAGTATCACCGCGTTGTATAATGTCTTTCGCATGCCCTTGTAGTCCTCAGCACCGAAGCGCTGTGCTATAGGTATCGAGAAACCGCTGCACATGCCCACAGCTGTTCCTATAACAAGAAACATCACCGAGCCGACCAGTCCGACGGCTGAAAACGCTTCAACGCCCACATACTGTCCGACTATTATCGAATCGACCATATTGTAAAGCTGCTGGAACAGACTTCCCGCAGTCATGGGCAGGCAGAAAGTCAGGATGTTTTTTAATGTGCTGCCCTTTGTCATATCTGTTGTCATATTCATCGCCTCCGTTTTAGCATTTCATATTATAGCAGAAAGCCCAAACGAATGCAACAGAAAATACGAAAAAACATTTACAAACATTTCGCTGCATTTAGCTGCCAATGTATGCGTTTTTGCGGTAACAACACATAGTCTGCAACGAAAATTCATATTTTTTTCGTAAATTATCGAAAACGTAAATATGATATTGTGATATGCTAATCATCTTCTGAGTGCTTTTGTGCCTAAAACCTTTGCATTGCATAATAGTTTAGGTAAAAACGATGCTGTGAAAAGTAAAAGGCTGCCGACCTGAGCCGACAGCCTTATGAAAGTTATATTACAGCCAGAATACCAATATGCCTACCAGCAGACCTACCAGCGCTATGAAACCGAATACCTTGAACATGGATACCGAAAATTTCTTATCAGACTCCTTGCGCTTAACATATTCTTTAATAGCATCTTCATGATACTCACGCTTAAGGGTACTGCCGACAGTCGGGTTGAGCATGTCGCTGATGTTGATATTTTTGTACTTAGCCTTGATAGCATCAGCAGCATGGGCTTCATCAAATCTCTTGTAGCCGTAAGCCGAGTCGAGATTTGAACTGTCAGCCTTTTTAAGGTCGATGTCGTCCATAGTAACATCGGGACCTTTTTTCTCACTGGTACCGCCGCCGTTGAGGAATACGTGGGTAGTGTCAACGTCCTTCATCATCTTGCTGGAACGGTTTGAACGCAGCAGTTTGATAAGTGCATCGGTGTACAGCTCGTCCTCGATCTCCTGCTCTTCAAGCAGCTGATCTGTGGTGGTTTCTGTCATCGAGTCAACCTCATTTATAAGGTGTGTCAGTGAGCGGTTGCTTACCTCGCGCTCTTCTTCAATGACCTCTTCCTCAACTGCACGCCTTGAACCTGTCGGTGCAGTGAACTGCATCTCGACACGCTCTTCGGCTATGTCATCACCTGTGCCGTCAAGACCTGTCAGGTTGACCTGCTTGCGCTTTGTGCCTGTAGCAACACTGCCCTCGTCGATCATAGCCTTTACGCCGCTGCCCGAAGCTGCGAACGGGTCAATAGCTTCCAGTGTCCGCTCACCGACGTTTGCGGTGGGAAGGTCGTTATTATCAGGCACGTGATATGATACGGGACCCATTTTTTCTTTGGGTTTGCTGTATTCATCGGGCTTGGCATTTATAGTGAACTTATCCATCAGACCTTCGTCAGAAGGTATATCGAATACGCCCGGAGTACCTGTTTTGGCAGCAGGCTGAGGCTTTACAGTGTTTACAACAGGTCTTCTTCTCGGCTGAAGACCATCTATAGCTTCAACATGCTTTACAGGCATCTCAACTTCTTCTTCAATCAGCGATACCTTGTTGCCGGAAGAAGATGAAGAACTGCTATGCGAGCCGCCTTTATTTGCTGAAGAAGCTGCTGCCTGAGCTGCAAGAGCATCATCGATAAGGCTGACTCTGTTCTCGCCTTTTGGCTTGTGTGTCTGTACGGGAACTGACAGATCCATAATATCTTGCGGTGTCTGATGAACAGGTGTCTGCTGAACGGGCTGAGGTATCTGCTGCTGCGCAGCAGGTCTTGCAGCGGGTCTTACAGTAGGCTTGGGTGCTTCCTCGCTTATGATGGCATCAGCACTGATAGCAGATGCAGAAGCCACAAATGTGTGCTGCTCTTCGGTCTTTGCAGCTGTAGCACCTGCGATCTCTCTCGAAGCGATCCTCAGCTTTGAGCCTGTGCCGTTCGCCTGACCGACACTCGGCATATTGTAAGCCTTGTTGACATCTATCTTTGCAGCCTGAAGTATCTGTGTGGCGGAGGTACATCTCATTGAACCTCTTACCATCTCTTTCAGCGGCAGAAGGATTATATCTTTAAAAGTAGTATGCAGTTCAGCAAGCAGCTGGTCGCCGTTTGAAGCCATTACCGAAGCCGGAAAACGGTTGTCGAACAGCCTTTTCCACTCGCTCTGCGGTGAACCTATCAGCTTGTCTATGTACTTTGCCAGCAGTACCCAGAGATGGGGCTGCTCAAAACTGCGGTCATTGGTTATCAGCCACATGTAGCATCTGAGAAATGCGTCGTAGCAGGTGACATTCTGCAGGTTCAGCTGAACATCGTTCTCGTTGAGCGACTGTGAGAAAACGCCGTCTGAAAAAGCAAAGCAGCGATAGCCGTTGCTGGCGAGCTTTGCATAAGCCGTCCTCAGTGTGAGGTCATCTCTCTTGAATGGCGGCAGGGCGTTCTGAAAATCAAAATCAGTTGTATAACCCTCTGCGCCGCCCATAGAAAGCAGCTTTTTGTAGGTGGCTGTCAGCTCATCATCTTCTGCGGTAACAGGTAGACCAAGTATCCTGAAAGGATTGCAGGCGAACAGCTCATTAGCGGTAACTCCAAGTTTCTGGTTTGCCATAATAACTCCCCCTTATGGTAAATTGTAAAAAATATCTTGATAAAAATTTAAACGGTTAAAATATTATACATTTTTCCCGCATACCAATAGTCAAATACTTTACCAAAACAATTATATCAAATATTTGCGCATTATATATCGATAATTATAAAACGTTTTGTGAACTCACTGTTAATATAGGTGAATTTAACTAAAAACTTCACCGAAATTTATCTCAATTCCCCTACAAAAAGTATTTGCATTTTTGTGCAAAATATTGTATAATTAGAACGTATAGATGATTTGTGCATTTTTGGATATCTGCGCCGTCTGTCTGAGGGCAGATGACAATTATCTGTTATTCTTACTTTTAGGGGGAAAATATAATGGGTCTTTTCAGTAATAAAAAGAAGCCCGCTGCACCTGCTGCAGCGCCCGCGCCTAAGCCCGTCAATCCTGATGATATCTGGAACACTCCATCACCGAAACGCAAGCAGACCGTGACTATCAAGGAGTCGAAGTATGATGAACCTCTGCCTGAGAAGCTGGAGGTAGAGTCTGTAGACCCGGAGATGATAAAGACAAAGATGGCTCAGCTTGAAGCTGAACTGGCTGAGAAGAAGAACCAGCCTGTCAAGACACATGCTGACTACGGTACCAGTACAGTCGCAGCAGAAGAGATAATCGATGCGCAGAGCGAGTATGAGAAGCTCTATGAAGTTGAGCATGAGAGGTATATCAAGTCCCATCAGGAGGATATCAGTGCTGCCAAAGCTGACGGCATGGCTGCAAAGATGGAGGCTATGTATGCAGAGCATGAAGCTAAGGTAGCTGAAGTCGAGAATACAGATTTCAAGTTCAGTGAGGTAGGTCAGGCTGAGGTGGATAAGAAAATGGTCGATCTGCCATATGCGAAGAAGCCTGAGGATTATCCGGAATATAAGGATATCGCTGCTGTTGCATCTGAACCCGATCAGGCTGATCTCGATAAACTGGGCGTTATCGACCACAGTGAGGATCCCGACAACATAGGTGATGTTGACGAGGAACTGCTTGCGAGAAAAGTCGAGGAATTCGAGGCAAAGTACGGTGACCGCAAGAAGGCGTGATACCGTTTAGCTTATATGGATAGTTATAGTTTGGGAGCGGATCACTTTGAATATCAACACAGACAATCCTATTATAAAATATTCTGATGTGGGGAAGGTCTTTCCCTATGATAAGCTGTTTTACGCAACAGTTAACGATTATATACTTGAATACAAGAACGCACGTCTTGATAAGCTGACCGACCACGATGCTTCTGTATGCCTTGCAAGGATAATCAGGCGCATGGAGGTAAACGGTGTGCCTGTACAGCAGTTTTTCAAGGAAGAACTTGACGCATGGACAGATGTAGCCAACTACACCAGGGTACTTCGCCTTTGTGACCTGATGGCGAGGGATATTTTCTGCTGCTTTGATAAGAACAGGTATGATGATGACGGCAATTTTGCAAAGGTCAACAGGTTCTACTGTGTCAATACCGATGGCAACAGAGATTTCTTCACGCTGGACGAAAAGGTGAAGTCGGGTCTGTTCAAAAAGAAGCGTTCACCCGAAAGCGAGTATTTTATGGATCTGCAAAACCGCTATGATGCAGGTCTTCTCCCCAAAACGAAGGAAGAAGAGCGCAAACTTTACGGCGAAGGCTGATAAAAGATTTGAGAGGAAAGATTAAAATGGTTAAAATAGAAATGGAAAACGGTAAGGAGATACTTATCGAACTTTATCCCGATGTGGCACCCATCACTGTAGCAAACTTTGAGAAACTGGTAGGTCAGGGCTTCTATGACGGTCTGATCTTCCACAGAGTTATCAAGGGCTTTATGATACAGGGCGGTGATCCCGAAGGCACAGGCATGGGCGGTGCTAAAGAAAAGATCAAGGGCGAGTTCAGATCGAACGGCGTTGCCAATGACCTTAAGCACACCAGAGGTGTTATCTCAATGGCAAGGTCGATGATGCCAAACTCCGCAAGTTCGCAGTTCTTCATCATGCACGAAGATGCACCTCACCTTGACGGCGACTATGCTGCTTTCGGCAAGGTAGTAAAGGGTATCGAGGTCGTTGATGAGATAGCTTCGGTGAAGGTCGATTTCAATGATAAGCCCCTTGAACCTCAGGTAATGAAGAAAGTCACCATTGTAGACTGATATGATAAGTTCACTGCATCTGCCTTTGTATTGAAATAATACAGAGGCTTTTGCGGTGTATGCCCAAAAATAAGATTTCGGGAGTGGTTAAGATGAATTTTAAAAGACCTGCTGCGGTCATCGCCGCTGCGCTGACGGTCTTTGCAGCAGCGCCAAAGGCTTTTGCTGCATATGATTACGGGTACGATCAGGGCTACGACTACAACTATAATTACGATTATAACTACGATTACAATAACGGCTACGACTATGGCTATGATAATGGTTATGGATACGATAACGGTTACGGCTATGACAACGGCTATGGTTATGAAGAGTGGGGCGATACGACAACTACTACCGCACCTGTTCCCGAATTTGACCCTGCACAGTCTGCGGGTAATGAGGTCACCAGCATGCAGAACAAGACTACTACTCTGGTGCCCGATAAGCCGACTTCTGCACCGTCAAGGGTGTACCTCCAGCCCGGTCAGTTCGATGAAAACGATATTATACCCGTCGAACTTAAGATAGAAGCTGATAACGCGGTTTCCAATGCACTGATATCAGTTTCTTTCGATACCGAACTTTTTCAGCTGGTCAGTACAGAACTTAATGAGGAAGCAGGCGGCAAGGCTGCCGAGAACAGCTTCAACGGCAAGTATGTTTTCAATTATACCAATGATGCGGGCAGCAAGTACAAGGGTACTTACGCTACACTGAATTTCAGGATGCTGGATAAGAGCATGGTGTCATCGACGATATTCCTGTCGGTCACAACGCTTGATAACAAGACGGGTATACCGATATCGTATACTGCCGATAACGGTATAATCACAAATCCAAATTCTCCCGAATATCAGAATTCCGAAACGGAAGCGCCTAAACTCAACAAGCAGCTGACTCTGCTTAAGAGCAAGGGTCAGGCTCAGCCCGCTGAACTGGGTCTTGAAGCGTTCAGGAACATCGTTGTGGCTGATACCGATGTAGTCAGCTATGAGGACGGTGTGATAAAGATACTCTCGGCAGGTCAGACTACTTTTGATGTGGTATTTGAGAACAACGATCTTGAAACTTACGATGTGATCGTTATGGACGATACCATCGTGACCGATGCTGAGGATACTGCTGCAAATGTCACAAGAGAACAGCCTGCCGATAATAGCAAGCGCAACCTCTTCATAATCATTGCGGTGGCTGTGGCACTGGTGGTGCTGGTGGTCGAGTATCTTGTTATCATGAAGCCTGTCAGCAAGCGCAGCAAAAAGCTGGCAGAGGCAGAGGCTTTCTTTGAGAATGAGAGCAGAGAAGACGGCGGCGAAGAAGACGAAGAGATGCGTGCTGAATTGCAGAAAGCGTTCGCTGTACGCGATGCCCGCCGCAAAGCTGCACAGGGCGATGAGTCCGATGAACAGCAGGAAGATGCTGATGTCGGAGAAGATACCGACAAGGAATAAAAGCAATATGATTTTTGGCTGCGTAGTCGGTACTGCGCAGCCTTTTTGTTTGAGGTGTTTATATGAAGAAGATACTGGTGCTTGAAGATGATGAGAATATAAGGCTGGGGCTGTGTCATATACTGCGTGCGAAGGGTTTTGAAGCTGTACCTGCTGAAAATATCTCTGAGGCGCGTGAAATTTTTGGCGGCTGTTCGCTCTGCCTTTTGGATGTCATGCTGCCCGATGGCAGCGGTGTGGACTTTTGTCGGGAAATACGCAAGTCCAGCGATGTGCCTGTGATATTCCTTACCTGTGTCGATGACAGCGGAAGAATAGCAGGTGCGCTTGACAGCGGCGGAGATGACTATGTAGTCAAGCCATTTGACACTGTGGTGCTCATATCCCGCATCAACGCGGCTTTGCGAAGGTGCGGCAGTGCAGAAGAGCCATCTGCCGAACTTGAACTCACTGCTATCGAGCGTGAATTGCTGGATTATTTCAGAATAAATAAAAACCGCATACTCACCCGCGAACAGATACTTGCAAGGCTGTGGGACTCGCGGGGCGAATATGTCAATGACAACACACTTTCGGTGCGTATCAACCGTTTGCGTGCGAAGCTGGAAAAAAACGGCAGATGCGGCAGGATAGTCACGGTAAAGGGGGTCGGATATAAGTGGGAAGAGCAGTAGTCACCCTTTCAAACCGTACAGCAAGGGTGTTTTTGTGGCTGGGGATATTGATGACCGTGATATCACTTGTAGGTTCGTACCTTCTGCATGAGTATTCGGGAAGGAAAGCCGCCGAAGCTGAAGTCAGCTACCGCCTTTCGCTGGCGGGTCAGCTTTATGATATGGGAATGTCAGAAGATAAGATAGCTGAACTTGTTTCTTCCCCCGCCGATGAAAGCTATACCGCCAGAGGTGAGGAGATACTGGCGGGCTACGGTTATTTTTCGGGAATGACTGTAGGCGGCGAGTATGTTATTTATTCGCATCTCGCCAACGATATCTTATCAGCTTTGCTGACTGCCGTGTGCTTTTTTGCAGGCTTCTGCTGTATACACACTGTTTTTATTGATATCCGCAGGCTGACAGCACAGCTTGAGCATGAAGAGAAGATAGTCTTTTCAGACGAACATGACATCGGTCTGCTGGGCGAAGCGATACTTTCACTCAGGCAGAAGTCAGAACATCTGCTGAAACAGCTGGGCGATGAAAAGCAGTACCTCGCTGATTACCTCGATGACTTTTCGCACCAGATAAAGACCCCATGCACAGGTCTTAAGCTGAATAATGAGATACTTCTGTCAGCACCAATGCCATTTGAAGAGCAGAAGGATTATCTTATGCGCGACAAAAAGTGCATCGATCGGATCTCGCGGCTGGTTTCGGCATCACTAAAGCTGGCAAGGCTTGAAGCGGGTGCGGTGGAATACCATTTCGAGGAAAATGATATAAGCGAGATAGCCGCAGATGCAGTCGCCCAGCTTACAGCCATAGCCGCTGAGAACAATGCTGAGATGATAAACGAAGTGAAACGCGGTACTCGCCTTTACTGTGACAGATTGTGGCTGTGTGAAGCTGTCACCAATCTTATTAAAAATGCCGCCGAGCATTCAAACGGTGGTCATGTGAGGATATATTCCGACTGCGACCCGATGACTGTTCGCATATTCATTGAAGACAACGGCTGTGGTATATCCGAAGAGGAACTGCCAAATGTGTTCAGGCGCTTCTGGTCAAAGTCGGGGGCAGTGAACTCAAATTCTGTGGGGATAGGCATGTCGGTCGCAAAGAAGATAGTCGAGGATATGGGCGGCAGACTATATATTGAGAGTGAACTTAATAAAGGCACTAAAATAAAGTTAGAATTTTTGCGTACTGTAACTTTACTGTAAGATTGGTATGCTATCATTACAGTAAAGGAGGGACGGATATGGATAAAGAGATAATAATATCAGCCGAAGACCTTGTAAAGACCTTTGGCGGCAAGAACAATAAAGTCGTCGCAGTTGACGGTGTTTCGCTGAAAGTACACAAGGGTGAAATGGTTGCTGTAACAGGTGCATCGGGAAGCGGGAAATCCACTTTGCTCAATTTGCTGGGCGGACTTGACAAACCTGACAGCGGGACGATAACAGCTGTGGGCGAAGACCTCACCGCCATAAAAGACAGTCAGCTTGCTGAGTACAGGCGGCGCAAATCGGGATTCGTTTTTCAGTTTTACAATCTGATACCTGTGCTGAATGTTGAGGAGAACATCTGCCTGCCCGTACACCTTGACGGCAAGAATGTCAAAAAGCAGGAACTTGATGAACTGCTGGCACTTCTCGGACTTAACGATCGGCGCTACCACTTTGCAGGTCAGCTTTCGGGCGGTCAGCAGCAGAGGGTATCGATAGGCAGGGCAGTTATAAACAAGCCGCCGTGTATATTTGCCGATGAGCCTACAGGCAACCTTGACAGCAAGAATTCCCGCGAGATAATCGCGCTGTTCAAGGAGATAATCAAGACCTACAACACAGCTGTCGTACTGGTCACCCATGACGGCAGCATCGCTGAGGAAGCCGACAGAGTTATAACGATGTCAGACGGAAAGATAATAAACGAAAGGGTGAGGTCATTTTGAATAAACTCTTTCTGATAACATGGCGCTGGCTTTTGCGTGACAAGCGCCGTACTGCTCTGACTTTTGCGAGCATCGTGCTGGCGGTCTACCTTATCAGCTTTGTGGGATTTTATATGAGCACTGCGCTGACAACATACCACGCAGTTGTCGAATACCATGAGCCGCATCATGCTTCGCTGATCCTTGAGAACATCGAACAGGCGAAAAAGCTGGATAACAATGTTTCGTGGGAAAGTCATCTTACCAAAATAAGTCCTGATGGTTTCATGATATCTGATTTTGCACATGATCATGTGTCTTCAAGTGAAAGTCTTTTCCCGTTGATCACTATAAACGGCAAAAGTATATTCGAGGATAAGCACGACTTACAGGCTGTTATGATAAGCGGCGATGTCAAAGAACTCACACCGAAGCAAGAATACAGTCTTGACGGCGAGATGCCGAAACATGCGGGCGAAGTAGCTGTAAGCAAGGAGTTTGCCGGCAAGTACGGTGATGTCGGTATCGGTGATACGCTGACCATAAAGTATGATACTTACAAGGGTACTCTGTACTGCGCAAAGACAGATGAGAATAACCAACTGATAAAGGACAGTGATGGCGGACTTATCTACTGTGAAGACAAGCTGGGCTTGAAACTCAGACAGCTGTATGGTGCTATACAGTATGACAGCTATGAACTCGTCAAATTATTCAACAAACTCTATTCCGTTGAGAACGGCAATGATAAGCCTGTAAAGTCAGTGTTCAGTTATAACAATTACGAGTTCCCGCCTGCGTATGCCGTCCTTTCGGACGAGTGTACCGAGAGTTTTGAGTACACAGCTAAGGTCACTGGGATAATAAGCAGTTCAATGGCAGATATAGCATTCAGCATCGATGACAACGAGATAATGCCATATTTTAAAGATAGTCCTGTCGATTATATTGTGCGCGTCAAAAAAGGTCTTGATGCTGAACAGTGCTGCAAGAAAGCTCTGAAAACATTCGGACTTGATAATGATAATAATACCAACCTCTATGTTAATTCCGAATTGCTTATACTTGAGGGCAGACAGCTGGAATACGTTGCAAACATAGGTCCTGTATTTGCTGTTGCGGCGATAATAATGGGCATATTCGTATTCCTTTCAAGGCTGATAATCAACAATGCCTTTGAGATAAGTGCCGCCTACCGTACCGAACAGTACGGCGCATTAAAGACCATAGGTGCTTCTGACAAGCAGATATTCACGATGATAATGTTTGAGTGCGGACTGTATCTGCTGACCGCACTGCCGCTGGGCTTTTTGATCGCGTTGGCGGTGGGCAGGATCCTTCTGGCGAAAGTGCGGGATATTGGTTTGTATGATCTGATTTTCGGTGAGGCTGCCAATGACAGCTTTTTCAAATTTGAACTTTCACCGTTCGTCATGGTCATAACACTCCTTGTGGCGGCTTTTTCGATATTCTTCTCTTCATATGCAGATGCGATGCGCGTTCGCAGAATGCCGCCTATCCAGTCGGTGGGCTACGGTCAGAAAAAGCGTGCAAAGACAAAGAAGTCGCGCTGGTTTTCAAGAAGACTGCTGGGTTATCCTCGCGGTTTTGCGATAAAGTGCATATCCAAGCAGAAAGTGCGCTTTGCGGTAACGCTGACAGCATCGGTTATGAGCGGCATCTTCATAATGACTTTTGCCTGCTTAGTGGAAACCTACAGTAACAGACATACAGATACCATAGACCGCTGCTGCGATATCTCAGCATCACATTTGGAAAGTGATTTTACGCTGGAAAGTGTCAAGAAAGACTATGAGGAACTTAAAGCGTCGGGCTATTTTGAAGAAATAATACCAAATATAGTTATCAATATCGGCAGCTATAAAAGCGCGTATGATAAAGATGCACCGGCTGATCTGAACGAGAAATGCTATTCAGATAAGTATTTAGAGTATTGCAATGACCCTGGTCATTTTGTTTATGATCGATATTTGATGAATGTCAGCTTCATCACCCGTGATAGTTTTGAAAAACATATACACACCGATATGACTTACGATGAATTTCTGAAAAGCGGCAAGCCACTTGTATGCAACACAGTTTCGGCACAGTGCTATGGCGATATTGAACTTAACATGCTTAAGGAAAAGTACAATTTCAATGAATGCTATCAGGGCATTTACGGTATAACTTATGCTGTGCTTGACTTTGATATGTTCAAAGAAAATACAGATGAACTTGTATTCAACGGTGAACTGATAGATTACAATGATGACAAAACTGACACAATAAAACATGAATACACCGAAAATGTAAGGATAGGCGGTTTTTACACCACCGATCAGCCGGATTTTATGTTTTCGGGTAGTGGAATTCAGGCAATAATGCCCTATGAACTTGCGGGCGAGGATATTTTTGAATTCCAGAAAATAGAGTTAAAAGACCCCTCACCGATAAGCATACGCTTTTACTACAATGGCGCAGATTACTATATAAAAGATGGCTGTGCAAATGATGCGATATCGCTTATTTACAAGTATTATGATTCTGAGGACGATGATATAGAAGACTTCGTTGAAAACAATGAATACAGAGAGAAGATAGGTGAGGTCATCAAGGTCGCGATAGGCGGCTTTGCAGTATCGCTGGCAGCTGTGGTGCTGCTGAGTATTTTCAGCACGATGCGTGCGAATGTCATAAACCGCCGCCGTGATTTCTCGATGATGCGAAGCTGCGGCATGTCGCTTAAGCAGGTACGCAAGTCGCTGTTCTTTGAGGCTCGTATATACGCATTCATCACAACGCTGATAAGTTCGGTGATCGGTATAGGAGTGGCGCTGTTCATCTACTACGCATTCTTTGAGTCGGGTGAATTCGGCTCTGAAATGATGCACACACTTATGCCGAAATTCCCCTGGCAGGTATCTGTGGGCATATACATTACCATAATGATCGTGATGGCGGCGGCATTCGTACCCGCACTTGTAACCATGAAAAAGGAGAACATAGCAGAGGAGATAAGAACGGATATTTGATAGATCAGAAGACAACAAAGCAAAAGCGTATCCTGTGTTATTTAAAACGGATACCCATATAGAAATAATGCCCCTAAGCATGTCAAAAGTGCTTTGGGGCATCGCATTTTGTATGGGTGATATATATACTGCTGCTCCTCCAAATCCCGATTTATGTCATCAATAATTATAGCACTACCTTGCTTTTGTGTCAATAAAAACGCTACAGCTATCCTATATCAGCACCGCAAGTAAGATACAGGGGTTATATTCGGGTCATATCATACAAGTACTTATCTTATGAATTGTATAACATGCTGATTTTTCGTGAATGTGTTGAGTTTTCGGGAAGAATAAGCGATTATATTACAGGGAGGTGCAAAGCATATGCGAAGAAACGATCCCGCTATACAAGATCTTGAAATGACAATGAGTAAATACAAACGTACCGTTTACGGCATAGCTGTCACACAGCTGAACAACAGGCATGAAGCTGATGATGTATTTCAGGAGGTCTTTCTGCTGTATTTCAGCAAGCGCCCTGTTTTTCAGACCGAAGAGCAGAAGCGTGCATGGCTGATAAGGGCGACAGTCAACAAATGCAGGCAGTACAATTTCGGCAAATGGAATCTGCATGTTGACCGCACTGCCGAGCCTGAAATATCTGCCGAATTTGAAAGTCAGGCTGACAAAGAACTTTACGCCGCAGTAAAAGAACTTCCGCCAAAACTGCGCGAAGCTGTGTATCTGCACTGGTTCATCGGCATGAATGTCGGTGAAACGGCTGATATACTGGGCGTAAGGGCGAATACAGTCAGCATGAGGCTGGCTAAGGCGAAGAAACTTCTGCAAAAAAGACTGGAGGAAGAAATATGAAGCGTGAGAGATTTGAGCGGATAGAAAGACAGTTCGCACCAAGCGATGAACTTGTAGAGCAGGTACTCGCAAAGGCAGAAAAACTCTCTGCGGGTGAGGTGACAGAAAAGCCGATGGAAGGAGGAATATTTATGAAAAATAACATTATCAGGAAAAGCCGTGCTATACCGATAGTCACCGCAGCGGCATCACTGGTGCTGGTATTCGGCGGGGCAGCGTGCTTTGGCAAAATGGGAACGGAGAAACCCGAAGTAAGCCCGCATGAAAATGCGTCTGAAAGCATGACAGTCACCCAAAAACAGGAAGAACAGGCGGAGAATAAGGAGAAAGAAAGCACAGCAGATAAGTCAGATGACCCGCAGGCATCGTCAGCGGCAGAAAAGCCGAAAGATGAGAGCGAAACCAAATCACGGGAGTGGGTATTCCTTACGGAAGAGGGCAAAGATGCGGCGTGGCACCCCGATGCAGGCGAGGACGGCAGTGCAGAAGCGGCAGTGCGCAATATCGATGCTGAGGTGTATACTAACTTTGAACTGGACGGCAGAGGCTACCACTATGTTACAGGCAAAGGCGAAAATTATAGCGAACTTTATGAGGACTATACTTTCAACAGGAACATACCCAACGATTCTTACATCGGTGAAGAACTGGCGCATATCGACATGGTGCCCTGGTTCGGTGATGCCGAACTCACTAAGGGCGCAGAGGTCTATTCACTGAGGAATATAGACAGCGATCATCTGCTGGCAGTTAAGTTTGACGGTTCTGAACTTTATTATCTCTATGCGGCTGACAGCTTTGCCGCAGACAGCTTTGAAAGTTTCGCGGAAGCCGTTCAGCTGAGGGCTGTGACTTTCGGCGGAGAGTGCGTAAACCGCAGTCAGACATATCATGCGAGCCGCGAACAGTACCTTATGATAGATGACAGCACAGAGTTCAACGAGCTTGTGTTCTCGCTCAGCGGCGAACTTGTTTCACAGCCAACAGGTGAAATGGCGTGGCAGACATTCCTTGATGTACCGCTTTTCGGCGGCAGTCTGAGTTTCAAGTGGTATGCCGACGGATATGTTACAGTTAACGCATTTGGCAACGAAGCCACCTACAATATCGGTGCGGATGCCGCAGGTCAGATAATAGATCATATCAGCGCGAATGGTCATACCATCTGATAAAAAACGCCCGTTCTCTGTATTGGCGTCGCTGATATAGAAGTTTTACGCCATAGTACTTCTGATCCAAAGTCAGAAGTACTATGGCGTTTCTGTTGACAGACCTTCAATACTGTGTTATAATTGTTACTGACAAAAAATCGGAATTAAGAGGAGTATTCTATGGATAAAGATAAAGTGAGAGTCATTAAAATAAGTAAAGAAGCGCTGTTTGAATTTATTTATGAAAATTTTATTGCAAAACAAGATGAGTATTTAGATGTTGATAAGACTGAAGTATCAAATTATTTTGATATTGATTATGAGAACGGAAATTTTATTTTCTGCGCAATAAAATTTGAAGATGAGGATGGAAATTTTCTTTCTATGCCTGCTGAGATCAACTTACAAAAACTTATGAAAATTATTCCGGATACAACAGATTCAATGCTGTCTCCTACCTCAAAATATTATAAGGAATACTCTAAAGACGAATTAGCTGAATTGTCAAAATTATGATTTATCTTAGCACCCGAATAAAAAATGCCCCGAAGCACGATAAAGTGCTTCGGGGCAAAACTTCAATATGGGTATCCGTCATATGGGGAACGGGCTTTGCGCTTCACAAAAAAATCAGGAAAAAGAATGATAAGTAAAATGTCAGATTTTGGACTTGACAAATCAGGAAAAATGTTGTAAAATAGACTAAATGCTATGATGGAATGAAGTAGCCGTTGAAACAACTTCCAGAGAGTCTGCGGGTGGTGTGAGCGGGCAGTGTACAGCGGTGAAGTTACCTTCCTGAGCAGTCTGCCTGAAATATTTCAGTAGGGTGTGACCGTTTTGCCGCGTTAAGGTCAAAGAGGTCGGCGTTTGCCGATAAACTGAGGTGGTACCGCGTTAAGCGTTAGCTGTTGACGCCCTCAGAGGACTTTGTGTCTTCTGAGGGCTTTTATATTTTTATGTGCGAGGTGTCGTTTGCATGAACAGTGTCAGACTTGTCAAAGCCGTCCGTGAAGATGCAGAACTACTGCATGGGCTTCAGCGCGATGCTTTTATGCCGCTGTATGAACGATACCGCGATGACGATACCAGTCCCGCGCTTGAAAGTACAGAGATCGTTGCCCGCAAGATAGCTGACTCGGATTTTTTCATCATATATTGATGATGTTCCGTCAGGCGGTGTGCGGGTAAGGCGTTCGCGGAATGATGGTGAGAATGTCTGTCGGATAAGTCCGATATTTCTTATGCCTGCGTGCTGTGACATGGGTATGGGCACAACTGTTATGGAAATGCTGTTTGATATGTATGCTGATGCTGACAAATGGTCGCTTGCGACTATCGCGCAGGATAAAAGGAACTGCCATTTCTATGAAAAAATGGGCTTTGTGTACACATGGGAAAGCACTGTCATCAATGAACGCATGACTATCATCGGCTATGAAAAAAGGTGCAGGCGATGGAATACGTAAGCGTTAAAAGTATTCTGCACAGGTGCAGGGACACTTCATGGTTCGGCAGTGACTACAATATGAACCTCTATCGCGGCTGTTGTCACGGCTGTATCTATTGTGACAGCAGAAGTGAGTGTTATCACATAGAGAACTTTGATAAAGTTCGCGCCAAGAAAGATGCGGCGGTGATACTGCGTGATGAACTCAGACGCAAGCGCAGGACAGGTGTGATAGGCATGGGTGCTATGTCTGACCCTTACAATCCTTTTGAGAGGACTGAAAGGCTCACCGAAAAGGCGCTTATGCTGATAGATGAATTCGGTTTCGGCGTGAATGTCGATACGAAGTCTGCACTTATCACAAGAGATGCGGCGCTGTACCGAAGTATAGCACAGCATTCGCCTGTGCTTTGCAAAATGACGATAACTGCGGCTGATGATAGTCTTTGCAGACTTATCGAGCCGAATGTCAGCACGAGCAGTGAACGTTTTGCGGCGCTTGAAAAGCTGTCTGCGACGGGGGTAAAGACCTGTATTCTTATGAACCCGATACTGCCGTTCATGACCGACAATGCCGAGAACATAACTGCCATAGTAAGGCGTGCGGCGGAAGTCGGCGTGATGGGGATATTCACTTATTTGGGTGTAACACTCAGGCAGAATCAGCGCGAATACTTTTATGACCGACTTGACGAGCGCTTTGCGGGACTTCATGCAAGATACGCAAGGCAGTTCGGCGGCGCTTATGAATGTTTTTCACCGAACAGCAGTATGCTTTGGAAAGTATTCATCAGCGAATGCGAAAAGCATAATATACTTTATGATATGAATGATATAACAGCGGCATACAAGTCGGGCTATGGCGACAGCCAGCTCAGCTTTTTTGACTGATGCTGCGCTTTGAAAGGTCGTGATATAAATGATATTCCCCGCGGATATCATTGCTTATGAAAAGAGGAGGTCTGCATAATGTTCAGAAAAATGCTGAGAAAAAAGCAGGCGCTTTCCGAAGAGGACTGCATAACAGTCCTGAAAACGCAGAAAAGGGGAGTGCTGGCGGTGCTGGGCGATGAAGATTATCCATACGCACTGCCAATAAACCATTATTATAATGACGAAGACGGTCACATCTACTTTCACGGTGCGAAGTTCGGTCATCGTGTGGACGCGGTAAAGCGTCACGATAAGGTCAGCTTTTGCGTATATGACGAGGGCTACCGCCGTGAGGGCGAGTGGGCGCTGAACATAAAAAGCGTCATAGTTTTCGGCAGACTTGTGCCCGTTGAGGACGAGGATAAGATGATAGACATCTGCCGCAGGCTGAGCCGCAAATTCACCGATGACGAAAGCTACATTGAGGACGAGATAAAGCGCGCAGGCTTCCGCACGCTGATGTATGAACTTATACCCGAACAAATGTCGGGCAAGCTGGTAAAAGAAGCGTGACGCTGACAGTAAAGCAAATAAATATTCAATGTATATGATATTTCTTAAAACGGAGGAAAACTAAAATGACTTGTTATGAAGAACTTGTAAGACGCGGACTGATCGCTCAGGTAACTGATGAAAAAGAGATCAGCAATATGATCAACAACGGTAAAGCCGTATTCTACATCGGCTTTGACCCAACCGCAGACAGTCTGCACGTTGGTCACTTCATGGCACTGTGCCTTATGAAGAGATTGCAGATGGCAGGCAACAAGCCTATCGCACTGGTAGGCGGCGGCACAGGCATGATAGGTGACCCGTCGGGCAAGAGCGATATGCGTAAGATGCTGACACCCGAAACCATTCAGCACAACTGCGAATGCTTCAAAAAGCAGATGAGCAGATTTATCGACTTCTCTGACGGCAAGGCTCTCATGGTAAACAACGGCGACTGGCTGCTGAACCTCAATTACATCGATGTTCTGCGTGAGGTAGGTGCATGCTTCTCGGTAAACAAGATGCTGACTTTCGAGTGCTACAAGCAGAGAATGGAGAGAGGTCTGACATTCCTGGAGTTCAACTACATGATAATGCAGTCCTACGACTTCTACAGACTGTTTCAGGATTACGGCTGCAACATGCAGTTCGGCGGTGATGACCAGTGGGCAAATATGCTGGGCGGCACTGAACTTATCAGAAAGAAGCTGGGGAAGGACGCTCATGCTATGACCATCACACTGCTGCTGAACTCTGAGGGCAAGAAGATGGGCAAGACCGAAAAGGGTGCTGTATGGCTGGACGCTGAAAAGACTTCTCCATACGATTTCTACCAGTACTGGAGAAACGTTGATGATGCTGATGTCATCAAGTGCCTGAAGCTGCTGACCTTCGTGCCTATCGAGGAGATAGAAGAGATGGAGCAGCACATGGAGGGTGCTGAGTACAACAAGGCTAAGGAACTGCTGGCGTTCGAGCTGACCAAGCTGATACACGGCGAGGAAGAGGCTAAGAAGGCTGATGCTGCGGCTAAGGCTATCTTCGGCGGCGGTGCTGACAGTGCCGATATGCCCACTACAACTCTGACTAAGGACGATGTAGACGAGAACAACTGTATCGGTATCCTAAATCTGCTGGTAAAGGCAGGTCTTGCACCATCAAACAGTGAAGCAAGAAGACTTGTACAGCAGAACGGTATCGCGGTCAACGGTGAAAAGTTCACTGACCCTAAGGGTATGGTGGATATCAGTGAGCAGGTCATCATAAAGAAGGGCAAAAAGATATTCCAGAAGGTTGTGATAGGCTGATGGACGGTAATGCTGTACTTAAAAAGATAGCTTTTAACTCCGTTATGATGATCGTCGGCGGGGCTGCCTTGACACTGATAGGTCTGGCTATGTTCATGGGATCGGTCATAGTAGCTATTGTCCTGTTGCTGTGCGGCGGGTTACTGGTGTACTTTGGCATACGCAACAAAAAAGATCCCTACAGATCAGATCCTCTGAAAAAAAATCCCGATCTTCTGGCAATGGCTGATGAACTTGCTTCTGCCACAATATACGAAGATAAGTTCATATGTATGTCCGAAAGGCTGATACGTTCAAAGAAAGACCCTCTGCATATCACATTTTTTGAAGAGATATACTGCATGTATATCCGCAAGGAGTCAACAAATTTTATCCCGACAGGCAAGGATATCATGCTCCTTACTCCTAGAGGTGATATTCGCATCAGCATATATGGTCAGAGAAAAGCCGTTGCTGATATGATCGCTGAAACGATATTGCAGCGCGCACCTTATTGCAGGGGCGGCTATACAAACGAAAATCTTGCTTATGCAGAAAGCATGATAAATAACTGGAAGTCACAGCGTACATACGGTGCAAACAACGTAAATATGTGATGAGGGAGCATGTATCATTTCCGGAACGTTGATATATCCCATACAAACTTTTAACTTATCCTATTGTAATGCTCTGCCCGATGATGATATTCATCGGGCAGATTATTTGTAAAACAAATTGTAAATTCTCAGATATGGTCTTGCAAATGCGGTTGACCTATGCTATAATACATCAAAGGTGATGAAAATGTATATCTGTCCTGTATGTAAAGATAAACTGAAACGAATAGAAAACTCGTGGCGATGCCGTAACGGGCACTGTTTTGATATCGCACGCAAAGGGTATGTCAATCTGCTGACCACTGCAAAGCATAACCCAAAGACAGCGGGCGATAACGCTGACATGGTCAAGGCGCGTACAGAATTTCTTGATAAAGGCTATTACAGACCTCTCGCTGAAAAGCTGAGAGATGTCGCGGGCGAAGTACTGAAAGATAATGACAGCCCTGTCATCATTGACAGCGGGTGCGGTGAGGGCTTTTACACGGCTGAATTGGCAAAACTCAGTAAAGCAAGCATCTTCGGCATCGACATTTCAAAGCATGCTGTGGCACACTGTATGACAAGGGTGCATCTGGCGGGCATAACGAACTGTCAGTTTGCGGCGGCATCTTCCTTTGAACTGCCTTTTGCAGACAAAAGTGCAGATATGGTCGTAAGCGTGTTCGCTCCCGTCAGCAATGACGAGTACGCCCGCGTGCTGAAAAAGGGCGGTGCGCTGATAGTCGTGTCGCCGTCACCGCGTCATCTGTTTGAACTTAAAGCCGCAGTCTATGACGAGCCTTACGAAAACAAGCCTAATGTCTACGGGCTGAACAAGTTCACGCTTGGCAGTGAGATATGCTTTGAATACAGCGCAGATATCACTTCGCAGGCAGATATACACAGTCTTTTCATGATGACACCATACTTTTACAAAACATCGGAAGAGGGTATGGTGCGTCTGAGGGCGCTTGATGATATCGAAGTCACCTGCGGCTTCGTGATACAGACATATTATAAAAAATAGTACGATCTTTAGTACAGAAAAGAGAGGGTAAGTATGGATAGGGATATTTTCTGCAAAGGCTACACATGGGGTTTTTTCAGTCGCGAGGGTGAACTGCTGACCGACAAGGCGGAAGAGTCGATGAAGCGCCTTGCATCAAACGGGCTGGACTGGATATGTATAACAGTCAACGGCTGGCAGGAAACTTTTTACAGCACAGTGGTTTTCTCGATGTACGGCATGACACAGACAGATGAGGAGATAATACACGCAGTAAAGATGGCAAAGTCGATGGGGCTGAAAGTCTGCCTCAAGCCGATGGTCAACTGCCTTGACAGGTCGTGGCGTGCGCGCATAGATTTCCCCACAGAAGAGGGCTGCGGTTACTGGGAGAAGTGGTTCAGGTCTTATAATAATTTCATGCAGCACTATGCAAAACTGGCTGAAAAACTGGGCTGTGAGATGCTCTGTACAGGCTGTGAGATGGCGGGCATGGACAAGCAGGCTGACCTCTGCCGCGATATGGTGGCAAGGGTTCGCAAGGTATACAGCGGCATAATAATGCACAACATAAATCACGGTGATGAAATGCGCTTCAAGTGGCTCGATGCAGTCGATGTGATAGGCATAAGCGCATATTATCCCGTTACCGATGCTGAAAATACAGGCATCGACACCATGAAACAGCGATGGGCAGAAGTCGTAAAACGACTTGAAGTATGCCATGAACATTTCGGCAAACCGATAATGTTCGCTGAGATAGGTGTGCGCAACGAAGAGGGCTGTACTGCTTATCCGTGGGATTTTCACTACCGCCCCGAAAAAAAGACCGATGAGCAGGAACAGGCTGATTTCTATGAGAGCGCTATGGCGGCAACATGGGATATACCCTGGTTCTGCGGATATTTCTGGTGGGACTGGAAAGCAACTCTGCCGCCGATTGAAAAGGCAAAAGAGAACCGTGATTTCACCATCTACGGCAAACTGGCCGAGCAGACACTTAAAAAGTGGTACACCGAAAAATAAAAATACGGGAACGAGCGAACATCATCACTCGTTCCCGTTTTGTTATATCTTCTTGGGCTTTGCAAAATTAGCGAATATCTTCTTTGTGCCCACTTTGTCAAAGGCAATCTCCAGCATCGTGTCGCCTGCCATCGGGGTAACGCCGACTACAGTGCCCTCACCGAATTTTTTGTGCATCACTCTGTCACCAACATTATAGCTTTCAGATGATGCTGATGTTTCGGATCTTTTCGCCGCATTGTACATGGCTATCTGCTTGCCGAGAGAAAGGTTCGGATTTGCAGTGGGAGCAGCACCCTCGCTGAGTTTTGGCACCTGTTCTTCGATATTCTCTTTCGGCAGTTCACGCAAGAACATCGACTCACGGTTGCGCTGAACGTTACCGAATATCATTCTCTCACCCGCATATACAAGATGAAGTTCTTCCTTTGCTCTTGTCAGGGCAACGTATGCCAGACGGCGTTCTTCCTCTATCTCTATGTCGCTCTCCATACTCCTGCTTGACGGGAAAACATTGTCTTCAAGTCCTGCCACGAACACCACAGGGAATTCCAGACCCTTTGCCGCGTGCATGGTCATCAGTGCCACATAGTCACCGTTTTCATCAAGTGTGTCGATGTCGGTATACAGCGCCACCTCTTCGAGAAAACCTTCCAGCGACGGCTCTTCTGCCTCTTCTTCGTATTTCGCCATAGTGGATTTCAGTTCTTCTATGTTTTCGAGTCTTGCTTCGCCCTCAAGACCCTGCTGCAAAAGATAACTGCCGTAGCCTGTCTTGTCAACCACTGCATCGAGAAGTTCGGGGAGTGTCGATATGTCTGCAAGATCGGTGAGGTCGTCTATCATAAATGCAAACTCTGTAAGCGCTTTTGACTTTTTTGCCAGCGGCACATATTCGGGCGAATGCTCCATAATATATATGGCATCTTCACCCAGATCTGAAACTATCTGGTCGATGACCCTCACAGTGGCATCACCGATACCGCGCTTCGGCTCGTTGATTATCCGCCTTAGTCTGAACATATCCGAATGGTTGTTTATTACTTCCAGATAAGCCAGTATATCCTTGACTTCCTTGCGGTCATAGAATTTCAGTCCGCCGAATATCTTGTAGGGGATACTCGCTTTTATCATCGCCTGTTCAAGCGCGTTTGACTGGGCGTTCATGCGATAGAGTATAGCGTGGTCGCCGTAGCGCCTGCCTTTTTCGGTGTTTTCGGTGATGATCTTCGCTATGTAGGACGCTTCTTCGCGCTCGGTCATCGACTTATGAACTATGACTTTCTCGCCGTCGCCGCTGTCAGTCCAGAGGTTCTTGCCTTTTCTGCCTACATTGTGACTTATCAGCTTGTTGGCACAGGTGAGTATGTTCTGGGTAGAGCGGTAGTTTTGTTCCAGCTTGATGACATCTTCGGGGCGGCAGCCGAACTCTTCCTCAAAGTTAAGGATATTCTCGATGGTAGCACCGCGAAAACGATAGATGCTCTGGTCATCATCACCCACAACGCATATGTTGCCGTATTTCTGTGAAAGCAGTGACACCAGCCGAAACTGTACTTTGTTGGTGTCCTGATACTCGTCCACCATTATGTATTTGTAAAGATTTTGATAGTGATCCAGCACATCAGGCTGTTTCTCGAAAAGATCTACCGTATGGCAGATTATGTCATCGAAATCCATAGCGTTGCTGGCGCGAAGTTCAGCCTGATAACGCTTGTATATCCTTGCGATGGTGTCCTTGCGGTAGTCGCCCACAGCTTCACTGGCGAATTCATCGGGACCTATCATCGAATCCTTTGCGTTCGAGATCTCTGTCATTATCGACCTTATGGGGAACATCTTCTCATCGAGATCCATCGCGCGCATCACTGACTTTATCACGCGCTTTGAATCATCGGTGTCGTATATGGCAAAACTCTGTGTAAACCCGATATGCGTGCATTCCCGCCTGAGTATCCTTACGCAGGCTGAGTGGAATGTCGCCGCAGTGATGCCCTTGCCCTCTTCACCGAGTATATTTGCGATACGGTCTTTCAGTTCGCCTGCTGCCTTGTTTGTAAAGGTTATCGCCAGAATGTTCCACGGTCTGACAGGTCTGAAACCTATCACCTGTGCCAGCTGTGCGCCGTCATCGTTCCTGCCCTCAGCATAATCAGCTATGAACTGTGCCTCCTCAGGTGTGAACTCCTGCTGATAGCTTGTTTCATAGGCATCTCCGAAATGTATCATGTTGGCGATGCGGTTTATCAGCACAGTGGTCTTGCCGCTTCCCGCGCCTGCAAGTATCAGCAGCGGACCATTGATGTGGAAGACAGCTTTTTGCTGCATCGGGTTCATTCTGCTGAAAAATCGTTCAAGTGCTTTCTTTTTCAATGTATTGATATCGTTCATCAGTATACCTCCGTTATCTAAGACATATATTATATCATATATTTTTCCGTTTGAAAAGGGATAATCGTGAATTTTTTCATAAATCGGCTTTTAGTACAAAAATAAGTACACCGATATTCTTTGGTGAATATGCCCTTGACATTCGGACAAAAATAGAGTAAAATAGAATAAGATATTTTTGTTCGGATATATTCCGCATCACTTTGCGGATCATGACGGCTGCCTCGTTTCAGCTTTTATTCGTCTAAGGGCTATCCATTCAGCCCAAGGCTGCCGCTTTATACACCTATCTAACGGAAAAATCGAATAATTATCGGGCGGCGTCTGCCCGAAGGAAAGGAGCTTTTTGCGCACCTCTGCGCCGAGGCTTGTTTGCGGTGCAATTGTGCGCATTTATCAAATCATGGCTAATAACAATTCTAATTCTGAAAAAAGAAAGACATCAAAACGCTACACACCAAAGCAGGGCAAGCTGAGAGGTGTTCCGCTGAAACGTAAGAATGACGGAGCATCATCGCAGAATAAGCTGCATCCAAACGGCAGGGCGGCTTCACAGCGTTCTTCTAAGGACGCGCAGAGGCGCACGCCTGTCAAGATAATCCCGCTGGGCGGTCTTAATGAGATAGGCAAGAACTTCACGGTCATTGAATGTTCAAACGACATGTTCATCATCGACTGCGGACTTGCTTTTCCCGACAGCGAGATGCTGGGTGTCGATATAGTCATACCCGACTTCACATATGTGGAGAAGAATCTTGAAAAACTGCGCGGCGTTGTTATAACTCACGGGCATGAGGATCACATCGGCGGTCTGCCGTATTTTCTCAAAAAGTTCCCAAGCGTGCCTGTTTACGGTACAAGGCTTACCATCGGACTTATCGAGGGCAAACTGCGTGAACATGAATTGCTGGGCAGTGTAAAGTTGAATACCGTGACACCACGTCAGACCATCAGAATGGGCTGTATGGCGGTCGAGTTCATAAGGGTGAACCACTCTATACCCGATTCGGTGGGTATGGCTATCCATACTCCCGCAGGCGTTCTTATCCATACGGGTGACTTTAAGGTGGATTACACACCCATCGAGGGCGGCATAATTGATCTGCCGCGCTTTGCCGAACTGGGCAACAAGGGCGTCCTTGCACTGATGTCAGATTCCACAAACTCGGAGCGTCCGGGCTACACCGCCAGTGAACGCAAGGTCGGGGATAATCTCGAAATGCTCTTTGCAAAGGCTGAGGGCAAGCGCATAATCATCGCTACCTTTGCATCTAACATACACCGCGTACAGCAGATAATCAATAATGCTGTCAACACAGGCAGAAAGGTCGCTGTTTCAGGGCGCAGTATGGTGAATGTCATAAGTGTCGGCATCGAACTGGGCTACCTTAAAGTACCTGATGGCGTGCTTATAGATATCGATATGATAGGCAGATACCTGCCGGAACAGATAGTGCTGGTAACTACAGGCAGTCAGGGCGAACCGATGTCTGCGCTTTCGAGAATGTCGATGAATGAACACCGCAAGGTAAGCATAACTCCGCAGGATTTTATTATCATCTCCGCTAACCCGATACCGGGCAACGAGAAGCTGGTCACAAGGGTCGTAAATGACCTGATGAAACTGGGCGCTGAGGTGGTTTATGAGAAAATGTATGAAGTACACGTTTCGGGTCATGCTTGTCAGGAAGAGCAGAAGCTGATGCTCTCCATCACAAAGCCGAAGTTCTTCATACCGGTACACGGCGAGTTCAAGCACCTTATGAAGCATAAGCAGACTGCCATGACCGTAGGCATTCCCGAAGAGAATATCATAATCGCGGGTATAGGCGATGTCATCGAAACTGATGGTGTCGATATGCGCATCACCGGTGAAGTACCTGCGGGCAAGGTGCTGGTAGATGGTCTTGGTGTCGGAGATGTCGGCGCAATAGTCCTCAGGGACAGAAAACATCTGGCTGAGGACGGTCTGATAATCGCAGTTGCGACCATAGACCGCTCGGTCGGTGAGATACTTTCGGGACCCGACCTTGTGTCCAGAGGCTTTGTGTATGTCCGCGAAAGCGAAGAACTTATGAACGAGGCTAAAGAACTGCTGACAGAAACTCTCCAGACCTGCCTTGATAATAACATGCACGAATGGAACGCGATAAAGGGCAAGATGAAAGACAATCTTTCTGATTTCATATTCAGAAGGACCAAGAGAAGCCCCATGATATTGCCGATAATAATGGAGATATAGAAAAACGCTGTATGAACAGATAAAGGATTTTGCAAAGGAGTTGACAGGCAGTGAAAAAGAACAGAAACTTTCTGGTGCTGCTGGGGGCTACAATGGGCGTTATCGCTGTTGCGGCGCTTATAGGGGCATTTATGCTGCATTCAACCATTGAGAAAAAAGGTTCGGGCAGCGTGCTGATATTGGTTTCTGTTGTGAGTATTTTACTTCTTCTGCTGGAAGCATTCGTTTTCAGAAATCAGACCCACAAATATCTGACAAAGACAGCCACACAGCTTGTAAGGACAGAAAGGGACTCACTTTTGTATTTTCCCGCGCCCTGTGTTATACTTGACAGCGAGAACAGCGTGGTATGGTTCAATAAACTCTTTGAGAAGAGTTTGTATGACATCGACCCTTACGGTGAACAACTCACCGAGATAATGAATATCGACCTTGACCGCGCCTACGGCGAGGACGGCTGTCAGATATGCCTGAACAAGCGCTACTATGTGGCACATGCTGTGCATTCCGACCTGCGCAACGGTCTGTCAATGGTCTATTTCAAAGATGTCACAGATTATACCGAACTCAGGTATGAAGCCTATCAGTCGCACAACGGTGTTATAATCATAGTGATAGATAACTACGATGCTATGATGTCAGACATTCGTGAGAGTGAAAAGGCGCATGTCGCTGTTGAGATAGAGAAGCTGATGGAACGCTTTCTCGAAGGCACTACCGCCATCGCCAAGAAAGTTTCAGATGACAAGTTCTATGTTTTCATGGAGGAGAGATATCTTTCACGCAAGATAGAGAACAGGTTCAGGATACTTGAAGAAGCAAGGCAGATACGCATCGGCGGCAAGACGAATGTAACACTTTCGATAGGTGTCGGCAGAGAGGGCAAGGGTCTTGAAGAGTGCGAAAAGCTGGCTAAACAGGCGCTTGAACTCTGTCAGGGACGCGGCGGCGATCAGGCAGCTTACCGTGAGAACGGCGAATTCAGGTTCTTCGGCGGTGTGTCTACGGGTGCTGATAACAACAACCGCGTAAAGATACGTATATTTGCAGAAACTCTGCTGGAGATAATCAAGCCCGGCAGTATAGAAAGCATGGGCAACTACAGGACAGAAGCCGAAGATGCACAGGGCTTCCGAAGGGTTCTGATAATGGGTCACAGGTTTGGTGACCTTGACAGCATCGGTTCGGCTACGGGTCTGTGCTGTGCGCTGAGGAAGATAGTTTCCGAGTGCTATGTGGTTGTCGATAAGGAGAAGAACCTTGCGCTTTCTCTGATAAATTACATCGAAGAAAACGAGATATCCAATTATTACATAACCCCTGAACAGGGGCTTGACAGGCTTGACTCGGATACACTTGTGATAGTGGTGGATACCCATAATCCTGAACTGGTCGAGTCAAAGGAAATGATTGCGCGGGCTAAGAATATCGTTGTCATAGACCACCACAGGCGTATGGTAAAGGGCATCGAGCCGCTTATAGCCCAGTGTCTTGAACCCGGTGCTTCATCGGCGGCAGAACTTGTCACCGAGATAATCGAACTCTGGGGCGACAGGACGAGTATAGATGCACATGCGGCGGAGGCTCTGCTTTCGGGTATCATGCTTGATACAAAGTATTTTGTGATGAAGACGGGTGTCACTACTTTTGAAACAGCGGCGTACCTAAAGAAGATGGGCGCTGATACTGTAACGGTAAAGTCGATGTTCGCAAATTCCATCGAAACTTATCATGAGAAGTCAAAGGTGATAAATTCCGCAGAGATATACCGCAAATGCGCCATCGCAAAGGCTGACGGCAGTTTCGACAATGTGCGCGTGGCGGCTTCACAGGCGGCTGATGAAATGCTGGGCATAACAGGGGTTTTCGCATCTTTTGTTATGTATAAGCAGGGCAATACCGTGAATATATCTGCAAGAAGTATGGGCAGATACAATGTTCAGGTCATTATGGAGGCACTGGGCGGCGGCGGTCATCTGACGATGGCGGCGGCGCAGATGCCTGTTGAACTTGACGAGGCTGAAAGACTGCTTCGTGAAGCGATAGATGATTTTATAAGAAACAATACCAATTAAAAGAAAGGCGTGTTGAAAATGAAAGTTATTTTACTTAAAGATGTTAAAGGTTCGGGCAAGGCAGGGGATACTCTGAACGTGGCTGACGGCTACGCTAGAAATTTCCTTATAGCAAGGGGTCTGGCTGTTGAAGCAAACGCAAAGAACCTCAATGACCTTGCAGGCAAAAAGGCTTCCGAACAGCACAAGATAGATGTTGAAACTGCTGATAACAAGGCTATAGCTGAGAAGATAAAGGATAAGGAAGTCGTTATCAAGGCTAAGGCAGGTCAGGGCGGAAAGCTGTTCGGCGCTATAACCGCAGGTGTTGTTGCCGATGCTCTGAAAGAACAGTTCGGCGTTGATGTTGACAAGAAGAAGATAAACCTGAGTGCTGATATCAAGGCATTTGGTGACTTCACTGCCAATGTCAAGATGACTCACGGCGTATCCTGCGGTATAAAGGTAAAGGTCGTGGAGGAATAATATGCCCGATCGCATAGATAATATCGACTATGATGGTGCTGCGCCCGCCGACAAAGTTCAGCGGGCAATACCATTCAGCCCCGAAGCTGAGGAAGCTGTCATCGGTTCGATACTGTTAGACCCGATAGGTACCCGCGAAAAGGCGATGGAAATGCTCAAACCTGAGAATTTCTATATGCCCCAGCTGCAAAAGGTCTTTTCGATACTGATGCGAATGTTCACTACGGGCAAGGCTGAGGATATCGTCACGGTTGTCGATGAATGTGTTAATACAGGCGTTTTTGAAACCAGTACTATGGCGATGAACTACCTGTATGGTCTGATGGAAAATGTGCCATCGACCAAGAATATCGAGAGTTATTGTAACATAATCCTGCAAAAGGCGCAGATGCGCTCTCTGCTGAATGTCGCCAACGAGATAATCGACGGTGTCAACAAGGGCGGAAATGATCCCGGCGCACTGCTTGACAGTGCTGAGCAGAAGATATTCAATATCCGTCAGGGCAAAGATGTTGAGGGACTTACAAGGATAAGCGATGTCATCGTGGAAACTTTCCATCACCTGACCGAGATATCAGGTCCCGATGCAGCTGAGTTTCAGGGCGCAAGATCGGGTTTCTCACAGCTTGACAGCATAACGACAGGTTTGCAGAAGACCGACCTTATAGTGCTGGCTGCAAGACCTGCGATGGGTAAATCTGCTTTTGCACTGAATATGGCGGTCAACTGCTGCAAGGCGACTAAGCGCGATGTTGTCATATTCTCACTCGAAATGGGTAAAGAACAGCTGGTATCGAGAATGCTGGCTTCGGAAGGCAAGGTCAACAATACTCTGCTGAGAAACGGTGAGATGAAAGATGATGACTGGACTAAGCTGGCGGAAGCGGCAGATGTTCTTTCACAGCTTCCCATCTACCTTGATGACGGCGCGGGCGGCGTAACTGTGCCGAAGATGAAGGCAAAACTCAGAAGAATGAAAAATCTTGGGCTTGTAGTCATTGACTACATACAGCTGATGGAGTCGCCAAACAAGCACAGCAGCCGTGTTACCGAAGTTTCCGAGATTACCAGACAGATAAAGCTGATGGCTAAAGAGCTGAGTGTGCCGATAATCGCACTGTCACAGCTGTCACGTAGTTCGGAAAAGCGTGAGGATAAGCGACCAATGCTCTCTGACTTGAGAGAATCGGGTTCTATCGAGCAGGACGCAGATATAATCATGTTCCTTTACAGAGATGCTTATTATGCAGATTCAAAGGAAGACCAGACTGTGGCAGAATGTATCGTGGCGAAGAACCGTCATGGTCAGACGGCAACAGTCAAACTCAGCTGGATAGGCGAGTACACATTGTTCAGAGGATTGGAATTCAGAAAAGATGAAAAGTGAGTTAGCCGCAAAGGTCGAGAGAACTATCCGAAAATTTCATATGGCTGAAAAGGGCGAGCGCTTGCTGGTCGGGCTTTCGGGCGGAGCAGACAGCGCTGCGCTCCTTTTGTGTCTTGATGAACTGGGATACGATGTTTCGGCGTGCCATGTCAATCACTGTATACGCGGCGAGGAAGCTGACAGAGATCAGCATTTCTGCGAAAGGCTGTGTGAGGGGCTGGGTATCGGGATAATAGTCAGGCGTGTCGATGTACCCGCCTATTGTCGGGCTAATCCCGTATCGGAAGAAGAGGGCGCAAGACTGTTAAGGTATAATGCTTTACAGGAAATATCCGCCGATAAGATATGTACAGCTCATAACCTTGATGACTGTCTTGAAACAACGCTGTTCAATCTGGCTAGGGGTTCGGGGCTGAAAGGTATAGCTTCCATCCCGCCTGTAAGAGGGAATATCATCCGCCCGCTGATAGAGTGCAGCCGCGCTGATATCGAAGCATATCTGGCTGAGCGTGGTCAGGATTTCGTAACAGATTCGACTAATTTGCTTGACGAATATTCACGAAACAAGCTGCGTCACAAGGTTGTGCCTGTGTTAAGAGAGATCAATCCGTCACTTATGGAAACTTTTGCGAAAACGCTGGGCTTTCTGCGTGAAGACAGCGCATTTCTTGAAAAAACGGCGGATAAGGCTTTTGAAGAGAGCATTATAGGAGATGGATTTTCACGTAAAACCATCAGAGGTCTTGATTATCCTCTGCGCAGAAGGGTAATAATGCGTATACTGGCAAAAAATGATATCGGGATAAGTCAGGATAAGATCGAGTTGATCGAACAGCTTGTTAACAACGGCGGAAAAGCAAGTGTCAAGTCAGAATGCTTTGCATATACAAAGTCAGATATCCTTTATATCTACAACGAAAATAACAGACCTAAAAGCGCCGAAGATGAGGTCGTTATCAGACCCGATACTGTTATTATCTGGCAAAACAGACATATTTGCTTTAAAATTATAGAAATTGATGGGAAATTTGAAAATGTTAATAAAAAGTTTGCAAATTCCTGCTTAGATTATGATAAAATAAGAGGTGTTATTGTGTTGAGAAAGCGCCGCGCAGGTGACAAGATAAGACTGGTCGGGCGCAGCTTCAATTCTGATGTAAGAGTGCTTATGAAACAGGCTTTTCCCGCTCATAAGCGCGATGGTGCTGTGATACTTGCCGATGACGAGGGCGTTGTGCTCGCGGAGGGCAGCGGTGCCGCTGAAAGGGTTAAGATCGACGATAACACAAGGCGTGTGCTTGTATTTGATGATAGGCGTGAATAACCACTGTTTATGACAGTATTTTCACGCTGTTTTCACATATGAGGTCTATACTTAATCGGTATAGCAAAGCGGCTCGCCGCAAAATCAGAACAAAAGGATGTGATCGATTGAAAAACGGAGGAAGATCGCTGCTGATCTATCTGATAGTTTCGATCTGTATTATTACAGGTCTGGTCTATATGCTGATGAGCATGAGCAGTAAGTCCGATGAGGTCAAGTATTCCGAAGTAATGGGGCATTTTGATGCTTTGGAGGTTTCGGAGTTTCAGCTTGATCTGGGTTCGGGTGAACTGAAATACAAGCTCAAGGACGCACCGGATGAAGAGAAAAACTATAAGGTGCCCAACGTTTCACTTTTTGTAAGCGAGGTGCTGGGCGGTGAAGAAGCTGTCAACTACCGCAAGCAGTATGATGCTGCAAACCCAAATGATCCCTTGCAGTATGACCTTATACCGATATCGGATAACAGCTTCTGGCTCAATCTGATACCGACTTTCCTGATGCTTGGTGTCATGATATTCTTCTTTGTATTCATGATGAAGAGCGCAGGCGGCGGAAAGATGACAGGTTTCGGCAAGACCAACGCAAGGCTCGCGCCAAGCAGCAAAAAAGCAACTTTTGCCGATGTTGCGGGTGCTGATGAAGAAAAGGAAGAACTCAAGGAGATCGTAGATTTCCTTAAAGACGGCAGAAAATATGCTGAGATCGGTGCAAGGATACCCAAAGGCGTGCTTCTGCTGGGACCTCCCGGTACAGGTAAAACTCTGCTGGCAAGGGCTGTTGCAGGCGAGGCTAATGTGCCTTTCTTCTCGATCTCAGGTTCCGACTTTGTTGAGATGTTCGTCGGTGTCGGCGCTTCCCGTGTCAGAGATCTGTTCGAGCAGGCTAAGAAAAGCGCTCCTTCGATAATATTTATTGATGAGATCGATGCTGTCGGCAGACAGAGAGGTGCAGGTCTTGGCGGCGGTCATGATGAGCGTGAGCAGACGCTGAACCAGCTTCTGGTCGAAATGGACGGCTTTGAGGACAACGAGTCAGTCATAGTAATGGCTGCTACCAACAGACGTGATATCCTCGACCCGGCGCTCCTAAGACCGGGCAGATTTGACAGGCAGATACTTGTCAGCTACCCAGATGTAAAGGGCAGAGAAGAGATACTGAAAGTCCACACCAAGAACAAGCCCCTTGCGCCTGATGTTGACCTTTCCACTATCGCTAAGTCAACTGTAGGCTTTACAGGTGCAGATCTTGAGAACCTTGTTAATGAGGCCTCGCTGCTGGCGGCTCGAAAGAACAAGAAAGCCATCACCAGAGAGGATTTGGAAGAGGCTTCCATCAAGGTCGTTGCAGGTCCCGAAAAGAAATCCAAAGTGGTTTCAGAGCAGGAAAGAAAACTCACGGCTTACCATGAGGGCGGTCACGCTATCTGCACTTACTATGCACAGAAGCAGGATAAGGTGCATCAGGTCACCATTATACCCAGAGGTCAGGCGGGCGGCTTTACAATGAGTCTTCCCGAAAAGGATAAGGCTTTTGTCAGCAAGAACGAGATGTATAACAATATCGTTGTTCTGCTGGGCGGTCGTGTTGCTGAAAAGCTGATACTTGACGATATCTCAACAGGTGCATCCAACGACCTCGAAAGGGCAACTGCTACCGCGAGAAATATGGTCACAAGATACGGCTTCAGCGATAATCTGGGTCCTGTGGTTTACGGTCAGGGTGAGCACGAAGTGTTCCTCGGCAGAGATTATACCAACACTCCCAGCTATTCTGACAATGTTGCCGCTGAGATCGACAATGAGATCAGAACCATCGTTGAGAATGCTTTTGAGGAAGCGGAAACTATCCTTAAGGAACACATGGATCAGCTTCATATGATCGCTAAGTATCTGATGAAGCATGAAAAGATCGATGGTCCTAACTTCGAGCGCCTTATGAAAGGTGAGATGCCTGCATCTGAGTACGAAGAAACCAAACAGGAAGTGGAAGTCAAGATCGATATGCCTTTCCTTTTTGATGAAGATGGAAAGAGTGAGCCTGTTTCCGATAACAAAGATAACGATCAGTAATTATATGATGCCGATGCCCGAAAGGGTGTCGGCATTTTTTACAGCAAATATTTTTAACTTTCTATTGCTTTTTTTTGTGATTTGTAGTATAATACAATTATCTGAAAAATAGAAGAGGTATTGATATGAACCTGTTGTTTATCGGTGATGTTGTTGGGCGTTCGGGCTGTGATTATCTTGAAAGCCGTTTGTTTGACATAAAAAGAGAGTATGATATAGATGTAACGGTCGTCAACGGTGAGAATTCAGCGCAGGGCAACGGTATAACTCCCGAGTCTTTTGACAGGCTGATGCGCATGGGGGTCGATGTGGTCACAACGGGTAACCACTGTTTCAGGCGGAAGGAAACTGCTGATCTCTATGACAGCAGTGAGTTTCTTATCAGACCTGCGAATTTTCCCGACGGCGTACCGGGCAGGGGAGTCACTTATATTGATCTATGTCCTGTCAAGATAGCAGTTGTCAATCTAATGGGTACCATGTTTCTTGAAAGCCTTGACAATCCTTTCATAAAGATGGACGAACTGCTGAAAGAGATCGACACACCGAATATCATCGTGGATTTCCATGCTGAAGCTACCAGTGAGAAAAAAGCGATGGGCTTCTATTTGCAAAAGCGCGTGACTGCTGTGCTGGGTACTCATACCCATGTCCAGACTGCTGATGAGTGCATTCTGGGTGGTCACACTGCCTATATCACCGATGCCGGTATGACAGGTCCCGAATTGTCGGTACTTGGTGTTGACAGTGAACTTATTATCAGTAAATTCAAATATCATATGCCTGTTAAATTTGAAGAAAGCAAAAACCCCCCTTTTTTGAATGGCGTTGTGGTAACGTTTGATGAAAAATCGGGAAAATCGACAAATATTTCCAGATTAATTAGTCGTAAATAAACAAAATAAGGAAATAACTATTGCAAAATATTTCAAAATGTAGTATAATATTACTGTAAAGTGATAAAAGCACGTAGCATTATTTTGAGTATAAGGAGGGTTAGATGGTGGAGGTTTTGAAGGTTTCATCACGATCTGTACCTAATTCTGTTGCTGGCGCTATCTCGGGCGTTATCAGGGATAAGGGCGCTGTTGAGGTTCAGGCAGTCGGCGCAGGCGCTGCAAATCAGGCGATCAAGGCTATTGCTATCGCAAGGGGATATCTTGCACCTGTCGGCATAGATATGATATGTATCCCTGCGTTCGCCAACGTTGAGATAGACGGTGAGGAAAGAACAGCTATCAAGCTGATCTGTGAGCAGAGATGAATTATTGCGCGGAGTTTTGGCTTCGCGCTTTTTGTTTTACGACTATTTCTTTCAAACGACTGCTAAGTTTTACATATCGGCTGAATAACCATATCTTGTTTTTGCAAAAAAATCTCCCCTGTGCGTACACACAGGGGAGTTATTTGTATATTACTTGGAGAACAGTGCCAGAGTATCTCTTGCGATCAGCAGTTCCTCATTGGTAGGTACAACGTATACCTTTACCTTAGAATCATCAGTGGAGATCTCCTGCAGCTTGCCGCGGCAGTTGTTCTTCTCGGCATCTATCTTGATGCCCATGAACTCCAGACCTTCGCAGGACTCTGCTCTTACCTCAGGTGCATTCTCACCGATGCCGCCTGTGAACAGAACTGCATCAACACCGCCCATTGCAGCAGCATAAGAACCGATGTACTTCTTGATCTGATAGGTCAGCATCTCGTTTACTGCCTGTGCCTGCTCGTTGCCCTCAGCAGCAGCCTTCTGGATATCTCTGTTATCAGAACTGATGCCTGATACGCCCAGGAAACCTGACTTCTTGTTCATGTAAGCAGTCATCTCGTCAGGGGTGAAGCCCTTCTTCTTAGCTACGAACTCAACAGCAGATGGGTCAACAGCGCCGCAGCGTGTACCCATTACCAGACCGTCCAGAGGAGTGAAGCCCATGGAAGTATCAACAGACTTGCCGCCGTCAACCGCAGTGATGGAAGAACCGTTGCCCAGATGGCAGGAAACTATCTTCAACTCTTCAGGCTTCTTGCCAAGCACCCTTGCAAGTTCGCCCGAAACAAATCTGTGAGAAGTACCGTGGAAACCGTACTTTCTTACATGCAGTTCAGTGTAGCAGTCATAAGGCAGACCGAACAGGAAAGCCTTTCTGGGCATGGTTGCGTGGAATGCTGTATCGAATACGACAGCCTGAGGTGTGCCTTCGGGCAGAACAGCCTTACATGCTCTCAGTGCCAGTGCGTGTGGGTGATTGTGAACAGGTGCCAGCTCAGCCAGAGCATCTATCTTGTCGATGACCTCATCAGTAACAGCACATGTCTCACGGAATATCTCAGCACCCTGTACTATTCTGTGACCTACAGCAGAGATCTCGTCCATCGAATCGATGACCTTTGTATCACCGCTTGTCAGTACCTCTACCAGCTTCTCAAAAGCCTCAGTGTGTGTTGGGAAATTGCAGTCAGCCTCATAGCTTCTGCCGTCGCCTGTCTTGGCGCTTACATGACCGTCAATGCCTATACGGTCGCAGTTACCCTTTGCTATAACGCTCTCGTCCTCCATGTTCAGCAGCTGATACTTCAGCGAGGAAGAACCTGCGTTAACAACCAGTATGATCTTCATTGGAAAAATATCTCCTCTCAATAAGTAATGTGATATCATATCGGGCTTGACAATCCCGCTGTGATATCATATAATATTAGTATAACAATAATTGCTTTAAATTTCAAGTATGTTTTACATAAATATACATTTTGCACAATATTTATTCTGTGAATTTGTTAATAGTGAGGAGGGCAAGCTATGAAGATCGCAGCAGTTATAGCTGAGTATAATCCTTTTCACAACGGTCATAAGCATCAGCTTGCCGAAACAAGGCGGTTCGGTGCGACACATATCGTTGTTATCATGAGCGGTGCGGCTGTTCAGCGCGGCGATGTAGCTGTGGCAGACAAATTCTTCCGCGCGCAGACGGCGCTTGAAAACGGTGCCGATCTCGTTATCGAACTGCCATGTCCTTATTCCTGTTCGAGTGCCGAGCGGTTTGCAAGGGGCGGTGTACAGCTGCTTGCAGGCTTAGGTGAGGGCGGCGTTACGATGCTTTCTTTCGGCTGCGAGGATGCCGATATTACGCTGCTGAAAAAGGCAGCTGAGATATCAGCGGAACTTGATGATTCGGAATATGTGCGTAATATGCTGGAAAACGGTGTTCCTTATCCCGCAGCTGTGGCTTCCGCTGCGGGTATACCCGCTATACGTGCTGTGCTGGATAAGCCGAATAACATGCTTGCCATCGAATACATAAAAGCACTGGGTAAATACGCTCAGTGGGTCGAACCTTTCGCTGTTGCCAGAAAAGGTGCTGACCATGACAGCGCTTCACCGACAGACGGCATAGCCAGTGCTTCATATATCAGGGAACTTATCGGGGCGGGCGAGGATCATTCTGCCTTTGTACCGAAAATTTTGCAGGACGAGCCTTTTCTTATCAAAAACGCAGATAAGTCGCTGCTGCTGAAAATAATGACAGCTTCGGCTGCTGAGATACAACGCCTGCCCGATATGTCTGCTCACCTTGCAAGGCGTTTTGTGAATACCCGTGAAACAAAGTGCGAGGTCATTCGTTCAGTTGATGACTTTGCAGCACAGTTCAAGCACAAGGCGGTCACACTTGCAAGGGTACGGCGAATGATACTTTATCTTGCACTGGGGGTGACTTCGCACGACTTTTTCGATGTGCCTTACGGCAGAGTTCTGGCACTCAACGAACGCGGGCGTGAGATATTTGCGGCGTGCAAAAACAATACCCTGGAATACGGCACTTCACTGGCATCGCTCGAAAAGCTGTCTGCAAGGGCGGCGAGGATATCTGAACTGGAGCGGAATGCTGTCACTTTACAGCAGATGTGTGTCAGCGGCAGGGCAGAGTTCAGAAATGAGTACAGAAGAAAGATAGTGCTGTCCCGTTAATAGAATGTTTATAAAATTAGCTATTGGCAAAAGCGGGATAATGTGGTATAATAAATAGGTTAAAATAAAATGTAACGAAAGGCGGTCATATATATGAGAGCAGTTGTAACTGTTATCGGTAAGGATACTGTAGGCATTCTGGCAAAGGTCAGCACCAAGTGCGCTGAGCTGAATGCGAATGTTGAGGAGGTAACACAGTCGGTGTTGCAGGAACTTTTTGCTATGATAATGGTAGTTGATATCTCCAAGCTGAATTCTGATTTCGCCACCCTCAGTGACAGCCTGACTGCGCTGGGTGATGAAATGGGCGTTAAAGTCCACGTAATGCACGAGGATATTTTCAACTGCATGCACCATATCTAAGGAGTGACTCTGACAGATGATAAACGTATATGATATTCTTGAAACTATACGTATGATACAGGACGATTGTCTTGACATACGTACTATAACAATGGGCATTTCTCTGCTTGACTGTATCGACAGCGATATTGACAAGGCTTGCGAGAAGGTCTATGAAAAGATAACCACTAAGGCGAAAGACCTTGTAAAGGTCGGTGAGCAGATAGAGAAAGAACTGGGCATACCGATAATAAACAAGCGTATTTCGGTGACTCCTATCGCTATCGTTTCTGCGGCATGCAAGGGTTCACCCGTAAAGTTTGCCCATGCTATGGACAGGGCAGCCAAAACTGTCGGTGTAAACCTGATAGGCGGTTACTCGGCACTGGTGCCTAAGGGCTTCTCGGCAGGCGATATCGAGCTTATCAAGTCTATTCCCGAAGCACTCGCTACCACTGAGAGAGTTTGCTCATCTGTAAATATCGGCTCTACCAAGACAGGCATCAATCTTGATGCTGTAAAGCTGATGGGCGGCATTATACGTGAATGTGCTGAAAAGACTGTTGACCAGGCTTGCTTCGGTGCGGCTAAACTGGTGGTATTCTGCAACGCTGTTGAGGACAACCCCTTTATGGCAGGTGCTTTTCACGGTGTCGGTGAGCCTGACTGCATGATAAATGTCGGTGTTTCCGGTCCCGGTGTTGTAAGGGCGGCTCTTAAAAAGTATCCTGATGCTGATATCACAGGCATTGCAGATGTTATTAAGGAAATTTCCTATAAGATAACCCGCGTCGGTCAGCTGGTAGGCACTATCGCTTCTGAGCGTCTTGGCGTGCCTTTCGGTATAGTTGACCTGTCACTTGCGCCTACACCTGCTGTTGGTGACTCAGTAGCGCATATACTTGAAGAGATAGGTCTTGAAAAGTGTGGTACTCACGGCACTACTGCCTGTCTTGCCATGCTCAATGATGCTGTCAAGAAGGGCGGCGTTATGGCTTGCTCACGCATCGGCGGACTTTCGGGTGCGTTCATACCCGTTTCAGAGGATGCAGGCATGATAGCTGCGGCTAAGAGCGGCGCGCTCTGCATAGAGAAGCTGGAAGCTATGACAGCAGTCTGCTCGGTAGGTCTTGATATGATAGTTGTACCCGGTGACACTCCCGCTGATACCCTTTCTGCAATAATCGCAGATGAAGCGGCTATCGGTATGGTAAACTGCAAGACAACAGCTGTCAGAGTTATCCCCGCCATCGGTAAAGATGTGGGTGAAGAACTCGACTGGGGCGGTCTGTTCGGCTGCGGACCTGTTATGCCGCTCAAAAAGGAATCGGCAAGCAAGTTCATCAATCGCGGCGGTCAGATACCTGCGCCTCTGCACAGCCTTAAAAACTGATATTTCGGGGGCAGCCTTGTGCTGCCCTTGTTTTGTTGAAAAAGGTAATTTTACATACAGGCATAAAGCACAGCCCAACGGGCTTTTTGGAATGCTTATAGAAAGACCACAAAGGTGATACTATGGAAAAAATACTTCTCGATATGCACACACACAGCAGTCATTCCCCCGATGCTGATGACAGCGCTTCGGCTATGTGCGAAAAAGCTGCCGAACTGGGTATGAAGGCTTATGCGCTGACCGATCACTGCGATGTTAACTTCTGGGAGGAAGCACCGTCACCGGAAACTATTGATGCCATGATGTACGGCGCGGGCAGGTATGCACTTGCGAGCATAGCAGAGCAGACCGAACTGCGTGAGCGCTTTGCGGAAAAGTTCGACTTGATCGTGGGTATCGAACTCGGTCAGCCGATGCAGAACATAGAAAAAGCAGAACTGATCGCAAATGACCCTCGCCTTGACTTCATCATCGGTTCGCATCACATGAATGCAGGTGTCGATGATTTCTATTATCTTGATTACAGCAAGATGTCAGCCGAAGAAATAGACCATCTTCTGTGTGACTGCTTTGAGCAGACTTTAGAAATGTGTCAGTGGGGCAAATTCGATGTGCTGGGGCATCTGACATATTCGCTGAGGTACATCTGCGGCGAATACGGCATAGATGTCAGCCTTGAAAAGTACGAAGAGGTCATAAGAGAGATCTTCGGCACGCTTATTTCAAAGGGGAAGGGCATTGAGATTAACACATCGGGTCTCCGCCAGAAATACGGGCAGACTTTCCCGACTTTTGAATTGGTGAAACTCTATCGTCAGCTGGGCGGCGAGATACTTACCATCGGTTCGGATGCGCATCGCACTGCCGATCTCGGCAAAGGCATCGCGGAGGGTATCGCGCTTGCGAAAGCGGCAGGTTTTGACAGGGTGACATACTTCAAAAAACATGAGCCGCATTTCTTAAAGCTGTGATTTGATCTTGTCGAGTGCGTTTTTTTCAAGGCGGCTGACCTGTGCCTGCGATATGCCTATCTCTTTTGCGACCTCCATTTGAGTGTGTCCCTTGTAAAACCGCAGGAACAAGATGTTCTTTTCACGGTCTTTGAGGGTCTTTAACGCTTCTTTCAGGTTAAGTTCTTCAAGCCAGCTTTTGTCATCGTTGCTGTCACAGATCTGGTCAACGATGTACAACGCATCACCGCCCTCAGTGTAGACGGGTTCGTATATCGATACAGGGTCGGTTATTGACTCCAAAGCGGTTACGATATCGGCACGCTTTTCACCTGTCAGTTCGGCTATCTCGTCTATGCTCGGTTCACGCTGATGCTTTGCTATAAAACTTTCCTTTGCCTGCATAGCTTTGTAAGCAAGGTCGCGCATCGAACGGCTCACCCTGATGGGGCGGAAATCTCTCATATAGCGCTTTATTTCTCCCAATATCATTGGCACAGCGTTGTGCAGTCGAAAAAGCGGCGGCGATCATTAGGATCGCCGTTTTTTTGTTATATATTGCGAATATGTACAATAGACTGTGTGTAATTTTATATATATTGACATGTTGACAAAAACGCATATTAGTGCTATAATGATAACAACAAAGAGATAATAACTAAAAGTTACAAAGAAAACAAAACTTGAAAGGAAGGTCTTACTATGAAAATGTTGGTAGCTATTGATCTGCAAAAGGATTTCACAACAGGTGTTCTCGGAAACGCTGAATGCGATAAGGCGGCTGACAAGGCGGCTGAAAGGATAGCGGCATTCCGCAGAGAAACTCCCGATACCCCTGTGATATTCACACTTGATACCCATACTGAGGATTACATGAATACTCAGGAGGGAAAGAATCTTCCTGTTGTACACTGTGTTCGCGGCACTGATGGCTGGAAGCTGGACGAGCGCATCGAAGCGGTCAGGGCTGAGGGTGATATAATGGTCGAGAAGCCTGTATTCGGTTCGGCTGAACTGCCCGCAGTCATCAGAAAAGCGGCAGGCGGCAAAGATATTGAAGAGATAGAGTTCATCGGTGTCTGCACAGATATATGCGTTATCTCCAACGCGATGATAGTAAAGGCTGCTTTCCCCGAAGTACCCATTGTTATAAACAGCGAATGCTGTGCAGGCGTAACACCGCAGTCGCACGAAAATGCACTCAGCGCGATGGCTGTCTGCCAGATGAAAATAGAAAGGAATGAGGCATAATGCTCAGCTATAAGATAGACGGCGGAGAATTTATCAAGCCGCAGTTCGACAATTACCCCGATGGTACCATGAAGATAGACGTTGCGCAGGCTGACAAATGCGAAAAGGTCGAAATTCGATGGCTTTACGAGAACGAAACTGAGCAGATGCAGCTTTTCTTTATCGCATCTAATCTGAAAGAACGTTTTCCAAAAGCCGAAATGACGCTTTTCATGCCCTATCTGCCCAACGCAAGAATGGACAGAGTTCACAGCGATACAGAGGTGTTCACGCTGAAATATTTCTGCCGCTTTATAAATGCCATCGGCTTTGACAAGGTGACTGTGCTGGACGTTCATTCAAGTGTTGGCGCGGCACTGCTTGACAGGTGCGAGAACCTGTCCCCTGCGCCGTATATCGGAAAGGCTTTGGAAGCCGCCGGCTTTGACCCCGATAACGACTATCTTTTCTTCCCCGATGAGGGTGCTATGAAGCGCTATTCTTCGATGTTCACGGTAAAGCATGCAGGTTTCGGCATAAAGAAGCGTGACTGGTCAACAGGCAAGATACTGGGTCTTGATGTTGACGGCGATGATCCCGCAGGCAGGAATATCTTTATAATAGATGATATCTGTGCTTACGGCGGAACTGTTTTCTACTCGGCACAAAAGCTGAAAGAACTCGGCTGCAAGGATATAAACGTTTATTTCAGCCATTGTGAAAATTCAATTGAAAAAGGCAAGCTGTTCGGCTGTGGGCTGATAAAGAATATCTACACCACAAACTCCATCTGCACACTGGCAGAAAACGACATACTTAAGATAATGAAGCTGTAAGAAAGGAAGATACACCATGAAAGGCATAAATGCTGCACTGATGTGCGACTTTTACAAGATAGTCCACAGAGATATGATAAACCGGAAGATGACTAAGTCGATGTCTTACTATACTCCGCGAATGAGCCGTGTAAAGCGTTGGGATAAGGTGGTCATGTTCGGGCTTCAGATGTTCTGCAAGACCTGGCTTATCGACTACTTCAACGATAATTTCTTTGCAGTGCCCGAAGAGGAGATAGTTGCCGATTACAAGCGCGTGCTTGACAATTCTTTCGGCAAGGGCATCTACAACACTTCTTCCATTGTTGAACTTCACAGACTGGGCTACCTGCCGCTGGAGATAATAGCACTGCCTGAGGGCACTCTTGTACCTGTACATGTCCCGATGTTCGGCATAACCAACACCCACCCTGATTTCGCATGGCTTCCGCAGGCGCTTGAAAGCCTTATCTCTGCTGAGATGTGGTACCCGCAGATAACAGCAACAGTCGGCAAGACCTACCGCGATATAGTCAACAAGTATTACGACCTGACCTGCGATGACAACATATCCCGCGCTAAGGCACTGGGTTCGTTCGATTTCAGGGGCGACCAGGGACTTGATGCGGCACTTAAAGCGGCGGCAGGCTGGTGCATGTCTTTTGAGAATACTGCTACCGTTCCCGCGATACCGTATCTTGAAAAGATGTTCGGTGCAGACTGTGAGAAAGAGTCTGTTGCATACGGCGCGGTCAGCACAGAACATTTTGTGATGTGCTCGAACTATGCAGTTGACGGCGATGAGGAAACTTTCCTCAGGAAGATGCTCAGGGAACTTTATCCGAACACCAGCTTTTCGGCAGTACTTGACTCCTACGATTACTGGAATGTCATCGACAATATCCTGCCAAAGCTGCACGATGACATCATGGCGCACAACGGCTGTATGCTGATGCGCGGCGATTCGGGCGACTGCGTTGAAGTTGTCACAAAGACAGTCTTCAAGCTGTGGGAACAGTTCGGCGGAACAGTGAACAGCAAGGGCTACAAGGTGCTTGACCCTCACGTTAAAGCCATTTACGGCGACAGCATAACAGTTCAGCGCTGTGAGATGATATATGAGATACTGATGAAGAACGGTTTTGCCTGCTCGAATGTGGCGCTGGGTGTCGGTTCTTTCTCGATGCACTGCATAGAAGAGGACGATGACATCACCGTTACAACGGCAGACGGTCAGCAGATAAAGGGTAGGGCGACTATCCTCAAGCCTTTCACGCGCGATACTTTTTCCAGCTGCATCAAGGCTTGCTATGCTGAGATAGACGGCAAAGAGTACCCCATCTTTAAAAACCCGAAAGAGGGCGGATTCAAAAAGAGCCAGAAGGGTCTGTGCTACGTTTACCGCGATGAAAACGGTGAACTTGCCTACAAGGACGGCTACGTTGGCAGCAATATCCCCGACGGCAACCTGCTTGAAACTGTCTTTAAGGACGGCAGGATAGTCAGGGAATTTACCCTCAGCGATATAAGAAACAGGCTCAACAACAACGCTTTCTGAATAACAAAACGGCGGTCTTTGCGGACCGCCGTTTTGCTGTATATGTTTGATGCACGCTGTTAAAATAATTTCGTGCATCTGCGCTTATGAGATCTCTTTTGACTTCTTTACCGTGAATTTCAGCACATAAAGCAGCAGGCAGAACATCACTGCGCTTATCGGCAGCACGACTATTGCCTTGCCGTATCCCGCTTTTTCTACCAGTCCACCGAAGAATGCGTTGAAGCCGATGTCGAAGAATGTTGCAATGCTTAATACCATGCCTGTTGCAGTGCCGGCTTCGGCAGGGTCGTAAAATTTGCCTATCAGCATGACAAGCATCGGGTAAATTATCGAAAATGCCACTCCCGATGCGCCCACCAGCAGCATACCGCTTTTGCCCAGCGCGATGCCTGTTGTGTAAAGTCCTGCGCCTGCCGCTGACCATATCAGCAGGCTTCTGAAAATGCCTATCCTGTCGATAAGCGGTGCGAATACCAGCCGCCCGACGGTTATCCCGCCGAAGAAAAGAGAAAGGTAGAATGCCGATATCTGCACCGTGAAACCGAGATATTCGCTGCCGTAAGATGTCAGCCAGTTCATAAGCCCGTGTTCTGCAACGAAGTAACCGCCGCATATCAGTATCAGCAGGGGACTTGCGGGTTCTTTAAGCATCTTAAAATATCCGCCGCCGCTGCTTTCAGGCTTTTCGGGGTCGGGCAGTTTCAGCGTCACCAGAAGTGCCAGACATATCAGTGCCGCTGTAAGCAGTATGGCGTTGGCGATGTGCCAGTATCTCAGCTTATCGGCAAATCGTCCGCCGACATTCTGTGAGAAGGTTATGCCTGCCCCTTGCAGAAAGTTGAAAATGCTCACCAGCATCGCAGGCGATGCAAAAAGCAGGGGAGTGATGATGTTGACCGATGTGGATATCATAGTCGAGCCGCCCATCGAGAATATCATGGCTATCAGCAGAATGTAGTAATTCTCGGTGAAAACGTAGGTCGCCAGTGCCGCAGCCCAAAGCAGCAGCACCCCGCCGATGAACCTCTTGCGCGGCATTCTGTCAGAGAGGTATCCGCCCACTGACAGAAACAGCAGATTGCCCACGTAGCTTATCATTATTATCCTGCCTGCCTGCGGTTCTGTCAGCGAAAATGAACTGCGCAGCTGCGGCAGAAATACGCCCCTCAGCGAGTCTGATGCCGCAGTTATGGTCATAATAAGCCCGCAGAACAGCACCGCAGTTATTTTTGAGTTTTTCTTTTCCATCAGCTGCCACCTGTCAGTAGTTTTGTATTTGCAGCTGTGATCTCAGCTGTTCGGCAGTCATGTTTTCGGGCAGCTGTGACTTATCTGCTGTTATGCTGACTTTCTCACTGCCGTGAATATCGAACCAGTTATCTGAAAAAATGCAGTCATAGTCTTTCAGTGACAGGCAGACGCTCTTAGCGTAATTGTCAGATGTCAGTCCTATTTCAAAGATGTCGCCTCTGTCATGTACTTCTGCATTTATCTTGCTGGGAAGGAAGATAAATTCCTTTGGTCTGACGAACAGTGTCGTGCCGCCGCTTATGACTTCGCCGTTCTTTATCAGCTTGTATTCGAGGTATTTTGTTCGTCTGTCCTCGCGTTCTGCAAGTTCGGCAGAGTAGTCTGTCATGCACATTTTCTTTGCTGACATCGCTTTGATGATGCCCCTGCATTCGCCCTTGCAGATGATACTGCCGTCATTCCCGCGCAGATTTTCAATTATAGTAAGTTCTTCATCGTTCAGCGTATCATTGGTGACATATAGCGCGGGCTTTGCAGGTTCGCTGTCATCACAGCTGAGGAGTATCGGCGCATGGAATTTCCTTGCGTAATAGTGCAGGGCTTTCCATCGCCCGAAATAGTCGATACTCGACCATGAGATGACAGGATTTGAGTCGTTTACCTGCCAGTAAGCCGAACCCATACAGCGACCTCTTGCGCGGCGCATATGTTCAACATTTGAGCGTATGCAGTCAGCCTGAACTATCTGCGAGCAGTATATCAGCCGCCTGAAATCGTATGGGTAGTTGACCATCTGTGCCAGATAGTACATTACTTTTTCGTTGCCCTGTGTACATTTCTGGTGCGCCTGCATGACATTTCCGCATAAGTCCAGGTCACCCTTGCTCTCGTCTGCAAAATACAGGCAGGTCTTTATGTCGGGCAGACTTTCAAAACCGTATTCCGAGCAGAAGCGGTAGTGGTACTGTCTGAAAGCCTCAATGGGCTTGAAATTGTGCCATACGTCCCAGTAATGCTTGTCGCCTGCTTGGGCGGAGTCGGGATCGGTACCGCCGCCGCCCGATGATGGTGAGGACGGCCAGTAGAAGGTTTCGGGGTCAAGTTCACTGAGCATAGAGGGTATGATGTCCTCGAAAAGCCGCAGATAGTCGGCTTTGCACTGCTTGTCATCAGCCCAGCCCCAGTATCTCCATGCTGATTCTATCTCGTTGTTGCCGCACCACATGCCGAGAGAAGCGTGATTTCTCAGCCTGAGGATATTGTCTTTGAACTCAGCGCGTACAGTACTTTCAAACTCAGGTGTCAGCAGGTAAGCCGAACATGCGAACATGAAGTCCTGCCAGATGATAAAGCCGTTCTCATCGCACCAGTCGTAGAAATATTCATCGGGATAATATCCGCCGCCCCATACTCTTATGAAATTATAGTTGGCAGCCTTGCAGTCATCCAGCAGTTTAACGGTACGTTCTTTTGTACAGCGGGTAACTATCTGGTCTTCGGGGATATAGTTTGCACCCATAGCGAATATCCTGACACCGTTGTTTATAAAGCAGAACTCCTTGCCCCATTCATCTTTTTCCTGTGATATGGTCAGCGTGCGCAGACCTATACGCTTCGTTACGCTGTCAAAGATATGTTCGCCGCAGTACATCTCAACTGTACAGGTGTAGAGCGGCTGTTCGCCCAGACCTCTGACCCACCATAGTTTTGGGTCATCTATCACGACCTCAGCTTTGCCCTCCTCGATCGGAAAAGTCTGTGAGATGCCGTCGGGGGAGGTGACAGTAAGCCTTGCCGATATCTTTTCCGGCGGGTCGGTTTCCAATATGTCCATATCAGCTGTACAGCAGAGGGTAACTTTGCCGCCCTCATGCTTCTGGGTGAAATAAATGCTGTTTATCCTGCCCTTGTCAAAAAAGCAGAGCGAAACGTTACGCCATATGCCCATATCAGGCAGTTTTGGACCCCAGTCCCAGCCGAACATGCAGTGTGCTTTGCGCAGATGCGGATAGCCTGCCATTGAATGTTCAACGCCGATAAGCGGGCGTTCTTTCTGCTTCTGACGGATATACTCGTTTGGCGAAAACAGTTTTACCGTCAGAATATTGCCTTTTTCTTTCAGTTTTCCGTTGGCATCGTATTCCCATATGCGGTGCATGTTGTCGGTCTTGCCCAGCAGTTCACCGTTAAGGCAGACTTCTGAAAGCGTGTCGATGCCGTCAAAGCGAAGTATCTTTCTGCCGCAGTCAAGCAGCTGGCTGTCAACATCGAAAGTTTTTTCAAATGTGCAGCCGTTGTCACAGATGTCTGTGGATATATATTCGTTCTCACGGTAATATGGGTCGGGGATAACTTTATTTTCGATAAGTGTTTTGTATAATGAGCATGGTACATCGGCGGTATAGGTCTTTTCTCCGCTCTTCAGCGACCAGCTTTTATTTAGATCAAGTCTGTACATATTCAACTTCCTTTCGGCTGATACTTTTTAGATATTATATCACTCAAAAACACTGTCGTCAATAGATGTATACGATTGCAATTCGTTAAATTTCTGATTATTTTTTGTATATCTGCCAATAATTTTTCTGAGGTGATAACATGTTAAGAATAAACAGAACAGTCGGCAGGGACGGCAAGCCTATGGCAGAGGGAAGACCCGCTGAAAGCGAAGCGCTTCGCCTGCTTTTAAATGAGATATCAGCACGTATCATAAGTACAGATGAAGAATAAGGACAAGCGCATGACAGCGCTCTATATAAGGGTATCGACCGATGCGCAGTTTGAAGAGGGTTATTCTGTTGATGCACAAAAGGAAAAGCTGGCACAGTTCTGCAAGCTGAAAGATATCGAAAACTATGGATTTTACATCGACGGCGGCTGGTCTGGAAGCAACATCGAGCGGCCTGAGATAAAACGCATGATAGATGATATACTCGCAGACAGGATATCCGCAGTGGTGGTATATAAGCTGGACAGACTTTCACGTTCGCAGAAAGACACAATATTTCTGCTGGAAGATGTGTTCATACCCCATAACTGCGCCTTTATATCGCTGAACGAGAATTTCGATACCTCGACTCCGTACGGTAAGGCTATGATAGGAATACTGTCAGTGTTTGCACAGCTTGAAAGGGAAAACATACGTGAACGTACCCGCATGGGCATGTATGAAAGAGTACGTTCGGGACTGTGGATGGGCGGCGGGCGTGTGCCTTTCGGGTATGACTATGACCGTGAGAAAAACAGGCTCGTACCAAATGAAAAGGCTGAACAGGTCAGGCAGATATATGACCTTTATCTGCAAGGCTATTCCACCACACAGCTTGCCGCCATGTTCGATGTTTCGGGCGACCAGCATATCTCTGCCATTCTTGACAGGATGACCTATCTCGGAAAGATAAGTTTTCGCGGCGAGGTCATCGAGGGCACGCACGAGCCGATAATTGATGAAGTCACATGGCTGAGGGTCCGGGAAGAGCGGAAGAAGCGCTCGAAAAACAGCGGCGGGCAGTCGGCATACCTTTTGACGGGACTGCTGGTGTGCGGAAGGTGCGGCGCTAAGATGCGATATCAGAAATGGGGCAGGGGACTTAAGATATACTGCTACTCTCAGCAAAAGAGCAAGCCCTCGCTGGTAAAAGACCCGAACTGTGACAATATCAGATATGATGCCCGCGAGGTCGAAGAACTGGTGGTGAAAGATGTCTTTGAAAAGACAAAAAATATTTCTGCCGATAAGAACGGCGCTTCTGTGAATGTGACTGCAAGGCAGGTCTTAAAACAAAAATATGATGCCGCCGCCCGCAAGATAAAGCGCCTGTATGACCTGTATGCCAATGACGAGAACGAACTTCTGCTTGAAACCATAGAGGAGAACAAAAAACAACTCGCAGAGATAGCCGAAGCCATCAAAAGGGAGGAGAAAACAAATTCAGCGGCACGCGAACTTGAGTACAGACGAAAAACACTCTATGACTTGTGCGGTCTGTGGGACGCAATGACGCTTACCGAACGTCAGCGTGCGCTGCGCACCTGCATCGACAGGATAATACTTGACGGTGAAGATATAGATATAGTATACTCTCTGTGATTTTCGACTGCCCAATGCTGTTGGCACAGCGTAGGTAGAAAACTTAACATTCAGTCCAACATCAAAATTATCGATGGCTTTTATCAGCCCTACTACACCGACCTGAAAAAGGTCATCGGGACTTTCCTTGCCCGAAGAGAACCGCTGGAGAACGCTCAGTACGAGCCGTAGGTTGCCTTTGATAAGTTCCTCTCTTGCATTTTTGTCGCCGCATGCTGTCCGCCTGAGAAGTTCCTGTTTTTCGTTTTCGGTCAGTACCCTGAGCGTACTCGTATTGACACCGCTTATCTCTACTTTGTTATACTGCATTTTTTACACTCCGTTCCTTTTTTATGGGAATATTTTTCCCGTTTTTCGGGAAAATATTCAACATTGTTCAAACAATAGTGTAAAGTGTCGGAAAAAGAAACAATTGTTATATGATATGACACTAATTGTAAAACTTTGTGCCGAAATATTGATTTTACAGTAAAAGTCTGTTATAATCAAAATGAACGTGTCAGATGGAATGGTGGTAAAAAATAACGTGGTTATCCCGCTGACACACCACAAAAACGGCGGTTTTACAGAACTTAAGGTGGTTGGCGTATGGTGCTCAATTATCCTTTTGTTTACAGCATTTTCAGCTGGTGTGCTAAAGGGATAGTCATAAATAATAATAGTAAGATAGGAGTGTCACCCGTGCTGATAAAGGAAAGACTTCTGTTCGTAAAGGATAATGAACACGAATTTGAAAACCTGATAGAAGTTATCAAAGACCGTTATGAACTGGATTTTTGCGGGTACGACTATTCGACGATCAAATGTAAGGCAATGAACATGGATTCGGATCATATCATTTGTTCTATGGAAGGGATAGAGAAGAATGATTTCTGGAATATGGTGCCAAGTCTGCCCAAATTGACAGTACTTTACAAAGAGTGCAATATAGAGCAGATAAGGTTCTTTAATGATAAGAACATAGGCTGCTATTTTACTGTGGAAAATGATAAGTCAGAAATCGAAAGACTGTTCAATATAATATGCAGCGATGTGAAGTACAGGTACAGAGATTTTTATAACAGGATCAATAATCTTATCTATACTACCTTTGTTATAAACGGCACAAAATATTTTGAAGGCTATTCGCTGATCGTCGAAGCTGTTGTGCTCATATTTTTCGGAGATAACAGATCTGTTATGTCATCGGGCGAGATATATCGCTGTGTAGGCAGCAAGGCTGAGATCTCGGAAGCTGCGGTAGAGGTCGCACTGAGAAGGTGTATTGCACATATCTGGCAGCATAAAGAAATATTCAACAGGACAGATCTTCTGACTGATATAATAGACAGTCCTGCGCCGCCAACGAATACTAAATTCCTGTATGCAGTTGCAGACAGACTTTTCTTCAAATACAGAAGTGATTTTTACCGCTATTACGAAGCTATGAAAAACGATCAGGAAAAGAGTGGTAACCGATAATGATTCCGCATATACATGGATAACGTGAGTAAACAGTCAGTCAGACTGACAGGGGGGATATCCGTGATATGTAGTTTTTCATCGCTCAGAAACAAGGAAGTAGTCAATGTAAAGACAGGTGAGAAGATCGGTTTTGCAGATGATATCGAGTTGGACACAGCCGATGGCAGGGTCATATCGATCATAATCTACGGCAGAATCAGGGCGATGGGTCTGATGGGACGAGATGATGATGTGGTCATCAGGTGCAGTGATATCAGGCTTATCGGGGAAGATACCATATTGGTCGATGCTGGTGATACAGCAAAACCCTCAAAAGAAGCAAGATATAAAGTTGATAATTTGTTAAAAACAGAGAAGTGAAAATGCTTGCATTTTTTCTCTGAATGTGATATAATATTCAGGTAATTCACACGGACGGCTTTTAGCTTTTGGTCCCTATGCGCAATGGCATCACAGGTGCTATGTGCCTTACGGCATCATGCGGGGTTTGAGCGGATATGGCTGTTCGGAGGTTATGTAAACCGTATCAACGGAAATTTTAAACCAAACAGGAGGTTACTACAATGGCAGTAGTATCAATGAAGCAGCTTCTTGAAGCAGGTGTACACTTTGGTCACCAGACAAGAAGATGGAACCCAAAAATGGCGCCCTACATTTTCACAGAGCGCAACGGCATCTACATCATCGACCTGCAGAAGACTGTAAAAAAGCTGGAAGAGGCTTATATGTTCATCAGAAACATCTCTGCTGAGGGTCAGGAAGTACTTTTCGTAGGTACCAAGAAGCAGGCTGGCGACTCTATCAAGGAAGAGGCGCTGAGAGCAAACGCACACTATGTAAACGCTAGATGGCTGGGCGGTATGATGACCAACTTCAAGACCATCGAGCAGAGGATCAAGAGACTTGAGCAGCTGCACGCTATGGAAGAAGACGGCACTTTCGATCTTCTCCCCAAGAAGGAAGTTACCAAGCTGAAACTCGAGATAGAGAAGCTGGAGAAGTTCATGGGCGGTATCAAGAACATGAAGAAGCTGCCGGGCGCACTTTTTGTTGTTGACCCAAGAAAGGAAAAGATCGCAGTAGCAGAAGCTAAGAAGCTGGGTATCCCGGTTGTAGCTATCGTTGATACCAACTGCGACCCTGACGATGTTGACTACGTTATCCCTGGTAACGATGACGCTATCAGAGCTGTTAAGCTGATCGCAGGCTGCATGGCTAACGCTATCATCGAAGGCAGACAGGGCGAGGACGCAACTGCTGAACAGGCAGAAGCTGCTGAGGACGCTGAGTAATAATGAATTCTTCAAGGCAGACAATATGTGTATTTGTCTGCCTTGTTGTGAGTATATCACGGCATAAATATTAATTAACGGAGGTTATTAAAATGGCAAACGTAACCGTTCAGGCTATAAAGGAACTTATGAGTATAACAGGCGTTGGCATGATGGACTGCAAGAGAGCACTCGTTGCTGCTGACGGCGATCAGGATAAGGCTATCGAAGCACTGAGAGAAAAGGGTCTGGCTACACAGGCTAAGAAGAGCGGTAGAGCTGCTGCTGAGGGTACTGTAGCTGCTCTTGTAAAGGATGGCGTAGGCGTTCTGGTCGAGATCAACACTGAAACTGACTTCGCTGCTAACACTGATGATTTCAAGGCTTTCGCTGCAAGTGTTGCTAACACCATCGTTGAGAAGAACCCTGCTGATGTTGACGCTCTTAAGGCTGCTACCATCAGCGGCGGCGACAAGACTGTTGACGAAGTTCTGACTGAACTGGCAGGCATGAAGATCAGAGAGAACATCGTTATCCGTCGTTTCGTTAGACTGGAAGGCACTATTGCTTCTTACGTTCACAACGGCGGCAGCATCGGCGTTCTGGTAAAGATGGACACCGATATCAAGGACGATGCTGTTCTGGCTGTTGGTAAGGATGTTGCAATGCAGTCTGCTGCACTGAACCCTGCTTATCTGAAGCGCGATCAGGTACCTGCTGAAGTTCTCGACAAGGAGAAGGAGATCATGATGGCTCAGATGGCTGAGGATCCTAAGATGGCTAACAAGCCTGAGCAGGTAAGAGCTAAGATCGTTGAAGGCAAGGTAGGCAAGTACTACAAGGAGAACTGCCTGCTGGAACAGGCTTTCGTAAAGGACGACAAGGTTTCTGTTGAAGAGTATGTTGCAGCTGAGGCTAAGAAGCTGGGCGGTAGCATCACAATTGCTGATGTTATCCGTTTCGAGAGAGGCGAAGGCATCGAGAAGAAGGAAGAGAACTTCGCTGACGAGATCGCAAGCATGATCAAGTAATTTGTCGATCACTGTAGCGATCCAACTATTTAAATTCACAAAATCCGGTCGCAAAAGCTCGGATCTATGGATTTTGTCTGAATTTTAAGGCGGATTGCTATAATATACCTTATTGCAGAAAATGGGCATGATATATTTTTGAAAATAAGGCTGTGCGACCGAAATGGTCACACAGCCTTATTTGTTGTATTATTAATCGTGGTTATCCCGCTGACACACCACAAAAACGGCGGTTTTACAGAACTTAAGGTGGTTGGCGTATATCTTTCCCCCGCCACAGGCGGGGGAAAGATATACAACGCTCAATTATCCTTTTGTTTACAGCATTTTCAGCTGGTGTGCTAAAGGGATAGTCATATTATTAATTATAACATACAGCATAACAGATCCCAGTAAGCATGCAAGATTATCGCTGTTAAAATATTTCGGCTCTTTACAAATGTCCAGCTGAAGATCAAACTCAGAGCGATCAGCTGTAAGAATACAATATTTGTCATATATGTTACAAATATGCCTTCTCTGATCCATATCGGAAAATGTATCAGCAGAAACATAACTGCATTGCCTGAAAAAACGACCCAAGTCCTGCGGTCTTTCAAAGCTGAATTCAACAACAGTCCGCGAAATACCATTTCTTCTGTTATGCCTGCGAAGATCGCGCTCAATGCGGCTTCTGCATTAAATGATCTGTTTATCACGATGGTGCCGTTCTGATAATAATTGGGGATCAGGAACCACGCTGTAAACAGTATGATAAAGATACACATCGGTATATAATCAACTGCTTTTTTGGAATTTCCGAGAAGTTCGCTTTTTTTGAAAAACATTTGATCGCTATATCTCAGAATAAGTAATAGAGCGGGAATAAACCAGAACAATATTTTACATATGATCTCTTTGATGATGTCAATGTAAACGTGATTTGTCTGTAATTCCAATTTCGGAACGATCACACATTCCAGAATTGCCCACAACACATACAACACAAGATAATAGCTTGCGGCAATGAGCCGTACATTTTGTTTCATAAATTGCCTCCTAAAAAATATCTCTATGAGCAGACTGACTGTATGCTCTTATGTTATATATTATACCATATCTCTTCTGAAAAAGCAAACATTTTACCGAAAGCGATGGCTAATGACTTATGATTCGGCAAAGAATAAAAACCTACCTGTAGAAAGAACAGCCCCGAAAAAACTTGTGAGCAGTTTTCGGGGTTTTGTTCATTTTTCTGTTTATGATATCAGTTCAGCTTTATAGCGGCTACATCAACATGGTTGGGAATGCTGTTGAATGTGTATGAAGCGACCTTATCACTGTTATATACCACATACTCGTTTCTGTAATTGAGCGGTATCACAACACTGCTCTCGTTGGCGGAGTTCAGCGCCTTTGTGTATATATCCTGTATCTTTTCATTGTCATCATAAGTATAAAGACCTTTGATAAGTTCCTTCGCTTCTGTTTCTGACATTGTGGCAAGTGCCTTAGCTACCTGCGGGTCGGTTGAGTAGATGCCGTCAGCCGCAGTGTAGTCGGTCGATGGGTACATGTTTGCTACAAATGTGTAGGGGTCATATGGGAACCAATAGCTGATGTAAGCAGTCATCTCATAATCTACCTGCGAGAATATCTTGTCAAAGAATGTCATCAGGTCGAGCGGTTCGGTCTTTATTTCGATCCCGAGTTCCTGCATTGTCTGCTGATAGTAGAGTACCACATCATCATACACACCCGTTGCAGGGTAGGTGATGGTGTAGGAAAGCTCTGTGCCGTCCTTGTCGCGGACACTGTTGCCGTCTGAGTCTTTCCAGCCGTTGTCTTCCAGCAGTTTAACCGCACCGTCAAAGTCAAATTCGGGAGTTTTGGTATTATACTTGCAGAAAGGCATATCCGACGGCATTACCGAGTCGGCAGGTGTGCGCAGTCCCGAATACATATTTTCTGCAACGGAAGATTTGTCTATCGCCATTTGTATAGCAGTGCGAACGTTAATGTCATCAAGACCTTTTACCTCGTCATTGAGTGCGATAAACTCTGTCACAAAGTTGAAGTCGGAAACTTCGCCCTTTATGCCGTCAGTCTGTGAAAGTTCAAGATAAGAAGCCGCATCAAGCGTTTCCGAACCGATGATAAAGTCCACTTCGCCCGCTCTCATTGCAGTAACCTTTGATTCGGGTATCACTTTTACGGTGAAGCTGTCAGCATCGGGGGCATCTCCCCAGTAATTCGGGTTTTTTACGAACTTGTATTCAGTCGCAGTGTCATTTACACTCTCAAACATATACGGACCGGTACCGGGTGTATGCTCCATAAGGTATTCTTCGTTTACAGAGCCGTCATCATTAAAAGCGGCAGGTGCGAGGATACCTCTGGGCATATCCATCGCAAGGTCATTCAGCACGTTGTAGTAGGGGCGTGAAAGGTGGAAAGATACAGTGTAGTCGTCATCTGCCGTGACTTCCGTTACCAGCGTGTCAAGCTGACCGTAGTTGGTGCTTGCACCAAGAGTCGGGCGCATGTTGTCAAAATACAGCTTGACTGCCTGCGCGTTGAAGTCGGTGCCGTCGTTGAATTTTACACCCTCGCGCAGTTTGAATGTGTATGTAAGTCCGTCATCGGAGGAATTCCACTCTGTAGCAAGGCATGGAACATATTCGCCGTCCTTGTATTTGACCAGCGGTTCATAGAAATTGTTGGCGTAGTAGGTATTTTCATACACCATCACACCCTGACCGAATCCCATTGAGAACGGTGCGCTCTGTGCGATGGTAATGTTCTTGCCGCCGTCAGCAGTTGTATCACTGTCGGCAGGCTTGCCGCTGTCAGTAACACTTTTTGCTGTCGCCGTACTGTCAGATGTTTTCTGAGATGAGTCTTCCGATGAACTGCCGCAGCCTGCGAACATCGTCAGTGACATTATCAGTGCCATTATCATTGTGGTTTTTCTTTTCATAATACTTACTCCTTTACTATATTTGCAGGGCTTGCCGCTTGTATTCGGCTGCCCTTACAAGTTCTTTTGAATAGTCTTCTTTAAAGTCAAGAAAACTTTTTGGCCGATCAAGCGTTTCGATTATATTTCCCGAACGCATGACATATATCCTGTCAGCCATGAACATGGCTGTATCAAGATCGTGGGTTATTATCAGAAATCCTGTTTCAAGTTTTTCACGCAGCTTTTTCAGCATAGTGAGTATACATCTGCGCAGCGTCACATCAAGTCCGCTGAACGCCTCGTCAAATATGATATATTTCGGCTCGGCTGCAAGGGCGCGGGCGATGCACAGCCTTTTCTGCTGACCGCCCGAAAGTTCGGTGACTTTGTTTTTCAGCTTCTCTTTCGGAAACTTCACCATATCACACAGTTCTTCGATGCGCCTTGCTCTCTGTACCTTCTCCATTTTTATCAGCAGTTTCAGCGGCTCGTCAATTACCTGACGAGCGCTTTGATGCGGGTCAAGGGAGCTTGCAGCGTCCTGCATGACCAGCTGTATAAGTCTTCTATCTGTTTTAGCAGATATTAGGTCTGAATTGCTGTCATCAAGCAGTATCCTGCCGCTGTCGGGCTTTTCTATAAGCGAGAGCATTCTTGCAAGCGTGCTTTTTCCGCTGCCGCTTTCACCGACTATGACTGTGACTGCATTATCTTTAATTTCCAGTGAAACGCCGTTCACAGCAGTCTGCTGACCGTATTTTTTCGTTACATTCTCCGTTCTCAGCATACGTCCTCCCTGAAAAGTACGCTTGCCGCCGCAAGTTCGTGTGTGTACTCTGTTTGCGGCGATGTGAACACATCGAGAGTCTTGCCCTTTTCGATTATGTTCCCCGACTTCATAACGGCGACTTTGTCGCAAAGCCTTGCCGCAACACCGAAATCATGCGTGATAATTATCATTGACATACCGTTCTTCCGCTGTTGTTCAAGCTGTTTCAGTATCATGTATTCACTGGCGGCATCGACTGCGGTGGTGCATTCATCGGCAATAAGCAGTTCGGGCTTTTTCATAAGTGTAACTGATATCATCACACGCTGTAACATACCGCCCGAAAGTTCATCGGGATAGCTTTTCAGTATCTTCTTCATATCAGCAAGATTTACACTTTTCAGTGCGCTGTCAAGCTGTTCGTAAAATAACTGTTTCGCATTTCTGCCTTTGAGTTCAAAGCCCATTTCTATCTGCTTGCCAAGACGCATCATAGGAGCAAAAGCTGTCATGGGGTCTTGCATTATCATTGCTGTCTGTTCTCCGCGCCAGCCTCTAGGCATATTTCCTTTTTTGCTGAGTATCTCTTCATTTTTCCATAAGATGTTTCCGCCGATATCGAACATACGTCTGTTCAGCAGCCCCATGACCGCTTTCGCGGTAATGCTCTTGCCGCTTCCGCTTTCGCCTATAAGACCGAGCGTTTCGCCCTTGCCGACTTCAAAGCTGATGCTCTTTACCAGCCTTTCTTTGGCAGACCTTGCTGTTATTTCAAGTCCATTTACTTTAAGCATGTCAGTTCTCCTTTGGGTCGCAGATATCGCGAAGTGCTTCACCGAAAAGATTGAATCCTGCCGCCGCAAAAAGAATGCAAAGTCCGGGATAAACGATAAGTTCGGGGTGGCTGAACACCAGCTTGTTTGCACCCACCAGCATAGCGCCCCATTCTGCTGTGCCTGTTTCAAGTCCCAGACCAAGAAAAGCATAGCTTGATATCATGATGATAACGCCCGAAAGCCCTGTGCTGTACAAGACCAGCAGGTGCGGAAAGATATTCGGTATGATGTGCCGTATGATGATACGCATTTGTGAACAGCCCGACATTCGGCAGGTGATGATATACGGCTTGTTCTTTTCGCGGATAACATATGTCCTGACCACTTGTGCATTCCACACCCACATCGCCGCAGCGATGGAGATAACTATGCTGAGTGCCTTTGACTCGAAAAGTCCCACAAGGGTCATCGCCACAAGAAAGGGCGGCAGTGCCATGAAGATATCCGAAACTATCACAAACAACCTGTCAACTATACCGCCGATGTATGCACACACTGTCGCAAGCAGAACACTTATCACAGCTATAGCCGCAATCGTCGGAAGTGCGATCGACATCGAAACTCTTGCGCCGTATATCAGTCTGGAAGCGATACAGTGCCCCATATCATCAGTCCCCAGCGGATACTTTTCGGACGGCTCTGCAAATTTCTGCATTATGTTTATCTTTTCCGGGTCATTGGGGGCAAACGCAGGTGCAAACACCATGACCGCAAACACTGTCAGCATCATCGCAAGCCCTATCACAGCCTGCGGTTTTCGCAGTATCTTATGTATCATACACACGCTCCTTTGTATGCTTTTTCGGGTCAAGTACTGCATTTATGATCTCTGCAAGAAAATTTACCGCAACAAATATCACGGCTATGACAAGCACGCAGGCGTTGATGGTAACCGTATCTCTTGAACCCAGTGCTGTTACCAGCATCGAGCCGATGCCGGGTATGGAAAAGACAAATTCTATCATTGCACTGCCTGCGATGGTAAATCCGAAACTTTGTCCTAAAAGTGTCACAAGCGGCGGAAGTGCATACCTGCTGACCATTCCCGCTATCTTTATCTCGGATATTCCCCTCGCCCTTGCATACATTACAAAATCGCTGTTGTAGCCGTCAAGGAGCGAAGAACGAAATACCCTGATATTCGCGGCAGATGTTGGTATCGCCACCGCAAGTGCGGGGAGTATGAAGTCTTTCAGGTCATCTGCGCCCATTATGGAAAACAGCGGTATGTTCACCGCAAAGGCAAGCATCAGCATGAATCCTATCCAGTAATTCGGTACAGACATACATACTATCCCGAACAGATAGATGCTTTTGTCTGCGATACCGCCTTTTCCTGATGCCGACCATACCCCAAGCGGTATACTCAGCAGTGCTGTGAACAACAGTGCCATCGACGCAAGTTTGAGTGTAGGCTGAAGAGATGCTGACAACTCGTTTATGATAGGTTTTCCCGTATTGTAGGAATTTCCGAATTCGCCGCTGACAGCCTTTGACAGCCAAGCTGCATACTGCTTTGCGAGCGGCTGGTCAAGACCAAGTTCATGCCGCACCTGTGTGACCTGTTCGGCAGTCGGACGGGTGAACCTGCGTACTGCCAACGCCTGTGCCGCATCAACAATCGAAAGACTTGTGTAGAAGAAGGTCAGCAGAGTTACGCCGAAAAGCACTACCGCAAGCACCAAAAGTCTTGAAAGTATGCGCTTTATCATGTTTTCTGCCCTGCAATGTGCCAGCTTTCAGCTTGCTGACGCTGGGTTATAAATCTCGAATAGATACCGTCCTGCGCCGCAAGTTCAGCATGCGTGCCTTTCTGAACGATGTGTCCGCCGTCAAGCACAAGTATCTGATCCGCCTTGCGGACAGTTTTCAGCCTGTGGGCTATCATGATGATGGTCTTGTCTTTCATGAGTGCTTCGATAGCCGCTTGCAGTCTGTCTTCGTTTTCGGGGTCAACGTTGGCAGTGGCTTCATCAAGGATAATGATGGGAGAATTTTTCAGTATCGCCCTTGCGATGGATAATCTCTGCCTTTCACCGCCCGAAAGGGAAGCGCCGCCCTCTTCCAGCACTGTTTCATAGCCGTTTGGCAGCTGCATGATGAAATCGTGACAGCATGCTTTTTTCGCCGCTTCAACGACCTGTTCGCGGGTGGCATTCGGTCTGCCGAACTTTATATTGTTTTCCACCGTATCGCTGAAAAGATAGACATTCTGGAAAACCATACTGATATTCTTCATAAGGCTGTCAAGGGTAAAGTCACGCACATCTTCTCCGCCTATCGTCACCTTGCCGCCGTTTACGTCCCAGAAGCGGGCGATAAGACTGCACATGGTAGTTTTGCCCGAACCTGACGGTCCTACTATAGCGGTAGTGGTCTTTTGCTTTACATTAAAGGAAACTCCGTCAAGTATTTTCCTTTCACCGTAGGAAAAGCTGACATTTTCAAAGGCGATATCATGCGTTTTCGGAACGATATCTCTGCCGCCCTCGTCCATGACCGGTACATTGTCAGTTTCATTAGCCTTGTCGATAGAACTTTCTGCTATGCGCAGAGTTGCAATGCTTATGCCTGCACTTTTCATCTGCTCAAACACCATGAATGCCGCCACGAACATCATCATAGCATCAGCAAGTCCCATAGTTCCGTTTACATAGAGTGCCGCAGTAACTATCATGATGATGACCGCAAACAGGTTCAGTACTATCTGCTGGAATATCTGATAAGGTGTCATCTGTTTTTCGATGGCAAGGTTTTTATTACAGCTGTCCTCTATCGCACTATTTACTGCACTGCCAGCCTTTTCGCCCAGATGAAAACACTTTATGACGCTTATGCCCTGCACCGCTTCGAGGACTTTTTCGACAAGCGTTTCCTGTGCACGCTGTCTTTCGGGAGCGCTTTTGCGCGAATGCTTTTCCTGTAAAGAGGTAGTCCATATGAACGCCGCCATACCGATGAATACTATTATGCCTATACGCCAATCAAACAAAAGCACCGACAGCGCAAATACTACGGAGTTGATAAAACCGCCAAGCACCGTTACCAGCACAACGGGCGCTGTGTTCTCAACATCGGTGAGGGTCGTGGTGGTTATGGCTGTCATCTGACCCAAGTTGTTTTTGTTGAAATACCCCATCGGGACTGAGCGCAGCTTATTGCCTATCGAGATACGCTTGTTCGCAACCATGAAGTATCCCGCGTGTACTCTCTGAAGCTGAGAAAAAGTGTTCAGAACTATCCTTCCACCAATACTCAGTATCATGATACCAAAGGCATAAAGCGCAGTCCTCTTTGATGTATCGCCGCTTGTCAGTGCTTTGAGCACAACATACACTGCCGCAAATTGCAGTGCATAGAATATCGAATGAAGCAGTGCAAGTACGATGGATCTTTTGATATTTTTCTGTTCACTGCCTGCAAAATCCCATATTTTTTTGAATGCGCCTATCATTCTGCCGCACCTCCTTTTGTGCCTGTGTGAGCCTGCCACATGCTGCGGTAAAGCTGTGAATGTCTCAGCAGTTCATCATGTCTGCCATGTGCGGAAACTGTGCCGTTTTCCATGACGATTATGTTATCCGCATCGGTTATGGTGGAAAGTCGGTGGGCTATGACTATGACAGTCTTGCCCTGAACGAGCTTTGCTATAGCGCTCTGTATAACGGCTTCGTTCTCAGGGTCGATGTATGCAGTAGCTTCATCGAGTATCACTATCGGCGCATTTTTCAGCATAGCCCTTGCGATGGCTATACGCTGTCTTTCTCCGCCCGAAAGATGCCCGCCTGCACTTCCGACCACTGTCTGATAGCCCTTGTCCAGACCTCTTATAAATTCGTCACAGCCTGCCGCTTTTGCCGCCGCCACGACTTCTTCATCTGTTGCGCCCGCTTTGCCCTTGCGGATATTTTCCATGACCGTTTCATCAAACAGGAAGTTGTTCTGCTCAACATAAGCTATCTGTTCTGCCTGCACTTCAAGGGGGATATCACTTACATTCTGTCCGCCGATGATAAGTTCGCCGTCCGTAACGTCCCAGAAGCCCGCTATCAGTTTTGCAACAGTAGATTTACCGCTGCCCGAATGCCCTACAAGTGATGTGACTTTGCCTTCGGGGATAGTAAGGTCTATATTTTTCAGTGCATCATTTTCGTTGTCATAGCTGAAAGTTACATTTCTGAATTCTATCGTATTTCCGTTCATTTTTGTCACTTTTCCTGTTCTGTTTATCTCACGGCTTTCAAGCACTTCGTTTATCTGTCCCATAACGGTGCTTACCCGCGCGATATTATCTGTATAATTCATAGCGGCGATAAGCGGTTCAAGCAGACCGAGCGAAAGAATTATCATCGTGACGAAAGCGCCTGCTGTCAGACTTCCCGACGCATAGAAAATAAATCCGAAAGGCAGTACTGTCAGCAGTACTGACGGTGTTATGGCATTATAGGCTGACATAGCCCACTGTGCGCTCTTCATCCAGCCGTAGAAAAACGCCGCATTTTCGTTGACTGCCGTTTCATATTTTTCGTAGGAACTTTCACTCCGGCTGAACGCCTTGATGACCTCGATGCCGCCCATATATTCAACGATAGCATTTGTCATCCTGCCGCCTATCTCCACCGATCTTCCGTAGTTCTCGCCGTAGCTTTTCATGGTGGTGCTCATGACTGCCATTCCGACAGGAATAGTTATAAGTGATATTAGCGCGAGCCGCCAGTCCAGCGTGAACAGGTACAGCAGCATCAGCAAAGGCGCGAGGACATTTGCTGTCATCTCAGGCAGAAGATGTGCCAGCGGGACTTCTATGCTCTCGACTCTGTCAACGATAACTTCCTTGTAATGACCCGAATGAGAACCGAGTATCGTTCCCATCGGCATTTTTGTGAGTTTTGATATCAGTCTTTGGCGTATCTCTTTCATCGTGAGATAGGTAGCTGTGTGGGAAATACTTGTGGATATGCCGTTAAATATACCCTTTGAGATATATCCCACAGCCGCAGCCGCGCACCACATCACAAAGAACGACATATCTTTCTCTTCGTGCCCTATCATAGCCGTGACCATTTTTGCCACCGCAAAGTATGGTACCATTCCGCATGCCACCGAAATGACCGCAAGCACGACCGAACATACATATTTTCTTTTGTATGACCCGGCATACTGCATTATCATACTAAATGGCGAATTTTTTTTCTCCAATCCATACACCTCTCTGCAATAAGTTTGTTGAACCTAACTTTAGCCCGTAAGATAAGGCAATGCTTTGCGGCATTGCCTGTCATATCACGGATTGAACAGTTTATCCCAGCCGTGTGAGAAAAAATCCTGCAACTGTGATATATGCACCTGTGCTTCTTCTTTGCTCATATCGTGGCGGATGACCTCGAAAAAACCGTACATATATGAGCTGCAAAGCTGATGTATAAGCAGTTTTCCTGCACGCCCCGATGATATGACATCATTCCCCGTGTCTTCGATGTATTTGAGGGTGTATTTTTCATCAAGTTCTGCGATATCCTCGATGAATCTGCCGTACTTCGTTCCCTCAGCGCAGCATATCAGCAGCTTGAACGCATCGAAACTGTCATACATAAGGTCAATTATGCTCTGCATGTAGCCCTTATGTTCATTTTCAAACTCCTCATCGTGGAACAACTCGCGCTGTTCTTCGACAGGGCGCTGACTGTACCCCTGCATATGCTGTTCAAAAAAGTCAGTTAGTTCTTTCGCCTGCTTTTCGACCAGCGCACAGAACAGCCCCTCTTTGTCCTCATATCTTGTATAGATAGAACGCGGGGTAGTACCTGCATTTTCTGCGATAGTCCGCATCGATGCACCGTTATAGCCGTTAGCCAGAAACTCCTGCATAGCACATTCAAGCAGTTTTTCGGTAACGCCCTCGACTCTGTTAGCCATAAAGCACCTCCTATATTTGCAACAGTAATGTGAAACAATGTTGCGCAACGATGTTTTAAAATATATCATATTACTTTTTATTTGTCAATAGGCATTCATATACTTTAAATAAACTATAAAAATTTATTATAGTTGAAAATAATTGTGAGATCAATATAATGGTAAATGCTTTCAAGAAAATGCTTCAGAGGTTTTTGAAACCAATATTACATGCAAAAAAGAGTGCCATACACCTTAACGGTGCATGACACTCATTCATAGCATCTGTCTGAAAAATCATTTATGGTTATCACGCTGACACACCACAAAAAACAGCGATCTAGCAGAACTTAAAGTGGTTGACGGATATCTTTCCCCCCGCCGCAGGCGGGGGAAAGATATCCTGCGATCAATTATCCTTTTGTTTACCGCATTTTCAGCCGGTGTGCTAAAGGGATGGTCATAAAATCATTTGTGAGTACCGACCAAAAACATTCGTTTTTATAATTCTGTCAGTATATCTTCCGGCGAGTATGCAGGCGATGCGCCATCGCGAAGGAGTGAGGTCTGTCCTCTGAATTCTTCTGCAAAGACATCACAGGGCGGTATTACGAAAATATCTTTACCCTGGTCGAGTGCGTGGCTCGCAGTGTTTAGTGAGCCGCTCTTTTCACTTGCCTGCACCACCAGTACAGCTTTTGCAAGACCGGCTATCATACGGTTCCTGATGGTGAAATATGTTCTGTCAGGGCTTTCCAGCGGCGGATATTCTGAGATGACTGCGCCGTTGTTTGCAATGGCTTCTTTCAGCTGACCGTTGCCGCGCGGATAATCGTAGTGTATCCCGCAGCCAAGCACCGCGACAGTCTTGCCGCCTGCGTTGACAGCGCCCCAGTGTGCTGCACTGTCTATGCCTTTGGCAAATCCGCTGATTATCGGGTGACCTTCTTTGGCAATGTCGGCGGCAAACGCACCTGCTACTTTTATCGAATATGGCGTTGCGCTTCTGGCACCGACTATAGTAAGTGCGTGCTTGTTTTCAAGTACATACGGACTGCCCAGACAGTAGAATGCCAGCGGCGGGCTATCGATGTGTCTGAAATTTTCGGGGTAGCCATCATCGGTGCGGGTTATGATGTTGATGTCGTTCTTGTCACAGTAATCATATACTTCTGCGGCAAAGTTCAGATCAAAGGCTTTGGCTTTTGCAGTCATCTCATGCGGGATATGACTGTCACTGCCCGATATCAGAACACTGTACAGTTCGGCAGGGTCGTCGTAGACCTCAAACAATTCCTGTACCTTAATGTCACCGGGCTTGAAGATAAGTGACAGTGCAAATAACGCTTCTCTTGATGTCATATTCATAATATCACCCCTTGTTCGGTTTTGTTTTATCTTATTGTATCATATATTTTTGTGGATTTCAACATATTTTTCTATTATTCGCTTGAAGTAGAAAAATTTAATTGAAATAACAAAAAAAATGTGATATAATATATTTGCATTTCAGTGATAGGAGATGGTGTGTTATGATAAATAAAATCGACTTGTGCGGGGCTTGGGAACTTGCACTTGACTATGACTGCAAAGGTGAAAATATTCAATATAGCGAATATATTAATTTGCCCAATACAACTTCAAATGCACGCAAAGGCAAACCGAACAACAAGCGTGAAACAGGTTACCTGACCGATACATATAAATTTGAGGGCTGGGCGTGGTTTAGGCGTATGATCGATACAAGTGCCATGGATTGTTCAGCACTTGAACTTTTCCTTGAACGTACCAGGATAACTGAGGTCTTTGTTGACGGGAGATCACTGGGCGTACAGGAGAGTTTTGTTGCGCCTCATGTTTATGACTTGACAGAGTATATCGGAACAGGTGAACATGAACTTGTCATAAAGGTGGCAAATGTCGGTTATAAAACAGGCGGCGGTCATATGACTTCACCTGACACCCAGACCAACTGGAACGGCATTGTCGGCAGGATAGAACTTATCGGCTATGGCAAAGCACACTGCAAGAATGTGGTGCTCAAAACCGATATCAGTTCAATGACTGTCAGTGTAACTGCTGATATTGTCGGCGCTGAAGAGGGAAGTGCGGTCATTTCACAGCTGGGCTTCCGTGACGTCATGATCCTCGGTCAGCCTGCAAAGTTTGCTTTTTCAGACGGAAAACTGGAAGCTGTTTACAATCTTTCAGCTGAAAGCAGACTTTGGAGCGAGTTTGACCCTGTTCTTTATGAACTTTGCATCGACATTGACGGCGATAAGAGCAGACATACCTTCGGCATCCGTGAGTTCGGGACTGACGGCGGAAAGTTCACTATAAACGGCAGAAAGACTTTCCTGCGCGGAAAGCATGATGGTCTTATCTTCCCGAAAACAGGCTTTGCTCCATGTGATGTTGACGAGTGGCTGCGCGTAATGGAGATATCCCGCTCTTTCGGCATCAATCACTACCGCTTCCACACTTGCTGCCCTCCCGAAGCTGCCTTTGTCGCGGCTGACATGCTGGGTATCTATATGGAACCTCAGCTTCCATTCTGGGGGACTATCTGCGCTGCTGACGAGGAAAACTATAATGCTGAGGAACAGCAGTTCCTTATTGACGAGGGCTTTGCTATGCTTCGTGAATTCGGCAACCACCCGTCATTCTGCATGATGTCGATGGGCAACGAGCTTTGGGGCAGTAAAGAACGTATCAACGAGATAATGGGCATGTATAAGAGCATCGATGACAGGCATCTTTACACACAAGGCTCGAACAATTTCCAGTGGTTCCCTAATGTGGTAGAGAACGATGATTTCTTTGTGGGCGTAAGGCTCGCTAAGGACAGGCTAATTCGCGGTTCGTATGCGATGTGTGATGCTCCGCTGGGGCATATACAGACAGACAAGCCAGCCGCAAACCACAGCTATGACAGCGTTATAAGACCTCAGAAACATGCGGACTCTGCCGAAGTTTCAGAGGACGGCACTGTTCAGATACAGTTCGGAACAACAATGAAGAAAGTTAAGGCAAGTGATGCCGATGCTGATTTTATCCCTGAGATACCTATCGTTACCCACGAGATAGGTCAGTTTGAAACTTACCCGAACTTTTATGAGATAGAGAAGTACACAGGTTCGATCAAGGCGCGTAACTTTGAGATCTTCCGTGAAAGACTTGAGGAAAAGGGGCTTGGTCATCTGGCTAAGGATTATTTCTACTGTTCGGGGCAGCTGGCTAAGGCTTGCTACAAGGAAGAGATGGAGTCTGTTTTCCGTTCCGAACTGCTGGGCGGGTTCCAGATACTTGATATCCAGGACTTTTCCGGTCAGGGAACTGCGCTGGTGGGCATGCTCGATGCTTTTATGGATAACAAGGGCATCATCGCCCCCGAAGAGTGGAGAGAATTCTGCAACGATGCGCTGGTTCAGGCTGTCTTTGACAGCTACACACCTCTTTCTGCGAGCAGTTTTGATATCGGCATAAGGGTCGTGAATTTCCGCCCCGACAGCCTTAAGGGAAAGAATGTCAGCTGGTCGCTGAAAGCGGAAGACTTTGAGAAAAACGGCAGTATTCACATAACCGAAGACGGTAATTATTTCAGCGCTGAACATTTTACTGTTGAACTGCCGAGTGTCGATAAGATCACCCGCGCTGAACTTTCGCTGTGCATTGACGGCACAGATATCCGCAACCATTATGAACTTGAAATAATACCAAATGTCAGTGAAGTCGATGCAGACTGCATCTTCACCGAGATCAACGGTAAGGCGGAGGAAATGCTCAGAGCAGGCGGGATCGTCATTCTCTTTAAACAGAGCGAAAATTCCATCGAAGGCTTCTATTGTCAGGACTTCTGGTGCTACCCGATGTTCGCGGGCATCTCACGAATGATGGAAAAACCTGAGCCTGTCGGCACGATGGGGCTTGTGATAGAAAATGACCATCATGCACTTGCGGGTTTTGACAGCAAGCGGTACTCTACACCCGCATGGTGGGATATCGTGCAGAATTCCCGCTGTGAGATACTTGACGGCAATGCTGACGGCAAGCATGTCATAGTCCGTATGATAGATAATTTTGAACGCAACCATGACCTTGCACTGGTATATGAATATGACTGTATGGGCGGAAAAGTCGTGGTTTGCAGCAGTGATATCGAAAAGCTGAAACAGTCTGCTGAGGGCAGAGTGTTCATCAAATCGCTGACCGATTATGCGGCAGGCAGATAGTCTTGTGCTATTTAACAAAAATTGCGGCTGAGATTTGTTGCTAGTGATGAAAGTGTATTTCAGCTTCTTTAAAATGTTGAAATCTGACAAAAAGTTATGCTATAATTATAGCAAACAACAAATTTATTCCTACATTCAGCGCTTACATACACTGTGCTTTTTGCGGCGGTGAGTGCTGAATGATGTGAAATTTATGTCGTTTACTATAGGTATATGGAAGTAAAGGTGGTGTAGCTTTATGTCTGAAACGACAAAAATTAAGGTGTATAAGTATAAGAATATTGCAGGTGCGCTTGCGGTAGTGCTGCTGGTACTGGTCGCGGTATCGACTTCGTGCAGTCCTGATGCGTCTAAGAGGAAAGCGGCTAAGCAGACTGATACTGAGGTATCTTCTGCCGAAGAGATCGAGCCTGAAAACGAAAAAATCGGCAAAAGGCTGACTAAGAACTATATCTATAAGGAAATGCAGAACGGCACTGCACTTTACAACGGGCTTCTTTTACAAGTAGACGGTCAGCACCCTTTCAAGGGGCAGACAAACAATACCGAGTCGTTGTATTCGTTCCTGTTTGACAGTAACGGCGAACAGGTCATGGCAGCAAGCTACCCCAGTGATGAAGCACTGCCTGAGATGCTGCGATCGCTCAGTGCAATGGCGGTCGATTTTGAAGGGCAGTCGGGCGGAAACGGTATGATCATGGTCACATCGCTGATACCCGCTGATGATGGTGCGCAGAAAACAGATGAAGCATACATCGGTTCGTCTGCTGACCTTATGGTGTTTGACGGCGAATCGTATCTCGAATTTACGGGTACAGAGGATTTCGCGTGGATACCCCATAACTGCTATAAATACGGTTTTATCATGCGCGGCAGTGACAGACTGAGATATATCGGCAAAGAGGCTGCTGCGGTCATAAGATATATGTCGCAGACAGACGGTTCGGCTGATCTGGAGAAATTTCAGGCTGATGTAAAGGGGTATTCCTTTGAAGAACCGCTGTTTCTGACAACAGATGACGGCATAGAGTATGCAGCATATTTTGTCCCGACCGAAGAGGGCACTATAACCACAAGCGTTCCTATTCCTGTGCGTGAGGACGAAAGCGAGTATACACATATCATATCAGGCAACAATGATGATGGATATATAGTCATCGTGAATATGTCGGATAATACCGACTCAAATATTATAAATGTTGATTCGGGGGCTGAAAGTTTACCCGAAGCTGATCAGTAAGGAGAAGATCACAATGGCAAAGGAAATCATAGAACTGAAAGTTGATTATGAAAAAGCAGGTATAAAGGATATTGGCGATAAGCCTACCCTTGAATGCTACTACAGCACACTGACCGAAGAGATCGGCAGAAAGAAGCATCGTGCGCTGATAATCTGTCCGGGCGGCGGATATGACTACTGCTCTGAGAGAGAAGCAGAGCCTATTGCATTCAGGTTTATCGCACATGGCATCAGCTGTTTTGTACTGAGGTATACCTGTCAGCGTGCTTTCCCGCAGGACGCTCTTGAGTGCGCGGCTGCTGTAAAATATGTGAGGGAGAATGCTGCAAAATACGACATTGATCCCAATAAGATAGCTGTAATGGGCTTTTCGGCGGGCGGACACCTTGCCGCGACTATGGCAAATCTTTGGAACAGCGAGATATTGACAAAACCGCTCGGCTGCACACCTGAGGATATCAAGGTAAATGCTTCTGTGCTTTGCTATGCAGTGCTGACCAGCGAACCTGAGTTTACCCATGAGGGTTCGATACAGAACTTGCTGAGAGGCAGAGAGAACGATCAGGAACTGCGTGATTTTCTGGCTATGGAGAAACGTGTCGGCGCACATACACCGCCCACTTTCCTGTGGCACTGTGCAGATGATGGCTGTGTAAGGGTGCAGAATTCGCTGTTCTACATGACTTCTCTTGCTAAATACTGGATACCTTTTGAATCGCATATATACGAGCATGGCGGTCACGGTCTGGGTCTGTGTGATGAAACTACTGCCACATGGGAGGGGCATATCCAGCCTGTTGCAGCAGCATGGGCAGATGCAGCTATCAAGTGGCTCCTCAGACTTTGAGAATTTAACATAGTTTTAAATAATGCTGAAGAATGTGAAAACGAACTAAAAAACGATTTATAGGTTATAATTTACGAAATAGGCATTATCTGCGAAAAAAAGTATGATTAAAACCGCAGTCATGTAAACAAAGAATGATAAGGATTTCTTTATGAGCAATAATTTAAAACCGTATGATATAAACTCTTTCGGTAAGGTATATTCTCCACGTGAACGTTTTGAGATAATGAATGAAAATTACAGCAAAATGTGCCTTGAGTATGCAGGAGTATGCCGAAAATATAGAAAAATAATAGATGATTATTTAAAACAGATTTTGAAATTACATCGAAGTATCGTAGGTCTTAATAATAAAATATGTGAGAAAAATCGTAAGATCAGGGATTTACAAGCTGAAATCGATAAACTGAAAGAAACTTTAGATAATCCTGTTGATCTATGACTAATGATATGTAAGTTCTGATGATCTGCTGTTTTACTTTTAATCTTAGCAGATACATTATAGATAATTACATATTGCGGACTCATTACTATCGTTTATGTGAAATTATTGTTTTGAACATGTTGAAGCACTTGAAGAAATCCTATAATTCCCAAAAACAGCCTGATGTCATGTGACTTCGGGCTGTTTTTAACCAAAAAGGTGTTTTTTGCATAATATGTACTATGATGATAATGGGAGGTACACTTATGTCAGAAAAATACTTTTTGGGCTGTATGACAGCACAGGGCTTTTCGACCGAGTTCGGCAGACTTATCGGTGAGGGCGACCGCTTTACTTATATCCTGAAAGGCGGCGCGGGTACAGGCAAGTCTTCGCTTATGAAGAGGGTAGCCGCTGAGTTCGAGTCTGACGAACATGTGGTCAGGTTCTACTGTTCCTCTGACCCCGCTTCACTGGACGCTGTATGGCTGGAAAAGTCCGATGTGCTTATGGTGGACGGAACTTCTCCGCATGTTTTTGACCCGACTTACCCCGCCGTAAAGCAGGTCATAGTTGATCTTGGCGAGCACTGGGACAGCGAAAAACTTATCCGAAATAAGGCGGATATCATTGCTGTCACCGACAAAAACAAGTCACTGCTGGCAAGGGCGAAACGATTCACGACAGCACTTTCAAATGTCTGCGGCGACAGCTTCAATTGTGCGCAGGGCTGTATCGATGAAGAAAAGCTGAACAGTTTCCTGAACAGATTTTACAAGAAGATACTTCCGAAAAAAGGAAACGGAAACGGCAGAAAAGATATCCGTCAGCTTTCGGCACTTACCGAATACGGCTGGCTTACCATGACCGAAACGCTGGAAGTTTATCAGGATATATATATGCTTCGCGATGAACACTTTGCCTGTTCGCACCATATCTGTGAACGTGTGGCGGCAGAGGCTTCGCGGCGCGGTTTTGATGTGATACTGTGTCCGTGTCACGGGCTGAACAATACAGCATATGAACATGTCATGATCCCCGAACTGGGTCTTGCACTTGCATCGGCAACTCCGCTGAATGACTTGCATATCGAAAGTGCTAAGCATATCAACCTCTCGCGTTTTTATGATAAAATGGCTGTACAGCGTTACAGGGGCAGACTTAAAATGAACAAACTGACAGCGGGAAGCCTTGCTGAGGAGGTATATGGAACTATCAAGGCGGCGAAAGATGTCCATGACGAGATAGAAAAATATTACATTGAAGCTATGGATTTTGAAGCGCTCGACAGACGAACAGATAAGCTGATAGCTGAGATAAGAAACAGATAATGATGATATATCCCCCTTGTAACAAAGGGGGATAATTGTTTAAATTGGCTATAAATTTTGACGATCGGGAATTATATATGAAAGTAATTGCCCTTGAAAAAAACGGTCTTTCGTGGTATAATAAAAAGAAAATATTTTAAAATGGGGGTAGTGTTTATGAACAGATGGAGGATAGGTAAGGCGGACAGTTCTAAGGTCGCGGAGTTTGATCAGAAGACCGACCTTAACAGGCTGACGCTGGAAGTTCTTTCCTCTCGCGGTTACAACGATCTTGACAGTATCGTGGAGTTTTTCACCGAGCAGGAACTTGAAGATCCTTTTGCCATAAAGGATATGGACAAAGCGGTCGAAACAATAAATGCGGCTGTCGATGCTTACGAACTTATCTGTATTTACGGTGACTATGACTGTGATGGCGTTACTTCGACTTCTATTCTGTTCAGCTACCTGGAAAGTACAGGCGCGAATGTAATGTACTACATACCCGAACGTGATGACGGCTATGGTCTTAATGTCAAAGCGGTCGAAGAACTGGCTGAAAAGGGCGTAAAGCTGATAGTTACGGTAGATAACGGTATATCTGCCATAAATGAAGCCGAAAGAATATATGAACTTGATATGAAGCTGGTAGTGACCGATCATCACCAGCCCGGTGAAGAACTGCCGAAGGCTGAAGCTGTGGTTGACCCCCATCAGACAGATTGCCCCAGCAAGTTTAAGGATCTTTGCGGCGCGGGTGTGGCTCTCAAGCTGTGTGCCGCGCTGGACGGCGGCAATTATGAAGCGGTCATCGAGCAGTATTCCGACCTGTGCGCCATCGGTACTGTGGCTGATGTAGTCCCGCTGAACGGTGAGAACAGGACGCTTGTGAAGACAGGTTTCAGATATCTGCCCAACACCGAGATAATTGGTCTGGATATGATGCTGGAAAAGCTGAATATCGACAGGGGACACATAGTTTCCGACCATGTGGGTTTCAGAATAGGACCTGTTATAAACGCATCGGGCAGATTCGGTTCGCCCATAACTGCTGTCAAGGCACTGTTAAGTGAAGATGATGAAGATGCTGAAAGCTACGTTGATACGATGATCACCCTTAACAACATGCGCAAGACCAGCGAGCAGGAGATACTTAAAGATATCCGTGAGTTTATAGACAGCGACCCGACCGTACTTGAACACAGGGTCATCGTACTGGCAGGTAAAGGCTGGCATCACGGCATAATCGGCATAGTTGCATCAAAGATACAGGATAAATACGGCAAGCCTACAATTATCATAACTGACGAGGGCAACGGTGAAGCAAGGGGTTCTGCGAGATCGGTCAAGGGGCTGAATATGTTCCTGTGCGTCACCTACTGTAAGGATCTGCTCACGAAATTCGGCGGTCATGAATGTGCGGCAGGCTTTTCGCTGAGATCTGAGGATATAGAAGCATTCAGGCAGAAAGTTTATGAATATTCTGCAACGCTTGAAAAGCCCGCAGTAAGAACACTTTACGCTGACAAGGTGCTCATGCCTGCGGATATCAGTGTTGATATGGTCAAGGGGCTGAATGTTCTCGAACCGCTGGGTGAGGGCAATCCGCGCCCGCTTTTTGCCATACTGGGCGCTAAGGTGACGGATATAGTCGGGCTGAAAGAGAATGCCCACACGAAGTTCACATTTGTCTATGGAGGACTCAGGGCACAGGCGCTGATGTTCGGGCATGACCCAACCAAGCTCTGCTTTACTAAGGGCGATAATGTGGATATGCTGGTACAGCTGGAGATAAACAGCTTCAATAACAAGGAGTCTGTTTCGATAAAGGTCGAGGATATCAGGCTGAGCGGTGTGAAGCAGGAAAGATATATCGCCGCAAAAGATACTTACGAAAAACTGATGAGTGGTGAAGAATTGCCTGTGAATTTCGTAAAGAAGATAATCCCCGAACGTAATGAACTGATAATGGTATACAAATACCTCAATGCTGTCAGAGAAACTTCCATGGACACATTGTTCATGCGCCTTTCAAGCGACAGTATGAATTACTGCAAGTTAAAGATAATCATAGATATATTCAAGGACAAGGAACTTATCTCTTATGAAGGATCTTCAATGAGGATAAAGCTGCTTCCTGTTTCAAAGAAGGTAGATCTGGAAGAATCGGACACGCTGGTAAAGTTAAGATCAATGATTGGAAAGGTGGAATGAGTTATGGCGGAAACAAATCGATCCAATAGTGATGAGGTACCTAAAAAGAGCAAGTACGAAATGGCAGAGGGCGGGCTGCCCATACCTGCTTATATTGTAAATGCGAGCAAACGGGTATATACCATTGATATGATAATCCAGAAGGTCATCGACAGCGAGAAGCAGTATGACCTGTCGAAGATAGTTTCGGCTTATGAATTGGCTGAAAGTTATCATCACGACCAGAAGCGTGAGTCGGGAGAACCGTATATCTCCCACCCGATAGCGGTAGCCTACATACTGCTCGAACTCGGTATGGACACCGACACAGTCTGTGCGGCGCTGCTGCATGATGTGGTGGAGGATACCGATTGTACGCTGGAACAACTCCACAAGAAGTTCGGCATTGATGTGACGATGCTTGTAAACGGCGTCACAAAGCTGGGTGCGGTGGAGATATTTACCAAAGATGAGCAGAAGGCTGAAAACATCAGAAAGATACTCCTTGCCATGAGTGAGGATATAAGAGTCATCATAATCAAGCTGGCGGACAGGCTGCATAACATGCGTACGCTGAATTTCTGCCGAGATGACAAGCGCAGGACAATAGCACGCGAAACTATGAATATATATGCGCCTATCGCTCACCGACTGGGGATAAGGTCGATAAAGGACGAACTGGAAGACCTCTCGTTCTTCTATCTTGACCCGTTCGCACACGAAGAGATAGAACAGCAGATGGCTATGCGCCGCGACAGCCGCGAAGCACTTGTTGAGAGCATCAAGGACAAGATAGCTGAAAGGCTCGCAAAGGAATTTGACCCTGCACCTAACGTATCGGGGCGTGTTAAGAGCATCTACGGCATATATAAGAAAGTCTACCGCGATGGCAAGGATATTGACGAGATATACGACCGTTATGCTGTGAGAGTTATAGTGAATACAGTCAACGAATGCTATAACGTGCTGGGCATAATACACGATATGTTCAAGCCGATACCCAACCGTTTCAAAGATTATATCTCGACCCCTAAAGCGAATATGTACCAGTCGCTTCACACAACAGTCATCGGCAGAGAAGGCATACCGTTTGAGGTGCAGATAAGAACATGGGATATGCACCGCCTTGCAGAATTCGGTATCGCAGCGCACTGGAAGTACAAAGAGGGTGTAAAGAGCAGCGCTAAGGATGATAAACGCCTTGCGTGGATAAGACAGATAATCGAGAACCAGAAAGAGTCTAATGATGTCGAAGAGATAGTCCGCGCGATAAAGAGTGACCTTTCACCTGAGGATGTTTTCGCATTTACACCGAAAGGCGATATGATAACACTGCCTGTCGGGGCAACAGTCATAGATTTCGCTTATGCGATACATACCGAAGTCGGTCATAGAATGTGCGGCGCAAAAGTCAACAAAAAGATGGTGTCATATGACCATGTGATAAGCACAGGCGAGATAATCGAGATACTCACCTCAAATGTACCCGGACATGGACCTAACAGGTCGTGGCTCAATATAGCAAAGACCAATGAGGCTAAATCCAAGATACGTTCATGGTTCAAAAAGGAACGCCGCGAAGAGAATATCTTTGAGGGCAGAGCCGCACTTGAAAGAGAATTCAGAAAACATATGATACGTGTTCCTGAGGACGAACTGGAAGAGTTCCTCAGACTGGATATGAAGCGCCATAATTGTGAAACGCTGGACGATTTCTTTGCTGCCATCGGTTATGGAGGCGTTCAGCTGTCAAAGCTGATGCAGAGGCTGAAAGACTCTTACAACAAGAAGTACGGCGAAAAAGCGGAAGAGCAGGACGAGCAGTCGCTCATAAAGCCTGTCAAGTCATCATCGGGCGTGGTGGTAGACGGCATCAACGATTGTGTGATAAAGTTTGCACAGTGCTGCAATCCGCTGCCAGGTGACGATATAATCGGCTTCATTACAAGAGGTCACGGCGTATCGGTACACAAGAGCGACTGTGCGAATTACGTAAATCAGGTCAGCAAGGGCGAAAACCTTGACCGTTGGGTAAAGGTAGTCTGGGAAAAGGGAAGCGGCAAGAGCAGCAACACTTATTTCAAGACCACACTGGATATCGTTGCGGTGGACAGGATAGGTCTGCTGGCAGATGTATCATCGGCACTGGCTATGATAAACGTTTTCATATATGAATCGACTTCGCGTGAACTGAAAAACGGCAACGCACTCATGTCGATAACAGTCAGCATAGCAGGTATGGAACAACTTAAGAATGTGATAAGCAAACTGCAAAAGATAAAGAATGTCATCTCCGTTGAGAGAAGCGGAAAGTAGGTCAATAATGAGAGTTATCAAGTTAAAACCATTGAGCATCTGCGAAACCAACAGCTACATCGTTATCAGCAGCAGCGGCAACGCTGTGCTGATAGATGCACCTGCTGAAGCAAATTATATACTTGAAGAACTGGAGTTCTACAAATGCAAACTTAAGAAAATATTTCTCACACACGGGCATTTTGACCACATAGGTGCTGTAGCGGATCTGGTGGAGAAGACAGGCTGTGAAGTCTACATACACCCGCTGGACGAAAAAATGCTGCGAAACGGCGACGCTATGCTGGCAGCACATTTCCGTTCAAGAGGATACAAGACCTATAACGGTGATGTGACTCTGTTCACTGAGAACGATATCCTCAGACTTGACGAGCTGGAATTCGATGTGCTTGAAACACCCGGTCATACACCGGGCTCTGTCTGCTTTATCTGTGGTGAAGTTATGTTTACCGGCGATACACTGTTTTGCAGGTCGATAGGCAGGACAGATCTTGAAGGCGGCGACCACGAACAGATGAAGAAGTCACTGGCGAAGATAGCCGATCTTGGCGGAAACCTTACTATCTATCCCGGTCATATGGGCAATACTACACTCGATCAGGAGAGAAGGATGAACCCTTATCTCAGAGAATATTCGGGCGGTGGCTTTTAATGACACTTATCCTCAGCGGCAATGATTATAAGTATGAACTGGAGGGTGTGCTCAAACTTTTTATCCCTGCAACTCAGTTCAGACATATTTCGTCAGACAGGATAGAATGTGCAAATGACGAAGACTTTGTATTTGCAAGAGCAAAGCAGACTGAAAAGCACGTTCTGCTGTATATAATATGCAGATACAACGGCGAGGTAGGGCGAAAAGGCTTATTGCTCGATAAAAAGGGCGGAAACGAAAAATTTGACGAGGAGTTGTGCCTGTCGCGGATACTGTACAAGATACTTTCTGAGATGACAGGTATAGTGCCTAAGTGGGGCGTGCTAACAGGCATAAGACCTGTAAAGCGGGTCAACACATGGCTGAACGAGGGCTGTGATAAAGAGGAAGTCTATGATCGGCTTCAAAATGAGTATCTGTGCAGTAAAGAAAAGTGCGATATAGCCTTTGCTACAGCTATGACGCAGAAGCAGATACTCGATGCACTGGATAAGAAGTCGTTCAGTTTGTATGTTTCGATACCGTTCTGCCCGACAAGGTGTTCATACTGTTCGTTTATTTCGCAGACACTTGACAGCGGCAGAAAACTGATACCCGAATACATAGACAAGATGTGCCGCGAGATAAGGCATACCGCGCTTATTACGAAAAGGCTCGGCTTGAAGCTGGAAACTGTGTATTTCGGAGGTGGTACTCCGACATCTATAGAAGCAGAACAGCTTGGTGCGTTAATGAAGTGCATCGAGCATTGTTTTGATATGTCGGGCGTGAAAGAGTATACTGTCGAGGCAGGCAGACCTGATACTATTACAGAGGCAAAGCTGAGAACTATCAAAGAAAATGGCTGTACACGCATCTCTATAAATCCTCAGAGTCTTAACCCCGCTGTCCTTGAAGCTATAGGGCGCTCACATAGCGTTGAACAGTTCTATAACAGCTTTGAGTTAGCCAGAAAGATCGGTTTTTCTTGTATCAATACTGATGTTATCGCAGGTCTGCCAAACGATACTGTCGAGAGTTTTGATGATACTATCGACAAGCTGATCGAATTGTCACCTGAGAACTATACTGTCCACACACTTTCGATAAAGCGTGCGGCAGTCTTAAATCATGGCGACAAGACGGTACTCAAAAATCCGACTGATGACATGGTCGAGCATGCGACAAACAGACTGTTTGAAAGCGGGTATTTGCCGTATTATCTGTACCGCCAGAAGAATATGGTGGGAAATCTGGAAAATATAGGCTGGTCGAAGCGCGGCTTTGAGAGTCTGTACAACATCTACATAATGGAAGAAGTGCAGACGATCATTGCAATAGGTGCAGGGGCTTCTACCAAGCTGGTCGATCACCCTGACAGACTTGAACGTGTTTTTAACTACAAATTTCCGCTGGAGTACAATAAGCATTTTGATCTTATGCTGTCGCGAAAGGATGTAATTGAGGAGTTTTATGGAAGATCTCAAAAAGAATGATATAATACCTCTTGAAATAACTGATATTACCAACGAAGGCAACGGTGTCGGAAGATACAACGGCATAGCAGTCTTTGTGCCGTCAACAGCGGTCGGTGATGTTATCGAATGCCGTATCGTTAAGGTGAAAAGTTCGTTTTGCTATGGCAGAGCAGAAAGCTATACAGTAAGATCTGATACTCGCATCGAATCTGACTGCCCTGTCAGCAAACTCTGCGGCGGCTGTTCTTTCAGGCATATCATTTATGAAGAGGAATGCCGCATAAAAGATAATTTCATACGTGAGTCCTTTGAGAGGATCGGCAAACTCTCACCCGAATATCTGCCTTTTTCAGGTTGTAAAGATATTGATCTTTACAGGAATAAGGCGCAATATCCTGTGGCTGAAACAGAGGGTAAAGCTGTCTGCGGTTTCTATGCAAAGCGTTCACACAGGGTAGTTGAATTTACAAGGTGCAGACTTCAGCCAAAGATCTTTTCTGATATAGTCGATAAGATCATCAGCTATGTCAACACTCGTCATATCCCTGCTTATGATGAAGTCAGATTGAGCGGACTTTTAAGGCATATCTATTTAAGACGCGGTGCAAATTCAGGCGAGATCATGGTCTGTCTTGTGGTCACAAGCATAAAAAAAGCTGGTGTGTTTGATGATCTTGTTCCTGCTCTGCTTGATTCATTCAGTGATATAAAAACTGTTCTGCTGAACGAAAATCCCAGAAATACTAACGTTATTCTCGGTGAGAAAATGAAATATCTTTATGGCGATGGAAGCATCAAGGATACAATGTGCGGTAATACCGTGTCTATATCGCCTTTATCTTTCTATCAGGTCAATACACATCAAGCAGAACTGCTTTACGCTATGGCTGCCGAACTTGCAGGATTGTCTGAAAACATGACTTTGCTTGACCTTTATTGCGGAACAGGTACTATCGGCTTGTCGATGGCGCGGCAAGTAAAAAAACTTATCGGTGTAGAGATAATCCAGCCTGCTATCGACAATGCTGTTGTAAATGCTAAAGCAAATGGGATAGAGAACGCTGAGTTCATATGCGGCGATGCAGGTAAGATAGCAAAACTTCTTTATGAACGCGGTGAGCGACCCGATGTTATAATTGCCGACCCCGCCCGTCGCGGCTGTGACGGGGAATCGCTGGAATATATGGCAAAAATGTCCCCGGACAGGATAGTCATGATATCATGCAATCATACAACCGCCGCCAGAGATTGTGCGATCCTCGGTGAACTGGGCTACAGCTGCGATAAAGTCATGGGATTTGATCTTTTTCCGAGAACTACGCATGTGGAGTGCGTGGTGTTGATGTCAAAAGAAAAGTAAATAGGTAGCCGAGAATGGCTTAAAACAAAGGGATTCCGAAAGATGGCTCGATTACGAGCTTCCTGCCGGGATCCCTTTTAGTTGTTCTGTAACAACAGTTCTGACTACTGAAAAACACATAGTCGAGACTATGAAACTACTTTTTTGAGAGTTGAGACAATAGAACTGTTGCATAAAAGTTGTTCATAAAAAGTTTTTGGTATGCGCATACCAAAAAGTATTGACCAAAAAAACAGAAAGTGTGATATACTATGCAATAGTTAGATGTATATCTTGCCAAGGGGGTTAAGCCATGAACGACAATAACAATAGGATAAATACTATTTACTCTTATTTTAATGCGATAAGAGGAAACAATACCCCTGGTTAATACGAGACAACTCTTGCGGTCCTGAAAAAGACAATGGATCAGGAGTCTTCTGCAAATAGGGAGTTCGATGATTCTGAATTATATGAACTCATGCGCAATGTTGCAGATGAGTTTGGAGTTCCAAATCCGTTTACCGATGAAAGTCTTAGAGGGTCACAGATACGAAACTGAAATCAAGCTCGCAATGCTGTTAGGTTTAAGGCGAGGGGAAGTATTAGGCTTGAAATATAGTGATGTGGATTTTGCAAGGCATACAATAGCTATACAAAGACAGGTCAGTACAATTAAGGACGATACCAAAACAGACAATAAAAGTTATTATGGCTTGAAATGTTTAAAGAGTGAAAGCAGTAACAGAGTTCTTTCAACAAGTCCGGAGATTGAACAGCTTATAAAACGTAAAAAAGCATATAACGATTTACAAGCACAGAAACTTAGTGAAACATATTCAAGTCTTGATTTGATTTGTTGTGATGAAGTTGGAAACGTACTAAGTCCACAAACACTGTATCATGCTTTTAAGCGTATATTAGAGAAATGTGGTTTACCTACAAACACACGGTTTCACGATTTAAGACACAGCTATGCGGTATTGTGCATTGATTTGAATGTACCAATTAAAGTATTAAGTCTGGAATTAGAACACAGTTCAACAGCTGTAACCGATTCAGTGTATGCTGATAGTACCAGAGCGAAACAGGAATTAGCAGACTTGGTTAGTAATGCGCTTATCATTTGATTAGCAATATGACAGGCAATTGATGTTAACTTATTATCAAAAAATTTAAAAATCAAGTGTAAATAAATGGTATGATATATTATCTTGTTCGCATGGTTCGTTTAGCAAAAAGTCGTTCTTTTAGCAGAATGATTAGCAAATTGATTAGCATAGAAATCTAGTCACTTAGTCGGGTAATATTACGGACACTTGTAATTGCTTTAAAAACAACAAAAGACCCCGTAAACCAAAGTTTACGAGGTCATATTGGCGGAGAAGGAGGGATTCGAACCCTCGATGAGCTATTAACCCATACACGAGTTCCAGTCGTGCGCCATAAACCGGGCTAGGCGACTTCTCCATTGTTTGATTTTGCGTTGTCTCTCACAACAGTATCTATTATAGCACAGATGGTCTGATTTGTCAACCCCTTTTTTCAAATTTTTTCGTTTTTTTGCATTATTTTTTTTTGACTCTCTTTGATCAGATAGAAACATAAAAATTGCCTACAGATAACTTTGCCTATCAAGTATAAAATCATGAATGTATATCAGATGTACACGATCAACAGACAATGTTTTTTACTGCACATTTTATCCGAAAGCGTTTTCGGAAATTGCGAAAATTAGTTAGTATAACAATTGAATAAATTAACATTTCGTGATATAATCATAGCATAAGCAAAAAGGAGGACACAGCCATGAAGTACAAAGAGAAAAAATATACAGATGTAGCAGAGGTAAACTCAAGCGGTATCGTCTTTATATCAGGTGAAAAACTGGTTTTTTCTGAGTGCGTTGGCGAAAATAATACCTGTGTCGGTGAACGTGATATAGATGCCGAACCTCCGTATTTTGAGTTCTATACATCAGATAAGCCGACAAGGATAGTCTTTGACAGAAAAGGTCTTCTGAGTGATACGGTCAATCAGCGCGAGTTTGTAAAGATGCAATGTCTTATTGCCGATGCAGGCTTTTCGACCCTAGACCTTAGCTGAACGATGAGCTTCGCATAAAGCAAAAAAAATTCAGCTTATCGGAACTTGAAATTGACTGTTTATTTATAGAGAGTGGGAATAGGGTAGTATACTTACCTTAGAAAAGAGTGACATTTTATGGACAAAAAATACTTACAGCTGTTGGCAAAGGAGTTCCCGAATATAGACAGTGCCGCCAGCGAGATAGTTAATCTGTCAGCGATACGCAGCCTGCCAAAGGGGACAGAATACTTTTTCAGTGACATGCACGGCGAGTATGAAGCCTTTCTGCATATGCTGAAAAGCGCGTCGGGCATGATAAAGATAAAAATAGACCTGACACTCGGCAAGACAGTTTCGTCAGCCGAAAGGGAAGCGCTGGCGGCTTTGATATACTACCCCGATAAAGAGCAGAAACGCTTGAAAAAGGCAGGTATACTTGATGATGAGTGGCGCAGACTGACTATCTACAGGCTGATACTGGTGCTGGAAGCTGTATCGGCAAAATATACCCGTTCGCGTGTGCGAAAAAGAATTCCGCAGGATATGGTCTATATACTGGATGAACTGCTGAATGTCACCGACGATGTCATCAAAGAGTATTACTACGATGAGATAATCACAACGATACTCGATACAGGCATCGCAGACCACTTTATCAACGAACTTTGCAAGGTCATTCAATCGCTGGCAATTGACAGCCTTCACATAATCGGTGATATCTTTGACAGAGGTCCACGCGCCGATATAATATTGAATGAGTTGATGAAAATGCACGACGTTGACATACAGTGGGGAAATCACGATATCTCCTGGATGGGTGCCGCATCAGGAAACAGGGCACTTATAGCCAATGTTATCCGCATCTCGATGCGATACAATAATTTTGATATACTTGAAGACGGATATGGGTTAAACCTGCGTGCGCTTGCGGTTTTTGCGGGTGAAGTCTACAAAGACGATGATTGTGCGCTGTTCATGCCGCAGACACTTGATGACAACATTTATGACCCTGTAGATACTAAACTCGTTGCCAAAATGCACAAAGCTATAACCATCATACAGTTAAAACTTGAGAGCCAGCTGATAAAACGCCACCCTGAATGGGAAATGGACGGACGAGATGTATTCGGAAATATCGATCCTGTCAACGGTTCAGTTGAACTGAACGGTGTCAGATACGAACTTTTGGATAAGAATTTCCCGACAGTCAGCAGGGAAGACCCTCTTGCGCTGACCGATGAAGAGAATGAGTTGATGACAGTGCTGACAAATTCCTTCATGCACAGCGAAAAACTTGCTGAACACATGCGTTTTCTCTACTCCAACGGTTCGATGTATAAGACAATAAACGGAAATCTGCTCTTTCATGGCTGTATACCGATGGACGAAAACGGCAAACCACTGTCGCTGACTATAGAGGGTGAGCAATATTCGGGCAAAGCGATGCTCGATAAACTGGACGAGGTGGCTAACAAAGCATACTTTCTTCACCCATGCGATGAAAAAGAAAACTCGGCAGATATGCTTTGGTACCTTTGGTGCGGACCTAACTCACCGCTCTACGGAAAGGATAAGATGGCGTTTTTTGAACGCTATTTTATTGAAGACAAATCGACACACACCGAGAATTACAACGCCTACTACCATTTTTCCGAGCAGGCAGATGTCTGCCGCTTCATACTTAGAATGTTCGGGCTTGACCCCGACAGAGGGCATATCATCAACGGTCACGTACCTGTCCGCATAAAAAATGGTGAAAGCCCTGTCAAGGCAGGCGGAAAGCTGTTTGTTATAGACGGAGGTATCTCGAAGGCATATCAGAAAGCAACGGGTATCGCAGGATATACGCTGATCTACGACAGTCACAGCTTGAATCTCGCACAGCATCAGCCGTTTATTGCAGGTGAAAGTGAGCACACTCCGACTCTCAGCATGGTGGAAAGGCTTGAGCGCCGCGCAAATATATCCGATACCGACAAAGGTGCAGAACTGCTTGGTAAGATAGATGACCTCCGTGAACTGCTGAAAGCGTACCGCTCAGGCACGATCAAGCAGAAACAGGGACGCAGACCCAACGGCAATTGCATTATATGAACAGATCATAGATCCATTTTTCTCGAAATGGAGCGGATCATTCATACACAAATAACGTGAAAAAGGCGAGAAAATGACTGTTTCAATATACGGCGACTCAATAAGTACATTCCGTGATATGAACCCCGAAGGTCATATCATATATTACAATACAGACAACTGCATGCGTCATGGACTGGCTGATGTGAGCGATACTTGGTGGGGAAAAGTGCTGAGTGAGTTCAGATGGGAACTTCTGGTGAATGCGTCCTATTCCGGCAGTCGTGTTTCCGGGGATAGTTTTCCGTCAGGGTGCAGCCCGCAGCGCATGAAATACCTTAAAAGTGCCCAAATGCCTGATATCATACTTGTCTATCTGGGCTACAATGATTTCGGCTTCAGCGTACCTCTGACATCAGATAAAACTGATGACGAAATGAGTTTTAAAGGCGCTTACAGACTGATGCTCAGGCGGCTTAAAGATAGCTTCCCCGACTCAAAGATCATTTGCGGAACTATTATGCAGAATTACATTTTCTACCGCCCCGACCTTTCAGAAAAGCTGAACAAGAACAGTGCCGGTACTCCGCTGGAAGCCTACAACGAAATTATTCGGGAGGTTTGCAGTTCAGAAAAAGTTCTGCTTGCAGACCTTCATGGCACAGGCATATGCTGTGATACTTTGTCGGACATGCACTGCACCAAACGCGGTCACCGGGAGATGGCAGAAGCATGGATCTCTCAACTGAAAAAACTGGTATGAAAAAAAGACGGGAAACAGCGTATTTCCCGTCTTTTTATTCATCACTGCAATTATCGTTTCCGTTTACTTTCAGAACAGCCAGTGCGCATGCTTGTCCTACAATACATAAAAACACCGCTTTAAGTCCGATCACTCTTGTAATGACCGCACCAAACCCTGCGCCGATTATAAATATACCTATTATGCCAAAATATGAAAGTGCCTTGCGTAATTCAGTGCTATCCTTTGACTTAAAGAAATTAAACAGGCTTTCGCTGCCGCTTCGCAGATTTCCCGTACACATCGTGGTAGCATAAGCATTTCCGTTGAGCCGTCTGAATCCTTCTACCTGCATAGCACAGGTCAAAGATACAAGAATATTAGCAAGATCGTTGCGGCTGTTCGTAATAAAACCGACTGCCGCGAGTATAGCCATTTCAACCAGAAGTGTGAGCTGATGCCAGTGAACTTTCGGAGCATCATTGAACCGCCATTTTATAAGCTCTACTGCGATAACGCCGATAACAAAGGATAAAATAGGTATCAGATAGTGTACAGCTTCTCTGAACTCCCCATCAGTCAGCCGAAGTCCCATCAGCACGATATTACCTGTCTGTGCGTTGGCAAAAACTCCATCGCGGCAGATGTAGGTATAAGTGTCCAAATATCCGCCCACAAAACTCAGCAAAGCGCCTACTTTGAAATTTTCGGCAACATGTCTTGACGTGCTCATATATTATTGCCGGCTTCGATTATAGGCCGCAGATCAGCAAGGTCATATGGAGTTCTCTGGTAAACGCAATAGTTCAGCCAATTTGAGTAGAGAAGATTTGCTGAACAACTCCAGTTAAAAATAGGCTGCTGATAGGGGTCATTGCCGGGAAAATAATTGTATGGTATCTGTATTTTCTGCCCTTTGCGGACATCTCTGAAATACTCTTTAGCAAGAGTTTCCCTGTCATACTCCCAGTGTCCCAGCTGGAAGAACAATCTCTCACTGCTGTCACAGACAAGCTGTACCCCGGCTTCATAGGACTCTGCCAGAATAGTCAAGTCAGAAACCTTTACAATATCTTCATGACGAACTTCTGTATGGCGCGAGTGCGGGCAGTGAAAAACATCGCCAAAACCTTTGAGTATCAGACTTTCGGGGTGCTCAATGTGATGCTTGAAGTTGCCGAACATCTTATTATCCAGCGGATATTTCGGTATGCCGTAGTGATAATACAGTGCCGCCTGCGCACCCCAGCAAATGTGGATAGTGGAGTAGACATGGGTCAGCGACCAGTCAAGTACGCGGCATAATTCCTCCCAATAGTCCACCTGTTCATATTCCAGAAGTTCTATCGGTGCACCGGTGATGATAAGTCCGTCATAACGGTTATCCTTAACTTCTTCAAAAGACTTATAAAACGCAAGCATATGTTCCTGCGAAGTGTTTTTGGAAACATGACTGCTCATTTGGATAAGTTCAATATCGACATGTAAAGGCGTGTTACTTAACAACCTGAGAAGCTGTGTTTCGGTGGTGATCTTATCAGGCATCAGATTGAGAATAGCAATGCTAAGCGCACGTATATCCTGGTGCTCAGCTCTGTCGTTTGGAATAACAAATATTCGTTCTTTTTCCAGCGCCTTAAAAGCGGGAAGATCATTTGGTATTTTAATTGGCATTTTTAGATCACCCTTTTTTGTTGAAATTTATACGCGATTATGTGTAAAGATGCTTATCTTGACACATATTTTCGATAAGTCAAAATCTGATATTTTTAGCGTACCATTCAGGCTTTGTCATTTTGTAGACCTTTGTTTCAACTTCATGACCGCCTTTGTTTTCAAGCACTTTCTTTGAAGATCCACACTGCTTCATACCGCACTTTTCAAGCACACGACCGCTTGCTTTATTGTCAGACATGTGTTCAGCGACCACAGTATCAAAGCCCACCACAAAAAACAGATAAGCCAGCACAGGTTCCAATGCTTCGGTCATAAGACCCTTGTTCCACCAGTCCTCGCCAAGAACATAGCCTATTTCTGCCTCACTTTTGTCGGTGTCCACGCGAATAACTCCGATACTGCCGACAGGTTCGCTTGTTTCATTCAGCACCATCACCCAGTCGAAGTTATCAGTCCTTCCTGAAAGTTTGGTGCGTTCAACACAGAATTTTGTGCTGACTTCAAGGTTTTCATGCGTGTTCCATGTGAGATATTTCGTCACGTTTTCGTTTGATGCCCAGTTTTTATAAATGTACTGCGCATCACTCAGCTTAAATGCCCTCAGCTTCATGCGCTTAGTTTCAAAAGGCTGAGTGCCGATCAAATTCAACTTTTCCAATGATATCACTCCTATAAGTCGATGTAAAGGCGTATCACTTGTCACTTACTTGCCGCAGCATTTCATGACTGTTTTGACATTCCTTTGCAGGACTACATCGCCGTTCTTCTCATCAACTCTTATTATTTTATCGAAACCGTGATATGCGAAAAATTTAAGCGTTGTCAAGTTGCCTGACTTAACAATAACAGACATGTTATCATATCCCATATATGCCGCTTGATTGATGGTGTATTCCAGCATCATACCTTTATATTCACTTTCTGTTTCCATATCGGCATACAAGTCTGCAAGATACAGTTTGCGAAGTGCTGTAGTCAGCACTTCATCGCCCATATCAAACACAATAACAGATGCGGCTTTGATCGACTCACCGTCATCAAGTGCGAAAACAACGCCCTTGTGTTCAGCCAGTATTTTCTGTGCCTCTGACAGTTTGTTCCAGCCTTTCAAGCTATTCAGCTTGTCAGAACTTTCGGGCAATATTTTTATAAATGAAAGCCTTATCATGAGCGTCGGGCACCTCCAACAAAAAAGCGTCCGCCCACGGACGCCGAACTGCTTATACGAATATTATAGCATATTCCACGTATATTGTCAAGTATAAAAAAGCCCGCAGAACCGTTCTGCGGGCTTGTAATTATTGCTTATTCGTACAGGGGATACTTCTTGCAGATATCTGTTACCATACCGCGAACCTTTTCAGCGTTTGCGTCAAAGTCAGAAGCAGTCAGATAGATGCACTCAGCTATAACATCCATATCCTCTTCTACCAGTCCTCTTGTAGTAACTGCGGGTGTACCGATGCGCACGCCGCTGGTCACGAACGGGCTCTGAGGGTCGTTAGGTATAGCGTTCTTGTTAACAGTGATGTATACCTCATCCAGCTTGTTCTGCAGTTCCTTGCCTGTGATGTTGAAAGGTCTGAGATCAGCCAGCATCAGATGATTGTCAGTGCCGCCCGAAACAAGTGCAAAGCCCTTGTCTACCAGACCCTTAGCAAGTCTTTGAGCGTTCTTTACGATCTGCTCACCATAAGCCTTGAATTCAGGCTTGAGAGCCTCACCGAAGCAAACAGCCTTACCTGCGATAACGTGCATCAGAGGGCCGCCCTGTGTACCCGGGAATATAGCGCTGTTTATCTTCTTAGCCAGAGCCTCATCATTGGTCAGTATCAGACCGCCGCGAGGACCTCTCAGAGTCTTGTGAGTTGTTGTAGTTGTAATGTCAGCGAAAGGAACAGGGGATGGGTGCTGACCCGAAGCTACCAGACCTGCGATATGTGCCATATCTACCATGAAATATGCACCGATGCTCTTAGCGATAGCAGAGATCCTCTCGAAATCGATGATCCTTGGATATGCAGATGCACCTGCAACGATCAGCTTAGGCTTAACTTCCTGTGCCTGCTTCTCCATAGCATCATAGTCGATGAAGCCGTTGTCATCAACGCCGTAAGGAACGAAGTTGAAATACTTACCGGAGATATTGACAGGTGAACCATGTGTGAGGTGACCGCCGTTATCAAGGCTCATGCCCATAACGGTGTCGCCGGGCTGGAGCAGTGCGAAATAAACTGCGGTGTTAGCCTGTGCGCCGGAGTGAGGCTGAACGTTTGCAAACTTTGCGCCGAACAGCTTGCATGCTCTGTCAATAGCGATCTGTTCAACGATATCAACGTCCTCACAGCCGCCGTAGTATCTCTTTCCTGGATAACCCTCAGCGTACTTGTTTGTCAGCACGCTGCCCATAGCTGCCATAACAGCAGGCGAAACGATGTTCTCGCTGGCGATAAGTTCGAGATTTCTTCTCTGGCGAGCCAGTTCAAGACCCATAGCATCGCCGACTTCTTTGTCGAATTCGGATACGAAACCGATAGAATCAAGCATTTTCATAGTTTTAACTCTCCTTGTTAAAAAATTTATCAACACAAATTATTATACAATATTTTTCTGAAAATAGCAAGTGTTTTTCACAAATTTTTCCGAAAAAAACATTTTTTTATCCAAATATCATTGTGCCATCGCGTATTTCTCGCTGTATTTTTCGTACAGACCTTGTGCCGCTTCCTCTGATGTTGCCTTGTTGAACACATAAAGGTTGCTGGCATCGATGAAATCATTAAAGAGGGTACTGTTCTCAATGAGCGAATTCATCGAACTTATGTACTGATTGTTCTCCATGACCAGCGAAGCCTCATATTGCAGACCTGAAAGTTCGCCGATCTCATCGAGGTAATCCCTTGCTGCTGCGCTGATCGGTATACCTTTCTCTACGCCCTGATACTTTGCCATTTCACTGCTGTTCAGCATGTAGTCGAGCAGTATGGCGGCTTCTTGCGGGTGTTCTGTATTTTTGCTTATCGCGTATAAAGTCGCAGGCTTAGCATACCAGCCTGTGCCGCTGGGCATACCCTCGATGACCGGGTAATCCGCCGCCACAACTTCCTGACCGTCAGCAATGACATTTTTATAGAAATTCAGCGCATCACTGACCCAGCCGACAGAACCCGCATACTTTCCGTTCTGCATATTGAATCTCTGGTAATCCTCTATAAGCGGTACTACTTTTTCATCGACCAGCCGCTTGTAGAATTCCATCATTAGCTGAAAATCTTCTGCTTTGAATGTGATCTCATTATTATCATTGTAGAAATGCTTGCCGTTGTTCTGTTCGGCATAAGCTACCAGTGTCAGCCACATACTTTTATCGGCGCATGCCATGGGGTAGACACCGTCAGGGCTCATTATTTTTGCCGCCTCAAAAAGGTCGTCCCATGTCTTGGGCACAGCCAGACCATAGCTGTCATAAATGGTCTTGTTGATGTACATTGTTTCTGCGTTCATCGCGATCGGTACAGCGTTCAGCTTTCCTCCGCGAATGCCGTATTCAAGCACATCGTCGGGGAAGTTTGAGAGATCAACTACATCTGAGAGCGTTGAGATGTCATAATATCCGTCACCCTCAGGTGAATATTGGTTCAGCCAGTTGACGTTTATCTGCATGACATCGGTTTCTGTACCTGATATCATTCTTACCTGATTTCTCGCTTCATAGCCCGACCATTCCGAATAGCTGCACTTGACTTTTATATCGGGGTGCAGTTTCTCGAATTCCTCTATCGCTTCGAGCGTATACTCGCTTCGGGCGTCGTTGCCCCACCAGGAAAGAGTTATCTCGGTCTGCACATTCTGGTCTACCACTACGTTTTGTGTTTCACCACAGCCCGCAAGTTCTGCCGCCAAACAGATCGTCAGAGCCAGTGCCGGTATACGTTTTTTCATTCTGCATCACCGCTTTCTCCGTCATAGAAAGTGAAGCCGTCCTTGCCGCTCTTCTTAGCTCTGTACATAGCTTTGTCGCAGGCTGAGTAGAGTTCTTCAAAACTTTTGCCGTCCTTAGGGTAAAGCGCCGCGCCTATACTTGCAGTCACCTGATAGCCGTACTCAGCAGCGGTGCTGTTGTCATGGAATGCCTTGTTAAGAGCCTCGCATCTTTCCTTTATATGTGCGATGAACTCATCATCGTCTTTGCTTGCAGTATTCACAAGCACACAGAATTCGTCACCGCCGATACGCCCCAGATAATCATCGTCCGAGAACACCTGACGCAGCACCCCTCCTGTGCCTGCCAGCAGCTTGTCACCCGCCGCATGACCCAGTGTGTCATTTACCCTTTTGAAGTCATCTATATCGAGTATGACCATAGCACGCCGCTCGCTGTCTAGGGAATTTTGCAATGTTGTGCCTGCAAGTTCCTCAAAAGTCAGTTTATTCAGTATACCCGTCAGCCTGTCGGTAGATGCTTTGTTGTCAAGTTCTGATACCATAGCCTTTACAGGCTTTGTCAGCAGCCAGCTGAGATACATGCCCAGCGTCGCAGCCAGCACCATCGCGATAACGCCTACCATATAGATATAACGTTTCATCACATTTTTCTCAGCAAGTATCTGCTGTGTGGGAATGTAGCATACCACGTACCAGTCATTACACTTATTGACCGACACCAGATAGTCGTTATCCATAGCTGTCGCAGAGTCATGCCCCTCTATGCGTTCACGTATCTCTGATTTCAGCGGTGTGCCGACTTCGTTGCCGTTTTTCGAGTACAGTGTGTTGTAATTTCCATCTACCAGTTCTATCTGCATACCTGCCAGCGTTTCGGGATTGTCAAATACACCGCTCAGTTCATTTGCGTAGAAAGATATGAACAGTACTGCATTTTTATGCACCTGCTTTACATAGTAGATGCGTCTGAAATCTCCTTCATATCCCGTGAACCAGCCATCGTGTAAACGCTGGTTGGTTATCATCGCACTAAGATCTTCAAACATATGCTCACCGAACAGCGACATCGAACCGTTTGATATCTTACCGACCGTCCTGTTATTTCTGTAGACTATCCCGTAGTCAACGAAATTCTCCATTATACACAGGTTGAACAGCTTGTCGGAGATGACTTTTTCGGTGTTTATAGCATCATATTCGTCATTGTCGGGGCTGGTAGCGTCATAAGTATATGACTCTTCCTCACCGAAAGCCAGCGTCGCGATGGTTTCCATGCGGTTCATGTAACTTTCCAGATTCAGCTTCATCTGAACACTGAGCGACGAAGTCATGGAAACCACCTTGTTTTTCAGTACAGTGTCCGTCTTGTTGACGCTGAGCACCATAACTGCGACAACAGCAGCCATGACCAATATTGCAAAACCGAGCATCATAGCAGTCTGTATCTTGTGTACCGCTTTGATATGCCCGCGTCTGTGTGAATTGTTAACCATTCTGTAAGTACCCCTTTGATAGTTCAGCAGATTAGTATATTAGCAAAAATATTCATTTTATTCCAACATATATTATAGCAGATATCTGCTTTTTTGTCATTAATAAACGAATAAAAAATCAAAATTTCGGCTATTTCTAACAATCTAAAGGTTGCTCTTTGTTTATTTCTTACAAATTGATTTACAATTCACTGTATGTGTTGACATAATTAACTATTTAATTCAAAGGTGCAAAATACATCTTTCAGATATATTTATGGAGGAAACGGTCAGAAATATTGTGACATTTCTATTGACACCGCATGAATTCCGTGATATAATTTCACTGATACAGATCACAAATTATGAAAGGCGGTAAGATATGGATCCGTTAGCGGCAAATAAAAGCATTGATGATATTGCCGAAGAAGGCAACAAACTTTTTGATGAAGAAAAATATTCTGAGGCTATCAGGATATGGCTGAAGGGATTGGATCTTCTGGAACGGCCGCTCAACGCTCAAAGTGAGGCTGTGTGGTTTCAGGCATCTATTGCAGATGCGTGGTTCATGCTTGAAAATTATGAGAAAGCATACCCGTATTTGCTGGAAGCTGCATCCAATATCAGCGGTGCGGGTCAAACAGATCCGTTTGTTATGCTGCGTCTGGGACAGTGCTCACACGAATTGGGAAAAGAAGATGCCGCAGAATACCTGATGCGCGCTTATATGCTTGCAGGTGAAGAGATATTTGAAAACGATGATGATAAATACTTTGAACTGATAAAGGATCTGATCTGACAGATCGTGTTAACTGTATCTCATTTATAGCAACAATAATGCCCCCGAGCGTTTCTTACACTCGGGGGCATTATTCATTCTGAAAGTAACATCTATAGCAATCCAACTATTTAAATTCACAAAATCCGGTCGCTAAAGCTCGGATTTATGGGTTTTGTGACCGGATTTTGTCTGAATTTTAAGACGGATTGCTATAAAATGGCAGGTCTTTGGCTGAGTAAAGACCGTAAGCACTCTCAGCGCTGTATACTGCACATTTTATAGCCTCGCTGATGACCTCTGCGGCTATCACGCCGACCGCATCTATATCAGCTTCAATATCACCCGCAGACAGCGCATAAATGCTGTCGCCATCTGCCGAAGTGTGTACAGGTGAGATGCTTCTGGCATAACCGTCATGTGCCATGCCTGCTATTTTGCACAGCTGTGCCTTATCAAACTTTGCATTGGTCATCACGGCAGAGATAGTGGTATTATCAGCAAACTTGTTCTGTACAGGAGTTATATGCTGTGTCATAAATTCTAACGAGTCTGCAAAACCGCTGTTGTCTGCGTTCAGCATGCCTGCTATTTTTTTAGCCGACTTGCTGTCAAATACATCACCCAGCGCATTGAGCACTGTCACCGCACCTATCTTAAGGTCACCTATCTGTACAGCGCAGCTGCCTATACCTGTTTTCATACAGTGCTCCATTCCGCAGGATTTGCCAACAGAAGCGCCGCAGCCCGCCCCAAAATTGCCGTCGCGGTAATTCGGCGCATCAAGCGCTGCTTTTGCCGCAGCATAGCCCATCGCTTTATCGGGACGCACACTGCCGTCACCGACCGTGAGGTCAAATATATCCGACTGTACCACCAGCGGAACTTTTGTAATGCCTACTTCCAGTCCGATGCCGCGTTCTTCCAGCAGTGCCATAACACCGCCCGCTGCGTCCAGTCCGAAAGCGCTTCCGCCGCCCAGTACCACTGCATGAATGGTCTGCGCAATGGCAAGCGGGTCCAGCAGAGCAGTTTCCCGCGATGCAGGTCCGCCGCCGCGAATATCAAGCCCTGCACTCATTCCGGCGGGGCATACAAGTACGGTGCAGCCTGTGGCAGCTTTCTTATCTTCTGTCTGACCTATCCTGATATTATCAATGTCGGTTATCGCTATCCGTTTCATTCTTCATCGTCCTCGCTGTTTTTTCGGTGCTTTCTGATATGCTGATCTGCCAGCGGGTTAGCGTTTGCGGCATCACGTAAATTCTGGCTTGTAAGGTGAGTGTATATCTCGGTGGTGGCAAGGCTCTCATGTCCCAGAATGTCTTTAAGCACAAGCGTGTCCACATTTCCGTACTGATACATAAGCGTTGCAGCTGTATGGCGAAGTTTGTGTGTCGTTATGCCAAGGTTTCCAAGTCCTGCTTTCTTAAGGCTTTCCTCAACGATATACTGTGTCATTCTCCGCGATATGCGCGTGTTTCGGTTCGACAGAAACAGCGCCTTATCGGTTGTCTGTACTGCGCTTCTGCGCGGCAGATAAGCCTTAAGTGCTTCAACACAGGCATCATTCATATAGACTATACGCTCTTTTGAACCCTTGCCGAATAAACGCATCGTTCCGTTCTCAAAGCTGATATCGTCCGTATTCAGCCCGCAAAGTTCGCTAAGACGCATGCCGCAGTTCAGGAAAAGTGTTATCATACAGTAATCACGCTCATAATTTGCAGATTCTACAGCTGCCAGCAGCTTCTGCGCATCGCCAAGTGTCAGGTATTTCGGCAGAGTTTTCGGCAGTTTCGGAAGTTCCAGCTGTTCTATTGGGTCGGAACTGATAAGCCCCTTTTTCAGATGAAGATAAGAATAGAACTGCTTTAGCGCCGATGTCTTGCGCGCCCTTGTCTTGATGCTGTTGCCGCGTTCATCAGCGAGCCATTTTAAATAATTGTAGGCATCTATCAGCCTTATTTTTTTTATATAATCAAATGGAACTTCTGATATGGCTATGTCTTCAAATTCGACCTTGTTCGGGTCAGCATCATTGTGGTTGATAAGCAGATAACGCAGAAATGTGCGCAGGTCGATATAATACGCTTCAACAGTGCGGTCGCTCCTGCCTTTTACCAGCCGCATGTATGTAAGATAATCTGCCAGATAATCAGGACAGTCGTTCAGATACTCTTTTTTCATAAAAACACCCGTTCATAATATTTGCAGTCAATGACCGCATGATCCCTGTTATCAAAATTATACATCATCGCGCCCGAAAAGTCAATGCTGTAATAAATCACACATAAAATATACGATTTTAAGTTATTGCATTTTTTTTCGGGCTATGTTATAATTACACAAAATGAAAACGATTAAGTTAAGTACTTACGGAGGTCCATATCATGAAACTTATATCATGGAATGTAAACGGTTTCAGGGCTTGTCTTCAAAAGGGTTTTGAGGATTTTTTCAAGTCTGCTGACGCTGACATCTTTTGCATACAGGAAACAAAAATGCAGCCCGATCAGGCTGATTTTTCACCCGAAGGCTATCATAAATACTTTCACAGTGCTGTGAAAAAAGGCTATTCCGGCACAGCGGTCTACACAAAGAACGAGCCGAAAGCTGTAACATACGGACTGAACGGCGCTCACACTGATGAAGGCAGAGTCATCACATGCGAGTATGACGATTTTTATTTCGTATGCTGTTATGTGCCCAACGCTCAGAATGAACTAAAGCGGATCGATTACCGCATGGAGTTTGAGGACGATATGCGCGCATATCTTTGCGGACTTGATAAGTTAAAACCCGTGATATACTGCGGCGACCTCAATGTTGCCCATGAGGAGATAGACCTCAAAAATCCCAAGAGCAATGTGGGAAATGCCGGCTTTTCAGATCAGGAACGCGGCAAATTCACCGAACTGCTCGCAGCAGGTTTTGCAGATACTTTCAGGCGGCTTTATCCTGAAACAACAGGTGTTTATTCATGGTGGTCATATCGCTTCAACGCCCGCAAGAACAACGCAGGCTGGCGCATCGACTATTTTGTTGTTTCCGAAAGACTTATGGACAAAGTCGGTGACTCAAAGATACTCACTGATGTTATGGGCAGCGATCATTGTCCTGTTCAGCTGGATATAACGATCTGACATAGTTTCATATTTTTGCACAAGCACAGCGGTCATTTACGTGGTTATCCTGCTGACACACCACCAAAACAGCTGTTTTGCAGAACTTAAGGCAGTTGGCGCGTGGTGCGCTAAAAGGATAGTCATAATTATTTATACGGTATAGTTTGGGTGAGGAGGTAAATTTATGGTGCTTGTAACGGGAGATATACATGGCTGCGCCGATATCGGCAAGCTGACTGCTAAGGCAAATCCGATACAGAAAGAGATGACAAAGGAAGATTTTCTGATAATTGCGGGTGATTTCGGGCTTGTATGGAACAATGATGAAGAAGATCTCTGGTGGCGCAAATGGCTTGATAAAAAGCCGTACACCACGCTTTTTGTTGACGGCAACCACGAAAATTTCGATCTGCTCGATGACTATGAAGTCACTGAGTTCAACGGCGGAAAAGTCCACAGGATAGGGGAGAGCATCTACCATCTTATGCGCGGCGAGATGTTTGAACTGCAAGGAAAGCGCTTTTTTACGATGGGCGGTGCTGAGTCACACGATAAGGAGTTCCGCACACTCGGCACTTCTATATGGACACAGGAAATGCCATCTGATGAAGAGTATATCCACGCTATCGAAACGCTGGACAGGATAGGCTGGCAGACAGATTTTGTAATTACTCACTGTGCGCCGACACCGATACAGTCAGAGATAGCGGCAATGCTGGGTTTCCCTGACGTGTATCCCTCAAATCGGCTGACGGATTTTTTGCAGCAGGTGCGCGAAAAGCTGGAATTTCGCGGCTGGTTTCACGGACACTATCACACCGATCTTACTTCGACGATCGACCCGCGCGTAAACCTTTTGTTCAACAATATCCTACAAATAGTCTGACGATCCTCATTACCTAAAAAAATGAATATCCTTCACCATAAACTATACCAAAAGCATCATAAGATCACTATAGCAATCCGCCTTAAAATTCAGACAAAATCCGGTCGCAAAACCCATAAATCCGAGCTTTAGCGACCGGATTTTGTGAATTTAAATAGTTGGATTGCTATATAGCAATCCGCCTTAAAATTCAGACAAAATCCGGTCACAAAACCCATAAATCCGAGCTTTAGCGACCGAATTTTGTGAATTTAAATAGTTGGATTGCTATAAAAGAACTTGATAAGAGATCAACAACGGAGGCAGGAAAAATGACAAATTATCAGATCGATACATCTATTATAGATACACCGCGCGGCAATATACACTGCACCGAATATATCCCGAAAAATGGTGGTGACTCTGCTGTGATACTAAGTCACGGCTTTAATTCATGCGCTGATGATCTTGCAGATGTGGCTAAGAAGTTGGCTGAATGCGGCATATATGCAGTATGCTATGACTTCAACGGAGGGGGAGTCTGCTGTAAAAGTACAGGTAAGACAACTGATATGAGCATTCTGACAGAACAGGCTGATCTGCGCGACATGATATCGCTTGTCAGGTCACGTACGCAGATAAAAAATATATACCTGTATGGCGAGAGTCAGGGCGGTTTTGTTTCAGCGCTGACTGCACCTGAATTTGCTGATATAGAAGGGCTTTTTCTCGTTTACCCAGCATTCGTTATACCGAATGACTGGCTGAAAAAGCAGGAAAGTGAGTTGCAGGGTGAGTTTGATTTTATGGGCGTTAAGCTGACAAAGACCTATTTTGACGGCGTTCCGCGCTACGATGTCATAGCTAAAGCGGCAGAGTTTACAAGACCCATCAGAATATGGCATGGTGCTGCCGACCCTGTAGTCGCTACCGAATATTCACTGAAACTTGTGAAAGCATGCAATAAATGTGAACTTACTGTATTCAGCGGACTAGGTCACTGGTTCCCGCCTGAGTACAGAGAACGTGTAGCTTATGAGATCGCAGCAGCTATCATAAAATAGATCACACCCGATGCAAAATGTACTGCATCGGGTTTTTTTTACTCTTTTGAGTCATCATTAAGTTTATTGTAGACTGTCAGCCGCATTGTGATATAGCTGGCAAGTCCGCCTACCATGTTGGAGATGGGTTCTGCGATGAAAACACCTTTAACTCCCATACCAAGACGCGGCAGTATCAGTGTAAGCGGTATCACGATGATGACTTTTCTCAGCAGCGAGAAAAATATCGCACGACCTGCCGCTCCCAACGCCTGAAATGTTGACTGCCCCGCAAACTGGAACGACATAAAGACAAATCCGAAGAAATACAGCTTTATTGCGTCAACTCCAGGTCCTAAGATCGCGCTGTCGCTTGAAAAGATCCTGAACCAGAACTGTGGGAAGATCACTATCAATAGCCATGCCGACACTGTGTATACCGCTCCCGCCAGAGTATTGAAGCGTATCGACTGCTTTACACGGTCATACTTTTTGGCACCGTAATTGTAGCCCATGATAGGCTGTGAACCGTTGACCAGACCGCTTATCGGCAGGAAAAATACATCGCGTACCGAGTTGAGTACCGTCATGATGCCGACATAAAGGTCACCGCCGTATGTCTGCAAAGTTGAGTTGCAAGCCGCCTGAACAAAGCAGGCAGTACCCTGCATCACAAAATTTGAAGTCCCCAGCTTGCAGATGTTTCCTGCAAGTCTACTGTCGAAATGGATATTCTGCCGTTTCAGACCAATGGGCGCTTTTAAGACAAGAAAACGCATTATCCAGACCGCTGAAACGATCTGACTGATGACGGTAGCCAGCGCTGCGCCTTTTATGCCCAGACCGAATACAAATATAAACAGCGGATCAAGCAGCATATTCAGCACCGCGCCGATGATCGTGGTGAACATGCCCGTTTTGGGAAATCCCTGAGCGCTGATATAGCTGTTCAGTCCTGTGGTCAGCATCGAGAAAACGGTCCCTGCCATATAGATACGCAGGTAATCCGCCGCGTATGGGTAAGAACTGTCGCTGGCACCCAGCAGGTAAAGTATAGGTCGGCAGAAAAGATAACCGCTGACAGTAAGCACAGCCGCCCCTGCCAACAGCATAAAGCAGGAACAGCCCATTATTTTTTCAGCACGCGACTTGTCGCCCGAACCGTTTGCCATAGAGAAAAGCGGCACACCGCCCATACCGAAAAGTGCTGCAAATGCCACGATAAAAGTTATCACAGGGAAAGTAAGCCCCACACCTGTTAGCGCTATACTGTCACCGCCGTCCATGTGTCCTATGTAGATGCGGTCAACCACATTGTAAAGCAGCTGTACCAGCTGTGCCAGCATAAGCGGCAATGCCTGCGAAAGAGTGAGCCGCCAGATGGCACCTTTTGAAAAATCACGATCCCTTACTGTCACACTCACTGCCCATCACCGCCACTTTGAAGATATTTTTGTATCATCATCAACTCTTCGAGGGCGATACAGTGCTTGAAACTGTTGGTCTTGACTGCTTCGATACAGTATTCAAAGTCCACCCAGCGAACACTGTCAACTTCTTCCTTTTGAAGAATGAAGTCTTTTTCGTCAATATCGCGCCACATCACAAAGACTTTTGAAACCTGCCTGTCATGAAATTCTTTTCCGAAAAATACATCGTCACTGATGATAGTACGTTTGCCGCAGCTTGTAAGTTCCTCAGCCAAAGCATCAACGCCAAGTTCTTCTTTCAGTTCTCTCAGCGCAGATGGTACGTAGTCAACGCCCGCAGGGATATGCCCCGCACTTGAAATGTCATAGCACGCGGGATAAGAAGATTTGTTTTCAGCGCGTTTCTGTAAAAGTATCTGCACTTTACCGCCACACTTTCTCAGCAGCCAAAGGTGTGCGGTGCGGTGGCGAATGCCCTTTGTGTGGGCATTCTCACGGTCGATGATCTCACCTGTAGGATCGCCGTTTTCATCGACGATATCCAGAAATTCCATATACTTACCTTCTTTATAACAAAACTATTTTTATTATAGCACTTTAACATCGGCTTTTCAAGTACGAAAGATGAATTTCAGCGATTGACTTTTTGAACTGCCCGTGTTACAATAAACATGTTTTAAATAATATGACTATCCCTTTAGCACACCAACTAAAAATGCGGTAAACAAAAGGATAATTGAGCGCCCCATATCTTTCCCCCGCCTTAAGTTCTGTATAGCCGCTGTTTTTGTGGTGTGTCAGCGGGATAACCACATTAAATAATAGTTAACGAGGTGTTTTGCATGACTGAAAGACTCTATGATAACAGCAAGCTGACGACTTTTGAAGCCACCGTCACATCATGTTCTCCTGCGGGCAAATACTATGAACTGACACTTGACAGATCGGCATTTTTTCCTGAGGGAGGCGGGCAGAAAGGCGATGTGGGACTGATAGACAGTGTTAAGGTCTTAGATACATACGAGAAAAACGGCGAGGTCGTACATAAATGCACTGCTCCCATAGAAGCGGGCATGCAAGTCTGTGGTGAGGTCGATGCTGATATCAGACTTCGCCGCATGCAGAACCATTCCGGCGAACATCTGCTTATGGGGGTTATCCACCGTAAGACAGGGTTTGAAAATGTCGGTTTTCATCTGGGTTCTGATGATGTGACACTTGACCTTGATGGAGTTATCCCGACGGAAACTCTCATCGAGTGCGAATTTCTTGCTAACAAAGCCATCGCCGCCGACCTGCCTGTCACCATTTCATATCCGGACAGCGAAAGTCTGAAAACCCTTGAATACCGCAGCAAGCTGGAAATGACTGAAAATGTCCGCATAGTTACCATTGAGGGTGTCGATGTCTGTGCATGCTGTGCGCCTCATGTGGCATCAACAGGTCAGATAGGCATTATAAAGGTTTTGTCGGCTGAAAGCTACAAGGGCGGCACACGGCTGCATATTCTCTGCGGTCTTGATGCTTTTGAACTTATCAGAAACCGAATGGACGAGCTTTCCGCTATTTCAAGGCTTCTTTCAGCAAAACCCGAAAAGATATTAGAGCAGACAAAGCGTTTGATTGATGAGAACGATGCGCTGAAACGTCAGCTTGCAGACATCGAGCAAAGGAAAGCTGCGCGTATCATCAGTTCACTCAGTAACAGCACGCGCGGCAGTTTTTGTGTTTTCACAGAGGGGCTGAACACCGCATCTATGCGTGATATCGCCAATGAAGCAGTCAAACTTACGGATGGTGCCGCAGGCATTTTTTGTCAAAACGAAAACGGCTGGAATTACATTATCGCTTCTGATAGTCTGCCGCTCAGAAGTATGTCTGCTCAGATAAATTCAGCGCTTAACGGCAAAGGCGGAGGTTCGGATAAAATGCTTCAAGGCAGTTGTATGGCTGAAAGAACTGCCATAGAAGATGTCATCAAAAAACTTCACTGACATAAAAAACAGCTTGGCACTGCTGTACCAAGCTGTTTCCATTATTTCTTGATGAATTTGTGTGAGTTCACATCGTAAGTTTCTCTGCTCTTTCTGCCCAGAACGATATACAGTATCAGAACCGCTACTGCAATGCCCGCAACTGCGCCGATAATTATTAATACAAGATTGTTTCTAACCGAACCTTTCTCCTTATCAGTATTTGAACTGTCTGTTGCATCTGCTGCCGATACCTCAGCTGAAGATGATACGGCGGCAGAATCTTCTACAGTGCTTTCTTCCGCAGGAACTACCGAAGTCACGGGTTCTGCCGGGATATCACTTTCAAGCACCTTGCATCTCAGTGCATAAAGGTCGGTGCATTTTATTTTACCGTTGCCGGTGTCACCCACATAAACTATCGAAACACATGACATGTCATCAGTGCCGTAGGCATCGACCATGTCAGCGTAGTCAAACAGTGCAAAATTTTCGTTGTATAGAACAGGGGATACCTTGCTCCATACAGTGCCGTTTTTAGCTTTGGGAGAAACCGTGTCATCAGTGCTCTGTAAAATGAATTCTACGGGAGCATTTGGGATATTTTCAGCCAGATCAGATTCAAACTGTGCTATGACCCATGTTTTATCAGTCATAGTGCTTGTGTCGAACTGGTCAACACCTATTGAAACGCTCTGCCCCCAGTTATCGGTTTCTTTAGGCTTGCGCGGGTGTACCCAGTTGGCATAAAGAATGTCATTTTCGACCATATCAGCCTTTGAGTAAACATCGGATGCCTCAAAACCTGTACAGGTAACAGCCTTGTCGCCTGCAAGTACATCGATAGAATAGACCATAGACAGGTCATTATCCCCAAGTGCTTCCAGTATAGCTGACTGTTCAAATACCGCTGCACCGTCCGCAAACTCACTTGCTTCGACCTCAGCCGAAGCAGGCTCGCCGATGCCATTGTTGACATCTGCATCGGAATGCCAATAATTTAGCACCAGCTTCACAGGGCTTTCATCGCCCTCAGCACCGTCACAGGTAACGGTAATTTTTGTATCGTCCTTAAACTGAGAAGCCGCGAGTTCTCTTGAAGTAACGCTGAAAGTAACACCGTTTGAGGCTTCAACAGCCTTATTCGTATCGATCGAAACATCTTCTGCGTCAGCAGAAACTGCCCCAAATATAAGCACAGATACAGCTGCCAAAAGAATAGAAAAAGTTTTTTTCATTATACTTTCTCCTTTATATGAAATAATAAAATGATACTATATCATACTATTATTATACCACATCATGTTCGTTTAGTCAATTACGATATTCGGAGAATTAATTCATTTTAGCAAAAGTTTATATGTTATTATTCACAAATTCTATGTTAAATAATAATACATATACTGTAAATTTTGGAAACTAATTGTTTGTATTTTTTCTCGGTCGTCACAGCTTTCAGGCCTTATTATATTTTCAGCTGCTTTGACTGTCCAGCACTATGACCCTTTTGCCAACTTTTTTCAGTTCTTCGTCGTGAGTTACCATTATGACTGTTTTACCTTTTTCGTTCTGTTTTTTGAGTATATTTATTACTATCATGGCATTATCTTTGTCAAGCGAACCTGTCGGCTCATCTGCCAGTATGATATCACACTTTTTTATCATAAGCCTTGCCAGCGCAATTCTCTGCTGTTCACCGCCCGAAAGTGTGCAGACCTTTTCGTCTATCTTTTCGAGTATTCCCACTTCACGCAGTGCTTCTTCGATGGTAACTTCTGTGCGGTTTCTTTTGGCTACCATTTCAAGGTTTTTCCGCACTGTCCTGTTTTCGCTCAATGCGAAATTTTGAAACAAAAATCCAACTTTTTCACTGAAATACCTGACTCGGTTGATGTTTTTTGTGATGTCTGTTCCATCGACTATTATACTGCCCTCTGTCACCTTTTCGACTCCGCCTATCAGATTTAGCAACGTGCTCTTGCCACAGCCGCTTTTGCCTGAAAATACAACAAAATCACCGTCTTTGATATCAAAAGTGAGTCCGCTGAACAGTATATTCGTACCAAATGCTTTTGTGACATTTTCCAGCTTGATCATAAAGCACCTCCTTTAAGTTCCCGCAGAGTATTGCGGCGTTCATCAGCTTTTGCAGCTGCCAGTTCGATAACAATTTCAGTCACCAGCATCACCGCAGCTGATATGTATATTATTTTTATATTTCCGATATCGTATCTGCGAACAGCTGCAACGCTCACCACAAGTGATGCCGCCAGCAGTGATGTCGTTTTTAAGCTGAACGGCATATATCTTTCAGCAAAAGTCCTTCCGAGAACTTTCTTGACTGCACGTTCACGCTTGTATAGCCTTATATCCATAAGAACTGTACTTACCAGCAGTGCCAGATAGTATACCGAAACAGCAGAAAAAGTCAATATAAAGAAAGATCTTACCGAGATTATTTTTCTGATATATCCGTCTGTCAGCGAATGCAGTGTGCTGACATCTATGCGTGTCGAATGGATATTGTTACGTTTGAGCAGTGCTTCGCATTCTGATTTATTTGCTGAGGAAAATACCGTCTGCATATTGAAAAAGTTATAGTCAGCAGCATTTGGCACACATATTATGATAGGAGATGATGCTACAGCCGCTGCCGGGGTAGTAGCAGCGATATCGCTGTTTCCCATATAGTCAAATACTGTTATCTCAGCCTTATCATAGTTCTTGTATGTCACTTTGACATCATAATTCTCACTCAGCATTTCCAGCCATAGATCGACCGCTCTCTGATCTCTGCCTTTATGACCATTCGGTAACATGATGGTAATGCCGTTCTCCTCAGGAGAGATATGAGTCTTTTCAGCTATATGGCTGAGTGCCGCATCTGATGCTATGACGATATTCTGTCTGCTTATATTTGAAAGATCGTCCTGCATGCCGTAAAACTCGAAACCGTTCAGAAGAAAAAGACCATACTTGTCATTAAGCGAATTCAGGGCTGCAATTATCAGTTTTTTCGCTGATATCTATATTATTGATCACATCATGAAACAGCCGTGTTTTCCGTCAATCTGTGAGTTTTTAACATGCTCGGCTGTTTATGTAAAAGCAAAAGCGACCAATCTCTCTTGGTCGCTTTGCTTGGTTAACATATAAAGGCTTATCGCCTTTTTGGGGAGTATAGGTTAGCAGGGAAAGTTCTGATAAAGAACGACTGCTGCGATGATATCGAAGCGATATTATCTCACAGTGACGGTAACTGCATGCTTTATAGACTGTTCAGCTGTCCACTCGCCGTTGACCTTAGCAGCAACAGCGACTTTGTAGGTCTTGCCCGCCGTGAGATTTTTGGGGGTGGTGTAGCTTGTTGCCGATGCAGATATGTTCTGTGTCTGTATGCGCCACTTGCCTGCAAGATATACTGCAATACCGTAGTTTGAAGCGCCGTCAACGGGCTTCCATGTAAATCTGATCTGATGATATTGTTCGCTGTACGCAACATCGGTTATTTCGGGATAAATATCAGAAATTGAGGTGTTCGCGGCAGCTGATGCAAGCACGATGTAATTCATGCAGCCTGCGGACTGCCCGTTTGCGCCGAGTTTAACGCTCTCGCCTGCATTTACTTTTTTAGAATAAAGAAGAAATGTAACATTGTTGCTCGTTTTTACTGTCCGGTTTGTTTTTGTGAAGCTGCCAAGCCATGACGGTACATTTGTCACACGGCTGTCAAGTCCCACATAAAGGGTAATATCTTTATTTGCAGTAACAGCAGCCTGCTCTTTTGAAGATGATTTTGCATCACAGGGAGTAAGTACAGCTTCCGTGCCAATTAGTGAGTCAGGCAGTTCTGTGACAGCGCATCTGTCAGCAGTTCTGTCACCGAACAGCACATCGCCTTTTTGCAGATATGTGTCGATGCCCCATGAGTTATAATAGTCGGTATCAATGACACTGACTTTGCTGATAAGAGTGCCTTTTATCGGGTCATAGCTGATAAGCTGTATATGATCGATGTTTTTTATCAGCATATCAGACTTATCGTAGGTGAAGCTGATAGAAACTGTATCTCCGACCTCATAGAACGAAAGGTCTTTGTCAGTGCTGTCAAAGTAGCCGCTGACAGGGAAACGGTATGTGCCGTTGTTCTCAAAGGTTATGGAAGAATAGCCGTTCTGCTGTATATTGATGGCTGTTATCTTGTCAGTAAATTCAGCTGTTGATGCGGCAGGCTGAACATTTTTCAAGTCAAATCTGCCTGCTTCATTTTTTAGCTTGCTCCATGTGTAGCGTGCAAAGTATTTGTCGAAAGTATTGATATAACTGCACGAACCTGCCATCATTATCGAACCTTTTCCGCCGGGAAAACCTCCGGGAGGAAAGCCGTCAGATTCGCCCTCACCGCCGTAATAATCCGGGAAACCAAAGCCGTGTCCCATTTCGTGCAGCAGGATATGCTGAGTGGTCGTACCGTCAATAAGTCCCAGCACAGACTGATCTGAAAGTATCTGTCCGTAGTGATAACCGTAGCCGCCCATATTTATCATGCCTTTGATGCCATGAAGGTACATATCATAGCGGTTATCGTAGCTGCCGTTGTAGTTCCAGTTTTTATTGTTCCAGTGTACATAGCGCGAAAGAGCAGTTGGTTCGGCTGGCTGGATAGTCGGGACGCTTGAATTACCCATGCCGCTTGATACCATGTCATCATGCAGCCATGAAGTCGTGGTCTGTGTGTAGACCTTTTCGTCCGGCTGACGGTCAAGGATACAGCTTTCATCGAGTACAGCATACCCAACGATCTTGACATTTACGTGGTCGATCGGCCAGTCATCATAGCCCACAAGGCAGTCATTCCACTTGTTTATAGCTTCTTCAAGCATTTGCGGCAGCTTTTGTCTTTGTGCCAGCGTGATCGGTTCGTAGGACTGCCATATCAGTATGTATTGCAGTGTGCCGTTGCCTGCGATGATCTGATCGTAGATGGTAGACCATGCTTCACATGAACGCTCCGTTTCGATACGATTCTTCCAGACCCAGTCGCAGGCAGTAAGATAATCCTGCGGGATATCTGAGATCGTTTCCGCAGATGCCGATACGGAAACTGATGCAAGCGGTCGGATATGTGAAGTCAACGGCGTCAGATAAAGTGCTGCCGCTGCCAGCACAGCTATGATCTTCTTTTTCTGCATTGATATTTCCCTCCTAAATGTCAGTTGTGGTATTAGTTTTGTTATTTCTTTAAACAAAACTTTTGTACTATTATTGTACCGCATCAGAAGCGAAAAGTCAATTCAATATTGTCCTGAATATCGCATTTTTATTTCCAATGATTGTAATATTATCTTGATTATTATAAATTGTTATGATATAATAGTACAATAGATAGGGACACAATGTCCCGCATGAAATGTGTTGAATAAGCGGTAAATGTTCAGATATAGAAGGGGAGGGAAGGCATGTGATTAAAAAGCCTATTATCGGGATAGTTGCACCTGTGCTTTCAAGAGTATATGTTCAGGATATTTTGCGCGGTGCGATCAGTCAGCTAAGACACTGCGGCTGTGATGCGGTCATTATTGCGCCGCTGATACAATTTGAAAATAATGTTCAGGCGCATGCAAAGGCTGAACGTGAGATATTCCGTATGATCGGTGCAAAGGATATTGATGCCTTTCTTTATCTGAAAGATGATACGACTATGGGTGCTGCCGTTATATCAGATATAGAACATCGGCTGCTGGAAACGCAGAAATATGTCATGACAGTTGACGAGAGCACACACCCTGTTTTTGACAGCACGCAGTATGATGATTATGATGAGTTCGGCAAAGTCGTCGAACATCTTATAGAGGTTCACGGATACAGGAGAATATATTGTCTTACAGGTTGGAAGGACAGCTTTCAGGCACAGACAAGACTGCGAGCATGGAAAGACCGCATGACTCAGCATGGACTATATTTCGATGATACCTATTTTGAATACGGCACATTCTGGTATGATTCTGTCAAGCCTTATGCCGAAAAGCTGCTTTCAGGTGAATTACAGATGCCTGAAGCTATAGTCTGCGGCAATGATGTTATGGCTGTTGCACTTATCAAGACCCTCATCTCAAGAGGTGTACGTGTGCCTGACGATGTTGCGGTGACAGGATATGACGGGTACCCATTTACTGCAAATGTTGATGTAACGCTGACGACATATGTGCGTAATAATTTTCAGTTGGGTGCAGATGCGGTACGCCGACTTCATCGCAATTTGACAGGGCTTTTATGCAGTTCTGTGGAAAGTCAGAAAAGCGGATTTCTGATAGGTAGTTCTTGTGGCTGCACCAATATTCCGACAAAACAGCTGTCTGTTGACCCTTGTGTAACGATCCCGCGAATGTGGTCGGAATACACGTTCGGCATCAATATGGCTCCTGCTCTGGCACAGGCAAAAAATGTTTCGGATTTTCTGGCGTGTGCGCTGTATCATAGCAAAGATATCTACCATATGCAAAGGGTAGGGATATATCTTCGCAGACATTCGGGAGAATATGTCTTTGCTGCCACCTGCAAGGCTGACGGGACTCCGCAGATACACCGCTTTGATATGTCTTTAGATAGCGCATCAGCATTCCTTTCAGGCACAGACGATCCTGAAACCGTGTTTGTTTCTCCGCTGCATCTGAATGAAAAGCAGTTCGGGGTCATATCTGTATCATTTGGTGAGAATGACCGTGTTTACGATGCAGGATGGCTTAACTATGTTACTGTGTTGACGCAGGCACTTGACAGGCTTTATTCCGAATGTTCTGATGAACTGAACAGTACTTCCGAAACTGAACAGGGGCACAGGCGTTCGGCGCTGAATGAAAAGCTGATCATGCTGCGTAAAAAGCTGCGCGAAACATCTGCCGAACAATGGACGGTCGATGCACTTTGTAAAGAGAGCGGGCTGTCAAAAAGCACTTTGCAAAAACATTATAAGCAGCTGTTCGGAAAAAGCATGTTTGAAGACCTGATAGATTTTCGCGTAGAAGAGGCAAAGCGCCTGCTTTCCGAAACGGATCACCCGCTTTCAGAGATAACTGTTATGTGCGGATATTCTACAGAAAGCTATTTCATGAAGCAGTTCAAGCGCATCACCCATCAAACGCCATCGGAATACCGTCGGCTTCACCGAACGAAAAAATAAGCTGTCGGACATGTGGCTGGGACTGATTACAGAAACAAGATCAGTGTTGTATGCTTTGCACTGTTCTATTATCAGCACGTTGTTTGAATTACACAATTAAATGTTATTATTAATATCAGATATCACGAAAACGATATGAACAAAAATGAAATATCCGATTTGTTATTGACAAAATTTTAAACTTTTGATATAATGCAAACTGTTGTTAGATCTTTCAACGACTGTTATTATTGTATATGTATATGGTATGGTTAAAAGGAGCCTTAAATTATGAAGAAAACAAAACTAATTACTGCTATTACTGCTGCTGTTATTAGTATGGCTACGATTACAAGCTGTAGTACTGCGGATATTGAAGCTATCCCAAAAAGCGGAACTTATAGACCTATAAAGTCTATTGGATATTATTCTTTGCCTGCTTCTAAACGCGATAATTGTAAAGTTGTAATCGATCTTGATGAGGGCAGAATATATAGTTGGTCAGTGGATAGTGAAGGCAAGTACTTTTACGACGAGATATGTTGCGAACTTGGAGAATGGGAAAGATTTGAGGGCTCAAATGATTGGTATTGGCGTGCTCAAATAAAGACATATGTAAAAACAAGTGATGGTATAGATGTTTTATACCCTAATCGCACGGGTTTTTTCGGATATGCACTATCTGATAAGACTGGAAAAAAGATTCACTTCCTTCATACAACATTTAAATATAACAATAGTAACACAAAATTTGAAGCTGATAAATAAGGTAAAATAAGTAAGGAGTCTTAATTTATGAAAAAAACAAAATTATTTGCTGTTATTACTGCTGCCGTTATGAGTGTGGCTGTTTTCGCGGGCTGTGGTGAGGAAGATGTACTTGCTATACCGAAAGACGGGACATACAAGCCTACAGGTGGTATGGCAATTTTTAAGACGAATGATAAATCCAAAATAGTACTCAAAGGAAATAAAGCAGATATGCCTGATCTTTTTTGGGAAGGGTATGGTCATTATTATGGAACGCTAGCTGACTGGGATAGTGTAGTAAAACGTGAATCTGGTAAAACTTGGTACTGGCAAGCACCTATAAAAACAGAATTTTATGATGTATATCTTGATGAATATGTAGAAAAGACACTTGGTGGTGTGCGCCCCGTTGGACTTGCAAGTAGAAATGGTAAGCAATTACTATTTCTTGGTGTAGTCTATACACACAAATGATTATCTTTCATATTAAATAATGTTTCTGATAAATGGAGATACCTGTATGAACACTAGTTTCAAAAATAGAGTATTATTGATTGTATTCACAATAATATTAGTTACCTCACTTTGTTCATGTAACAATGATGAAACCTCAGATATTGGAGATAACGATATCTATACAACTTCGATATCTAACGAGTTTGAGATAAAAGAGGGAACATATCAGAAAAAGAACAGCGAAGAGAAGATAGTCATCGTTGATCAAAATCATCTGCTTCTTGAAAACATGGATTACGAGGCTTTGGCAGAAAAATACAGACTGTCGTTTAAAAATTTGAATTTGCCGTTTCCTGACGATGCTGCACAACAACTGAAAAGCGAGAGATATTTCACGACAGGAAAATATTCAGATGGAAACAAACTTTCTTTAAGGATATTTGATGACTGTGATTATAATCCGCTGTTAGGGTACTACGATGATGACGGCTACTCACTTGTTTATTTAAAAGAAGAGTATTTTCTGATAGACAGCGAAGAAGAATAACTATTGTTGAGGAATAGGCGGGGCGACCTGCTTATTTCTCTTCTGTTTTAGGGTGAAGATATGAATAACTGTATTATAAGGATAAAAGACATAAGCAAACGCTTCGGCAAACAACAGGTGCTTGATAAATTGACGCTTGATATAGAAAAGAATACCATGACAAGCATCACAGGTGCTTCGGGCAGCGGCAAGACGACTCTGCTGAACATTCTCGGCACACTTGAAAAAGCCGATGAAGGTCAGATTATGGTCGATGGATCGGATATAACGGGCTTCGACAAAAAGGCTGTGTGCGAATACCGCAACAGAATGATAGGTTTTGTTTTTCAGGCGTTCTATCTTGAACCCGCATTCGATGTTTACAGGAATATCGAAGTTCCGCTGCTTATACGCAATGACAAAGAAGATCACAAGCGGCGCATCGAAGAGATGCTGAGTGCTGTGGGGCTTGAAAGCAAGATACATGCAAAGGTTCATAACCTTTCAGGCGGCGAACAGCAGAGAGTCTGCATAGCTAGGGCGCTGATAAGCAAACCGAAGATACTGCTGTGTGACGAACCCTGCGGAAATCTTGACAGCGTAAACAGCAGCAACATAGTCAAGCTGCTGCGCAAACAGACGGAAAACGGCACGACGGTTATAATGGTCACCCACAGTCATGAAGACGCCGAATGTTCTGACAGGATAGTGACGCTGTGTGACGGCAGGATAGTTGACGATGAGGGTATGAGATAAGATGTTCAAATTTGTAATTTCTGAACTGGGCGTGCTGAAAGGACTTGTATTCTTCTATATGGTCATATTCATTTCGCTGTATATCGTTATCACCGTTCTGCTTAATATTTCGGTATCCATTAACAGATATACGGATGACCTTATCAGCGAAAATACCAAAGGTCTTAGTTTCGATGTGACTTTCAGCTACAAAAAAGACACCGACCTCAGCGAGTTTGCAGATTTTATCGCTTTCGGTGATAAAAAGCTGATATACGGTGACGATACACTGAGGAACGTTACCATATCGGACGGCGTACATGAAACACAGCCTGCGGCAGGTACGGCAACTTCTTTTATATACGGACTCAGGGGCGTTACAGAACGAAGGTCATATAAGTTTATAAGGCGCGGCAGCTACCCCGATCTGCTTGTACCCGAAAACAATAACGGCAAGATATGGATATCCGACAGACTCGCAAATGCAAGCGGGCTTGAACAGGGAAGCACTGTCAGCCTATGTTCGGAGCAGTTTAAAAACAGCCATGAACTTGAACTGGCGGGCATCTTCAAGCAAAACTGCTGCGATGCCGATTTTCTAATGTCCTTTGACAGCTGCCTTGAGATATTGGACAGTGAAGGTTATTCAACAAGAACGCAGGTAACACTCTCCGCAGCAGACTACAATAATTGCAGCAAGATGCTATCAAAAATACATGATATGGATATCAATGTATATTGTGATCTTTATGATACGATACAGTCAGAAGTCAGCATAGTGCGCATGGTGATGAATGTGCTGCTTTGTATCTGTATGGTCGTAGCTATATCATCGGCATTTATATCATTTTCGATGTCACAGCTGATAATACTCAGACGAAATTCTTCTATTGCCATGTACAAACTGCTGGGACTTTCTGCGGGCAGGCTGAAACTTATATATCTTATACTGACAGAGGGATTGGTGGCTGTATCATGTGCGGCGGCATTTTTACCTGCACGCAGGCTAACCTATTCGCTGGCAGATGAATACTGCGGCATGTTCGGGCTGAAAGACCTGAAAGTCGTACCGCCTGAGAGAACTTTTCCGCTGATACTGGTTCTTTGCAGTCTGTTCACGCTGGCGGGATTTTTCAAGGTGTTCTTTGCGATCGACAGAACATCTGAACTGGAAAATGTGAGGAAAAGCCGATGAAAAGAGATATTTTGTTTTTCTGGCGTATGTCAAGGCTTTGCAGATTTCCGCTGAAAGTCAGCATACAGCTTTTCATGGGCACGCTGATATCCGCATTTGTACTGATGTGTGTATTTGCGTACAGCATCTTCCTTGATACAGAATTGAAAAAAGCCATCAATGGTATAGACGGTAAGCCCTACGTCTACTGTGAAAGGGACGAGATCCACGATCTTGAAGAAATAAAAGAATACTGCGATAAAAATGAAAGTATCAGTGGTTTTTCATGTGAATACTCAGGTTTTGTTGCAGAATACTCCATGTCGAAAGCACTTCTCTGGAAGGATATGCTTGATTATACCGAAAGCAGCATAAAGATTGACGGCGCTGAATACAGCTTTGATGATAGCGACAAAAATATTGATATGATCTATCAGAGTGCCTTATACAGTATCGCGGCGCTGTATTATGACTTAGACAACTACTGCGAAGAAATTTTTCCCGGTAAACTGGTGGCTGGCAGGTATCCCGAAGCTGAGAAAGAAATAATGGTAACAACGCAGTTTTTGAAGCTGTACGGAGTAGATGTAAGTGACCCAAAAGTATTTATCGACAAGAGATTTATTATCAACGGCAAGTACATGGCAGGCACGAAGATAGTCGGCGTGATAGAATACGAAGACAAATATCCGGGAGAAGGTATAATTATCCCCACCCGAAACAGGCTGCTGCTGTCACAGGGACAATACTACATCTACCTGAAAAATTACGATATAGACATTTCAAATAAGATTGAAGATGATATTACGAAATTAACAGGCGCGGATTGTTACACAAGCAGAGCGATATATAACTACAACAACCTTATCAAGCAGCAGACTTTTATGAACAAGATGATAAGCATAGCTGCTGTGCTGGTTACTGCGGCGGCTATACTGAACATGATCGCGCAAATATCTTTCTGCATAACGATAAAAAGGCGTTCGGTGGCGATAATGATGTCTATGGGCATGAGTTTTGGCGAAATGCACTTCATATATCAGCTGAATTTCCTAAAACTGCTGTTTGTTTCAATGGGCATCGCGGCGGCAGGCTCATATTTCCTAGTCACAAGGATAATAAGAGGGGCGCTGTACGATCTCGGCAGAGGTTCGCAGATAAACAGCACTCAGATATTGGTAACGATAGGCATCACTATAGCGGTACTGCTGATCTTATCCGAACTGCTGATGGCGGTGATCTTCACAAATACGCTAAAACGAAGTTCGGAAGCAGACTGTCTGCGGGTATGAATTTTTGACTGAAAATGTGATAGTTCAATAAGAAGGAAATATACATGAATCAATAAACGCTCATCGGTTTTACGGTGAGCGTTTTCGTTTAATCACATGCCATCAGACCGGCTATCATCAGGTCGTGGTCGGTGGTTATCTTGAAATTCATCGGCTCGCCCTGAACGATGTGTATAGGGTAGCCGCATTCAGTCATTATACCGCAGGTGTCAGTCAGCTGACTGAGTTTCTCCTGACCCAGCTTGTCGATACATTCGCACAGCGCCGATATTTCAAAAGTCTGAGGTGTCTGGGCGCGCATAAGTTCGCTTCGTTTCAGGTTTTCGCTGACTGTAAGAGAGTCGGTCGTTCTGATAATAGTGTCATCTGATGGGATATATGTACCGCAGGCAATGTTTTTCTGCGCGCATTCGATATTATCGCGAATTATCCGCTCGCTGATGAATGGACGCACAGCATCATGGGTGACGAGGATATCGCCTTTATTCGTGCCGAATATACCTGTTATCTCCCGCAGGATATTAAGAACTGTTCCATTGCGGTCCTGCCCGCCTGTTACCAGACGGACGCGCTTTGTACTGACATCAAATTCTTCCAGCAGTTTGTCAGCATAGTCGTACCATGTGGGATTTATACCGATGTAGATACGTTCTATCTCACCTATTTCTTCAAAGGCGCGGACAGTCCTTATAAGGACAGGCACACCGCCTATTTCGATGAATTGTTTCGGCTTATCTGCATTCTTGATCCTTGTGCCGCTTCCGCCTGCGACTATACCTGCGAAAATCATTTTATCACTCCTGTTTTATTGCTTGTATTCATATCTCAGCTTCTTTAACGCACGCTTCATATGGCTTGAAATATGTAACTTCGCTGTCGGTCAGTATCTCGGCGAGGTCGCCGCTGTCGGCGGGCATGAATTTTCTGACTGTCAGTCTTTCAGTCCTGAGTATCTCTTCCATTGGGACACCTCCCGTCAATATACAACAAACGGGCGAAAATATCGCCCGTTCAGATAAACTAAATTAGTTGCCCTTTTTGATATAGTACTTGTCAAGCAGAGCAGATATTTTCTTGTGAGGATCGATGACCTCCGAGATGGAAGCATCATGATTAAGTGCAGCGATGTAATAAGCGATGTACTTAGCCACATCAACTTCATGGAACCACTCCCTCTGAAGCAGTTCAGGAGTACGGTATGTGAGGTTTGTGCCGAATACGCCATCTATAATGCCATCAGCAAATGCCTTGTCAAAAGATGCAAGTCCGTTTGTGAAGATAGCATAAGTAGCATAGCAGTATATCTTGTTTGCATTTCTCTTCTTGAGTTCAACTGCAACTTCCAGCATTGACTCGCCCGAAGAAATGATGTCGTCAGCAATGAAAACGTCCTTGCCCTTAACGTCATTGCCCATATATTCGTGTGCAACAATGGGGTTTCTGCCGTTTACAACGGTGGAGTAGTCGCGCCTTTTGTAGAACATACCCATGTCTACACCCAGTACAGATGCGTAGTACATGTTTCTGTTGATCGCGCCCTCATCGGGAGATACGATCATGAAGTGCGCCTTGTCAGGTCTGAAATCGTCAAGGCTCTTGAACATGGCTTTAAGCACCTGATAGGAGGGTATAATGTTGTCAAAGCCCATCAGCGGTACTGCATTCTGCACTCTTGGGTCATGTGCATCAAAAGCCAGCACGTTCGATACGCCCATAGCCTGTAATTCCTGAAGAGCGACTGCACAGTCCAGCGACTCACGGTAGTTTCTTCTGTGCTGTCTGCCGCCGTAAAGTGAAGGCATGATAACATTTATTCTGTGGCATTTACCGCTTGCAGCCTGTATGATACGCTTGAGATCCTGATAGTGATCATCAGGCGACATGTAGTTCTCATGACCGAAATAATCATACTTTACACTGTAATTGCCCATATCACAGAGAATAAACAGATCGTTGCCGCGTACAGTCTGCTTGATAAGACCCTTGCCGTCGCCCGAAGAAAATCTGGGACACTCAGCCTCGACCAGAAATGTATCCTTAAAGAAATTGTCCTCGTTCGCCCACTTTACCAGATAAGCGTTGACCTTCTCGCCAAGCTCCTTCGCGCCCGCCATCGGGATAAGCCCGAGGGGAGCTACTCTCGAATCGTTGTCAAATAAAATCTTGTCAGCACTACCCATTATTATATATACCTCCATCTATAAATGCGGTCAGTTAGCCTGACCTACATTTACATTATAACTGATATTTCCCTCTTTTACAAGGGGGTTTGCAGAAATTTAAAGATTTTTCACCTTTTTTACAAAATTATACTCTATAATAAAAGTAAATTTTACAGTTGGACTATTGCAGTAACAAACTGTATAAAAGTTGTGCAAACTATATAAAATAGGCAATGGAGTATATATTTTGCAGGATTGGATTTTAAAAATTGCAAAAAAGCCCTTTACAAAATCCGAATGATGGTGTATAATGTTTATTGTGATAAATCCAAACATTTTCGGAGGTAAGAAAAATGATAGTTACTTGTCTTGACCTTGAAGGCGTATTAGTGCCTGAGATATGGATAGCTTTTGCGGAAGCCAGCGGCATCCCCGAGCTGAAGAAGACTACAAGAGATGAGCCTGATTATGACAAGCTGATGCAGTATCGTCTTGCAATACTGAAAGAGCATGGTCTGGGACTTAAGGAGATACAGGATACCATCGCAAAGATTGACCCGATGCCCGGCGCTAAGGAGTTTCTTGATGAACTGAGAGATTGCTGTCAGGTGCTTATACTGAGCGATACTTTCACTCAGTTTGCAAAGCCTCTTATGAAGAAACTGGGCATGCCTACTATTTTCTGCAATGAACTTGTTGTTGCAGAAAACGGTGAGATAACAGGCTATAAGATGAGATGCGAAAAGTCCAAGCTGACCACAGTAAAGGCACTTCAGTCCTGCGGTTTTGAAACTATTGCCAGCGGTGACAGTTTCAACGATCTGGGAATGATACTCAACAGCCGCGCCGGTTATCTGTTCAGAAGCACCGACAAGATAAAGGCTGATTACCCTGATCTGCCTGCTTTTGAAACTTATGATGAACTTCTTGCAGCTATCAAGGCTGAGATCGCTAAGTGATTTTAAATATTTATTAAGTTAATTTTAACTCCCGACATAAAAATTATGTCGGGAGTTTTTTGCTTTTTTATACTAAATCAGCACTTTTACTAATACATGGCTGTGTCGAAAACGTTTATTTTAATGACTAATACTTGACATTTTTAGTCATGATATGCTATAATAAAATTAATTAGTTATAGGAATTATCCGAGGGGGTAATTAATTAATGGATAATGAGAAACAGAATGTGGGGAAAATTAGTTTAAGGAAAAGGAAAAAGCTGGAGCACTGGCAGATAGTTTCTTTTTATCTGATGGCATACGACGTGGTCGTAGCAGCAGGCAGCTATTTTGCAGGACTATGGCTGCGGTATGACCTTAAATTTACTCAGATACCGCGTTATTATCTGGAAGCATTCGCTTTTTTCGTGCCGATCTATGCCGTTGCTGTGGTTGGGGTGCATTGGTATAACAGGCTTTACAAGAGCATCTGGCGATTTGCAAGCTATACAGAACTTAAATATGTTACGCTGGCGACTATTGAACTGACGGCACTGCATACACTGCTTATCACTCTCATCTTCCGCAGAATGCCCATATCTTACTATCTTGTGGGACCTCTGCTGCAATTCACGTTTGTCATTGGCATTCGTTTTTGCTACAGATTTATTCTGCTGGCGCGTGAACATAAGCATCCTGCACCTGATGATGACAGAAAACTTAAGCGTGTCATGTTGGTAGGTGCTGGCAATGCGGGTCAGATGATACTGCGCGATATCGAACAGTCAGAGGGACTTAAGGAGAAAGTCGTCTGCATAATAGATGATAATCCCAACAAATGGGACAGGTATATCGACGGTGTTCAGATCGTCGGCGGGCGTGATGATATTTTACTCTCAGCGCAGAAATATGAAGTCGATGCTATCTATGTGGCTATCCCCAGTGCGTCTGCTGATGACAGACGAGATCTTCTGAATATCTGTAAGGAAACAGGTTGTGAACTTAAAAATCTTCCCGGTATGTATCAGCTTGTTACGGGTGATGTTTCGGTCGCAAAGATGAAAGATGTTGCCATAGAAGATCTTCTGGGCAGGGAACCCATCGAGATGGATATGTCTGAGGTGTATGATAACTTGCAGGATAAAGTCGTTCTGGTAACGGGCGGCGGCGGTTCGATAGGCAGTGAACTTTGCAGGCAAGTCGCTCAGCACAATCCGAAACAGCTTATAATCTTTGATGTTTACGAAAACAACGCCTACGATATACAGATGGAACTTCGCCGTAAGATGCCTGAACTCAATCTTGTGGTGCTGATAGGTTCTGTGCGTGACAACAAGCGCATCAACGAGGTATTCGAGAAATATCATGTTGATATCGTTTACCATGCAGCAGCGCACAAACATGTTCCTCTGATGGAAGACAGCCCGTGTGAGGCGATCAAGAACAACGCTATCGGTACATATAAGACAGCATATGCAGCAATGAGAAGCGGCTGTCAGCGATTTGTGCTGATATCCACCGATAAGGCGGTCAACCCGACTAATATCATGGGTGCCAGCAAGCGTCTGTGTGAAATGATAATACAGACCTTTGACTATATGGTGAAGAATGGCAGATGCCGTGAGATACCAAGAATACACGCTCATATGACTGATAAAGACTGGGAAGTTGATCCTGCTTTGGAGAATTTCACTCCTCATACACAGTTCTGTGCTGTTCGTTTCGGAAATGTTCTGGGCAGTAACGGTTCGGTAATACCGCTGTTCAAAAAGCAGATCGCTGAAGGTGGTCCTGTAACTGTTGTTGACAAGAACATAAACCGTTTCTTCATGAGTATCCCCGAAGCTGTTTCTCTGGTATTGCAGGCAAGTGTTCTGGGCAGCGGTTCGGAGATATATGTACTTGATATGGGCGAACCGATCAAGATAGATACTCTGGCGCGCAATCTTATCAAGCTGTCGGGTCACAAGCCCGATGTTGATATCAAGATAGTCTACACAGGTCTTCGACCCGGTGAGAAGCTGTATGAGGAAAAGCTGATGGCTGAGGAAGGTCTGAAACGTACAAAAAATCAGAAGATACATATCGGTCAGCCGATACCTTTTGAGTATGACAAATTCCTGTCAGATATCAGAGAACTGATGAATGTGGCATATGACGAGGACGAGTATGGTGTTTATGAAAAAGTGAAGGAGGTCGTAACGACTTTCCACCCGACCACAGCACCAAAAAGACCGGTAGTTACATCATTCAACTCTGCCGCAGTTCATGAGAAGACTGCTGTCAAGGTGTAAATATGGACAAGTTGGGGGAAAGTTTGCTTTCCCCCTTTTGTATTTATTCCGAAGATAATTAAATCAAGCAAAAAAGCCTTGACAAAAGTACATATATCTGATAAAATATCATATGCTGATGTTGTCAGCGTTAAGGGTCACTTTTTTGGAGGATTAGACATGAAGAATGAAGTGTTTTTGCTGCGTGAGGGTTTTTCTGCTTCACCGCTGAGCGATGAAGTGATAGAGCGTATCACAGGCAAAACGTATAAAGAAAACAGTGAGATCGACCTTGATGACCTTTCGTATTTGCAGATAAGGTATATTGATTTCAGCCATAATATCGCAGATGGCGAGATGATAGTTCACAAATCACTGGCTAAGGAAGTTCTGGAGATATTTGAGATGCTTTTTGAGGCTGAATACGAGATCGAAAAGATCAAGCTGTGTGATGAGTATGATGGTGATGATGAAGCATCAATGGCGGACAATAATTCCTCCGCATTCAATTTCAGAAATGTAGCGGGTACGCAGGAACTTTCTCTGCACGCACTGGGCAGGGCGATAGACATCAATCCGCTTTACAATCCTTACATAGTAGGGGAGGAAATCAGCCCTGCAAACAGCATTCCATACGTTGACAGAAGCAAAGATTTCAGTCACAAGATCAACCACCATGATCTCGCATACAAGGTATTTGCCAGCAAAGGCTGGAAATGGGGCGGTGACTGGGAAAATTCCAAAGACTACCAGCATTTCTATAAGCCGAAGGGCAACCCCGTGAAGTCTGCGGTGGATAAGCTGAAAAAGCTGGTGACAGAATAATAATATCAGTACAAAAAGACGTACCGTTCACAGACGAGCGGTACGTTTTTTGCGTTATAATTTCTCCCATTCAGCCTCTTTGAAGCCCACAAGGACGGTATCTCCGCTGACGAGTATCGGGCGCTTGACCAGCATACCGTCTGTTGCAAGAAGTTTGAGCTGTTCTTCCTCCGACATGGCGGGCAGCTTGTCTTTCAGTGCCATCGACTTATAAAGCAGTCCGCTGGTGTTGAAGAACCTTTTCAGCGGCAGACCGCTCTTTTCATACCAGCTTTTCAGCTCTTCGTATGTGGGATTATTTTCCTTTATGTCGCGCACTTCGTAGGACTTGCCGTTGTCGTCAAGCCATTTCTGCGCCTTTTTACAGGTGGTGCATTTGGGGTAGCATACAAATGTCATGGTATTCCTCCTTAATATTCGGTGCTGCGGGTGGGGGACTGTTGAACCGTGATCGCAGACAGATCTTAATTATCGATATTTTCGCGGTGCTTATGTGCCGTGATAATTGTGAAACTGCTTGCGTTGACGGTGATCTCAATGCCGCCGCAGAGCGCGTAAAAATTCTTGCCGCGCCGCGTTATGACAGCATCGCAGTCCGTGATGATCTCGCGGCAGAACTCCACCGCGTTTGCGGGCGCACAGCCCGTATTTCGCGCGATACGCAATTCACCCATATCCGTAGTGTGCAGTTCATCAATATGTTTTAAAAGTTCAATGTTATCCTTCATTTTTGTTATATATCAAACTCCCAATTTTGATGTGTATTGCTGATGATACAAAATGGCTGTTCTTTCGTATTGTTCCCCCGCCGAAGGCGTGGGAACAATACACAACCAAATTGGGATATATCAAAAAAGCCCCGCAGAGATGTGCGGAGCTTTAATTGAATAGCTTAAACTATATTAGTCAACCTTAGGACCAGCGGGAACCAGAGCCTTACCAGCCTCGTTGCCCTCGTACTTAGCGAAGTTCTTGATAAATCTGTTAGCCAGATCCTTAGCCTTCTCTTCCCACTCGGAAGCGTTAGCGTATGTATCTCTTGGATCAAGGATAGCAGGATCAACGCCGGGCAGTTCGGTAGGAACTTCAAAATCGAAGTAAGGTATCTTCTTGGTAGGAGCCTTCAGAACGTCGCCGTTCAGGATAGCATCGATGATACCACGAGTATCCTTGATGGAAATTCTCTTGCCTGTGCCATTCCAACCTGTATTAACGAGGTATGCCTTAGCGCCGCTCTTCTCCATCTTCTTTACCAGCTCTTCTGCATACTTGGTAGGATGCAGCTCGAGGAATGCCTGACCGAAGCAAGCAGAGAATGTAGGAGTAGGCTCAGTGATGCCGCGCTCGGTACCTGCCAGCTTAGCAGTGAAACCTGACAGGAAGTAGTACTTGGTCTGTTCGGGAGTCAGTATGGAAACAGGAGGCAGAACGCCGAAAGCATCAGCAGACAGGAAGATAACGTTCTCAGCAGCAGGACCTGCGGAAACGCCGTTTACCTCAGATGCGATGTTGTTGATGTGGTCGATAGGATAGGAAACACGAGTGTTCTCGGTAACGGACTTGTCGTCGAAGTCGATCTTGCCGTTAGCATCAACAGTTACGTTCTCCAGCAGAGCATCTCTCTTGATAGCGTTGTAGATGTCAGGCTCAGACTCCTTATCAAGACCGATTACCTTAGCATAGCAGCCGCCCTCGAAGTTGAATACGCCGTTGTCGTCCCAGCCATGCTCGTCATCACCGATAAGTCTTCTCTTAGGATCTGTGGAAAGGGTAGTCTTACCTGTACCCGACAGACCGAAGAAGATAGCGGTGTGCTTGCCGTCCATATCGCAGTTAGCAGAGCAGTGCATGGAAGCGATACCCTTAAGAGGCAGGTAGTAGTTCATCATAGAGAACATACCCTTCTTCATCTCGCCGCCGTACCATGTGTTGATGATGACCTGCTCGCGGCTGGTGATGTTGAATACAACTGCGGTCTCAGAGTTCAGACCCAGTTCCTTGTAGTTCTCGACCTTAGCCTTAGAAGCGTTGTAAACAACGAAATCAGGCTCAAAGTTCTCCAGTTCCTCAGCGGTAGGCTTGATGAACATGTTCAGGATAAAGTGTGCCTGCCATGCCACCTCAACGATGAAACGAACAGCCATTCTGGTATCCTTGTTTGCACCGCAGAAAGCATCAACTACGTACAGCTTCTTGTTGCACAGTTCTTCAACAGCTATCTTCTTGACAGCGTCCCATGCTTCCTTAGTAGCAACGTGGTTGTCGTTCTTGTACTCGTCAGAAGTCCACCAAACAGTGTCCTTGGAGTTGTCGTCCATAACGATGAACTTATCCTTAGGTGAACGACCTGTGTAGATACCGGTCATAACGTTTACAGCACCCAGTTCAGTTACCTGACCAACTTCGTAGCCCTCAAGACCTTCCTTAGTTTCCTCCTTGAAGATCTCTTCATAAGAAGGGTTGCGGATGATCTCAACGGAACCTGTGATGCCGTATTTTGTAAGATCAAGATTTGCCATTTTATTTTCCTCCTCAAAAATGATTTGTGTATGTGACAATATATTTTTATACAATATATTGTGGCGCTCACTATTTCTATTATACCATATTTTCGCACTTTGTCAAGCATTTTAATTATTAAAGAGCAAATTTTATCATTATGACAATTTACTATGTAATATACAGACAATATTAGTATCATTTTGCAGGAATAGTTTTAGCTAAATTCAAATTGCAAAGCACAGATCAAAAAGCATAATGCAACATCATCACAAATATATCCCATAAAAAGACAGCACAAAGTTTACCTCGGTGAAACTTGTGCTGTTTCTTTATATGAATTTGAATGCGGTCAATCCTGCAAATCAACCTCTGATGAATGATATCAGCTTTTCTTTGTCGATAAGCCCTACAGACACGTTGACAGGGTCGCCTGATTTGAAAAGCATCAGTGTGGGAATACTCATGATACCGTATTCCATAGCGATATCGCGTGCTTCATCAACATTCAGCTTGCAGAACTTTACTTTGTCAGTTTCAGCAGAAAGTTCATCGACTATTGGTGATAGTGCCATACAAGGACCGCACCATCCTGCCCAGAAGTCTACGACTACAGGCTTATCGCATTCAAGCACCTCCTGCTTGAAATTACTGCTGTTTACCACATATACGCTCATATCTTGTACCTCCTTGCTATAATATTCTACAGGCAGACTTCTCGGCAAAAGTGATCTAAGCATTCTTCTGCCGATGGGAACTCAGTCAGATAGCCGAAAAAACTATCGATCTTATCAATTTGAATGTTTTCAATGTCTTCGGGAAGATACTTCTGACTTTCTTCAACATACATTTTGCAGACAACACAGCTAAGCACGGATATGACTGCATTTTCAAAAGGGGAGTCATCGCTTGAACATTCAGTACCCATCAGATCATATATCGCGTTTGCTGTTTTATCGCTTTCTTCAATTGTATTGAAAAGTTTATCAAGATGTTCAGCCTTATCAATGCCTATCACGCTTCGGTGCGATTCTGTGAGCCACCTGACATACGCCAAAGCACTGCTCATAACGTTTTCTTTTCTCCGTCTTTAGAGATGATCACATTCGGGAACAGTTTTTTCAGTTCCTTCTCAAAGTTTTCGGGGTGCTTTTCGGCAGGACTGTAATGTGTCAGCCAAAGTTCCTTGACACATGCTTTTTCTGCAAGACGGCAGGCATCCTGCATAAGCATGTGACCTTTCTCGTTCATGCTCTGCTTTTTGTCGGCGTCACCGTACATGCCTTCGCAGATGAAAAGATCGGCATCTTTTGCAAAGTTGACTATTGGATCTATAGGCAATGTGTCTGTAACGTATGTTACCTTGACGGGCGGACGCTTGTCGCCAAGCACCTCATCAGGCTGTATGACTCTGCCATCATCAAGTGTCACAGCTTCGCCGCTGTGCAGTACACGCCACATTTTTACGGGTACGCCCAGTGATTGTGCTTTATCAGGTTGAAATACAGCTTTCTTTTCCAGAAGCATGCTGTAAGCCAGACACTTTACACTATGTCTGACCGGCAGAGTGTAAACGGTCAGCATAGGATCAATCTTATCGGCAGTAAAGCTGACAGCTTCCTTATCCGGAAGCATATGCAGTCTGACATCAAAAGGAAGTCTTCCACAGACGGATATCAGATTTCTTACAACACGTTCAGCGCTTTCGGGCAGATAGATGTCGATGGGTTCTTCGCGTGAGCAGTTGCCCATAGATAACAGCAGACCCGGCAGACCTGTGACATGGTCTGCATGATTATGAGTTATAAGTATCATTTCGATGCGGCTTATTTTAAGGTCGGATGATGCAAGTGCTACCTGCATACCCTCGCCGCAGTCTATAAGTATTGCTTTTCCGTTATATTCGAGGAAACAGCCTGTCAAGTATCTATCCTTTAATGGCAGCATACCACCTGTTCCCGCAAGACAAATGTCGGGCATACATATTTTCCTTTCATTATTGTGTATCAAGTATTTTATCTTTATAGTTTATATTGCATGAAATTATTGTTTTTTACAAAACCGAAGTCTGTGTACAGCATCACACCCATATCAGATGCCGTTATCTGTACAGTTCCGCAGCCGCGTTTTTTTGCTTCGTCCACTACTTTTCCCAGCAGTGTTTTTGCTATTCCCATTCGCCTGTATGACGGTTCGGTGTACATGCTTGAAAGCAGTCCTATCTTACCGTTTGGACATCCGAAATACGGTGGCTTTTCCACGATAGACATTCCGCTTGTTCCGATCATCTTTTCACCGTCCATAGCCAGCCATGAAACAAAAGTATCATTTGTGAGATGGCGTTCATAGTAGTCGCGAAGTGCCGGTACAAGGTCTATGTCTTCTTCAGCACCCTCTTCACGCAGTTGATCTATCCTCATTCTTATGAATATATCGAGATCTTCGGTTTTAAGTTTTCTGTATGTTATTGTCATTTTTGTCTTTTGTGTTTATTTATCTCAGATCATGTAATACCATGTTTCTTCGGGATCAAGTTCTTTGCACTCAACAGGGTGACTACTGTTGTAGTTATAGTGAAGTTCCTGCGATTTTACGCTGACTTTCGCCCCGTCCGGAACAGAAGTCGTGATGAATGCGTTACCTCCTATCACCACATTTTTGCCTACCACCGTATCACCGCCTAGTATAGATGCACCTGAATAAATAGTTACATTGTCTTTGATGGTGGGGTGGCGCTTCTTGTTGCGCAGGCTTTGTCCGCCGCGTGTAGAGAGTGCGCCGAGTGTTACGCCCTGATAGATCTTCACATTGTCACCGATGACTGAAGTTTCACCTATAACGATGCCTGTACCGTGATCGATGAAAAAGTATTTGCCGATGGTCGTACCGGGATGGATATCAATTCCTGTTACGCTGTGGGCATGTTCGGTCATTATTCGTGGGATAAGCGGTACACCCAGCAGAAACAGTTCGTGTGCGATGCGGTTGGTGAGTATCGCATAAATACCGGGATAGGAGAATATTATCTCATCGGTGTTATATGCCGCAGGGTCACCATCAAAAAAAGCCTGAACATCTGTTTCGATATACTCACGTATCTTCGGTATTTTATCGAGAAAATCAAAAGTCAGTCCTTCTGCCTTGATGGATATCTCTTCAGCTGAAAGTCCACTGAACTGAGGTTCATATTTCAGCACCAGTGCTATCTGCTTTGATAGATTATATATAACATCTTCAAGCAGCATCGAGATATTGTTGCGCACCGTGTATATCTTGTAACTCTTATTTCTGAAATAACCCGGGTAGATTATCTTTCTCAGCTTTTCCAGAATATCTACGACCGCCTCTTTGTCAGGGTGTTCAAACAATTTTATCTCATCGATCACACGATCTTTGCTGTAATCCTCCATAAGGGTTTCCACCAGACCGTTTATCCTTGATTCAATTTCAGACATTTCTTTTCCTCCGATACGTTAATAAACATATAGAAATAATATGATTTGATTATACCATATAATATTTTGCTTGTCAACCTCGGAAATAACTCAGTACATCTTGGTATTATACATATCGACCATAAATTTTCCCTGATCTTCGGGATTAAAATCAACATCTTTAGCATTTTCTTTATGGATATCACCATCAGGGAGTATATTGTACGCTATATTATGCTGGAGCCATTCTTTAGCCATATCTTCCGGTTCACGCCAGCTTTCACCGTCGCTGCCATGAAGCGGATGGATATCTATTAGCGCCTGACATATGGTTATCATGTCATCTTTGACGATTATCTTATAAGAATCGACGATCTGCCAGTTTTCGGGTTTATAATAGGCATAAAAGACCTCGTCATCATAAGTGAAAGCGAAGTTTTCATTATTGCCGTCGATGTCATACATTTTCATTTCTTCGGCATCTTCCGGCACATCTTTGTTCTTTTTTTCTTTTTTCTTATCATCTTTTTTCTTTTTTGACTCTGTTTTACTATTATTAATGGATTTTTTTTCTTTTTTTGAAGATTCGTCAGCATCGCTTTTGTCTGTTGAACTGCTTTTATCTTTTACATTTTTCTTATCTACAGATTTGGTGACACTGTTTTTGTTCTTTTTAGTGATAGATGTGGCTTTTTTTGAATTGCATCCGCATGTGGTCAACATAATAAGGCTTAACATGATCATCAGTATTCTTTTCATTTTTATCTCCATTTTTTGCGCTTATAAGATAAGAACTTACAAGCAGTCTTCTGTTTGATACTATCATATTCTACCCCTGATTTAATATCCTGCCCCTATTTTGCGGTAATATCTATCTATTTTTCGTCAGCTGTACTGCTGTCAGCATCATACTGTATAGGTTCGGTCGTCAGACCCTTGTCATGTGTTTCTTCACAGCGAGCGGTTATATCATTTACGATCTTTGAGAACACTTCAAAGTACTCATCGTATTTTTTCTTAGCTTCTTCCGAATCAAGGCTCATGGTTGCCTGTGGAAATCTTATTGACATATGAACATCATTCGGCATAAGTTCATACTTGAATTCCTGTGCCATGACCTCTGAGTTCAAACTGAACCCCTTTTCGTCTATATACTTGTTATCGGGGAACTTTTCTTCCAGAGTGTTATCCATCATCTCCATGTAGTCATCGCGTGTATGCGAATCGGTTATGACTATCATCGCTTCACCCGTCTGGACCTGTGCGAGGAACTTCTGCGTATAGGTGTTTTCTGTCACAGGGTCTATATTCTGACCGATTGGTATATTTATTATGCCCACATGGACATATCCGTTGCCGTCAAGGTCGTCAACATATTTTTCAAAGAATGTTTCTATCTCTTCTGTGCGCTGTGAAAGGTCGTTGTCGGTCACTATCATCACACAGATATCATCGCGTTTGCGGGTAGCTTCGGTGATGACCAGAAATCCGACTATGACCAACGCAATAAATGAAAACGTGACAATGAATTTATAGTGATACCAAAAATTCACGACTGCTGCCCAGCCGTGAGGTTTTTCATAGGCATCGTCATTTTTAGTCAACTCAGAGCTTTCTTCATCGGTCAGCCCCGACTTTAATTTCAGCAGTTCCAGCTTTTCTTCTGCTATTTGACGCTCACGCTCTTTTTCCGCTTCACGTTCCTGCTTTTCGCGTTCAGCTTCCTCAGCAGCAGCCTGTTCTTCAAGCTGTCTGCGTTTATTCTGTTCTTCTTTGGCGAGTCTTTCCTCGTATTCGCGGTCTTCTTCGTCAAGTTCCAGCTTGTCTATGTTTATCTTTTTCTTGGACATTATATCTTAACCTTTCAATCGATAAATATTTAAATTATTAAATCATAAAATAATCAACTAACGATTATAAAACAATGAATATATAGTTAATTTTGAAATTTATAGCTAATTAGGAATAATTTTCTATCCTTGATTTTTGTTTTTATCTATGTTATAATATAAAATTGGAGGGATCACAATGAAGAATTACATCATAACCGACCTTATTGAGCCTGACAATGGCTGTGAAGGCTTCGCTGATGGCGAGGAGCCAATGGTCACACTGATACTGGATGACGGCAGAAAAATCAGAGTGCCTGACATGACTGCATACAGAAACGGCTGGGATACAGGTGTTTGCGTCACAGATGAACAACTCTCACCATATCTGAATGTCGCAGAGCGAGGTGCGAAATGACCGCGCTTATCCTGAATTCGGGACGCGGTTCGCGTATGGGCAGTCTGACTGATGAGCACCCAAAGTGTATGACTGTGATATCGTCCGATGAAACTATCCTGAGCCGACAGTTAAGGCTGCTGGCAGAAGTAGGTGTCAATGATGTCGTGATGACGACGGGTTTCAGCGAAGACATACTGAAAAGCTATGCCGATAGCCTTGAAAGTCCGCTGAATATCCGCTATGTGCATAACCCTGTTTTTATGGATACCAATTACATTTATTCCATATATCTTGCACGCGAACATTTAAATGATGATATCCTGTTGTTACACGGTGATCTCGTCTTTGAGAAAAGTGTGCTTGAAGAGATATTTCATTCGGCAAAAAGCTGTATGGCTGTTTCGTCTGAACTCCCTCTGCCGAAAAAGGACTTTAAAGCTGTAATTGAAAATGGCAGGATAGTTAAAGTCGGCATAGAGTTTTTTGAGAATGCAGCTGCCGCTCAGCCACTATATAAATTATCCGAAAAAGATTGGCATATCTGGCTCGACAGCATCATTTCATTCTGTGAGAGCGGAGATGACAGTAAACGCCGCTGTTATGCGGAGAATGCTTTCAATGAAGTTTCCGAGATCTGTCGTGTTTTCCCGCTTGATACAGGTCTGCGGCTTTGCACCGAGATAGACGACCCTGCTGACCTTGAACGTGTTTCATCACTGCTGAAAAAAAGTGTGTTATAACAGCCTTTCTATTTTCTCTATGACGTCACGGAGATACTTCAGGTCGGTCATGACATCACCCGTTTCAAGCGAATGGTTCGCTTTGTCATATTCGCAGAGCGGCACGTTTTTTTGCTGACAGACCGACCTCAGTGCTGATGTGTCAGCCCATTGGTCGGCAGTACCATGAAATGCTGTGCAGTTATCCGATGGCATCTCAAAGGTCTGCAAAAGGGGAGTCAGCAGCACACATTCCGCATTTATACGAACATCTTCACGATAGGCAAGGCAAGCGGCTGTACCGATGCTTTTGCCAATAAAAATTATTTTTTCATATACCGAAAGATCAATGTCCGCCAGCTGTGCTTTGCTCTGTGAAAGTGCCAGTTTGGCGGCATTTCTCATTTTGTCTTCATTGTCTTTTACGCTTGTGTCAAAGCCTGAATATTTCAGCGCCTTGACTTCATAGCCCTTGCTTCTTGCCAGCTTTCCCGCGTAGTACAGCAGCGGCTTGTCGCAGTGGTAGCCGATGCCGGGAAAAAGTATACATAGTTTCATTTTTTATCACTCCTGTCATAATCGATTATAACACACAAAATAACTTCGGTCAAGCGCTGTGTTTTTATATAAATATGTTGACAAAAGCGCGGCTTAGTAGTAAAATAGTAGTGGTAATATTATGATGTATAGGAGGACTTGCTATGAACATGTCAATTGTTTGCAGTAAAGACAAATATATAGATCTCCATCTTCACCTTGACGGTGCTGTTACACCTGAAATAGCGCATAGGCTTGCTGAGATGCAGGGCATAACTCTGCCCGATGACGATATTCTTGAAGAGCAGCTTTCTGTTCAGCCTGATTGCAGCAGCCTGAATGATTTTCTTAAATGCTTTGAGCTGCCGGTTTCGCTTTTGCAGACTAAAGAGGCTTTGTCGGAATGCGTTTATATGGTATGCACTTCGCTGAAAGAGCAGGGTGTAATTTATGCGGAGATACGTTTTGCACCACAGCTGCATTGTCAGCGCGGTCTTACTCAGGAAGATGCTGTGCGTGCTGTGCTTGACGGGCTTGAACGCAGTTCTTTGAGCGCGTCTGTTATTCTATGCTGTATGCGCGGCAGCGGCAATGAAAAAGAAAACTTTGAAACCGTTGAAGTTGCAAAGAAATATCTTACCAACGAGGGCGGAGTAACTGCCATTGACCTTGCAGGTGCGGAAGCACTGTTCCCGACAAAGAATTATCGCGAACTTTTTGCAAGGGCGAGAAAGTACGGTATACCTTTTACGATACACGCGGGTGAAGCTGACGGTGCTGACAGCATACGCGCCGCTGTTGAGTTCGGCGCAGTCCGTATCGGGCATGGTGTCAGGTGCTTTGAGGACAAGGCTCTTATGGAGATAGTCAGAAAGAATGGCATTGCCTTTGAGATGTGTCCGACCAGCAATCGTCAGACTCATTCGGTGAAAGATATGAGCGATTATCCGCTTATGGCTTATCTTTCAGCGGGTATAAAGGTGACGATAAATACTGACGATCCTGCTATTGAGCGTACCACTATAGCAGAGGAGTACAGATATATCCAAAAGCTGTTCGGGCTTGATGAGAAACAAAAGAAACAGCTGCTTTCCAATGCGGTCGATGCGGCTTTTACCTCTGAAAGGGTAAAGTCGAAGCTGAGGCGGGAACTTGGTATAGCTGCGGAGGGTGTTCTCGATGACTAGAACTACAGAGTTTTTGGCGTTCTTTGCCGCACAGATACTTGAAACTATCGGTATGTGGCGTATTTTTGTCAAGTGTGGTAAGCGAGGCTGGCTTTCTGTCATTCCGCTGTTCAGGCAATATTATCTCGGTGTCTGCGCAGGACGTGATGGTGAGGGGCGTATGCTGGCACTGCTGGAAGCAGGTGTCGATGCTTCGATAGTTTCCTGTATTTTTTTTGAGGTAGGTTCTCTCCAGTATATGGTAGCTTCGTTCTTCTTCCTGCTGGTAATGATACCTTATACCATATTCAGGATAAGAGTGTGCTTCGGGCTTTGTGATGCTTTCGGCAGAAATCGTTTCTGGGTGGTGCCCTGGATCGTTTTTGACTGGCTGTGTGCGCTGATATGGGGTTTGATACCATCTTTTAAGACGGCTGAGGGCTATCCGTTTGACGAGGAAGAGGTCGCACCTGAACTGAGCGGACTTGAAGTCGATCTGGATGCACCGGGTCTTTCAATTAATATCACCCGCCGTACTGCCATGAGTTTTCTAAAAAGGAAAGTGCTGCTGAGAGATATACACCTCAACATACCAATGGGACATATGGTGCTGCTGCTGGGCGGTTCAGGTTCGGGCAAGACCACTTTTCTAAATGCGGTAACAGGATACGAAAAGGCAAAAGCTGTCATCACTCTGGGCGACAGCGATGTTTACAAACAGTATAACAGCATGAAATACGACATCGGTTTTGTGCCGCAGCAGGATCTTGTGCGCGGCAGTGATACGGTATACAGAACACTTTCAGATGCCGCGAGATTAAGACTGCCTGCCGATTATACCATCGATAAACGCAGGAACCGCATTAACGATGTGCTTGATACTTTCGGACTGACACCTGTGAAAAGCAGTCTGGTGGACAAGCTGTCAGGCGGTCAGCGCAAAAGACTTTCCATTGCGATGGAGTATATTTCCGATCCGACACTTTTCATTCTCGATGAACCCGATTCGGGGCTTGACGGCGTTATGGCAAGATCACTTTTTGAAAAGCTGCGCTCGATAGCCAACACGGGCAAGATAGTTATTGTCATAACTCATACGCCCGACCGTGTTGCCGACTTGTTTGACGATGTGATAGTTGTTGCAAAAGATGCAATGCGCACAGGCAGACTTGCTTATTACGGAAACACGATAGATGCCTACGAATTTTTCGGCAAACGTTCTATGGAAGAGATACTTATGTCAGTTAACCGTAAAGAAGAGGGCGGCGAGGGCAGAGCGGATGACTTTGTAAGAAAGTATTCGGCATTGAAAGCAGGAGGTATGGCTTGATGGATACATATGTTAAACACACAGGTCGTGTAAGCCAGACCTTTATTTATCTCGGCAAGCTGTTTCGCATGTTTATTTTCAGGAATGACTGGAAAGCATTGCCTATGGCGGCATTTATCTCAGGTCTTGTTTCTTTCGTGGTGGGCAAGAAGATGAATGTTTCGATGGAGGGTACTCTGAGAGGTGCTTTCGCATTTTCCTGCATTTGTATATGGAACGGTTTCTTCAACTCCATACAGGTCATATGCCGTGAAAGGCATATAATCAAGCGTGAGCACCGTTCGGGTCTGCACATGACTTCTTACGTATTCGCGCATATGATATATCAGGCTTTTCTATGCAGCTGTCAGGCGGCTATAACCATTACAGTGATGGTGCTCGCTAAGGTTAAAATGCCATCGATGGGTTATGTCACTGACCCGATAGTTGATATGTTCTTTACAATGTTTCTTATAACTTACGCGGCTGATATGATCGCACTTTTCATATCTTCATTTGTTAAGACGACCACTACTGCAATGACAGTTGTTCCTTTTTTGCTTATCTTCCAGCTGATATTTTCGGGCGGTTTCTTTTCACTGACAGGAAATGCTTACAAGCTATCCTATCTGACTGTTTCAAAGTGGGGACTTACTTCACTTTGCGCGCAGGGTGAATATAATTCGCTGCCGATGACTTCTTTGTGGACCTCTATGAGCAAGATGCGCAGCATGGAAATAGAAGGTCAGAAACCTGTTGACGAACTGCTGGATTATATCACAGCATCAAAGCGAAAAGACGAACTGATGCTTGAATGCGGCAGCAACAATCAGGATAAGCGCTATGAATCAAGTGCCGAGAATGTATTGAAATGCTGGCGAAATCTGGGTATTTTTATCGCACTGTTTGCTTTTTTATCAGTAGTTATGCTGGAATTCATCGATTATGACAGACGATGAACTGTATCTGATAAATGTGATATTTTTGGCAAAAACAAATATATGAAACCTGATCCCTCACTGTAAAAAGTGAGGGATTTCCGCTTTGCTATTTTTATTTAAAAAAACCATGACAACCATTGACAATTCATTTGAAATGTAATATAATATGGATAGATTTTATGATTTCGGGGCTTATTAAGCGGCAAAGACATCTAAACGATCACGGAGGTAGTAATAAATGGCATTTGAGATAGAAAACGGTGTACTTACAAGCTATATTGAAGAAGATGGCGTTTCTGAAATAGTTGTACCCGACGGCGTAACCGAAATAGGTGAAGCTGCTTTCGGCGGATGCAGCACACTGAGATATATCACACTTCCAGAAGGGGTGCAGATAATAGGTGACTACGCTTTCGGCTGCTGCCGCCACCTGCGAAAGGTCAATATACCTTCTTCGGTCAAAATGATAGGTGCAACTGCTTTTTTCAGCTGTAAAAAACTGCATCCGATGCCGATACCTGAAAGTGTGTCTATTGTTGGCGAACATGCCTTTACTGATACATCCATCATGGCAGGTAAAAAAAGATATGCTATCTATGCCTATCAGCTGCTCGTAAAGAACGAAATGTTCTTTGAACGTGCGGTCATGGAGTTTGAGAACAGCGGTGATGCTGAGTATAAAGCTGAGGATATGGCACACCATGTTATGCAGTCGGGCATGATAGGTGACAAGGTAAATGAGATAGCGCTTGACGGTCAGAGGGCAGAAGAGGTAGTCGATGATGTTTTTGACTACAATGCCGCATCGCTGTATGCTTCTAATGAGGCTTATAAGATCTGGGTAATAGATGAAAATGCAGCAGCAGATATCTCCAGCGAAAAACTCAAAAGAATGTTTGATGAAGATATGGACGGTTTTGTTAAAAAGTACTGCCGCAATTTCGTTATTGATTCGCGCAAATAGTTTTTGATATACAAGTTGAAATGCACAAACACGATCTATGCAATTTCGGCATAATGCTGAAATTGCATTTTCTTTTTTGGTGCTCTATCGTAAATGATACGCCCTCGCGACTGTAAACGCTGTGGGGGCGATTTAATTTTTATGTACAAGCATTAAAACATTTGACAATTGGCGATTTTTCCCACATAATAATGCGCATCTACGCGATGATTGTATAAAACCAACAATTATGTTGATAATAATGTATCGAAATTGAGTATAGAATTATCAATAAAAATGTGCTATAATATATTTTGTCAAGTAAAACAAACTAATATGTAAGGAGAGTTTTGTTATGTGGGCTTATGAAAGCGTTTTTTATCAGATCTACCCTCTGGGATTTTGCGGTGCACCGTTTGAGAACGATGGTGTGCAGGAAAGCCGTATCCTGAAAGTCATTGACTGGATACCGCACATCAGCAAGCTGGGTGCCAATGCTATCTATTTTTCGCCTGTGTTCGATTCAGATACTCACGGTTACAACACCCGTGACTATCGCAAGATAGACTGCCGTCTAGGAACCAATGATGACTTCAAAAAGGTCGTTGAGGAACTTCACAAGGCGGGTATCAAAGTTGTGCTGGATGGCGTGTTCAACCATGTTGGCAGAGGCTTCTGGGCATTTCAGGATGTTCTGCAAAATCGCGAAAATTCGCAGTATAAGGATTGGTTCCATATAGACTTCGGCGGCAACAGCAACTACAACGACGGTCTGTGGTACGAGGGCTGGGAGGGTCATTTCGACCTTGTAAAGCTGAATTTGCGCAATCCTGCGGTGGTTGACCATATCCTTGAATGCGTAACTCAGTGGGTGCGTGAATTCGATATCGACGGTCTTCGTCTTGATGTGGCTTATTGTCTGGATTTTGACTTTCTGAAGCGTCTTCGCCAGCACGCAAACTGGGTCAAGGAAGACTTCGTGCTGATAGGCGAACTTCTTCACGGCGATTACGCTCGCTGGGTCAATGACGAGATGCTGCACAGCTGCACTAACTATGAGTGTTACAAGGGACTGTATTCCAGTTTCAACAGTATGAACATGTTTGAGATATGCCATTCGCTGAAAAACCAGTTCGGAAGTGAGGGCTGGTGCAGATATCGCGGCAAGCATCTGCTTTCGTTTGTTGATAACCACGATGTTTCAAGAGTTGCAAGCATACTGACAAATGATAAGCACCTTCCTCTGATATACGGACTTCTTTTTGGTATGCCCGGTATTCCATGTGTTTATTATGGTTCTGAGTGGGGCACTAAGGCAGACAAGAAGGACGGCGACCCTGCACTGAGAGTTTCATTTGAGAAGCCTGAATGGAATGAACTTACTGACCTTATCGCGAAGCTGGCGCATATCCGCACACAGTACAAGTGCTTAAGTTATGGCAGCATCAACGTTCCTGTGTTAACAAACAGGCAGTGCATAATCGAACGTGAGTTTGAAGGCGAGCGCATTCTTGTTGCCATAAACGCCGATGACCAGCCTTACACTGCTCATTTTGATGCGCGCTGCGGTCAGGCGGAAGAACTGCTCACGGGTACTGTTCACGATTTCGGCGGCGGCAGTGAGCTTAAGCCGTACTCCGTTGAAGTCTGGAAAATGGAGAGATAATTTTTAAATTTTAACGCCGCTTCTGAAATACGGAAGCGGCGTTAAATTATTTTTATGACTATCACTTTAGCACACCGGCTGAAAATGCGGTAAACAAAAGGATAATTGATCGCTGTTTTTTTGTGGTGTGTCAGCGGGATAACCATAATTATTTTTGATATAAAACATATAACAAAAAAACGGATCATATCCGCAATGTAAAAAATGCTGTAAGAGCGTGAAGCCCTTACAGCATTTATCTTTTTATTAAACAGGATGTACCTTGTTAGCGGCATCTGAATGTGCGCCGTCAACACCATACTTCTTGTCGCGTCTGTCCTTGAAGAACTTAGGTGCTACCTTCGGGAACATTGCATAAGTCAGAACATCTTCTTCCTGCTCTGTCCACTCAGCGCATTCCTTCTTCATGGTCTCGAACTCAGGCTGGAGCAGATCTGCGGGACGGCAGTCGATAGGCTCTTCGTTGCCAAGTATCTTCTTGCGGAACTCGGGGTCGATAGCAACAGGAGTCTTGCCGTACTCGCCCTTTACCAGACCCTTGAACTCTTTGGTGACAGTTTTGTATCTCTCGCCCATGATAACGTTGAACACAGCCTGTGTACCAACGATCTGCGAGGTAGGTGTTACCAGAGGAGGGAAGCCTGAATCCTTACGTACCTTAGGAACTTCCTTAAGAACATCTTCAAGCTGATCTGCCTTGCCTGCCTGTTTCAGCTGGCTGAGCAGGTTGGAGAGCATTCCGCCAGGTACCTGATACAGCAGAGCATTTGTGTTTGTAGCAAGCATAGAAGGATCCAGCAGACCGTTGTCGATATACTTCTTTCTCAGACCCATGAAGTAATCTCTTACTTCGTTTAGTTTAACAAGGTCAAGACCTGTGTCATATTCGGTGCCCTGGAATGTTGCAACTATCGATTCGGTAGGTGCGTGGGAAGTACCCAGTGCAAGAGGCGACATAGCAGTATCAACAGCATCAACGCCAGCCTCTACAGCCTTGAGTATGCACATAGATGCCAGACCTGAAGTGTAGTGTGTGTGCAGCTGTACAGGGATAGTAACAACAGACTTGATATCTCTTACCAGAGTTTCAGCCTCATAAGGTGTCAGCAGCGCAGCCATGTCCTTAATGCAGATGGAATCTGCGCCTGCTTCCTGTATGCGCTTAGCATAATCCATGTAGTACTGGTGAGTGAACACTTCTCCCAGAGTATAAGAGATAGCTACCTGTGCATGACCCTTTTCCTTGTTGGCAGCCTTGATAGCTGTCTGGAGGTTTCTGATGTCGTTGAGCGCATCGAATATTCTGATTATGTCGATACCGTTCGCGATCGACTTCTGTACAAAGTACTCTACCAGATCATCTGCATAGTGACGGTAGCCCAGCATGTTCTGTCCTCTGAACAGCATCTGCAGCTTGGTGTTAGGCATTTCTTTTCTGAGTATCCTCAGTCTTTCCCACGGATCTTCGTTGAGAAAACGAATGCAGGAGTCAAAAGTCGCGCCGCCCCAGCACTCAGCAGAATAGAAACCGATCTTGTCCATTGTGGAGAGGATAGGTCTCATATCGTCCATAGACATTCTTGTTGCCAGCAAAGACTGGTGAGCGTCACGCAGGACTGTTTCAGTTATTTTCAGCTTAGCCATTTTTTATCGTTCCTTTCACTAAAATATAAACGGCATTAGCCGATAACAGCGAGAACTGCACCTGTATCTACCTGTGAACCCTTGGTAGCGGAAATGCTCAGTACCTTACCTGCAACAGGTGCGTTGATGTCGTTCTCCATCTTCATAGCTTCAAGAACTACGATAGCCTGACCTGCGGAAACTGTATCGCCTACAGCTACCTTGATATCCAGAACAGTGCCGGGCATTGGTGCAGTTACATTTGTGCCCTCAACAGCGGCAGCAGGAGCAGCAGCGGGAGCAGGTGCAGCAGCAGGAGCTGCAGCGGGTGCAGGAGCAGCTACGGGAGCAGCAGCGTCAGCGCCGACTTCCTCAACAGCTACATCGTAAGCCTTGCCATTTACAGTGATATTATATCTTTTCATGATCATATACCGTCCTTTACAATTATTTACATATTAAAGCTGAATGTTGCTGTGCTTCTTGGGCAGTCTTGAAACTCTCTTGCCCGACATCATAGCCAGCGCATCAGTAACAGCAGTTCTCAGCTGTGCAGCATCGACTATACCGTCCACCAGACCGTTTACAGCGGCATTTGCAGCACTTGCCTGAGTCTTGGCGAATTCGTCAGCCAGCGCTTTTCTTGCAGCTGCCAGATCGGATGCGCCTGCCAGCTTGTCGTGCTCCATGAACTCAACAGCAGTAACAGGGTCAAGGGCTGATATAACAGCCTCAGGCAGAGCATATGCAACATCGGCATTTGCGCCCTTGCCTGCAAGAGCTATGTAAGCCGCACCATAAGCCTTACCTGTAACAACAGATATTTTTGCAGTTGTAGCCTCAGCATAAGCGTGAGCCAGCTTGCTCATGCTCTTTACAGCGCCCGCAGCTTCTGTTTCATCACTGCCTGCAAAGCCCTCCGTGTCAACGAAAGTAACAACAGGTATAGCAAAAGCATCACAGGTGCGTACAAATCTTGCCAGCTTAGCACAGTCATCAGCAGTCAGCTTATCTTTGGTCTTGTTGGTAGCAGCTACGCCGACTGTTTCGCCGTTGACAGTAGCCAGCGCAGTATAAGCTGCTCCGCCGAAAGCATTGCCCAGTTCAATAACGCTGTCTGCATCGAATACAGACTTGGTGATGCTCTCTATATCAGTGCCCGCAGCAGCCACAGGCTCTTCATACTCATAAACAGGAACAGGGGAGAGGTTGTTTGCAGGCAGTTTGAGCAGTATCGCTCTTGCCTTTTCTACCGCAGCCTTGTCATCATCGCATACAACGCTTACAGTACCGTTAGCCGCAGCATTCTCAGCAGAGCCGTTGCTCTTGGCATTAGGTGCAGCATACAGGCTGGCGTCCTTAGCCATTACAACGATATCAGCTGCCTCAGCAAGCAGAGCAGCAGTACCGGAGCAAACTCCTGCAACAACAGCTATCTGTGGTACAACGCCCGAAAGATTAGCAGTACACAGCATGAGTTCGCCGTAAGCTCTCAGTGCGGCAGCGCTGTCATTGACATCAGCGCCGTAGGAATCATAGATACCGATCACAGGAGTACCTGTCTTGGCAGCCAGATCATAGACCTTTGCGATCTTCTTTGCGCCTGCCTCAGTCATAGCACCGCTCTTCACGGAAACGTCCTGGGAAAAAGCATAAACAGGCTCACCATCGGCATAGCCGTAGGCAGTTATAACGCCTGCCGTTTCATTACCGTTGCCGACAAAAGCGTCAAGCTCAGTAAATTTCCCTTCATCAAACAGATATGTCAGTCTTGTTCTCGCTGCACTGTCGGCAATAAGTGCCTTGAGTTCAGCAAGAGACTTTTTGGTTTCAGACATACAGTTTCCTCCATTCAATTTATTTTGCCAGATAAATAACCAATTTTGCATTAAGTTTTTATCATAATTACACATATACCATTATACCATTTTTCATCCAACATTTCAAGACCGATTTGGACAAATTTGTTCTTTTTACTTTTTGTACATATTTAATTCAAATAATTTACGTATTCTGACCTTAAAAAAGCCCAAAGAACAGGTTTATTCTTCGGGCTTATCTCATTTATTCTATATTTTTGTAGAAATCCTCATATTTTCCGTCATAAACGACATCTCCGTCAGCGTTCCATGCTATGACTTCGTCGTTCTCTTTTTCAAAAACATACTTGGCGCCGCCGGGAACTGTTTGCCGATCATCATAAAGCGTGAAACCGTTTACTCCGTACCCGTACTCAAACTCGTGATAACCCTTGACATAATCGGGTATCTCCACCTCACCGTCGGGCTTTGTCCATTTGTTTTCACCCGATACGGTTATCGATGAAACCTCTCCGTCGGTCTGTACAGCCCAGATGTCTTCATAGGTATCCTTTTTATCCTTTGTTCGTTGGAGCGCTATCACAGGCACTTTTACACTGAGTTCAAGTTTGCCGTCTTTGTATTCGGAGTGCATTTTGGTTGGACCGGATAGGCTTCGGATATCGGCAGAATAACGTATAAATACGCCTTTTCCTGTTTTGTCGTTGTCTTCAATGTCTGAGAAATCATAGCTGTATGCTTCTTCAATATTGAATTTATCAGGCGATATCTCGACCAGCGGCACTTCGGTCAGCAGATACCATACGCCTGTAGCCAGTGCCACAGCTCCCAATGCGATAGCAGCTGTTATGACAGCCCTTTTGTGCTTCTGTCTGCCTACCATCTTTTTGAACCTTTCACCTGTTGACTGCTTTGCTGCTGCAATTGGAAGGTCGTCACACAACGAGTCATATTCTTTTCTGCAATCCTCGCAGCCTGTAAGGTGTGCCTTGACCGCTGCCTTTGTTCCTTCGCTGACCGCATCGTCATGATAAAGCGGCAAAAGATCGCGTACTATCTCGCAATCAAGTTCATTTGTTGTTCCTCTCATAATTTTCCGTCCTTTCTGAGTTGTTCGGTTATTTGTTTCTTGGCACGATGAAATGTTACTCTTGCCCAGCTCTCTGTCTTGCCGAAAAGCGAGGAAATGTCCTTAAAAGACAGTTGTCCGAAAACCCTCAGCGAGAATACTTCCTTATAAGGGTCATCGAGAGTGTGCAGAATACGATGTATCTCCATAGCGCAGTAGCTGTCATCGAGCCTTTGTTCAAGTGGTGTACTGTCATCAGGGATATCCTGTTCAAGTTCCTGCACCTTTGAGTTTTTTCGGCAGATATCCAGCCATCTGTTTTTAGCTATCGCACAGAGCCATGTGTAAAGGCTGCTGTTTCCCGAATATTTTTCTTTCGAGCTGATCGCTTTCAAAAAGGTGTCTTGTGCTATATCCCTTGCAGTATCCTCGTTTCGGCATAGCGACAGAGCATATCTGTAAAGGGCTTCATATTCAGCTGTCAACACTTCATCGCTCATATCCTGTGCCATTTATTATCTCCTTTCTTTTGTTTTCATCTGTTAGACGTTTCGGACGGCAAAACGTTACAAGTTTTTCAAAAAAATTTTTTCGCAGCAAAAAAATCGCTTTTTTGGGGATCTATGTTTTGCGGCGAAGCAATAGGATCTTCATAAACACCAAAGGACACCTCCGTGATACAGCGGAGGTGTCCGAGCGTGATATTATTTTTTTATATGACTATCCCTTTAGCACACCAGCTGAAAATGCTGTAAACAAAAGGATAATTGAGCACCATACGCCAACCGCCTTAAGTTCTGTAAAAACGCCGTTTTGGTGGTGTGTCAGCGGGATAACCACGTTTTTTTATAGTATATACTTACTTTGTGTATGCTGCCACAGCATCGTTGATGGTCTTAAGTTCTGAGTCTACCGTTGCGGAATACATTTCTCTCAGTTCAGTCCAGCTGTACTGCTTACCGTTGTCATCTTCCTTGTTGGTATACTCATAGAGTTTTCTTGTTACACAGCTTCCGTCAGCACTTGCGCCGTCATCTGACAGCATAGAAGAGATGCCGTAGCCGTAGTCGAACATGAACTTGTTCTCGGTACTGGATGCTTCCATGAAAGTGTCGTACATTTCCTCTGTCCAGCAAGGATTAGCATTCAGGAACTTCTGTTTACCGTTCTCTTTGTACTCCTCGTCTGTGTTGGCCATACGGCAGCACTCAAACCATGTTTTAACTGCATCATTTGCAGTAGAACCTCTTACCCACATGTAAGCCAGCATGTCAGCTGTCATTACCTTTTCATCGTTCTGTGGGTCTGACGGAACAGGGACCACGCCCCAGTCATCGCCTTCGGAAGGACCGTTGTTGCCTGTCATAGCCCATGTGCCCATGCAGTAGAACAGCACGTTGCCGTCCTTAAGAGCCTGCTTTGCGTTGCCGAGCCAGTTTCCGTTTACATAGCCCTTTTTGCCGATATCATAGAGCATGTTCTCTGCTCTCTCTATGTCGGGGTCGTTGAGGTTTGAAACGAATTTTCCATCCTCATAGTTGACCATAGTCTTACCGGTTTGCTGGATTATCTGTGTCTGGAACCAGCCGTTTATACCGTATCTGGGATTTTCCTCTGTAGAACCCTCACAGAACTCTTCCATCATGCTCACCCATGTATCCCAGTTCCAGTTGCCTTCGAGATATTCTTCATATGGGTCAGCCAGACCGTTCGACTGTATAACAGCATTGTCGTACATCATCATTGTGCCGACAGTGGTGCTTATCGGCGCAACATAGTGCTTGCCGTTCATGACGAACTGGTCAGCCGAAACCTTTGTATCTGCCCAAAGCGGTGCATCAAAATCTACCAGATCGTCGATCGGCTGGTACATATCTTTGAGTACCTGTGCAGGGAAAGCCATCCACTCATACTTGAATATATCGGGAACATCCTGCTGCGACATTATTGCACTTGCCAGCTTGTCGAACTTCTCACTGTCAGATACCTGACTCCATTTAACAGAACCGCCCTTGTTGTTGAACAATGTCATCTCTACCGACTTGTCCTCACCGCGTTTTTCATTTGGGTTAAGGTCATATGTACCCATCCAGATTATCTCTTTCTGAGCGTCATCAGCGATGTTTTCTATCTCCTCAGTGTCCTCAACTTCTACTTTCTCAACAGTGGTAACAGGAGCTTCGCTGTCACCGTCACCTGTGCTGCTGCATGAACAAATGCTTACAGCTGATAACATAGCAACTGTCAGTGCTAACATTTTCTTTAATTTATTCATATAGTACCAGTCCTTTCATAGCATATCCATCATGTTTTACCGTATAATCGGGAACGCTTGCACACATTTCCCTAAGTTAATTATATTATACTATGAAAACGATGTCAATTAACAATTCAAACAAACCGAAAAAATATCATTTGTTAGTAATCAACAAAAACGGCACTAATGAATTGTTAAATTGCTAAAAATTCTACAAAGATTAATTTCCTCGTATATCTTCAATCTGAAAATTTGCACGTCAGTCTTTATCACAACTTCCATCATCTTCCTTTTCAGCTTGAAAACATTTCGTGACAACTGCCGGCAGTATCGCAAATGAAATAAAGGTAAAAGCCGCGCTGAAAAATTCATTGAACATAGTTCTCACCTTACATTCTCTTATTGAAATAAATGTTCACGATGATATTCACTACAGCACTCAACAGCAGGGCAGCCACAAGTGTCAGACATATCTTAACATCAAAGAAGCCTGCTGCCACCGCAGCTAGTGCAGTCAGTATAACCGTTATCAAAGAGCTTTTTTGCGATGTTTCTTTTGCTATGGCGAGGTTGCGTTCATCGTTCTCATTAATGTACATTTCTTTCAGCCTGTCATCGTTGTGCAGGGCTGTGAAGTTTTTGGCAAGTGTATATACAGCTACAATTTCAAATCCGCAGAAAAGCCCTATCGAGATACCCTGGCCAAATTCGCTCGCACCTTTTGTGAAGAAAAGAAGCGCCATGTAAAGCAAAATGGCATTCCCGCATATCAGCGAATCTATCACTACACGTTTATGAACTTTTTTTCTGAATTCTTCCATAGTTATTCTCCTTTCAGATCTTCGTCGCCTTCAAAAATAAATAGTTCTTCGATCGTCATGCCGAAAAATTGTGCCGCCTTATGTGCCAGAACCAGTGAAGCATTGTACCTGCCGTTTTCCAGCGAGATTATCGTCTGTCTGGTGACACACAGCGCATTAGCAAGTTCCTGCTGGGTGACTTTTCTTGCCTTTCTCAGTTCTTGTATCCTGTTTTTCAAATCAGTATGACCTCCCTTAGGAGTAAAGTTAACTTTACATAGAAAGTATAGCACACTTTACACCAAATGTCAAGCGTATTTTACATTTTTCTCGAAATTATTTACTGCAAAGTGTTCATTCAAAGTACTTGCAATATCCGTGAATATGGTGTATAATATTTTTCGTGGGTAACTACTATACAAATATGAAAACGGAGAACAAATATGAAAAAGATAGAGATCTTTACAGACGGCGCATGTTCGGGAAACCCGGGACCGGGCGGTTACGGTACGATACTTCGCTTTAACGATATTACCAAAGAACTTTACGGCGGCGACCCCAAGACCACCAACAACCGCATGGAGATGATGGCTGTTATCAAAGGATTGCAGGCACTTAAAGAATCTTGTGAGATCACTCTGTACAGTGATTCGCAGTATGTTATAAATGCCATAACAAAGGGCTGGGCTGAGGGCTGGAAAAAGCGCGGCTGGGTAAAATCTGACAAAAAGCCAGCACTGAACAGCGACCTCTGGGAGATCATTCTTCAGCTGTTAGCAGTGCATAAAGTCAGCTTTGTGTGGGTGAAAGGTCATGCGGGTCACCCCGAAAATGAGCGCTGCGATCATCTGGCGGTCACAGGCTCGCAGGAAGCTAAAAAGCTGGGCAAATGCTTTGACAAGGTAGTGGGTGAGTAATGGAAAAGCGTTTTGTATATGCGGATAATGCCGCGACAACTAATGTTTCAGAAACAGCTTTTAATGCCATGCTGCCTTTTTTAAAAGAGCAGTACGGCAATCCGTCCAGCATCTATTCGCTGGGAATGGATGCTGCAAAAGCTGTTCTCAATGCCCGCCGTCAGGTGGCTGAGGTACTGGGCGCGGCAAGACCGTCGGAGATATTTTTCACATCAGGTGGTTCTGAGGCTGATAACATGGCGGTCATTGGCGGCGCTGAACTGGGTGCAAAAAGCGGCAATCGGCACATCATCACCTCGAATATTGAGCATCACGCTGTGCTGCACAGCTGTGAATATCTTGAAGGTAAGGGCTTTGAGGTGACATATCTGCCTGCCGATGAAAACGGTCTTATATCGGCTGAACAGGTCAGCAATGCCATACGTGAAGACACAGCACTTGTGACGATAATGGCTGTGAACAACGAAATAGGCAGTATCCAGCCAATATCTGAGATAGGGAGCATTTGCCGCGAAAGGGGAGTGCTGTTCCACACAGATGCTGTTCAGGCGGTGGGACACATGGAGATCGACCTGCAAAAATCGTGCATTGATATGCTGTCGCTTTCGGGGCATAAATTCCATTCGCCAAAAGGTGTAGGCGCTTTGTATGTGCGCAGCTGGATAGACCTGCCTTCGCTGATACACGGCGGTGCGCAGGAACGCGGCAAACGTGCAGGTACAGAGAATGTGGCAGGCATAGTCGCTATGGGCGCTGCGATAACAGAGGCTGCTGCTGATATATCAGCCCGCAGTGAACGTCTTGCAAAAATGCGTGACAGGCTCACAGACGGCATACTTGCGTCCATACCACACTCCCGTCTGAACGGTGGAATAAAGTGCCGCGCGGCAGGTAATGTTAATGTTTCTTTTCGCGGCATAGAGGGTGAAAGCCTTCTGCTGGCGCTGGATATTGCGGGCATAGCTGCATCTTCGGGTTCGGCATGTACCAGCGGTTCTATCGACCCGTCACATGTTCTGACTGCGATAGGTCTGCCCGAAGAATTGGCAAAAGGTTCACTAAGGCTCACACTTGGCGATAATAACACAGATGATGATATTGACTATATTCTCAAAGTTCTGCCCGATACAGTGAAAAAGCTGCGGCGTATGTCGCCCATGTGGCAGCGTATCTGCCGTGAAGAAGGAATAGATGACTATACTATATAAATAAGGGATATTTTATGACAAAAAAGAGAGTTCTTGCTGCCATGAGCGGCGGCGTTGACAGTTCGGCAGCGGTCAAGCTGCTGCTTGATAAGGGTTATGAAGTTGCGGGTGCAACTATGCACCTATATAATAATGAAGATATAGGCATCAGGGAAAAAAACTGCTGTTCGCTGAATGATGTTGAGGACGCAAGGCTTGTCGCTTTGAAGCTGGGCATTGATTTTCATGTTTTCAACTTCTCCGATGAATTTAAAATGCGCGTCATGGACGACTTTGTGAACACTTATCTGAGCGGAGGCACACCCAATCCCTGCATCGAGTGCAACAAGCATCTGAAATTCGGCAGATTTCTTGAACGCGCTGAACTTCTGGGTTTTGATTATATCGCCACAGGGCATTATGTGACTTCTCATTATGATGAAGCGAGCGGGCGATGGCTGTTAAAGCGTTCGGCTGACCGCGCAAAAGACCAGAGTTATGTGCTTTACGGAATGACTCAGCATCAGTTGGCGCACACGATATTCCCTGTGGGTGATATGAATAAAACCGATATACGCGCCCTTGCTGAGGAAAATGGTCTGATAAATGCACATAAACGCGATTCGCAGGATATATGTTTTATCCCCGACGGTGATTATGCGAAGTTTATAACCGAAGCCGCAGGTGAACAGCCAGCGGGCGACATAGTTCTTTCAGATGGCACAGTGCTTGGTAAGCACAGGGGACTTATACACTATACGGTAGGTCAGCGGCGCGGTGTGGGCGTATCATACAGCGAACCGCTTTTTGTCACGTCTAAAGATATGGCACAGAACAAGCTGATAATGGGTACTGCTGAACAACTCTGCTCAAAAACGCTGACGGCGGGCGAGGTGAATTTCATCACCGTTGATAAATTGACTTCACCGCTGAAATGTACCGCCCAGACCCGCTACCACCAGCAGGATGTTCCCTGTACAGTCTTCCAGATCGATGAAAACACCGTCAAAGTCGAATTTGATAAACCCCACAAGGCTATATCAAAGGGGCAGGCAGTTGTATTCTATGACGGCGAATACGTTGTCGGCGGCGGCAAGATATTGTAAAAAACGGACAGCCCGCACTGTTTCTATTGATCTTTATGCTGATGAGCCTTTCAATGCAGATAATTTTATAAAGAACGGCAGATGTTGTCGTTTTATTGCTAAAAGCTGTCCCATTAATGTGAACAGTCTTGAAACAGCTATGCACAGTATCAGGGACTGAACTTTTGCTGAACTCATTAAGGACAGTCGTAAGATCGGTGAGGTCATTGAAAATGACAAGTTCGGAAGCAACACAAACATCTCTCTTCGGAGGGATCATTGGTGGAATGAATCGTGGGATATATACTCTCAAGCTGTTCCGAAATTTATACTTGAATTTGACATCTATGAAGAAACGAATGAGCGTTCATATGAGGGGAATTTGAATAAAGATGATTATGATGAAATTACTGCATTGTTCAGAGGAATTACAGACGGCAATGGTACTGATGAACTATGTCAAGTTCTGATGATCCCCAGTGATTTTGGCAGTATATGTGAGGGTTCTTGTGTTGAGGTTGCTGAGCCTCTTGTAACTGAACTGATCGAGGACATAGAATCCATTCTAAAAAAACACAATATCCCTTTCCCCGACAGAGTATCATTAAGTCATTCTGGATATGAAAGGGGAAAGTCCGTAGGACGTGAAGAAAAAGAACCGGGTTACTATAATATCGGCAGTATGGGCGCATTCAGGTAAAATTGGTCCTATTAATAAAATCAGAACATATCAGGATATGGTCGAATATCTGAGTGATAATCATGTTGAGCCAATAGATTATGAAGTAGACAAAGACGAATTGCTTGATAAACAGATCAGGATATTTAACGGTGAAACTATCATGACCCATTCTGATGTTAATATCTTCGTGGTTGAGGTAAAAAACGATTTGAGATTCTATACTGATATGTTCAGTCAAAGCGTCAATGTAAAAAAAGTAATAAAAGGTGATCAGTCACTTCTAAACAAAGACATAGATATTTTAAGTTTTTTATTGATCAAAGAGGATGAAGAAGGTGCTGTGTTTGCAGGCTCATTTCACAGAAATCTTATGATACCCGGAAAAAAATATGCAGTCTTTTGTGAAAAATCGGAAATTTCGGATTATTATCCCATACCCAAATACAGGACATTTATGACAACATTCAGCTGCCTTGATCTTGAAACAGATAATATAGGAACTGTTGACAGCATGAAGGAGCATTATACTGACTATACTGAAAATGAATTTTTTATTATGGATAAACAAACGGCTGAAATCTATAACGATATAAAACATAATATTCTTGAAGAATTCAAGATCGAGTCTTGACTTATAAGATCGCTGAACCAAAATTGATGAAATGTGCAGAATATGTAATAAATATAGCAGAATAATCTATTGTTAAAATTATTAAATTGAAGTACAATTATAATCATAGCAGAGAGAATTCTGATTTTACTGACCATACTAAGGAGGAATATCCATGAAGTTCAAACGTATCATCGCTTCGGTACTTGCATCGGTCATGGTAAGCACGACTGCACTTTCTATGACTGCAAGTGCAGGAAACTACACAAGGGTATCTGTTCATGACCCGTCGATCGTCAAGCTGGAAGACGGCAGTTATTTCATCATTGGTTCACATCTCGGCGCCGCCCGCTCGTCCGATCTTATGAACTGGACATCGGCTGCAAATTCATATCTTGGTTCTACGAGGACTACTTTTTTCAATAATATCTATACCGATCTTGCAATACCTGAAAAATGGTCGAACACCAGTGCGAACTATGACCTTTCAGGCAATCTGTGGGCGCCTGATATAATCTATAATCCGTTGATGAAAAAGTACTGTATGTACCTTTCGGTAAACGGCGTAGACTGGCATTCATCTATTGTTCTGTGCACCGCAGATAATGTTGAGGGTCCCTATTCATACAGCGGAACTATAGTGTATTCGGGCTTTGAAACAAAACCTGCCAATTCAGCCAACAGCTACAAGAATACAGATGTGCAGAAAGTTCTGGGCAGCAGCCCCGACCTCAGCCGTTACCTTAACAGCAGCGGCAGGTGGAACGCTGAATACGGCACAAACGCCATCGACCCGTGCACCTTCTATGACGAAGACGGCAAGCTGTGGATGGTATACGGTTCGTGGTTTGGCGGAATATATATGCTGGAACTGGACGAAAAGACAGGTCTGCGTGATTATAACGTAAAATATGAAACGAAGTCAAATGGGGGAGCAGTACTTTCCGACGCATATATGGGTGTCCACGTAGCAGGCGGTCACTGGGTATCGGGTGAGGGTCCGTACATTGAGTATATGAAAGACCCCGCAACAGGAAAAGGCTATTACTATCTTTTCTTATCCTATGGTTATTTCAATAACAAGGGCGGATACAATATGCGTATCTTCCGCAGTGATAATCCGCAGGGTCCCTACGTTGACCAGAACGGCAATTCGGCGGTATTTGCGCAGGGCGGTGACAACATTGCGGGCAATATCGGTGAGCGCCTGATGAGCAATTACCAGTGGAGCTGCAATTCACAGCCGAATACTGCTCAGGGTCACAACTCCGTTCTTATGGATGATGACGGTAAGCTGTTCTGTATCTATCACAACAAATTTGATGACAACTATGGCGGACATGAAGTCCGTGTACATCAGATGATAATGAACGAAGACGGCTGGCCGACAGCAACATCGTATGAGTACTCAGGCGAAACTTTATCAGCCAATGGTCATACAGAGGAAGCTATAGTCGGTGATTATGAACTTATCTGGCATAACCCGAACCAGAAGTTTGTGAACGAACAGTCAGCCGATGTGGAAAAGCCGATCAATATCACTTTGAATGCAGACGGTACTGTCACGGGTGATATAAGTGCAACGTGGAAGATAACCCAGAGCGGTACACCGTATATGAGTTTCACATGGGGCGGTGTGACCTATAAGGGCGCATTTATCGTACAGAATGACGAATCGGCGCAGGAAGTCAAGAAAATGACATTTACTGCCACCGGCATAAACATCTGCATCTGGGGCAGTAAAAAGACAGCTTACGTTCCGTCAGAAGATATCGTGAACAAAACACCGATATCTAACGGTACATATACCATCAAAAATCTGAACAGCGGTCTTTATCTCAATGCCGATACCGCTAAAAACAGCGGCAGTGCTGAACAGAATAACACTGAACAGATTTGGAATGTTACAGCAGACAGCGAAGGCTGGTACACTCTGCGTACAGCTGACGGCAAGGCGCTGACCGTAGCAAACAGCAGTTCCGAAAACGGTGCTGATATACTTATTGCTGATTACAACGGCAGCAATTCGCAGAAATTCCGCATTCTCGATGACGGAAACGGCAATATGGCAGTGCTTTCGGCTGTATCTGACTGCAAGGCAGGTCTTGATGTTTACAACATCAGCCTGGACGCAGGTGCAAATATCTGTCAGTGGGAATACTGGGGCGGCAATGGTCAGAAGTTTATATTCGAGCCTGACAAGACCCCTGTAGCAAACGGCACATACACTATCAAAAATCTGAACAGCGGTCTTTATCTCAATGCCGATACCGCTAAAAACAGCGGCAGTGCTGAACAGAATAACACTGAACAGATTTGGAATGTTACAGCAGACAGCGAAGGCTGGTACACTCTGCGTACAGCTGACGGCAAGGCGCTGACCGTAGCAAACAGCAGTTCCGAAAACGGTGCTGATATACTTATCGCTGATTTCAACGGCAGCAATTCGCAGAAATTCCGCATTCTCGATGACGGAAACGGCAATATGGCAGTGCTTTCGGCTGTATCTGACTGCAAGGCAGGTCTTGATGTTTACAACATCAGCCCGGACGCAGGTGCAAATATCTGCCAGTGGGAATACTGGGGCGGCAATGGTCAGAAGTTTATCTTTGACACCGCTGAAAACATTATTTCAGAGCCCGCTTATCCTCAGGTATATCTGGTTGAATATAACGAAAACTATCACCAGATAAGGTTTAACTGGAAGCCTGTCAGCGGTGCGCAGAATTACGGTATTGCCGTATATCTGGCAGGAAAGTGGAGGATACAGACCCAGAGCATCGCGGGTTCAGCCACAAGCTATACCACCCCGAAGAACCTCACAGCAGGCAAGACCTACAAGGTCGCTATCGCCGCAAAGGTAAACGGCGTATGGGGCGCTGCGGAAGCTATCAAGCACGCGGTAACAGTTACTGTAAGATAACAACAGAATTAAAAAGGGAACTGATGTAAATTACGCATCAGTTCCCTTAATTTATTTTCAGCCATACATCAAGCGGCGGCATACTTATTATTTTGAATTGGTTTTTCTGTATCCCATTGCAGTCATTCCCACTCTGTCACGAAACTGCCGCATAAAGTGGCTTGGTTCATGATAACCGCATTGTTCAGCGATCTCATTAACAGAAAACCCTGATGACAGTAACAATTGTTTGGCTTTTTCGATGCGCGCAAGGATCACATCTTCTTTTGCACTTATTCCGAATTCTTTCTTGTAAATGCGATGTAAATATGTCGGGCTGATATGGAGTTCCCTTGACATATCTTCCACTGAAAGATCGGCTTCCGGATGAAGCCATATTCGTATCTTTAGCCATAAAAGATCCGATCTCAAAGTATCTTGATTTCCCGAACACAACCGTTGTCTTGCTGCTTCAGCCAATTCTGCGGCTTTCTGCTGCTTTTGTTCAGCTGTTCCGTCAAGCAAAGCGCTGATCGACAGCACACACGGAAATCTGCTGTGATGATCTAATGGTTGAAGTCGTTCAGCTTCACGCATGCAGCGGAGCATTCGCTGAAATGCCCACGATACTGCGGATATCCCGCTCTTTTTGAACACAACAGCAAACAGATGGTTTCCTAAAGCGGCAATATCTTCATCGGGGTCAGACGAAAGCCTGAGTGTAGTTGAAAAAAAGTGATAATCATTCTGCGCAATCAGCATATCGTTATCTTCATATATCCCAAACAGCCAGAAGATACATTCGCTCTCATTCCTTGAAGAAAGCAATTCAAAAAAGCCTCGCTGGTTGTAAAATCCTGTGGTAGGATCGATGGTTGAAAAGGCGATATTCTTTCTTTGCTTGTATTCCTGATAGAGTTTCTGCTGTATCAGACGAAAACCGCTTGCAGCTGTGTTGTTCCAGTTCATAAACTGCGCATCGTAATTGATACTGTCAACATCACTATAGTAAAATGCCGTATAACCCAATATCTGCTCTCCGTTATTGAGTGCAGATATGGTAACAAGGACAGGAGAATGCTCCTGCTCAAGCATCGGGAGAAGATGTGTTATTGGAAAACTTTGAGATCCAATATTCGGTGCATATCTGTTATTATCTATGACAAGCTGCATCGTATCAGAAAATCCTTCTCTCCTGTAAATTTCGGGTCTATCAAAATCAAATCTCCAATCACTGCATAGACATATGGCTATCCTGTACCAGCCCTGCAATGATTCTGCGCTGTCATGTATCCTTTGTATCAGACTGTCAAATGTATCTGCTCTGCTGACATGATCGTAGATATCATTGTTCAGATACCGTCCGCTTGTCAGATGTTTGTCTATGATATTGAGCAGTTCCCGCTCTATCCAGTTTCTTTTCGTGACTGTTCTGCTTGAATATTTCATATCCGGCTTACAGCCGCAGCTTGTACCGAAACAGATCTTGCAGGCAATATCATCTTCATAAGAAACCTTTCCTGTCATATAATGATACAATTCTGTCACAGCGCGCTGACCTTCATCATATTTGCAGCATGACGCTGTAGTGATCGAAGGTGTATGCAGAACAGCATACCACTCGCCATCATAACCCGTGATCTTTACATCTTCAGGCACGCTGACGCCTGAAGACATAAGTCCCTCACTCAGATATATAGCCATCAGATCGCTGGCACACACGATCGCATCAGGCATATTTTCTTTGCGGGCAGCGATCTCTTTACCGATCTGCTCTGCGGGCTGTTTCCAGAATTCTCCGAAGTAAAGATCTTTTTCCTCACAAAAGTCAAGCCCTGCATCTGACAATGCTTCCAGAAATCCGGCATAGCGTTCTTCTGAATTGAATTCTCCCTTAAATCCGCTTACAAATGCAAAATGCCTGCAATTATGCTGCACTATCAAATGTTCTGTAAGCCGTCGTATTACCGAGCGCTGGTCGGAAGGTATCGTGTGAAAACCGTCCTTGTTTCTTCCAAGAACAACACAAGGCACAGAGATCTGACTAAGCATCGAGAAGATCGTTTGCTCTGTATAAGCGTTGTAAAAACTCTCAGCTATAAATATGATCCCGTCAAATCTTGCCGAACGGATCAGGGTATATACATTATCCATTTTATCTGAAACGACTTTGTTATTTGTTGAGAGCCGCACATCTCTGATACCTGTCAGACATATCGTGTCATAGCCGAGCGAACTCGCCTTTGTATGAATGCCGTTTAGCAGTTCGTAATCAAGAGGATCAAAGATCTCTGAGATCATAACAGCAATACGTCCTATCGCCATTTGAATATTCCCCCCTTCATCGTGATCTTTCTGAATACTGGGATCTTATAAACATTATAGCGCAATTTATCGGATCTGGCAATACATTTTACAGCCGATGTAATGATCTTAAACTCTGAAATAGTTTTTTGCCTGCGCTGAACTATGTTTACAGGTGTGTCATCAAAATAGTCATATTTGCACAAAACGACAGTTTACCAAAGGAAAACTGTCGTTTTGTATATTTTGTTTTGGCTTAGAAATCATGTCATTTGACTGTAACTGTAACAGCGTTCTTGATAGCGTTGGCAACATCCCATGTGCCATTTACTTTAGCAGCTACAGCGACTTTATAGGTCTTGCCGGGAGTCAGGTTCTTAGGTGTTGTGTAGGAAAGAGCAGAAGAAGAGATAGTCTGTGTCTGTATTCTCCACTTGCCTGCAAGATACACAGCAATACCGTAGTTCTGAGCGTTCTCCACTGCATCCCATGTAAATCTGATCTGATGATACTGAGAACTGTAGCTTACACGGATAGACTCGGGATAGGTCTTGGCAGAAGGCTGAGAATTTTTGTATACATTGGCATACATGGTTTCTGCCCAGAGTTTTCTCATTGCTTCATAGCCATCAGAACTTGGGTGTACACCGTCACCACTGAGATACTGAGTGTTTTCTCTGAAAAATGTATCAAAATCAGGACCGTGAACCAGCTTATCGCCATATTCTCTGTAGAGTTTATCGATCATTGCATTATAGTAGCCTGTGTTTGCACCGACATCCTGATTTGTTGCATACGGTATCTTTGGCAGTACAGGAGTTTTTCCTGCTGCAATAACAGCATCGATCATGTACTTTACATTTTCATAATACCTCTGCGCATTGTTGGGATTGCCCCACGCATCATTCGTACCATAAGCTATGCTGACAAATTTTGCAGGATTGTCACTGAGCCAGCCATCTATCGCATTTCTGCCGTCAGAACTTAAAGTACCGCCGATACCGCCATTCTGCTGAACGGGATAATATTTTGAGTCGATACGGTTCATAAACTCAGCAAAACTCGTGCCATAACAGTTGACCATACTTCCCGCTGTGATAGAGTCGCCAAAGAATATCCAGCTGTCAGATACTCCGTCAGAAGCATCGTGCACATCAAAATTCAGTTTTACACTTCCGCCGTCCGAACTTGTTACATTCAGTCTGATCCAGTTGTAGCCTTGCATATCGATATAATGCTGGCGTGAACTGTAATGGTTGTTCTTGACCTCTGCGGCAGTCACCCAACCATCGTTGGGATAAGACCCGCCCGGTGCCTTATTAAGTTCGATCGTATAGTTTACAGGTTCGTTGCTTTTATTGACATATTGTCCGATGTTATCATAAGTGCCGATATTGTACCACGCCGCGAGCACCTGTTTTCTCTGGGACTGGGGAACAGAAGAAAGATCATAAGCAAGATAAGCAGGTGCATTTCCAGACCATTCGGTATAATAGTAGTTGTCGTTTCCGTCAGAGGCTCTGCCTGAACTTGAATATGACGGAACATTGCGGCTGATGATGCTGTTAGGGTGTCCTGAGGAGTACACAACAGGTGTATCAGGCAGCTGCGGCTGATCATTGGTGTTATTAGCCGACGTATAATGGTATACATCGGGCAGTTCATCAAGCGTCAGCACATAATCGCTGTTATATACATGTTTAACATACTCAGCAGTATTGATATTATTACTGTCGATAAACGATGTGTGCCATGTCATAAACCACAGCCAGTCAGAATCTTCGGCTGAGAGCTTATCGGGATCGGGGATAGGACCGTTCTCGTGCAGGCAGACAGGTTTATTGGCGACCTGTGCTGTTTTGTGATACATAGCAACAAGCGGATCGGTGTTATCCACGTAAGTATCAGCCCCGATAATATCAACATAAGCATCACCGGGATACCAGCCGCTGTTGACATCGCCGCAATAACCGAGATTCCAGATCAGATTGTCAAGCCCCCATACATTAGTATAGCGGTCGTACATAAGTTTCCAGAGTTTTTTGAAGTTTTCGGCTCCGCCTTTGCCCCACCAGAACCACTTACCGTCAAATTCGTGGAAAGGACGCCAGATAACAGGTATACCTGCTTCTTTCAATTCCAGAAGTGCTTTAGCACCCTTGTCCATACCTGCGACGAGTTTATTGTACTCATTTGTTCCCGGAGTAAGTGCCTTGTTCCAATCAAGGTCATCTGCTAATGCCTCTGAGTGACTTCCGCTGAAATCACTTCCGCAATGCCAGCATATCGTAACGATGCCGCCTTTTTCATACCATGCTTTTGCGCGGCGGTTACAGCCTGAAAAATCATCGCCCATATAATCAAGTCCGCGAAGTGCAGGATACCTTCCGCTTGCCCTCTTGATGATGTCCATTTCATAGTTCTCACTGCCCATCCATGTGGACTCCTGCTGACCCGAAATAATATGATCTCCGTAGGTATCACACAAGAAACTGTAAAGTGACTTTGCCTGCGCGGAAGCATTGGGATTTGAGAGTGATGTACTGATATTTCCGTTAGAAGTGCCGCTCTCCTCTATTGTCAGATTGTCAAGATATGTCCAGCCCCATGACCCCTGAATGGTGATCTGATTTTCTCCCTTTTTCAGGTAAGCAGATGTGCTGACTTCTGCAAAAGAGTTCTTTTCTGTGTAATCACACAATATCTGTCCGATATTCGTGCCGTTAACGAGAAGATTCTGGTATTTGCCGCCTTTATCGTATGGCTGACTGTAACGCAGTGTCGTCTTGTACATGCCTGCGCTCGCAGCATTGACTGAGATGGTAACTGAGTCGCCTGAGTCTTTCAGGTCGATCGCTTTTCCGCTGCTTGCGCCTGTCATCGTTACGACTTTGGTCGCATTCTCGCCTGCATCATAGATAGTTCCATTTTCCAATTCATAGACTTTTCCTGCCGCTGCTGCCTTGATCGGGAACTGCGAAAGTGTACCTGCTGCCATTGCAGCGATCAGCGCAGCTGAAATAATACGTTTCATACAAATGACCTCCTTGTATATACATTTGGAACCTTTACCATGTTCATTATATAACATTATTATCAAAAATGAAATGATTTTTCGCACCAAATAATATGCGTTTTGCACCATGCGTAAATTTTAGTTATCAATTTTGACAAAACATCAGCTTGATTTTTGTGTATTCTTACTCTTGCAGTTATGACTATACTTGCATTTCTATATGCTATAGCAATCCGCCTTAAAATTCAGACAAAATCCAGTCACAAAATCCATAGATCCTAGCTTTTGCGACTGGATTTTGTGAATTTAAATAGTTGGATCGCTATAAGACTTTTTTATGTACATAAATATTGACATCGTTAAATTAAATATGTATAATCATAATAAGAGGGAGGTGGTCGCTGTGAAAGCTGTAGGACGAATAGGTCTGATCGTTCCGCACCTGATAAATAATCTTGATGTCGAATTGGTAGAGGTCATTCATAAAACAGTCGCACGTTATGGCTATGATACTATTCTGCTGTCAGGCATCATCAACTTCATGAATGATATGGTCGATGAGGATTACAACAGGGGACTGATAAACATTTATGATCTGATCGTTTCATCAGACTTTGACGGTTTTATTTTTTCAGCAGATCTGTTTTGCAGTGAAAGACTGCGAAGCCGTATTTTTGATATGCTGCGAAAGAACGGAAAGCCGTGTGTGGTCATAGGCTATCAGCAGAGTGAATTTCCTGTGATATCCATGCCTGAAAGTGAACTTCTGTACATGTCTGCCGAACATCTTATACAGAAACATGGCTGCCGCACGCTCTATTGTATCGGCGGTCATAAAGGCGATGAAAAATCGGAGCAGCGTATCTCAGGCTTCCGTAATGCAATGGATAAGGCAGGTCTGCCATATGACGAAAGTTGTATCTTCTATGGTGAATACTGGAGTGATATCCCCCATGAAATAGGTATTCAGCTTGCAGAAGGGAAGCTGCCGATGCCTGACGGAGTTGTTTGTGCTAGTGATATCATGGCGGTTGAACTTTGCAGGACACTGAGATCACATGGTATCCGTGTACCTGATGATATCAAGATCACAGGCTGTGACGGCGATCTCATATCTTTGACGGAGTATGTATCTATCACGACTGTTGCAGGTCAGGCAAGATACTGCGGAAGACATTCAGCCGAACTTTTGCTAAAGCTCATGGGCAATGAAGTCATGGAAACACCAAAAAATTATTTTTCACTTGTGATCGGGGAAAGCTGTGGCTGTACGGATAAGAGCAGTATCGACCAAAGCAAAGCGCTCTCTAAGATACGCGATTATGCAGGCACATATTATCGGATAAAGCAAAGCTATCGCTTGGGCAGCTGTGCAGACATTCTCAGTAAAGTTTCGGAATGCAGTACCCCTGATGATGTAATGCGTACAGCAGGAAATTGTATTTTTATGATCCCGGGATTCACCAGAGCGGAAATATGTTTGTGTGAAGATTGGCAAAGAAATTTTCAAAATCCCGCTCTTTACAGGCGAGGCGGGTTGTCGTCAAATATGCTTCTTGGACTTGAAATAAGAGATAACTGTTATAATATCCCTTTTCAGTTTTTTTCTACATCAGAACTGCTGCCTTTTTTCAGTCAGCCGCACAGCCCTCAGCTGACAGTTGCGACCTCGCTGCACTACAAGGGGCAGATATTTGGATATATATGCTTAAGTTATAAAAATGCAGCTGAGATAATTCTCGACGATTATCTGATGAATTGGTGCGACTCGGTAAGCAGCGGCTTGAATATAGTACAGAATAAAATGTACAAAACATATGTCGATCAGCAGATAGATGCTATTTCGGAATACGCCCCCATACTCGGCATATACAACAAACGCGGTCTGATAGGGCGGCTCACACAGATCATAATAGATGACAGTGAAACAGTCCATACTCTTACGATAATTTCGTACATAAAAAATGAAAAGAAAAAATATCCTGTTCCGCCTATTCAGGCTATCGTCAATGCCCTCAGGATCGCTTCGTCCGAAGAAATGCTGCTGGCAAGTATCGAGGATGATCTGATCGCCATTGTAAGCAGTGATACAAAACCAAATGCTATTGATCGTGACTGGGCAGGAGATATTGCAGACAAAACTGATGATATATATAAAGGTTCGGTAGTGATCGAACCCGAAAACATAGTCTTTGTGACTGAAAAGATCTCACCCGCTGATATATTCAGTATATCGGGGATAATGGATACAGCTGTTAAGAATATCAAAGGAAAAATGCTTACTATGCAGGCAGGCGTTTTCAGTTACAGAGATACATTCACTACTTTGCGTGAGAGCATATTTGGTTCGCCGCAAAATGAATGGAACGTAGGATCGATCACAAGAAGTCTTGGTATCAGCAAAAGCCATTTTCAGCGGATCTATAAGGAATTATTCGGAATAAGCTGCAAAGAAGACATCATTGCAGCGAGAATGGAAAGCGCTGAATCCTATCTGATACATACCGAGTTATCTGTTTCAGAAATCGCGGAACGCTGCGGATACCCCAACACCAGCCACTTTATACGCCAATTTAAAAAGAAAAACGGAGTATCACCAAATGAGTATCGCAAGACAAAAAAGATGATCGGTAATAATATGCAATAAGAGATGCAAAAAGAAACTCCGAATTTTTAGAATGGGAAAGTATAAACGAAATTGCACTAAATCAAAATTTAGTGCAATTTACTGTGGGGGCTTTTGGTGGTGGTCGCTGGTATCTATCTTTCGACCATCCTTCCTATTCTCTTTCAGGGCAATAGGCAATAATCACATTCAGGGCAAAAATGATAGCCACAAACAGAATATCCAACTTTGCCCCAAACTGTCGAGGCATCTTTAATATTTTCATATCGAAGTTACAGTCGGATTTTTCATTTAGATGATCCTTTACGCATTCTGTATTAAACTAATAATCTCTGATACTGGAAAAATCAAATACTAATTCATCCTTAAACTGGCGAAAATTCTTTACAGAAAAGAAAGTAATCATATAAAATCCTCCTAACTAAATGACTCCCTATATAACAATTGTATTATATCACATACACTAGGAAAAATCAATCTTATCCGAAAAAAATTACGGATAATTATGTACGACTATGTGTTCTACGCTTATGGTACTATACTGCTGTAATCAAAAAAACGTCCCTCCGAAGAGAGACGTTTTTTT